>CAYNAR010000038.1:0-2554 GCA_964395625.1 uncultured Gammaproteobacteria bacterium | reverse complement strand
TAGATCCCCATAAAACCATTGCTCCAACAATTGCAACTGCAATTACTATTGCAAACATCCATCCTGTGATCATTCCTCCCATCCAAAATAATAAACCAATTAAAAATGTTCCATATCCTGCAATTGCCGTTGCTCCTGCAAAATCGTCTTTTGCTTTATAAACTCCTATCAGGATGATCACATAAATTGCTATCAAAAGCATATTTCCAAACCAATGCTGAGTAACTGTATCAACATAATTTGTTATTTCTGTTAATCCATTTGATGCATTTATTGTTGTTGGATAATCATAAGCCATACCAACTCCTGTGATAGACAATGCTATCCTCATAATTTAATTTATCTGAGTTTATCTGCTTTATCATTTTTTCAATAATGATTTCTATTTGTTTATATTCTTGTTTATTCATTGTTCATTACTACTCCATATTTATCAAAATCAATGAAATTTAAATAATGATATTCTCTTTTTGGAGGATCATGAGGTGTATAATCATCATTTAAATTATTTACTCCTGCTAATTCCTGATCCTTAGGAGTTTCAGGAGGCCATCTCATAAAATTCTCATCTGTATCATCATCTCTGAAAATTTGTTCTATTGTTCTATCCATTTTAATCTCCTATTTTAATTAACCTCCAAATTGCAAATATTATTGCCAATCCAATTAAGGCCATAACAACATCAGTTACAAACTTAGGAATGTGTAAAACATTAAGCATTATTCCTGATAGTAAAGTAAATGGAGTTACAATTATGGCAACCATTGATCCTGCAATTTCAAATATTCCTGTAAAAATTACATCTCCCAATGCAACAAATATATTTCCTTTACTAAATCTCTCTCTATAATCCTCAACATCCTCTGTTATTGTTGTAATTGAATTATTAAATGCTGTAACATTTAATGATCCACCTGTAACCTCTGAAACATCTTTGCTATACATTACTCCCTGCTCATTAACAATTGTTATAAGTAAAACTGCAAATAGCAAGAAAAATATAAATCCATAAAGTAAATTCTTAAATCCATCCTCTGCCATTATCTCTTGTTACCTCCATTCGTCATTTTCCAAATTATCAATGCTCCTGCAACAACTATTGAAATTATGGCCAACCAACTCATATCAACTAACTGCATTGCAACAATTACAAATATTGCAACTATTCCAACAACTATAAGCATAACTCCCTCAGATATTGCCATAAAGATCAATGTTAAAACCAACAGGCCTCCTAATATTGCTCCTGTTGTTCCAAAATAATCCTGTGCCTTTTCTTTCATATCAATCCATTCAGATCTGATCCATTCTCCATTTGCAAATATTGATGCAAAAAAGGTTTCATTACCCTGAGATAATGGCACACTTAATGTTAATGATCCTGATGTTCCTGTTTCAGATGTTGTATTTATGTATGTTACAACTCCATTAACAACCTTAAATAAAGATAAATTAACAACCTGTGTTGCATTTGATCCATAATTCAATGTAACTGTTCTTGTTGTTTTTGAGGATGTTAAGGTATATGATGTTCCATTTATTTTATTATAATCTGTTGGAAATTCAACAAAATTTGTGGATGCAGTTAATTGTATCTGACAGGGAGTATCAAGACATTTTGCATTATATTCTGAGGAGGTATAAATTATATTACCATATTGAGTAATCAAGAAATAATAAATTACATCCTCCTCAACTAAATGCACATGGGTTTCTCCATTGTTATCCTGCTTTGCTCTCTCAACTTCTCTGAAAACTCCATCTCCAATGTAATATCTATAAACATGAACAATTGCATCATCAACCTCCAAATTATTCTCATCCTTAAACTTAAACAAAAATGTTGTGCTATCAACTAATGCAAGATCATAAAATGAGAGAGGATTTGTTGTATAAGAATTGAAATAATTTGTGCTGTCTATTGTGCCATTATCCATATAATAAAACTCCTGCACATAATCATCTGCCTTATATCCCACAGTAAAATCAATCTTGTAAGATGAATAAGTTAAAACATTAGGAGGAACACAGATATAAACAGTATTGTTATTTAACCATGTTTTACTGAAATTCCATGTTGCAGATGTATTTGCTCTTGATGATATTGAAAGATCTATCTCAATATTTGTTGTATTTAATGAGGCATTGATTAAACTTTTTAACTCCTCATCTTTTATTGAGGCATTTAAGATATACCTATCTCCTGCCAAACATTCTCTTACTGCCATTGTATAAACTTTAATTGTATTTGTTGTTGTTGTAACATTTAAAGGGATATCTGTTGTGTTCTTAATGCTATAACTCCAATTATAAGGAGTATTTGCTCCTGTTGAATTTCCTATTGTTGTGTATAATGTTTTTGTAAATTTAGTGTAATTTTGATTTGTTCTATCTGTTGTATCAGGAGTATATGTTGTTCCATTAAACATTAATGTTGCTGTTGTTGATGAGAATTGATTGCTTACATCTGTTCCATTAACATAAAGAGTAAATACAACACTATCTCCTGATCCAACATCTGCCTTATTTGTATTTTGAGTATAAGGATAATAT
>CAYNAR010000037.1:0-2802 GCA_964395625.1 uncultured Gammaproteobacteria bacterium | reverse complement strand
CCGTTTTCAACGCCGCTTGTGGCTGCGCGATAGATTGGGATGTAGTGGGGGAAGCTGAAGCAGTAGAATCCGACGTCGTAGCTTTGCTGGTTTGGCAGTGAAATGGTGTAGTTTCCTGTTTTTCCAGGAGCAACAGTGGTATCGGAGAATCTGCTGATTTTTGTTTGGTAGACTTGGCCTGTGGCGTTGTTTTTAAAGAGTATGTCTGTTGGGATAACGTCGAGGGTTGCTCCTTTAACTGTTACTTGGGAAAGTATTGTGACTGTGCCTGAAACCGGGGTTTCCGCAGGCAAAACAGTTAGGTTGAATGTTGCGTTGCTGGTTTGGTATTTCGAAGCCGAGAAGACATAGAGTGGATATGAGCCGGGTGCTGCTGAGGTGGGCACTGAAATTGTTAGGTAGCTGCTTAAGGGCTGGGTTGCGTTGGGTGTTCCTGTTTGGTTGCTGAATTGGAATTGGGTTCCGTTTGGACCGCCAGTTGCTGAGAGCGTGAGAGGTTCAGCTGTGCCTTTGATGTAGGCGGCGTCTACTCTGATTGTTAGGTTCTGTGCAGCCAGGACTGTTGCGTTTTTTGGGTAAGTACTTAGACTAAAGATAAAGAGGCCAGAATCCAATTGTGCGGATATAAAAATGGCGGCTGCAACTGTGATTAGGGCAACAAGTAGGGCTGAAATAAAGAGGGTTTTCTTTTTTGCCAATTGTTGAACTCTCAAATATAGATGTTGCAGGATGTGGCTTTTAGTTCTACTGAAGAAACAAAACGTTCCAAAACCAGAACACCACCAAAAAAAATCAAAAATATCAATTTTCAAAGCCTACTTTCGTCTGAGCCAAACGTTTCGATGTAGCTTGAATGGTCTGCTAAGATTTGATTCATACCAATCACTGAAGAAACAACAGAAACAACCAGAACAATCACATAGAACAGAATAAGCCATTTACTCTTGTATCTATTAGATGTCACACCAAAAGCTATCGCTGATAGGGGAAGAAAAGGCAACCAATACCTAACAAATCCAGCGTTTACACCCTGATATAATTGATAAACAAGAAAAATCAAGTAAAAAAGCATCAACAAACTAAAGTGGGTAAATAATGGTTTATTTTGACCTTTTAAGACTTGGATAAAAGGAAAAATCCACATCACACCTGTCACAAGGAAAAGATTTGTAGCCAATTCTTGAAGACTACTACATAGGTTATGGAAAAACAAAGAATTGCCCCAAAGAAACTTGGTTGGGTCATGAGTAAAATATAGAGGATCACCTGTTCCAAGATAACAGTAAAATAACCAAAAACTGATAAACACCATTGATGGCACAGCAAAAAATAGGCAAGAGACAATGTTTTTCTTTAATCTTGTACACAAAGCAAAGTTTCTGTTGGATAAAACAAAGATAAAGAATGTTGAAATAGCCATAAATAGCCATGCTTCATAACGTGTGCTAACACTCATTAAAACAAAAACTGAAGCAACAGCTAGATACTTGTTTTCATGATTTTTCAAAAACTTATCAATTAAGTAGAGCCATACAACCAATAGGCTTATTGTAAAAATGTCAGTCATGGACATTGTGCTGTAAGCTAACCAATACGCGTTAAGACCGATCGCTAATACAGAAATAACTCTGAAGAGTGAATTGACACCTAATTGCTTCAACCATCGATATATCAAAATAAGAACAAAAGAAGAACAAAAAGCAGAGAGCAAACGCAATATGTAAACTGGGAAAACAAGCTTTCCTGAGAGAAGAACAAGTGATGCGCCTAAATAATGGTAGAAGGGAAGCCAAACGTATTCTCTTCCAAAGAACGGAAGATAAATTCGGTATCCAATGATTTCTTGTGTTAGCGTCACATGAGAGTAGGCGTCTTGCTCAAAACCTAAGCCGCCCATAAAAGATATGGCTGCATAAACTGCAAAGAAGCTTGCACCAAGATAGTACTCGAAAGGAATTAGGCTTTTTATGTTTATGTTATAAACCTCTTACTTTGAAGTTCTGGCATATACTAACCAAAGTTAGTTTAATCAAATTTATTTTTAAATTTTGTTAAAATATGCTGTTGATAGTGAAAACAATTTTTAACATAGATATCTTCAAGAAGAAAATAATAAAAAGGATTTTGAGGCTCGTTTTATAACGAGCACACACACTGTTTAAGATTGAGTGTGGTTTGTTTTTCGTTTTGCGATTCTGCTATTACCGTAATTACACGTTGCTGCACCGGCAGTAAAGAAAACTAAGACACCGAGTATGAAGGCTAGGATCGGGTTGATTACACCAATGCCACCGTAAGTGTCCTTTACTTAAAATATTTCAGGCTCAACAACTAAGCATACTGTATGCTGGAAAACACTATTAGTGACATTTTACTAGTTTTAGCTGTTTCCGGGTGAACTGATAATGGATCTGTGGAAATACTTTGACATCACTCATAGAAGGCACCAATTTTGTAATCCGTTGAGTACTGAGAAGTTTGAGCGATTCTGCCAGCTTCTCCAATTGAAGCGTGGAGAACGTGTTTTAGACATAGCTTGTGGGAAAGGCGAGTTCATCATTAGGCTGGCGGAACTCTATGATATTGCAGGTGTAGGCGTTGATATTTCTCCCTACTACATTCAGGAATGCAAGGAAAAACTTAGAAGGCGAGCACCGAACGCGGACATCGAATTTGTCCAGATGGATGCGGCAAATTATAGACCTAAAAGCCCTCATTGCTTTGATGTGGTCCTTTGTGTTGGAGCTAGTTGGGTGTATGGTGGTCATCGGGGGACGATTCAAGCGCTAAAAGGTATGGTTA
>CAYNAR010000036.1:2732-2957 GCA_964395625.1 uncultured Gammaproteobacteria bacterium | reverse complement strand
TCCACCAATATGTAGTAGTACTATTTCATCTGGATTAATCTTTTCCACTATAAGTAATTCTTTGGTTCCAACAGCTCTCTCCAAAACATACGTTTCTAAAGTAAGTTCTATCAGTGTTGGCGGAAGCATCCCTACTTTGCCTGCTATACTGCCTGTTAAGCCATCAGCTTCTGAATATGATGAATCAAGTAATCTGCCGACTCCTACTAATCCCCCACACGTTGC
>CAYNAR010000036.1:0-2722 GCA_964395625.1 uncultured Gammaproteobacteria bacterium | reverse complement strand
CATGTTGCCTCTTTGACTTCTTGTTCGCCTGCATGTAAACTTACAATTTCACTAACTAAGGGGTCATAGGCTGTTTTACCTTCTCGTTCGACCATGATTCCTGGGCGGATTTCAATTTCTTCTCCAACAACAAATTTGCCTTGGGCAATTGTTCCTCCTATTATTCCCCCTTCAATCTCCTTTATGGTCGTTCCTGGTTTGTTAATGTCAAAAGAACGAATTATATACATTAGTGGTGGTAGTTTCGGGTCTCTTTTAGGTGAAGGTATTATTGTTTGCATAGCCTCAAGAAGTATGTCAATATTTATTCCTCTTTGCGCAGAAATAGGTATTATCGGTGCTTTTTCTGCTACAGTGCCTTTCACAAATGCTTTAATTTCTTCGTAGCTTTCTAGGGCTCTTTTTTGGTCTACGATGTCTATTTTATTCTGGACTATAATTATGTTTTTTACTCCGCTTACTTCAGCTGCTGCTAGATGTTCCCGTGTTTGAGGTTGTGGGCAAGGTTCATCTGCAGCTATTACAAGAATTGCACCATCCATTATGGCTGCGCCTGAAAGCATTGTTGCCATCAATGCTTCGTGCCCTGGGGCGTCAACAAAGCTTACTGCACGGACAAATTCAGCTTCAGAATTACATTTTGGGCAATAGGGCTTATGGGTGTAGTTGCTTGGTGCTTGGCATTTTGGGCATTTGTATATTGGCATATCTGCGTATCCAAGTTTTATTGTGATGCCTCTTTTTAGTTCTTCACTATGACGTGAAGCCCACATGCCGGTTAATGCTTGAACAAGTGTAGTTTTCCCATGATCAACATGCCCTATAGTACCGATGTTGACCTCTGGCTGCTTAGGCAAGGTTTTAGTAGCGTTACTCATGCAATTCTTCTTCTCTTTAAATAAATACTACAATCTGAATAAAAGAAATTGATTTTGGAAGTTTATAAGTTTTAAGCATGCAACATAACAACAAATCTATTTTGTTGTTTGTTCAATTTTTTGTTCAGTGCTTTGGGCTGGTCTTTCAACAATTTTCATGTTTACTTGAACTATTTCGTCTGTTATTACGTTTCCGCGCACAGTTTTACGTTTCCTTTCCCCTTTTCTTTCTGGGTTGAAACCTGATCCGCCACTTAAAACAACGTTTCTACGGACACCGCCATGAACATCTGGTCTCATCGGTACTCCATCCTTGTCTGACCCGCCCATGATTTTCACTTTGTGTGCCGGTAAATCTACTGTTGCTCCCTCTATTATTTCACCTATTTTTTTCCCTATGAGTGGGGCTGCGCGTGCTTCTTCTATCTCTACAACTTTTGATGTTCCCGTTTGTGGGTCGGAAACTATAACCTTAAACTTTGCCATTTGCTCTTTAACTCTCCAGCGAAGTAATGAAGTTGGCTATCTGATTATTAAGTATTTATGAAAGATTTACCTGTCTACGCTCAGTTTTAAGTGAATTCTATAACTGTATTTTTTAAAAAAAGAAAAAATTTAATGAAAAAAGGTTTGTTAATGAAGAGTGAACTTTTTCACTCTCTGTTTTATTCTGTGTGAACTCTGAAGAGGTCTATGTCTTCTCGCATGCTGGGTGTCAGTTCTAAGAAGTCTCTTACTGCACGTTCTACGTCTCTTGATTGTGTGACATATCTGCCGACTATCAGTATGTCTGCGCCTTGCTCTAATGCTTCTTTAGCTGTTTCTGGAACTATGCCGCCTGCAACTGCTATGAGAAACTTTTTGTTAGAAAATGTTTGGCGAATAAGTTTTATACGTTCAAGTCCAGAGCTTCTGCCGCTTTCTTGGTCTATTCCTCTGTGTAGAATTACGATATCTGGGAACTCTTTTAGTGATTTGAGTTTTTCTAGGACATCTTCAACATTTAGCATATCAATAACTGCGTAAATTCCCAGTCGTCTAGCTTCTTGTACAAATGCGTCAAGGGTTTCTGGTGGTGCTAAACCTGCTGCGACTACTGCGTCAGCTGTGTCTTCGTATGCTATGTCTGCTTCAACTTTACCAACATCTAATGTTTTTAGGTCTGCAACCATGAACTTGTCTTTTGCTGTTTCTCGTAAATTGCTAATTATGCGTGTTCCATATCTTTTGATGAGTGGAGTTCCAACTTCTATGATTATTCTATCGCTACCTGGTAAAGCCTCAATAACTTTCTTTGCTCCTTCGAGTGAGGGTGCATCAAGTGAAATCTGTAGATATGGTGGTCTCCATAAACGTGGTACTTTGAATCCCATTATCGGGTGTTTTGCTCTGTCTTTATCATAAATTATTTTTTCAAGCGATGGATACTTTCTTAGTGCTCTTTGAAGCGCCATTTTTGTTGCACCATAATTGTACTGGTAAATTTTACGGTAATCTGATGCTTGTGGATGAATGAATACACTACAAATTATTACCCACTCGTCTAGTTTACTTAGCGGAATTATTCCTTCCTCAGCTGAGTCAGCTATGGCTTTTGCAACTGCAGCCTGTGCTGGCCCAAAGATTTTACCTGTATCTTCCATGTTTTTAACTGTAACTTTTGGAATTATGAGCGTGTGTGGTTTAGGTGGAAGGTTCGGGCGAATAACCGCTAGTAATGGAGTGTGACCTGCGGAAAGGTTCGCAATGCCGTGGGCAAAAGCTTGTCCAATAGGTCCGTTTTTAGGGCCGATGATAAGGTCAATATGATCGACGTCATTGTCTTCTCAAACAAGGGATTCCCT
>CAYNAR010000035.1:2626-3281 GCA_964395625.1 uncultured Gammaproteobacteria bacterium | reverse complement strand
GGCAAGGATAAGATTAGTTATTGGTCCAACAACTGAAATTTTCACGAATTGTTGGCTAGTGGTAGTTGCACCGCCAATCATCATAGCTCCAGGAGCAATCATTTTGAAAGGCAGAAACACAGAAAGAAAAGTTAAGATAGCTCCCCACATGGTAAGGCGAAACTCAGCCCACATGCCACTTTTCTGGGCCATAACTTTATGTCCGATTTCATGGATAAGAAATGACGCTGTCAATATACCTGCAAAAATAGCTATAACATCAAATGTCCAATAAAAAGCATATAGCGCAATTGAGAAGCCGATGCCAATTACAAGCAAAGCTGCTATGCCCAAATGTGTTAGCTCTTTTTGGCTGAAATGTATTCGATACTTCCGGTTAAACGGTTGTTGCCCAAAGACGTAACTGTAATTATATGAATTGTATCCCTTAGAAGTTATCACACGATCTTGCTTTTCAGATCTGGCAAAATCAATTCTTGGGCAATTGTGGTTCTCTGGTAGACGGTGTGCACTACAGAATTGCTCGCCGCAATATGGGCAGCGAAACGGCATAAGAGTTTCCTGAGAACACACTTGACATTTCATGAAGTTAAGCGCCTTTTCAAACTAAATGTAACTGGCTTCTTATATTTTTACGCCAAAATTATCAACATTT
>CAYNAR010000035.1:0-2616 GCA_964395625.1 uncultured Gammaproteobacteria bacterium | reverse complement strand
CGTCAAGGAATTCCCCATCGCCCTTGCTAATTTTCAAATCCGGATTTTTTTCCTAAGCCAAAGTTAGGACTACTAATTCTTTTGAATTTTTATCGCTTCTACCTTAGACTATGATTCTTCATTTATCAACTGAACTAAAATTTGAACCTTAACTGGCTATTACGCTTTTTATGATTTTTCTTAAATAAGGAATAAACAACGGTAACTACGTAATATACGATGCCTATTATACCTAGCCCGATACAAAAACTGTAGACTTGAACCGTAGACAAACCTATACCTATTAGGGGATTTATGGTCCACGGAAAAAACGGCGCCATCTCAGAGTATAGTACCGCATCAAACAAAACGTGAAGAGTAGTGCCAAAAACTCCAGCTAAAAGAAACGACTTTATTCCAAGCGTACCATCTGTTTCTAATAGAGTCACTTTATACAGCGGCTGCATTGGCTTCTCTAACTTATACATTACAAAACCCAAAAGTAACCCAACTATTAACGCTGACAAAAAAGTGTGAAGATAGGCATGTAGAGGATAATTCAGCCCTAACACAATAACCATAAACGGTTCAATATCCAACACTAAATTTCCCACTATGAATGTGGGTGCGTGAAGATGCTTTCTTAAAGGTAAACCAATCGCTAAAGCTGGACCTAAATGGAATGGAGTAAATGGCATACAGTAGGGTTATGCCTTTGAAATGTTGTTATGCTTTTTGGTATTTGTTGGATTTATGGTAAAGGCTTAAAAATTGCTGTGGTAAACTCTAACTACAAAGAGTGTTAAGGAGATTTATTGACCTGCGGGCTTTCAGTTTTATTCACGTTTCAGACCTACATTTAGGATACGCTCAGTACGGCTTAGAAGTTAGACGCCAAGACTTCGACAACGCCTTCAGCGAAATAGTTGACAAAGCCATCGAGTTGAAACCTGACTTCATGATCATTGCAGGAGATCTTTTTCATCAAGCCCGACCCTCAAACCACACTTTAGAGAACAGTGTCAAAAGTTTTAAACGACTAAAAGACGCGGGCATTCCAGTTTTAACAGTTGATGGTTCACATGATTCAGCTCCAAACACAATAACCAGCACTATACTTTACCCGCTTGACAGTGCAGGTTTAATTTTTCATTTGCCCCGTCACCGTGGTTCCTGCTGGAGTAAACCCGGCTGCTGTTACGTTTACGGTATACCAAACTACCATAATAGACATAAAACAAAAGAGGCTCTGCCAAAGTTCATGGATGAAAACCCGCCTAAACCAAAAGAAGGTTTAGCTAACATTTTTGTTTTCCACGGCGCCTTAGACCTGCCGGAAATTAAGCCGCCCTATATTGAAGCAGAAATTTCTCCTGACGAATTACCCGATGGCTTCTGCTATTACGCTGCAGGCCATGTTCATGATCGTTACCTCGGAGAATTCAAAGATGGACTTTTAGTTTATAGTGGATGTACAGAAACAGTAAGTTACGACGAAGCAAAAATAATCAAAGGCTTCTATCATGTTAAAGTAGATGAGAAAGGCCAAGTTACTCCTGAACTGGTTGAGTTGACTTCTCCGCGTAGATTTGTTATAGTGGACTATGATTTTACGGGTATGCCTTCTGCGAAAATAACTGAGCAGGCAGCTCAAATGGTTAAAGAAGCAGATGACGTCGATGTTATAATTATACCTGTATTAAAGGGTACTTTGCCTGCGGAAGCCAGCCGTACAGAAATTGATCTTCCCAAAATCAGAAGCGCAGCCCAGAAGGCACTTCTTGTTCATCCAATTGTTCAAATTAAAGAAACAGCTGTTTCAGATGAAGTTGTCCGCTCAATTTTTGAAGGTGACTTCAAAGACCTTAAAACTAAAGCTTTTGAGTATTTTGTGGAGATTTTTGCTGACCGCTACGGTCGGCAGGACGCAGAAAAAATCGCTCATGCTGCTCTGCAGTTAATTGAGCCTTTAACCCACAAAGAGGACGAAAAAATCAAACAAACAATAGAGGAGTTGACCCGGTGAAAATAGAAGTTGTTCAGCTTGAAAACATACGTAGCCACGTCAAATCCACTGTACCCTTCACCAGAGGTTTCAACTGTCTAGTAGGCGGGTTAGGCTGCGGCAAATCTAGTGTTTTGTATGCAATTGACTTTGCCTTTTTCGGTGACTCTATAGGTCGCAGCTACGATTATCTGCTACGTGAAGATGCAGACTGGTGCAAAGTTACAGTTCAGTTCAGCCAGAACGGGAACACCTACAAAATCACGCGTGGCTTAAAACGTAAAGGTAAAGGTATAAGCCAAGATTTAGAACAGCTTAAACTCTACGAGGACGAGAACCTTGTTGCTAGCATGAAAACTGAAGCAATAGCTGAGCAGCTAAAGGCAATAACTGGTTTAGATAAGGATCTTTACAGAGAAATAGTCTGGTTCAGACAGGAGCACCTAAAAGAGTTATTAGATGCTCAACCACGTGGCAGACAAAAAAGGCTAGATGAGCTTTTCGGTTTATCTGATTACGAAGTCGCTTGGAGCACAATTGCACTGTACCAAAGGGATTATGAAACTGAAAAACGCGTTTACGAAAAAGATCCAGATATTAATGCGTTAGAGAAACTCAGTTTGGAATATAAC
>CAYNAR010000034.1:0-3514 GCA_964395625.1 uncultured Gammaproteobacteria bacterium | reverse complement strand
TCGTGCCATCAGTACGCCACAACTCATTATCAAAATTATTAATAGTGGTTCCTGACGATCTAGCTTTAAAGTAAAGAATACCATCATGATCTTTAAAACCACTCGGATAAGATCCATTGGTCCCAGGAAAAATATCTTTAACCAAGACTGTTCCGGCGGATGTCCCGTCAGTACGCCACACTTCGTAGCCATAGGATGAATTCAAAGCATTGAAGCATAAATAGGAACCGCACTCCGCAAAAGAACCTAGGTAAGATCCATTAGTTCCAGCATTAATATTTCTAACCATGACGGTCCCGGCTTCAGTGCCGTCACTGCGCCAAAGTTCGGTACCATTCACACTATCGTAAGCGGAAAAATAAATATAACCGTTATAGGCAAAAAGGTTATTGACGGAAGATCCGGAACTACCAAGATTTATATCTCTCAAGACATAAGTGCCGTCGCCAGTACCGTCACTGCGCCAAATTTCCGTGCCATAGGTCTCGTGATCATGAACTACGAAATAGACAACACCTCCCATGACCACTAAATCATCGGGCGGATTATTTGACTGGGTCATGTCAACATATAAATACTTAACCAAAACAGTCCCATTCTCGGTACCGTCCGTCTTCCATAATTCCGTACCAAATCCGGCTATAAAATACATCTCGTCGCCAACAGCGATAGATTGACCGATATTATTAATCCCCTTGCCATGATTTTGAATATTTTTTAAGTTTTCCCAAATAAAAAGATCATTCACTACGTGAAAGTTCCAAGTATTCTTATCACTGAAGCCGTTATAATACTCCCCTAACCCATTGCGAAAAGCATTGCCGTCGATCGTTATATAAAAAAATCCGTCCCTCTCCAAAACGGAGGCTGGGTCAATAGTTACCTGAGAGCCGGATATGGAAACCAAGGAAGTCGAAGCTACCGGGATAGACTCGACAATAACATCGTCGTCCGCTCTTTTTATATACACATAGCCAGGACCGGCAATGACGGGTTGGTCGAAATTTATGAAAAAATCGGAGCTTGAAGCGACAAAATTAGAACCATCGACCGGAGAGAAGGAGGATGTTATCGGCGCAACTGCACGAACAGTCAAGACACCCCAAGCGGCCACGGCCAAAATGACGACAGCCAAAAAAGGCCAAAGCTTTATTATTATTTTCTTCATTATTTTTAAAAAAATTCAATTAAAACACTATACTGATTTTATCATTACAGAACATTAAAGTCAATAAAAAAGCTGGAGAATCACACCTCCAGCCTTAAAACACTAGAACAATTCACTGTCAAAATTCAAATCGATAAATTACTTTTAATTATTACTCAATCAATGATGATGCCCCTTCTCAAGCTGTCGTCGACATCGCTCCAAACGACTTCGCAACCATCATCGCGGCCAAGCCAAATACTTAAGGCGGTTTTAATGAAACCATTGTCACTAGCCTTCCCTTTATGAAAACCGCGATACTTATTACTAAAAAATAAAAAATTATTTTCCAAGAACTTCGCCAGCCACGGTGTATTTTTTTTATAGAGATATTTCAAGAAGGAAATAGCGAAAAGTTCGGCCGCCACTTGATCGTCGCTGGCAAAGACCAAGCCTGTCTCCGGCTCGGCTACGTGAGCCTTGAACGGTCCGACATTCTTTCTGTCCGGTCCGAGAGTCGTCTGCGCCTTAGTGGTGACAAACAAGGTCGCGCGCAATTTATCTTTCAAGGCCAAACTGATCTCGGTTATCTTCTCTATGAATTTACCGCCATTACGATAATCGGTCTTTAATTTCTTTCCGGCAAAGAGAGTAAACATGCCATAAAGCGGGCCGTCAGCATGGAATTCCAATCGACTATCCTCGCGCAGAAAACCGACCATATTCTTGAAACCCAAAGTCACACCGGACAAGGAATGAGCGCTGACACGCGGCAAGTTGATGATATGATCGACTTTTTCAATCCAGCGAGAGATATAAAAACCGTTCGGCCAAGAAGAGGCCTTCTCCGATTTAAAATGCAAGAAATCCTTTTCCCAATCCCCTTCTTCAAAGGCGACAAATTCCCGACCGGCCTCCGACATTCCGGAAGAATGATAATTCTTTTTAGAAGAACCGCGAACCACGCCTTGCTCGCAATGCAGGACATGCTCCATTCCTGATTGGTCACCGACCAAAACTTTCGCCCCGCGTTCTTCCAAGATTTCCGCCACCGCCTTGATCGCCAAAGGGTGCGTAGTGGCCGGAAAAGGATCGCCGGAATTCAAGGCCGGCTTGAGCAAAACGATTTCGCCAGGCTTCAAAAAAGCTAGATTGTTCGTAGAATCCAGAAGAACCTTCTTAATCGCATTGATCAACAATTCATCCGAACTGCCTTTCTTGATGCCAGAGACGAAAATTTTAGACATAAAATGGATTATTTAATTGCTTTTTCATTCCTGAATTCTCTCTAACGGCTCATAATTCCTGAGTATGTTCTCCACGAAACCAACTGGAGAAACCCCGGCTAATGGCGCTTCATATTCACAAAATCTTAAATCATTAAAATCACTTTCAACGGCCGTCCCCTCACTAATGGCATGCCTCAAATGTTTCTTCTTAACATCCTCCATTAACTCCTCAAGACTTGCATACTCATGAATGCCTTTATGATCACCGAAGGAATTTTCAAACCAACACCATTTCTCACCTTCTTTATAAGTCAAAAAGGTGTGCGTAGGAAGATTATTGGCAGTCTTTTTCAAAAACGCCAAATAAAAAACCTTGAAATCGCAATCATGTTTCGAAAACCAATCCCTTTCCAACTCGACCTGATCCCAACATACTCCATGTTTGCTTTCTAGTAGCTGCTCCGGTCTTTGCAAAAAATATTCGTCAGGAAAATCGGCGTCAAAATCATCGTCGCCATATTCATAAACCTTTCCATTATTCTTGCCGACATAGCCGTATTTTATCTCTTTCATGTACTCCAATAATTCCTCTGGCGTTTTTACATCTTCGAAATTATTTTCCGCCTCCAATGAATATAAATTTTCCAATTTCATATCAACATTATTAAGACCAGCGTCTTAATAAAAAATTAAGTATTTAAATCCGGCACGCTTTCCTTATTCTTCATGTCAATCTCCCACAACCTTTTCTGCGTCTTATAAACCACCACGATCAAACCGATGACCGTCAACGCAAAAGATAACGGCAAAGCAAAGAACAGATAGGTCTTGCCAAAGAATATGTACAAAGTATTGATAATGATAAAAAGTATCCGGATTTCGGTCGGGCCAATCTTTAAATAAGATATTTCAAATTCATTGGTCGCGGCGAACGACAAAAAAGAGTTGACCATATACCCACCCAATATAGCCAACATAAAGAATTGGATATAACGAAATTCTACCGGAACGAAGAATATGTAACAGATCAAAAGCGAGCACAAGAAAAAATAATCCAATAAATGATCCATGTAATATCCCCACTTGGAGGGTACCCATTTCATTTGACACATTCTCCACGCTCCAATTGATATTGCCG
>CAYNAR010000033.1:0-3554 GCA_964395625.1 uncultured Gammaproteobacteria bacterium | reverse complement strand
CCCTAGTTTGCCACTTAGCTAATTCGCAAGTAAATCTATAATATAATTAATATACACTATATAACCCGAAAATGCAGAAAAATCATTAAATTTTCTGCATTTTTATATTGCATTTTATCCGGATTTAGTTTATAATTTATGTAGTCCATAAGTATATAAGGAGGTTCTATGTTTGTTGAAAAATTTCTCAATAACGGTATCCCCTATTTAAGATTGGTTGAAAGTTCTCGTTATACTAACGATAAAGGCATTCGTACCGTCAGAAAAAAAACTATTCTAAATATCGGTCCATTGCATCGTTTCGATGATGGTGAGGCAAACTACGTTGAACGTTTAAAAAAATCTTTTAAACAGGGAAATCCTTTAATTCCCTCACTTCATCCTTATTGTTCCAACAAACCGACTTCTAGAAAAAATTATGACTTTTCCTTATCAGAGGGTGATCCCTTTTGTATTGGTGAACCTAAATTATTTTCTCATTGCTTATTAGAGGCGATATTAAATGAACTTGGTATGATTGCTTTGTTTAGTCGGTATAAACATCTAACTAACTATGAATTTGATTTAGTTGGTTTTTTCAGATTATTAATTTATGGCAGAATTTTAAATCCTGACTCTAAAATTAAAACAGCCAGACAAAATGAAAATTATTATATACCAATTGTTAAAGAACCATATGAATACAACATTTATGATACCCTTGACTTCATTTATGATTACAAAATGAGTATCATAAAAAAATTGAATCAATCACTTGTTTCTTCCTTTAAGCGTACTACAAACATAATTTTTTATGATGTAACCAATTTTTATTTTGAAATTGAACGTCCAGACAATGATGTTGAGGAAGATGGAGAAACCACTAAGGGCCTAAGAAAATTTGGAGTAAATAAAGAAGAAAGAAGACTACCTATCGTTCAAATGGGATTGTTTATGGATCAACAAGGGATTCCTATTTCCATTGAGGTATTTTCTGGAAATACCCTCGATCATTTAACTGTAATTGAAGCGTTAAATAAATCAATCGACAATTTAGAACTCTCTCGCTATATTTTTGTTGGAGATCGTGGTATGTATCGAGGCAATAACACTGCCCATCTCATTAATAGTAATCATGGCTACATTATTAGTAAAAGCATCGAAAAAACTACAAAGGTAGAAAAAGATTGGATTTTCGATCAAAAAGGCTATATTGAAGAAAACAAAAGTTTTAAATACAAATCAAAAATTATTAAAAGAAAAGTAACGATTAATTCAACTCAGCAACAAGAAATAGTAGAAAAAGTAGTTGTGTATTGGAGTGAGAGGTTCTACAAAAAACAAGTAGCTGAAAATAAATCATTTTTAGATTTCATTGAAAAACTAGAACAAAACCCTGAAAATTTTAGAATTAGTAAATCACAAACATCGACAATTAAACGATTTATAAAAAAAGATTGCATTAACGATGACACTGGTGAAATTGTGGATTCATCTAAACTTAAAATGCTTATCGATTATGACAAAGTGAATAAATTCAAACAATCGATGGGTTATTATCAAATAGTAACTTCGGAACTAACAATGCCTGAAAAAGAGGTAATTGACACATATCATGGATTATCGCGAATTGAACGCCAATTTCAAATGATGAAAAGCGACTTAGAAACAAGACCACTTCGAGTCAGAACACCTGAACACATTGAAGCACATCTATTGTCGTGTATGATTGCCTTAATTGTTGTACGTATAATTCAAAACAAAATTGTTTGCTATAAGGGTGAAACCCCTGGAAAACATTGGGAACTAGGTCTATCTGCGGCAAGAATTCAAGAAGCCCTTAATAAATGGACAGTGGATCCACTATCGATGGATTATTATCGTTTCAACAATATTAATGACCCCGACTTACAGCTAATACTTAACGCATTTGGTATTAAAATTCCATGTCAACTTTATAAAAAAGGAGAATTAAGAGAAATTAAAACAAAGATAAAAGTATAACGTAAGCCTATAATGTAGGTATATATTTTCAATTTTTTAAGTATTCATTATAATAATAAAAACCAATATAAATACGGAGAAATCATCGTAAATATATTGGTTTTTGTATTTTAATGGTCCAATATTGCGTTATTATCTAAAATTATATCAATGAAATTTAAAATTTCATTTCAATATGTCAATTCTTGAAAAATTTTCATAAAAACAAGTGGCAAACTCGGGTAATATCACAAATGACTATTTTTTGTAGAATAAAATTCAAATATGATATAATACTAGCGAGGTGGTATTATGAAAAAAAGTATAAAAAACAAAAAAACAATAGCCTTAATTATTGCAACAGTCATCTTATCTGTTATCACTGTTGCATTAGCTTCAACGGTATTTCTTTCAACCAACGCTAAAGTCACGATGGTTGATTTTACCAATCAAACTGAAGAAGAAGTAACAAAGTGGCTTAAAGAGAAAAAAGTTACGGATAAACAAATTATAATTACTCAGCAATATAATGAAACAACAGCCGAAAAAAAAGTTTTATCACAAAGTATTAAGCCTGGTGAAAAGCTAGGAAAAAAAGATGTAATTACCATTGTTGTCTCTAAAGGAAAAGATCCACAATTAACAGAAACATTCGCTGATTTTACGAATAAGACAAGCGAAGAAATTAAAACATGGTTTACTGAACATAACTTCACTACCGTTACTTTTGAAGAAATACCACATGACACTATTAAAAAAGGTGCATTTGTTAAATTAAGTACAACCGCAAAAGAAGCTCATCGCAACGAAGCTATTACTGTCTTTATCTCAGCAGGAGCAAACTCGGTAGGAGTAAAAATTACTATTCCTGATTTTAAAGATTATTCAAAAGCAAACATTGAAGCTTGGGCTAAAACAAATAATGTTAAAGTAACATTTAAAAGTGAAAATAATGACACTGTAGCAAGTGGAAAAGTAATCTCTCAATCATTAGTTGCAGGTTCAACAGGAAAAACTGGTGATTCTCTATCTATTGTATTATCACTAGGAAAAGGTATCACACTGACAAACTTCACCGGAAAAAATAGAGAAGAATTCGCAAAATTTATTAAAAACAACAATTTAAAAGCTACATATACAGAAGTATATGACAATAAGGTATTAAAAGGTTTAATTATTTCACAAGATCCTAAATCAGGAAATTTAAAAGAAGGAAATACTGTAAAAGTAACTGTATCGATGGGAAAACCAGTCATTGACAATTATACCGATAAAACAAAAGATGCCTTTATTAAGTACATTACTAACTTGAATGGTGGATACGGGAAAACAGCGAATATCAAATATGAATTTAGTGAAATTGAATCTACTAAACCAGTTGGTGCTATTGCTGAGCAAGTTATCAATGGCAAAGTAGTTACTGCAGCTACTCAAGTTGATATTGGAACAACCGTTTATATTAAAATAGCAAAACCAAAATCAGTTAATGTTGTAAATAAGACAGGATTAAAAGAAGTAGACTTCTTTAAATATTTAAGTGAAATAAAATGTAAATAATTAAAAAGTTTTATGCTTATTTTATTAGGAGGTAT
>CAYNAR010000032.1:0-3608 GCA_964395625.1 uncultured Gammaproteobacteria bacterium | reverse complement strand
ACGAGAGCCATTAAGCGGGAGCTCCGCGCTAAGTAGCGGATTATCTTTATTGCAAACAGCTCCAATGCTGCTTGCAATTATAAAGATCACCCGTTCAGCATCAGCGGGGCTGATTTTATAGCCGGTATTTAAGCGGCCATGGCCGAGACGTTCAATCCAAAGGTCGCCGTCGGGATTAAGCATTATTTCAATGATGGTTTCATCCAGGAGGAGCTTACCGGCCGCTTCCCCAAGTGCTGTGGCGAGCATGCTAGTTAGGCGGCGAGGAGAATATTTACTTAATCAGCTATGGTGAAAAACATGGAACGTAATTCAGGCAACATTTAGCGTAATTTTCCGAATTATCAGGTATGTGGCGACAGCATACCTGGGACAAAGTTAGGGCGGAGCATCAGCACTACCGGAGGCGGCAGCCGGAAACAAGCGAGCTCTATCGTATAGTGAACCACGGTCGCGATCGTCTGCCGCTGGTATGGGAAGAGCGTTTTCAGCACCGCTATGGGGCGCTGCGAAAGGAAGTGCTTGCGACCTTTGACTCCTACCTTAACTGTGGGCTGCTTTCCAATGGGGCAGCCAGGGTTTACTGTGACAACTGTAAGCACTCATACCTGGTAGCCTTTAGCTGCAAGAAGCGAGGTGTCTGTCCCTCCTGCTTGGCTAAACGGGCGGTAAAGTTTGCTGAGCATCTCTATGATGAAGTGCTAGAGAAGGTCCCTCACCGCCACTTGGTGTTCAGCATTCCAAAGCGCATCCGGGCATATATGCGCTATGACCGCAAACTTAACGATGTACTGTTCCGTGCAGCCTGGGGGAGCATACAGGAATGCCTCTCAGAGTCTGCCGGAGAACCGGGCGCAGTTCTGACATTGCAGACCGCGGGCGAGGCCCTAAATCATAATCCTCATCTGCACGGAATGCTTACTGACGGACTTTTTATGCCGGAGGGCACCTTTAAGCCCTTTGCCTGTCCTGAGCGTGTCGAAGGAGCTGAACCGGACTGCGAGAAGCTCACTTTAAGCTTTTCTGACCGCGTGCTCTCGCAGCTACATAAAAAAGAGCTGCTCTCAGACGAAGTGGTGGCTCAGCTACTCTCTCAGAGTCATACCGGCTTCAGTGTCTGGATCGGGGAACCGTTTGAGGATTCAGAGAGTGAACATTTCGTTGCCCGCTATATAGAACGTGGCCCGGTCTCTCTTGAGAAACTCAGCATTGAAGATGACGTCATTACCTACACAACCAAAGACGGCACCGCTCATGAATTTGATGCGTTGGAATTCCTGGCGCAGCTCTCCTGTCAGATCCCCCGTCCTTACGAATCGCTTACACGCTACTATGGGCATTACTCCTGTAGAGCCAGGGGGAAGAGAAATAAACAGGCAAAGTCTGCAGCAATTGAGGAAGGAGTAATAGATGAAAAGCCGGCAAGGGCTTCATCAAGCTGGGCCGCTTGCATTAAACGCATCTATGAAATCAACCCTCTTCAATGCCCCCGCTGCAAAAGCGAAATGAGAATCATCGCGTTTCTGCAGGACACCAGAGAAATTAACAAGCTCATGGAGAGCCTCGGCATAGAAAAATACCGCTCTCCGCCGCCAATCCCGGACTACTCCTCGCATGATGAAAGTCTTTTCCAGGATTTCATTCCGGACTACGACTAAAAAAAGCGGCGCTAAGAAAGCTCTCAGGCGAGCTCTATCTCGGTAATGCCCAAAAAGCTCACGCGGTGGCGCTCCAGGGAAGATCTAACACCTTTTCTACCTTCGTGTGCCGGGGGCACTGCTAAAAAACCGCAGGGTGGGGTGGCGGCCAGAGCCAAAATGGCTCTCGTACTGACGCAACTGCAACAAGCTTAAAACAACGCCTCATAACGTACCGATACTCCTCAGATTACTATCGATTTTCCTAGCCATCATAACGTACCGATACTCCTCAGATTACTATCGATTTTCCTAGCCATATCACTACTGTCCAAGAAAAATTTCATATGACCAGCTTAAGTCTCTGAACACATAGCAGAATCGAGAGATTTGGACTTCCCACGATTTGAAATGATAAAGCGCACTAACGAGTCTTGACAGAGGTGCGCAATGAATTCGAGCAGTCCGCTATTTTCTCAAATCATGAGCCATATTTCTCATGACGATTTCCGGCAGTGCGTTAAACTTTACCAGGGCAACAAGTGGAGTAAGAAGTTCAGCTGCTGGGACCAGTTTCTGTGCATGGCATTTGCACAGCTGACCTTCCGAGAAAGCTTGCGTGATATTGAGACGTGCCTGCGCTCTCAAGGATCTAAGCTTTATCACTTAGGGATTCGCGGCTCAATATCACGCAGCACCTTGGCATACGCCAACGACAACCGGGACTGGCGGATCTATGCTGACCTGGCGCAGCTTCTGATAACAGAAGCGCGGAAACTCTATGCTAACGATGATTTTGATGTTGACTTGGCCAATACAGTCTATGCACTAGATTCAACCACGATCGATCTGTGCCTGAAACTTTTCCCCTGGGCCAAATTCCGCACTACTAAAGCCGGCATCAAGCTTCATACATTGCTCGACTTAAGAGGCAGCATCCCCTCTTTTATCTCGATTTCATGGGCCAAAAAGGCCGATGTGACCGTCCTTGATGAGCTACTATTTGAGCCCGGGGCATTTTACATCATGGATCGAGCCTATGTTGACTTCAAGCGCCTGCGCCGCATTACCGATGTGGGGGCCTTCTTTGTAACACGAGCAAAGAAAGGCTTTTCCTATCGCATAACCAGTAAACGCAAAGTACTGCCACAAAGCCACGTTCGCAAAGACCAAACTGTTGAGCTGCTGGACAAAACCGCTCGAAAAAAATATCCCGGCGCTCTGCGACAGATCGAGTTCTATGACTTAGAGCAAAAACGCCGCTTAACTTTCTTGACAAATAACTTCTCTCTACCTCCAGAGATCATCGCCCAGCTCTACAAAGCTCGTTGGAGAGTTGAATTATTTTTCAAGTGGATTAAGCAGCACTTGCGGATTAAGGCTTTCTTCGGGACTTCCGACAATGCCGTCAGGACGCAAATCTGGATTGCGGTCTCAGTTTATGTGCTCGTGGCCATCATAAAAAAGCGCCTGCGCTCACCATTATCGCTGCACACCATGATGCAGGTCGCTAGTGTCAATGCCCTCACCAAAATGCCCATTTTACAGGCCTTTTGTGATTTTAACCTTGAAGACCCTACGCCTCAAACTGACAACCAGCTGACATTACTATAGGTTTTTCTTGGACAGTAGTGGTCCTAGTCTGAGTCCTATGGATTTATACAATGATTTCCCCTTAGTAAGTATTGTTATGCCGGCATACAATGCGGGCAAATATATAGTTGAAGCAGTAGAAAGCGTTTTTCAGCAAAGTTACTCGCCTATTGAGATGATTGTTGTTGATGATGGCTCTACTGATGATACAGTTGAAAAGCTTTCACGATTTGAATCGGATATTAAGTTAATTATCAGTAGTCACCAAGGTACGGCAAGTGCCAGGAATATCGGAATTAAACAGGCACGAGGCCAGCTAATAGCATTCTTAGATGCTGATGATACGATGCATCAGGATAAGATAAAATTTCAAGTGGA
>CAYNAR010000031.1:0-3651 GCA_964395625.1 uncultured Gammaproteobacteria bacterium | reverse complement strand
CTACACACGCAATCAAAGCATCAGGTAATCTGCCTGTTTTCTCTTTAAATTGCTGCTTGATTTCTTTGCCTATAACACTTTGGAAGTCCCTTACAATCATAGGATAAGGATGAGGTCCCATAGTTGAGCCAATCAAGTAATATGTTGATTCAAGATTAGTTACCCAGTCCCTAAAGGCTTCATTAATTGAGTCCTTCAAGGTTTTTGAGCCAGATTCAACAGGGTGTACTTCTGCATCTAAAAGTTTCATCCGGAAAACATTGAGGCGTTGCCGTTCACAGTCTTCGGTACCCATGAAAACTACAGCTTTCAAACCTAAGGCTGCACAAGCTATAGCAGTTGCTACACCATGTTGCCCTGCGCCTGTTTCTGCTATCACACGGGTTTTACCCATACGTTTAGCAAGTAATGCTTGACCTATGGTATTGTTGATTTTGTGGGCTCCGCCATGCGCTAAGTCTTCTCTTTTAAGATATATTTTTGCTCCGCCAAGTTTGCGAGTTAGGTTTTCAGCTAAGTATAGAGGGGTTGGTCTGCCCACATACTCTTTTAAGTAGTAGTCTAGTTGTTTTTGGAATTCTGGGTCTTTTTGGGCTTGTTCATATGCGTTTTCTAGTTCTTTTATTGCTTCCATTAGAATTTCTGGAACGAAACGTCCACCATATCTTCCATATTTTCCATCGATGGGGTAATTACTTAATTTCATTTTGCATTAACAAACTCCTTCACTTTTAATTCAACATTGTCAGTTAACATTATGCTTGAACCTATGAGAAAAGCTGACGCACCACATTTTCTAAGAAAAAGTAAATCATCAGGTGTCTGTATTCCGCTTTCACTGACTACGATTTTTCCGTCAGCACCCATTTTTTTAAGTATATTTTCGGTTGTTTTTAAGTCGATTTTTAGAGTTGACAAGTTTCGATTATTTATCCCAATCAAATCAGCCTCGCTTTTTAATGCAGATGCAAATTCTTGTTCTGTGCGAGTTTCAAGAAGCACCTCTAAATTCTTAGAATGCGCATAACTTATCATCTCATCAAGTCCTAACTCACCATATTCTCTATCATAAAGAGCTTGAATCAGCAAAATTGCGTTGGCTCCCAAAGCTGCTGCAGCGTCAATCTGTTTTGGGCTTAAGAAAAAATCTTTCATCAATATTGGAATTTTAACTGCTTCACGTGTTTTACTTAGTCTATCTAAGGATCCGCTGAAATGTTTAGGTTCAGTCAAAACTGAAATAGCTACTGCGCCACCTTGCTGCATTGCATATGCAACTTTTTTGGCATTGATGTTTCCACGTAGTGTTCCTATTGAAGGTGATGCTGCTTTGATTTCAGTTATAACTGCATTGCCAATACAGTTTTCAATTTGCTTTCTTAAACTTAACTTGGTTTCTACAGCTGGCTCTATATTTGTGTAGTATCCATTATCGATTGTTTCTTGAGCGTCACGAGCTAATGTATCAAGGAAATCAGTCATATTTTGATTCCAACTCCTCAAGATGCATCAAATCTCCGCCTGAAGCTATCACTAAACTCTTAAGTTTAGCGTATGCAGCTCCGCTTTCAATTGATTCCCGCGCTAATTCAAGTCCTTCTTTAAATGATTCAGCTTTTCCACCAACCATTATTCCAGCAGCACTATTAACCAATACAATATCAGTTTTAAAGCAGCAACCATTTTTTCCATTCAAAATTTTGAATAAAGTTTCACCACTTTCTTGGGCAGATAAACACTGCAAATCAGTTATACACGCTTTTTTTACACCAAAAGCTTTGGGGGTAGTTTCGAATTTTTTTACTTCTCCACATTTCAAATGGGCTATAACTGTTTTTCCAATGGTTGATACCTCATCAAGACCGTCTAATCCATGTACAACCATGGCTTCTTCACAACCCAATTTTTGAAGTGCAAAAGCAACTGGCATAACCATTTTTCTATCATACACACCTAGTAACTGTGCATTAGTACAGGCTGGGTTAGTTAGAGGCCCTAAAATGTTAAAGACAGTGCGTATTCCGATTTCCCGTCTGGGTTCAGCAGCGTATTTCATGGCTGGATGAAATGCAGGCGCAAACATGAATCCTACACCTACTTTTTCGATTATGCCTTCAACAGTTTCCGGGTCGCCGTTAAGTGATAATCCCAGTTTCTCTAATACGTCTGCGCTACCGCTGTTGCTTGTTACTGCTCTGTTTCCATGCTTAGCAACAGAAACTCCTGCGCCTGCAGTTACAAAAGCCGCTGCAGTGCTAACGTTAAATGTTTTTAATTTATCTCCGCCTGTACCGCAAGTATCAATAAGTCTACCGCTTACACGTGGATGAATTTGTCTGCAGTGATTACGCATTACAGAGGCAAACGCAATCAACTCTTCTGTTGTTTCACCCTTCATACGCAAAGCTGCAAGGAACGCTGCGGTTTGAGCGTTTGTGCTTTGTCCAGAAATAACCTCTGTCATTATAGAGCATGCTTCCCCATAGGATAAGTCAGCTTTTTCAATGAGTCTTTGTATACCCTCCCGAATCATCACTGACTTCCCTCCAGAAAGTTCCTTACAATCAGTTTACCATCTTCACATAGGATTGATTCAGGGTGAAATTGTACACCATAAATAGGATATTTTCTGTGGCGTATACCCATAATTTCGCCGTCATCAATTGCTTCTGCAGTAATTTCTAAGCAAGAAGGAATTGATTCTTTTTCTCCTGCAAGTGAATGATACCTTGTTGCATTGAAGGGGTTACGGACACCGTAAAAGACGCCTTTTTGGTCATGTTTTATAGTGCATGTTTTGCCATGCATCAGTTTTTTAGCTTGAATTATTTTTCCTCCGAAGGCATGAATTATTCCTTGATGACCCAGACAGACACCTAAAGTTGGAATGTTTAAGCTTAAAGTTTGAAGGATTGAAGTGCAGACGCCGAAGTATCTTTCATCTTCAGGAGTTCCAGGTCCAGGAGAAATAACGATCCTATCAGGCTTCAGTTTAGCCACTTCTAGAATGCTAATCCGGTTGTTTCTGTAAACTACAGTGTCAGCGCCTAACTCTCCAAGGTACTGAACAAGGTTGTAAACGAATGAATCGTAATTATCTATAACAAGGACCTTCATGCTCTTTTGCCTCCTGAAAGTTCCAGTGCACTCATAAGCGCCTTAGCTTTATGGTCAGTTTCAAACCATTCACGTTCCGGATCTGAATCTGCAACTATACCTGCCCCAACTTGAATGTAGGCTTGATTTCCCTCTGAGAACAAAGTGCGAATTGTTATAGCAAAATCCGAGTTTCCATTACAGGAAAAATAGCCCACTGCACCAGCGTAAGGTCCACGTTGCGTAGGCTCCAACTCCTCTATTATCTCCATTGCCCGAACTTTTGGAGCACCTGAAACTGTGCCTGCGGGAAAAACTGCTTTTAACGCATCAAAACTTTCTAGATCATCTCTTAGGGTACCGCAAACCTGAGAAACTATATGTTGAACGTGGCTAAACTGGTGAATTTGCATAACCTCGGGAACATTTACGCTGCCGTACTCGCTGATTCGGCCCAAATCATTTCTTGCCAGATCAACCAGCATTAGATGTGCAGCACAGTCTTTTTCGTCCTTTAACAGTCTCTCGCCAATTCTTTTGTTTTCGGTTGAAGCA
>CAYNAR010000030.1:0-4102 GCA_964395625.1 uncultured Gammaproteobacteria bacterium | reverse complement strand
AGCAACCAACCATGCTTGAAACGAGAGATGTTGGTCTCGCCATAGACTCTAGCCTGATAATGTATCGGCAAATCTATTATCTTCAAATTAAGTTTCGAGGCTCCGAACAATAAATCAAAATCGCCAAAAGGATCAAAATCGCCAAAAAATCCGCGGTTAGCTTTTATGCGTTCATAGTCAAACTTCATAAGAACCTTAGTGCCGCAAAGGGTATCTTTTATCCTCTGCTCTAAAAGCCAAGAGAACATGATACTGAAAAATTTATTACCGAAAGTATTGAGCAGACGCATAGCTTTGTCTTCCATGGGATAGACCAATCGGCAACCATTAATAAACTCTCCATCGCCATTGGCGATAGCGTTGTAAAATTTAGGCAAGTCCTCCGGCGGAACGGTTAAGTCAGCGTCCAATATCATCAAGACGTCACCCGTGGCAGAATCGAAACCCTTGCGAACCGCATCACCTTTGCCTTTACCATCCTGCTTCATAATCTTAATGTCTTTATCGGGATAAGCTGATTTAACCCTTTCTATCTCCGCCCAAGTGTCATCAGTGGAATTACCCTCGACGAATATTATTTCAGTGTGCTTGCCGATTTCCGGGATTCTTTTAACCGCCGATTCGATATTACCCCTCTCATTGCGAGCTGGAATAACAACCGAAACGGAAAACTGTCTTGCCTTCAAGCTGTCAGGCTTCTTTCTGGCTACAAAATAGTTAACCAAGCAAAGATTCTTAAAAATTGGCAACTTAGCTAAATATTTATTAAAAAACGGAGTTAAAATAGGTATGTCTTTCGGGAATAATAAACGGCCGCCTTCTTTAACGACCTCAAAGCCGGCCAAATAAAGAAGTTGCTCTACATCGGCGGGAGAAAGCCAATTCTGCATCGGATGTGGCATTTTTAAGCCCAACTTCTCGGCCAAACGAAATATCGGCTCCCAAAGGAAATTATACGTAGTCACTATCATCTTCGTGCCAGAATGAGAATAGTCGGCCAAAGAAGCGAAGGAAGACTGGATATCATGCAAATAGCCTATAACATCGGAAGCGATTATGTAGTCATATTTCCTCTTAGGGGGCGGTAGGATTTCTATGTCTTCGACCGCAAAATCCAAACCAGGATATTTCTTTTGGCCTTCGGCGATCATGGCCGGAGAAAAGTCGATACCACGGATATCCCTATTTTGCTCAGCCAAATAGGCTGTCACGTCACCAGTGGCACAACCAAGCTCCAAAACAGAGACGCCAGAAGGCACCAAAAAGCGTAGCAATTTCTTGATATCTTCATGATAATATTTATTGCGACGACGCCAAGAGTCGCGAGTCGCTGCCGCCTTATCGAAATATTCCTTGATTTTTTGCTTATTCATATTTAATCGCAAATTCTTAAAATTTTCCTCTGTTCTATAAATTATATATTCAATCAATAAATAAAACAAACATAAAAAAATATTATTAATAAAATTGACAAAAAATACAAATAATATTATATTAAAAACATTGCACACAAACCCAAACACCAAAATCAAGGAGTGAAATGAAGGTTAGAAATCTCTCAGCTCTTTTATTGCTATTTATTTTTTGCATTACCGGCTTCTTTATTATTTTAATTTTTGCAGAAATCACAGATCAATCATGGAATTTTATCGATTCTATGCAAAAAAAATCCATGGAGGAAAAAAACCTCAAAAACATGGGAACCTACATCGAGGAAAGAGAAAAGGAAGGAAAGATGTTTTTGGAAATAGTATCGAATTATTATCAAACTCTCGGCGAGATAAACTCGATACGACAAGACATACGAGAGGAAAAAATAAGTTCCAAAGAATTTAAATTCTTCTCAGCGATGTTCTACGTCAACCCTGAACTAAGAGATCTTCTGTTGTCAGAAAAAAAATAAAAAAACAAACTCCAAAACACATAAAACGTTTTTGGAGTTTTTTAATACACGAACGACTAAATAGACTTCTAAAAAAAATCCTACCGTTTTAAAAAACAGTAGGAATACGTTATAAAAAACAATCCTTACTTAGGAGTTATATGTCGTGACGGTCATTATTGCATCGATCATCTTTTCGCTCGAAGCACTCTCACTCCAAAAATATCCAAACATTCGTTCGGATGCATTTGCGCATGACATATGCAAAGAAAGAATAGACTGACCACTGCCGGCAAAAGTAATATACCTAAATACATATACTGAGCCACGAAGAAACCGAAGTCAACACCGAATAAATAAGCCAATGCCAGATGTCCGGGCTGCATGAAAATATGCACCGGAGACGGAGGACCACCAGCCAAAACCAACAAAACATAATAAAATGAAACGTAAACTACGATAAACCACGAGGCGAGCTGCCATTTGCCATTGCCTACGAAAAAATCCTTTAACTTTTTCACAAAAGACTCCTTTTTTTAAATGTTTTAATGAACTATCTTAATTGCTATTATATATCATATTTTAAGATTTTTGTCAACAGATAGCCGCTACATTCTACTCCCAAGCTTAATTAAGCCAAAAGGACACCTAAGTTAAGGTAAGATAATTATGTCGAGTAATTATTAACCAAAACAAAGATGTCCTACAAGCATTTTACCCCAGAACAAAGAAATGAGCTATCCGCCCTTTTAAGGGCTGGCCATAAGCAAAAAGATATAGCCGAGTTTTTGGGCAAGACGGCGTCAGCCGTCTGCCAAGAAATAAAAAGAAATCCGGCCGAAACAAAGACCGGATACGATGCCAAAATAGCCAAGGAGAACGCGAAGAACAGGAGAATTGAGGCTAAACAAAGATTTAGGAAAATAGAGAACAATGATTGGCTGAAGATATATATCGTTCGGAATATAAAAAAATTCTGGTCGCCGGAACAGATCAGCGGACGAATAAAGAAAAAATGGCCAAGAAAAAAACAGCGGCAAATAAGCAAGGATAGTATATATGAGTTTGTTTATGAGAAGCGAAAAGATTTAGTCAGATACTTACGCTGCCAGAAGGGAAAATATCGACGGCGCTATGGCACGAGAATACGCATTAAACAACGAGAGGAGCTAAAAAAGAAGAGAATTGGCCAACGGCCAAAGATAGTCCAGGAAAGAGGCCGAATCGGCGATTGGGAGGGCGATACAATCGTTGGCAAAGACAGAAGGCATATTCTGACTCATGTCGAGAGAAAAAGCGGATTGCTACTAGCCGACAAATTAGAGAGAGGCACGGCCCTGGAAACGAAAATTAAAACCATCGAGCGGTTTAAAAAAATACCGAGAAATAAAAAACGCACCGCTACTTATGATAACGGCGCGACTTTCGCGGAATATGAAATGACTGAAATGGAAACGGGAATAGAGATATTTTTTGCTAACCCCTATCACTCCTGGGAACGAGGAGCAAATGAGAATGCCAATGGATTACTACGACAGTTCTTCCCTAAAAAATCATCCTTTGCTATTGTTACCCAGAGACAGATTGATGAGGCCTGCGTCATCAATAATCGCCCAAGAAAACGACTTGGCTATCTTACTCCTAATGAAGTGTTTAGGCGCCGAAAATAATTAAGCTTTGGATTAGAATTTAAGCCATGGAGTCAAGTCTCTGCTTTTAACGTTTTACAAATTTATCAGATCCTCGCCATTATCATTTTAACTTTAACTAAAAATAATAGCGGAGCTGAGTACAAAACTCTTCTCCGCTTTAAATTTCAAAAGTTAAAAAAACAAATGCCACAACGCCTTAAATGTTCTTTTAAATTTTTTTTGTGCTGGAATAAATTCATATCCGCCGATATAGACCTTTCCATCGACAATGCTTGTACTATTAATCCTCATTCCTTTTGGAGTCTCTATTTTTTCTCCGTTGATAGTCACTTCTTTCCCTTTTCCCGTAGAAACGATGACTCCATTCTGTGACGATATATTAAGCATCCCATCCACCTCCTGATCAATATTTTTAAAAAACTTATAAAAGTGCTTTACTTATTTAAAATAAAAATAGCATATTATCACTATTATGTCAACCAAGCTCGGTAATGTATATACGCTTTACCTCTTTGTTTTAGGAACACACATTTTGCACTCCAGCCAACGCCTCGTTGGGCGTCAGCCC
>CAYNAR010000029.1:3395-4725 GCA_964395625.1 uncultured Gammaproteobacteria bacterium | reverse complement strand
ACTAGCATTAAGCTTATTTTATTTCAATCGACTCATCTACACCTTAGATAATGGTTTAAAACTCAAGCCTTGGTATGTTGTATTGCATACATTAATTCTTTTCTATATTGGTTTAACAATGGAAAACATTGCTGTTGTGATGATTTTTGCGAATATCTGTTTAATTCTTTACAGCTACATTAAATATCGAGAAATTCCGCTTTATTTGTATAATTTCTTATTTATAAGTATATTGAGTTTTGTGTTATTAAGACTCTCACCGGGTGCAAGTGCACGTTTGATTCGAGATCATCAAGACTGGATGCGTCTTTCCATTATTGATCAAGTCATGATCAATTACCCTAATTTCATTCGTTTCACCTTTGTCGAACATCGATACTTGGTCTTGATATTCTCAGGGCTTAATATACTAATAGCGCTGAAACGAATATTATTGTCAAATAAGAATTATTTTATAAATATAATGTTGTTGATTGTTTTCATCTTTAGTTCATTGATTTCTATTTCACTGACTTTATCAAACTATATTGAGTTAACTTTTTTGGCTGATTTAGTAGATTATAAATCTTTAATTAATCTTGCGTTTTGGCCAGTTTTTATTGTCGCAATTTTTGTGAATATTCTATCACTCAAGAATAACGATAAAGAACGTGTTCTCTTTTTAATACTTTTAGCTGGTTTATCCAATGGCGTTATGATGGCTTCTCCTATCTTTGGCTTTCGGTCCAGTTTATATACTGTTTATATTATGATGATCGCATCGCTTATACTCTTGAAATCTTTAGATTGGAAATGGATGAATTGGCTTATCTTGATTCCATTGTACATATTATTAGTTCGTGCATCGTTGGGCTTAAACGCAAAATATGAACTCGTCGCTCGAGTTCATGAAATACGTCTTGGGGAATTAACCTATTATCGAGACAACCCAGATGTAAAAGAAGCCTGGTTGATTCGTTATCCTATCTTTTCGATTCATTCTGGCGATATTGAACAGGATGATCCATATCATATGGAAGTATTCAAAGAGTATTATAAATTAAACCAGGATGTAGAACTGATATTCTATTATCCAGAAAATGGGTATTGATAAAATGATGAATCCTGCTTTAAGGAAAATCAGTAAAATTGGAATTTTCATAATACTTATTCAAATGTTGTCATCATGCACTTCGCCAAATAATGACCGTGAGTTATTTGACCTTGATTCTTTTAAAACAACTATTTTTTTTGATACAGAGTTCATACACATAAATTCAATTAAAGAACCTATTAGTGATAGTAGTGTTTTTAAAGATGACTCTTTTACAATAAGTTTTTGGATTTACCC
>CAYNAR010000029.1:0-3385 GCA_964395625.1 uncultured Gammaproteobacteria bacterium | reverse complement strand
TTACCCTGTGAGTAACCATAACTGGAGTACATTGTTATCTTTAGGTGACGAAAATAACTTCCTAATTTTGACAACAAAAGGGAATCCTGATGGTAATGATTCAGGCTTAAATTTAGCTATTCGAAAGAATGGCGGAGACATCATAAGAGTACTCTCAAATAAATCAAACACAGTAGATTTGCATAAATTTAATCACATCGCTTTTTCAAAAAATGAAAGTTCAATCTTGTTGTATTTGAATGGGGAATTAATAGCAGAAAACACCATCGGATATAATCTAGATTTTTTATCAGATTTCCCATTGAATATTGCTACAAAATCATTATTTGGTGATCCATTTACTGAAGGTTTGATGTCTAATATTACATACAGTTCAAAAGCTTTGGCGAATGAAACTATTTCAGATAATTATAAAACGTATTATCTAGCAACAATTTTGGAGTTGGTTGACATCAACGAAACTGAAGATTTGACGGATAATGTAAAGCTCTTAAATTTCGAGAATTCCCAACTATTAAATGGTTTATTTAGCATTAATTGGAGTTCAAGCAATGAAACGCTGATTACATCGGAAGGTATATTAAATAAGGCCTATCCACTTACGTATGATGAAAATGTAACATTAACTTTAGAAATCTCCGATGGGGCACAATCAGCATCTAAGGATTTCTTCTTTACTGTGAGGCTAGAAACACCAGATCTTTTATTTGATAGAGATGTTGCGTTTCTTCAAAACACTTTTTCAAATATTTATAGTGAAAGTGATTATCTTCCAACTGAATTGCCCAATGGAACATCTATTAAATGGTTTGCTAATGATCAAACTGTCGAGATCATTAATAATAGAATCGTTAAAAGTTCAGGCTCAAGTGACTACTTAAATATAACCTTAAACGCGAAGATTCATAATGATACTAAAGAAAAAATCATTAGTTTTCCAATATTAGTTGTTGATGAATATAAAGCCTATTTAATGTCATACTTTGATGAAATTGATTACGAAATGGAATCAATGAAGCTAGCTTACAGTATTGACGGAATAAATTGGGTAGCATTGAATAACGGAAAATCAATTTTTCAGCCTAATATTAATGGAAGCAGCAATCGTCTACGTGATCCTTTTATTTATAGGAGTTCAGATGGTAGCTTTGTTGTTGTTGGTACACAAGGTTGGTCATTTCCATCAATATACTTGATAGAAACTCCCGATCTTATAGACTTTTCAAATCAAAGGTTAATAACTTTAAGTTATTATGAGCCAGGTATTCAACTGTCAGGAGAACGAGCCTGGGCACCGGAAATTATTTTCGATAACAAAGATCAGTCACACATTATAACTTTTTCTGATTCTATAAACGGAACAATATATTACGTTAAGACAAATGATTTTGAAAGCTTCTCATATCCAAACATATTCTTCAATCCGAACTATGTTGTAATTGATCAAACTATTTTTAAATCCAACTTAGGATATTGGTTGTTTTACAAGGACGAAAGAGATGGAGCAAAAACTATATACCATACATATTCCAGCGACCTTATGTTTGATAAATCAATAATCTTTGATCAAAACTTCATTCATCAACAGAAAAATATAGAGGGTCCAACTGTTTTCTCAACAATTGATGGGAGTAACACTTATCTTCTATTCGATAATTACAAAAATGAGAAGATTTTTGGTATTGAACTAGAATTAACAGATCAAAATCAATTTATCCCAAAAAGCGAACTAAAGTTGACACTTCCACAAAATCGGGTAAGGCACCCTAGTGTCATTAAAATTACAGAAAATGAACTAAAAAAATTGTTAGAATATTATAACTAGTCTAGATATGGGATAATTCATTTTTTTGGGATTACTTTGAAAAATAATTGTTCTCTATGATGTTTCTAAAGATCCTCATTTTTTCTCTAATTAAATTTAATTCTTCATTTATCATAATCAAATCTTCATCAGTATCATGATTTATTTTACTTGAAGAAGAATCAAAACTGAAATTATTCGTCTTTATGTTCCCATTCGCATCAAAATATAAACCTTCGTAATCATCTGAATAAACTGAATTTCCAAACACATGACTTGAGTTGTAATCAATACCAAACAGATCATATAAAGTGGGTGAAATATCTGTAGGATTAGATACAAGATCAGATTCTCCAACAAATTCATCTTTATGCCAGATAATCAATGGTGTATTGAGACATTGTTCATCTGAATAACCCAGCTTATCACAGGTTTTCGAACCTTGGATTCCCTCTTCGAATATCCCCTTAGGCGCATGGTCGCCATAAACAACAACTACTAAATCATCGATACGATTCATATAGGTGAAAACTTCAAATAAATAAGCAAGACCTCGATCTAAATCCATATTTTGGCTAGAAAGATTTGTTCACCTGTTGGAATGTCAGGATATAGGTCTTTTACGACTGCTAAGTGACTTTTTATATTATCGGATAATTCTACCTCGTTGCTGTAAGGTTGGTGACCATTAAACGTAATCCAATAACTGAGAAACTGAGGTTTTTCGACCAAGATCCAAGTCAGCACTTCAATGTATTTTGAATCATCAATAAATTGAGTATCAAAGCCCATATCGATACAATCAAAAAATGTGTAACCAAAGTTTGGATAGACTACATCGCGATTGTAAAACTCACCATAATTATTATGTGAAGCAATACTATAGTATCCTTCTTCATTGAACTCTTTAGCAATTGTTGTAGGGAAGCTGTTCTCAAAATATTTTAAGAAAGTTACATACCCATTCTCTGGAGGCAGCAAGCCTGTATTAACCATGAGTTCAGCATCACTTGTTGATCCCAATAATAAAGGTGAATGATAATTAGGAAAACGATATCCGTTTGCGAACAAACGATACAAAGTTGGTGTTAGAACTGGATCTATCGCATAGTTATTCAATGATTCTGCTTCAATGAGCAATAAGCTTTTTCCTTCAAAAATGCCATTCAAGTCAGACGTTTTACTTAACATATTGTTTTCTAAAAATTCTGAAATTTCATCCGCTTTCGATTCACTGTTGTTAACAAAAGGATAAATATAAACATCATAGATATCCTTGTATAACCACATATTTAGACCGAATTTTTCAACAAACAACACCGATGAAGGTTTTGAATTAAATAAATAATGATCCGTTTTATAGTAAAAAAAATCTTCTTCTTTGGATCTTGAAGCTTCAATTGAATTCATGCTTAGTAATAAAAATAAGAAACTTAAGATAAGAACCGAAAAGTACGATATAAGATTTATTTTAAGATTGCTTGGTTTTGAAAATTTCGTTTTCCTAAAGGCAAAATAAATAAAAATGGTGTTATTCGGCAGATGAGGACTTGAATTTGGACAGGTGACTTTCATGATATC
>CAYNAR010000028.1:0-4925 GCA_964395625.1 uncultured Gammaproteobacteria bacterium | reverse complement strand
GGGCTGACGCCCAACGAGGCGTTGGCCAGAGTGCAAAATGTGTGTTCCTAAAACAACTACCCTGAACGATATTCCTTATTGTGGGCATTAAAAAATTCGGAAAAGGCAAAAGCCGTAAAAATCGCTTTCTAGCACAAACAATTATTATTCTAATCCCAAAAATTTAAAAACAAAGATGATAAGAAAAAAAATTCCTGGAAATAAATAAAATCCTCGTCTTATTCAACGAGGATTTTAATATACTCCAATGGATTATTTGAAATCTTTGCTCTGCTTATCCAACTTATCCCTCTGCTCCTTAGTGATCATATAGATATTATCGCTGTTACCGCGCTTGGCATAGCACATCTTGTCCTTCGTGCAGTTACCGATCATTAAAGTCTCATCGACCTGCTCTCCGGAGAACTGGATGATAATGCCATTCTTTTCCGGCGAACCGAAAGCCTTGAAATCCTGCTCAGGAATCTTGGTGGCGGTTAGGTTCTCCAAAACCGATAGAACAGCATTAAGCTTGTCTTCGGTCACGGTAAATTTCTTCGGTAAAGTGCCGCTCCATTTGTTCTCCTTCTTTTCCATAGTGAATTGACGCTTAGGATACTGGAAGCGCACTTTATCTAGACGCTCTTTCATAAAAGAGAAAATCTGCCCATCGCGCCAATCGCCTTTCGAGAACACTGAAGAGAGGTCGGATGACACTTTCCAAGTCTTATCGCTGTCGGCGCGAGATATATAGGAACCATCAAAATTGGAAGTGGCGTTGCCGACCACGAAATCGAAAGTTTTATCGTCTTGCTTGATACTGATATTAATGCCTTTATCGACACCGAACTCGCTTTTCTTGTCCTTATTGTCGCTAGCCAGATCCAACTGCCCTTTGGCTACCTTATCCAAGGCGAAAGCCACCTCGTCCATAATTTCCTTCTTCACATAGAAATCCTTGGTACCACCAACTTTCCAACGATCGCCGGACTTTTCCAAGGTACTGGTAGCGCCAGCCCTCTCGATGCTTATCGAGCTGATTTTTTCGGTAGACAAAGAAGAAAGAAAATTATCTTCGCCAGCCTTTTTAGAACGCCATTCCGTCGCCGGACCATTCCACACCCAAGTGAAAGCCACTAAGGCCAAAAGGATCCCGCCCAAAACCAAATTTTTTTTGTTCATACTTTTATAAAAAACTTTTAATTCTTTACGTCGCTGTATTCATCGCTCTTCTTCTCGGTAGACGTGGCGACGACAGCAGTTTGCTCCTCCTTGACGGATGTCATAGCGGTCGGAGTTTGCGGAATAACCGTCGGAGAGGAAGGATTAGCCGGAACGATAGCCTTCTCGCGACGGAATATCTTGGACAACAATCCCTTAATGCCTCCCTTTTTTGAGGAGTTGGCATTATCCTTATATACAGCCGGGCGACGACGCAAGAAATAACGTGCCAAGCCGAGCGCCAAAGCCAAGAAGGCCATGCCGAGGATATTCAAATAGCGCATCGACTCCTTCTGTCCATTGCCCAATACCTTTATCGGTCTTTCGACGACACCTTTGGAACGGATGCTGATCAAATCGGAATCGAGAGCCAAGCCGTCGATCATATTCTGGAAGAAGACGAGATTATCGGAAACCGGACCGGAAAAATTATCACTGACGAAGTCACTGTCTCCCACGACGATTATCTTGGCGTTCTGGGTCACGCCCTGACCGAATGGACTCTCGATCTTGCCGCTGATCAAGGCGGCCAAATCGTATTGTTGCGGAGAACCGGCATCCTTAAAGGCGCTATCCGGCTCTAAATTGAATTTATCGGTCTGTACTATCGCCTTATCGGTAGTCTTAACCAACACGGTTATCGTTCTACCATCGGCCGGCTTGATTTCCAAGCTACTGGCCCAAGGCATAATGATACTAGACAGTCCGGCCACCATGACGTTGTCCTTGTCTAAATTCTCAGGCAAAACTTTAGGCCAAAGAGGATAGTTGATTTGATAGGTCAAATAATACGATCCTCCCGGAGCGGAGAAGGAAGCGCGACCATTGGAAACGTCGGCCACAAGATCGTTACGGACATTAGCACCATAAGCGGTTAATAATTTCTCCAATCCATTCTGATTCTTAGAGGCTCCGGTCTGTGAATTGACATTGGCGCCATCCTGCAAGAAGACGACCGGCTTACCAAGCATCACGAAGGAGTCTATCTTTTTCAATTCGTCATCGCTGAATTTCTCCTTAGCGCCGGCCACTAAAAGTATGGACACCTCGTCGGAAACGCTCTTGTCTTTTTTCAAATCGACCGTTTTAACCTGATACATGGCGCTCAATCGGCTCAATGCCTGACCCATAGTTTCCTGACCGACAGCCCCATGACTGCTGACAATGCCGAGAACCGGCATAGACTTAGAACCTAATTTCTTGATGGCTAAAGTCAACTCGTATTCCAAAGTCTTTGTGGAATCTATAACCGGAATCACTTCCGTCTTTCCACCGTATTCGGCCAAAAGACCAAGATACCCGTTAACCACCTGGAAGGAGTCGTTGCGCAAGACGTTAAATTGCAAAGCCGGTATTCCTTTGCGACCCAACTCCTCTTGAGCGTTATCCATTTTAGACGGATCGATTTTCTCTATCCTGATGCGTCCATTGGAATAATTGGAATATTCTTCCAACATATCATCGACCTCTTGCTGTAAATTCAAATATTTAGCCGGAAGATTACTGCTGAAATAAGTCTTGATCGTCAAAACGTCGTCGAGTTCCTTCGCGACCTTTTTGGTGGCCGAAGAGACCGAATAATCACCATTCTGCGTCAAGTCGAAACGAAACGATATTTGGCGAGACAGAAAATTAGCCGTGATAAGGATTCCAAGAATAATAACCACAGTCAATCCGTCGTTCGCCTTTTTGATAATTTTATTATCTGCCATATATTTGAGCTTATCTCCAGGACCTCTTCTCGATCACACGAACATTGAGATAGAGGAAGAAGGCGATAAAAGAAAAATAATAAACGAGATCCTTCGTGTCGATGACGCCTTTGGCGACATTCTCGAAATGATTGCCAAGACCGATGAAGTCCAATATCGGAGCCAAAGAAGAAGGAGCGGAAATGACTACGAACTCATAGCCGATTATGAAGAAGATGAAACAAGCCACCAAGCCCAAGACGAAAGCTACTATCTGATTCTTGGTTAACGACGACATGAAAAGCCCTAAAGACAGATAAGAGCCGGCTAAAAACAACGACCCCAAATAGCTACCGACCAAAACGCCGAAATCGAGTTGACCGACAAGAGCAATCGAAAAAGGAATGGTAGCGGTCAAAAGCAAAGAAATGAATATAAAAGCCAAAGAACCGAAAAACTTAGCCAGAACAGCCTGCCAATTGGTCACCGGCAAAGTCAAAAGCAATTCGATGGTACCGGCCTTACGCTCCTCCGCCCACAAACGCATGGTGAGGGCCGGGGAAAGGAAAAGGAAAATCCACGGCAAAAGAGAAAAATAACCGCGCATAGTCGCTTGTTGATAGATGAAAAAATTTTGGAAGAACAACCAATTTCCAGCCACCAAAAAGACGGCGATGAAGATGTACGCTATGGGAGAGTTGAAGTAAGCCATCAGCTCTTTCTTGAATAGCGTCCAAACTATCTTTAAATAATCTTTCTTTTTCATATCTTATTATAATTACTTCGTAAGTTCTCTAAAAGCATCCTCCAGACTGGCTTTAGTCTTGGAAATCTCCAGAATATTCCAACCGTTCGCTACAACAGCCTTAGTGATGTCCGCACGCAAATCGGCGCCGGAACTTTCGATGGCATAGGATATCTCGCCACTCTGTCCATTGCTGACAATATTAACGACGCCCGGGATTTTACCCAAAGCCGACAACACTTTGTCTTCGACGCCATCGGTCTTTAATAGAATTATCTCCTTGTTTCCGGCTTTCTTTATTAACTCTTCCGGAGAGCCCTCGCCGACGATACGTCCATTATTGATAATAAGCACACGATCACAGATAGCACTGGCTTCGGCTAGAATATGAGTCGAGAATATAACCGTCTTTTCCTTACCGATCTTCTTGACGAGCTCGCGAATTTCCACTATTTGGTTCGGATCGAGGCCGGTAGTAGGCTCATCCAAGATCAAGACATCCGGATTTCCCATTATAGCCTGCGCCAAACCGACGCGCTGACGATAACCCTTCGACAACTCTTCGATAGGCTTCTCCATAACACCTAAAATACCGCATGCCTCAGCCACTTCTACTATGCGCTGCTGGGAAACCTCTCTCATCTCGGCGGCAAACTTCAAATATTCTTTTACTTTCATATCCTCATAAAGAGGAACCATCTCAGGGAGATAGCCGATTTTCTTTCTGGTGGCAATGGAGTCGATCGATGTATCGACACCGTCGATCACCACCGAACCGGAGCTTGGCGACCAAAAAGAAGTAATAATCTTCATGGTCGTCGTCTTGCCGGCGCCGTTAGGACCGAGAAAACCCAATATCTCTCCGCGATTGACGGAAAAATTCAGGTTATCAAGAATCACTGTCTCGCCGATCTTCTTTGTCAGATTTTTGATTTCTATCATAGGCGTAAAACTTAGAAGGCTCACCCTTCCGTCTCTTAAGGGAAAGCCATTAAATAAAAAGGTACTTAAATTTCTTTAAATACCCCCTTGCAAGTTGCATAATATAATTTTAAACAATTTTCAGGACACGGTCAACTTTACAAACGAGGCGAAAAATATCAAAACAGCTAAAAATAGAAATATTTTCCATTCGACAATCAGTCTTGATACTATGCGAAAATTAAACAAAACCGACCCCATCAAAAAGGGGTCGGTTTCTATATATGATCGGAAATATTCGAACTATCTCTTGGCTCCCGAGTAGGCTATGGCCCTGACGGCGTCCCAATCGACGGCCTCGGTCGGAG
>CAYNAR010000027.1:0-6392 GCA_964395625.1 uncultured Gammaproteobacteria bacterium | reverse complement strand
GTTGAAATAAGCGCTATTTGGTTGAGATAGAGAGAGTGATTGAGGACCTTAGCGGCTAGCACATACAATTGATTATTCCTTGCAAGTGCGCTTGCGTTTATATACTCTTGCAAGGAATAATTCAATTGTGTACCATGTGCCCGCGTCCTCAATCCTCACTTGTTCCATAAGTTTCTTCGAATAGTTTAATAATTTCTTCCTCGCTTTCTCTAAATCCACCGTGTAACCGTGTACTGCTTTTACCATTGAAATCCATTACGTAATTATAAACAACTCTATCTAAGGCGTCTTCATTTGGAAACTGTTCTTTCTTCTTCGTATTGCGTTTTAGTTGTTTATTAATACCTTCAATAATATTTGTAGTATATACACTTGATCGTATCGCTGGTGGAAATAAATAAAAGCTAAACAAACTTTCATTGTCATCGCATAACTTATCAACTACTTTTTGATACCGTTTAGCGATCTTATTGCACACTTCATCTCTTTTTATCATTGCCGTTGCTTTGCTGTTACACGTGTATATTTCTTTCACCAAATCAGCTATTTCTTGTCGGTCTGTTTGGCGTACTAACTTCGCAATGTTGCGCTGAACATGAACCCAGCACGATTGATGAAGTGCTTTTGGATAAACTTCTAAACAAGCGTCGCGAATACCAGTTAATCCATCAGTAACAAACATCAAAACCTCTTTGCAACCCCTTTCACGGAGGTCTACGAGCATTTCACGGTAGTTTGCACTAGATTCTGTTGGAAATATACGGTAATCGATAATCTCTTTATTACCTTCTGCTGTGATTCCTACTAGAATATGCACTGCCTCTTTTGCTACAGTATCACGTCTTAGAGGTAGGAATGTAGAGTCACCAAAAATTACCACATAACTTTCATTTACTTGACGTTTATGGAATGCATCCACATGTTCTTGCATCGTTTTACTGATGTTAGAGATGGTTCCTTTAGAATAAGCATGTCCATACATTTTTTCAATTAATGTAGCTATTTCAGATGTCGTTATTCCTGTACGGTAGAGCTGCAAAATGGTTGTCTCTAAATCATCCGTACGGCGTTTATAACTAGGGATTGTCTGTTGTTCAAAATCACCGTTGCGATCGCGCGGAATATCTAAATTCACTTCACCATATTTTGTTTTTAGCGTACGCTTATAGTATCCATTACGAGAGTTACCACTATTGTAACCTGATACGTCATATGCTTCGTATTGAAGAAATTCTGTTAATTCTGACTTTAGTAATAGGTTAATGCTTGTTTGTAATTCTTGACGAATAATTTCATCGATTGATAATCCTTGGACTAGTGCTGTCGCTAATTCTGTGCTAATATTGTTCATGGAGCCTCCTTGTAAGTTCGTTTGGGAATACTTATTATACAAGAACAGGCTCCTTTTTTCTATTAGCAGGTGCTTTTGAGGTTACACATAAAATTATACACTCTCTTCATCACTAATTGTTAGTTTAGAATATTTATTCATCAATTATTTAATAAATATTCTCTTATCTATACTATACAATGACTAAAAAAACCAAACTACATCGTGTAATTTGGTTTTTTATTAATCCTTAGAACCAATCAGCGTAACCTAATTTAATTAAATTATCGCGACTTGTAATTAAGCAGTCAAATGGATCACGTCCATATTGATTATCTTGTTCCACTAAGAAATATTCGCTTCCACATTCTAATCCTGTGTCAATAATTTCTTTCATTGGTAAACTACCTTCGCCAACTTCCGCAAATTGTACAACATCAGCGAATGCTTGCATAAATGATTTGTATTCAAATGGTCCTTCTGGCATTACAAATTCACCAATACGATAATCTTTTAAATGCAACAATTTAATACGCCCGGCGTATTCTTTAAGGAATTTAACTGGATCATATCCACCACGGTGAATCCAGTGAACATCCATTTCAAAGCCCATGAATTTCGTATTGTTTTTAATGATATCTAACATTACTTCACCATCATACTTAATAAATTCAATGTGGTGATTGTGATAGTACAATTCAATGCCTTCTTTTAATAGTTTTTCAGCCATTTCATCAGCACGTTTAACGAAATCCAATGTCTTTTCACGACTTCCCATACAAGTCATTGGTAACATACCGATACGTAAGAAGTTACAATTCAATGTTTTACAATCAGCTACTATTTTATCAAAATGTGATACTAAAAATTCACCTGGCATATTTGGAAACATTGGTTCAAGACTTGCGGACATTGCCGCAACTTTAATACCAAATTCATCACATGCTTTTTTAATTCCTGCAACATTTTCTGGTGTCATATCGATTTGAGAAATTTCTACACAACGATATCCTATTTCAGCACATTTTTTTAATGTTTCGTAAGCACCCATTTCATCGACTTTGCCTTTAAGCATCATCATTTGAATGCCGATTAATCCTTTTTTCTCCATATTTTCTCCTCTAAAGTGTTATTTCTTTCTTTTCATTGGATGAGCGAACAATACCATCAATCATTACAATACTATTAACACCTTCACTACAATGAATATAATTTTCATTATTTTCTTTCATGGATGTATAAAATTGATCAATAATTTTAACGTGTCCTGCTCCATAATAAAACTTACTTCCTGGTAATTTATCATCTTCACACACTTTTTCAAAACCAGTTTCACTCACTTTAAACAAACTATTCTCACCGATACAATATGTTGCCTTTTCCATAGTAACAGTCAATTGAACATTTTCATTTTGGATATTCGCAATTGTTGCGCCAAAATGGCCAATAATGCCATTTTCCATCATCAATCGTGCATTGACGGTATCTTCAACTTCAATACCATAATCCAACAATTGACAACAATTTCCTTTAATTGACATTACTTTTCCACATAGATACGACATTAAATCCAATGTATGGATGGATTGATTAATCATACAACCACCGCCGGCGTACTTCATTAAGCCGCGCCACGGTTTTTCATCATAATAATTTTTTGGTCTAAACCAAGGTACATATCCACGTACACCTAGTACATTTCCAAACTCTTTACTCTCAATAATTTTCTTTAATTCAACAACGCTGTTGTTTAAGCGATTTTGTAGACAAATACCAAAACGTTGGTTTGGATATTGTTGTTGTAGAGAAGCAAACTCTTTCGCTTCATCGACACTAATCGCTAATGGTTTTTCACAAAATACGTGAACACCTAATTTCGCACACTCTGAAGCTACTTCATAGTGTAAATAGTGAGGTAAACAAATATGAACACAATCTGGTTTCACTTCATTAATCATCACTTTATAATCAGTGAAAAATGTTATATCACCAATTTTATCTTTAACTTTTTCATCGATATCACAAATTGCTACAAGTTGAAGAAGAGGGTGATGTTGAATGGCCGCTAAATGCACATGGGCAACATCACCAAAACCAATAATCGCAACTTTAAACATGACGACACCGCTTAACGCGTAGGGAATTTTCCTTCTTCTTTAATACGTTTATTTAATTCTTCTAAGTAAAGATCTTCATCAACTGGATTACTTACTTCTTTACCTAACCAACTTGATAATAATGTAGCATTTGCTAAGTTAACCCCATTAATACCATCAGCACCAGGTGCTAATAAAGGTGTTTTATCTAAAATATGAGCAGCGAAGTTAACCATAACTTCAGTATGTTGTACACCCCAACGATCAGGATATTCAAATTCTTCCACTGTATATAAACCGCCAGCTGCATTACCCATCGTTAATTTCATTAAATCCATCATGGACATTGTTTCATTCATTTCTTTGTCTGATTTCGCTAAACGATATACAGTAGCTTTACGGCTTCCTTCAACAACAATCTTTCCATTGTCGCAATCGATTTCTAAACGGTCAGTTCCAATAGGATCATGAGTACAAGTAACAAATGTTCCAGTTGCTCCATTTGGATATTCAGTAACAATCGTAACATCATTATCTACAACGATATCGCGATGTGCACCATAAATGATTTTTGAATACACTTTGCTTGGAACACCACAAATCCATTGCCATAAGTCAAGTTGATGTGGTGCTTGGTTAACTAAAACACCTCCACCTTCTCCACCCCAAGTAGCACGCCAATCGCTTTGACGATAGTAGCTATCCGGACGCCACCAAGTGTTAATAATCCAATTAGAACGACGAATTTCACCTAATTCACCACTAGCAACGATTTCTTTAATTTTTTGATATAACGTGTTAGTACGTTGGTTAAACATAATACCAAAGGCAACATCTGGATGATTTGCTGCACATTCATTCATTTCACGAACTGATTTAGCATAAACACCTGCTGGTTTTTCTACTAAAACAGGCATACCTTTTTCAAGACAGTAAATTGCCATTTCAGTATGTAAATAGTGAGGAACTGTTGTAATAACCGCATCAACTGTACCAGAAGCAACCATGTCTTTCCAGTCAGTAAAGAATGGATAGTCAGCATATGCTGTTTTACAAAATTCTTCTTTTTTCGGATCGATGTCACATAATGCACCTAATGTACAATTTTCTGGACATTCAACAGCTGGCATTCCTGGAAATCCACTTGCTTTACCAGTTAAAAACGCTGCGTAAGCACCACCTTGTGCTCCAATACCAATTAAACCATAACGTACTTTTTTCATGTTTTATCCTCCTTTAGTATCGTTAAATAATTTCTTTTAAAATTTCTTGTAATGCTTCATATTGAGCTTTATAGCCATCAGCACCATCTTTGTATTTATTTACTTTAATTACTTCTTTCGCATCCGTAATTTCTAGTGATGCTAAAGCATCAAACAATACTAAATGTGGTTCTAACGTTAAGAAACCTTGATAACCATGTTGAATAACATCTTTTAAAATTTCTTTAATTTGACCTTCACCGGTACCACACAACACATTTTCTTTATCGTTGCTTACCGCATCTTTAATATGAATATAAACGATATAGTCTTTTAATAAGTTGTAACAGTCCATCGTATTTTCTTGACATTGAACAAAATTCGCAAAGTCAAACACTGCCTTAAAGTGATTACTATTAACACCTTCTAATATCTCTAAGCAACGTTTAGCAATATCACCATATACATCTTTTTCGTTTTCATGAATCAAGATAACGTCGTATTTTTCCGCAATACTTGCAAACTTCTTTAGTTTTTCAATAACTTGTGGTGCTAGTGGTGATGGATCAGTGTGTTCTGGATAATAGAAGCTAAACATACGAATATACTTACAGTCTAACACATGACAAATTTGACACAACGTATCCAGTTGCACAAGTTGTTTTTCAAATGCTTCTTCATCATCGATTTTAATTTTTCCAATTGGTGAGCCAAGGGATGACACTTTAATACCGTATTCATTTAAAAGTGGTATTAACTGCTCTTTCACCTCTTCAACAGTAAAATCAGCAATATTCTTCTTATCTGCTGTTCTAAGTGAAATATACTCCATTCCCAATTGTTTTACTACTTGTAATTGTGTAACGAATGTTGCGCTAATTTCATCGGAAAACCCGGAAATATGCAATCCCATAATTCTAATCCTCCTTCTATAATTGTGTACAAGTATTACGTTAGTTAACTATTTCATTTTAACATAGTTATACCCTTCTCATTATTGTGTACATTGCTTGACTGATGGTAAATATTGTTATAAAATTACAAATGTAACGGCTTAACATTGCAATTATTGCTTATAACAGGAGGTTCCCATGATAAATGAATCTGCTTATGTCCTCGGTTATCGCACCCATATGGTGGAGGAGAATTTTGAAGTATACCATTTAACTGATCAAAATATACATGATGTTCTTTTGCACCACCATAATTTTTATGAAGTGTATTACCTTCTCAACGGAAATGTACAATATGTAATAGAAAACAAAATATATGACTTAGTTCCTGGTGATATTCTTTTTATTAGTCCCAATGAAGTTCATCAGCCAATCTTTAATAAAACACAACTTCCATATGAACGAATTGTCTTATGGATAAATAAAAATTACATCGATTCCTTTTCTACGCCACGTACAAATATAACGGAATGTTTTGAATTGGCTAAATCACATCATTTACATCGTTTACTTCCTGTACAACGACAAATTGTCAATATCATCTTTGAACGATTGATTCAAAGTCAAGAAGAAAAACAATTTGGTAGTGATATCGCTCCAGCATGCAATCTTCTATTATTACTCATTGAATTTAAGAAATATTTACAAGATGCATCAGAAAAAAATACAAACAAAGCTAGTTTATCCAACACAGTTATTAATGTGATTGATTATATTAATGAGAATTATCCAAGTAAAATTACTTTAGATCAATTATCGGAACAATTTTATGTCAGTAAATATCATCTTTCCCATGAATTTAATCGCCATA
>CAYNAR010000026.1:0-10557 GCA_964395625.1 uncultured Gammaproteobacteria bacterium | reverse complement strand
CTATGGATGAAATAGTTGGTTTCCGCAGTTTGCTGGTCCGAGGTAAACATAGAGTTAATGTTCAAAAGTTTTCTGAGGCAGGAAAAATTCTGGAGCATACCCGTGACTTAGCATTAGCTGACAACAGCGTAGACATAGAGTTGAATCTTACAAAGAAGCCGCGTGGATCAATATATCTTGATGATGATGTGCAGCCTTTTGGGCCTTCTGCGCCTATACGTGATTTACGTGTGAGTAACGCAAGGTATAATGATAAAATTGAAAAAGCCTACTATGACACTGATTTGCGGGCTACAAACGCAGTAGTAGACTTGTATAATCGCGGGGTATTAGTCACCAAGATTCAGAAGGCTTTTAGTGTAGGAGCCTTTGGTGTAGAAAAGAAGCGACGGCTGGTTCCTACTCGTTGGAGTATAACAGCAGTTGATGACATAATATCAAAAAGTCTTGTAGAAAAAGTAAAAACTTTTCCTGAAATCAATGAGTACAGAGTTTACGAGTCTGTTTATTTGGATAATGTATTTGAGATTTTAATGATCCCGGCGCAGTGGAGTTACGAGTCAATGGAGGCGTGGTATCCGGGTACAGTTTGGAATCCCAGTGGCTCAAATGTTGCTATCTATTCTGACTGGGAAGGCTACAATGGAAGAACCAGTTATGCACAGATCGGTGGCTGCTACTATAGTGCACGATTAGCTGTCTGTGAATTACTACAAAAAGAGCGTCGTCAAGCTACAGCTATAGTGTTAAGAGAGGCGCGTCCAGGCTACATTATGCCTATTGGTGTTTGGCAGGTCCGCGAGAATGTTCGTAATGCAATGCGGCAAAAACCCTACATTTTCAAGAGTCTTGCTGAGTCACTGCAATTTATGAGTGGAAAATTTGAGATTCCGCTTCAACGTTGGATAATTCAGAGTGAACTACTAAAAAAGGCTCTGTTTCAGCGTAAAATAAGCGATTACTTTTCAGCGAAAAATTAGCTAAAAGGTGACAGGATAATATAGTTCCTCTCGCCATGTTAATAAAGAAGAAGAAAATGTCTGCCACAATACATTACATGTTTACTCAGCATTTTGAGGTCCCAGCTAAAACTGCATATAGTTGGTGTACAAGTTTTTCTGCAGAAGACTTTTCAGTTATCAACCAAGAAAACGCAGAAAGAGAAATAGTTCCTTTAACAGATGAGGTTCTGATTCTAAGAGACCGCTATAAGACTGGTCAGGGCTGGCTGTTAAAAGAGAAACTGGTTCATCTTTACCCGGACAAGTTGATGTGGACATCAACACATCTGTCAGGTCCAAATAAGCATTCACAGTTCATGTATAAAATAAAAGCAGAAACCAAACAGACCTCCTACTTGGTTTTTACAGCTAACCACATTGAAGATCAAAAAAACCTTAGCTGTGAAGATGTTTGTTTGGTTGCTGAGAAATGTTGCAGTGTAGATTCAGATGTTTGGAGCCGCTTAGCTGAAGCATTAAATAAACAAAACCGAAAAAAGATTAAACATTAAAATTGGCTGCAGGTTTTTGGGTAAATTTAAAAAAAGACAAAAGCGTTATTACTTTACTTGGCTTGCTTATGATTAATTCAGGAGTTAAACAGTTTATTCTTCCCTATTCAGCCCAGCAGGTAAGTGGGAACCAAGCAGAGGCAGCAGCGGTATTCACGTATGCTGAGCAGAGTGGAAACAAGAATCCGGGAGTATTGCTTAAGCAGACAACAGAAACACTTACTTTTGTAGCTAAACTGGGGTATCCACTCTGGGTTTATCCTCAAACACCCATAAAGGTAATTTTTGATGGCTTAAAGAGTAAAAGTCACACAGTTTCTATTATGCAGCCTCCGTCGGCAGCTGTATTTATAGATAAACTTGAGTTTAACCAGAGGCCCCGCGAAAGATACATCAGTTTCCTAGTTGAATACGGAGGCTATTTTCGGCAGTCAACCAAAGAAGCATCGCTTACGGTTCCGGGATTTATAGTTGATGAGGAGTTTAAAGACGAATTTGATTGCTACTACAAACAAGCAATTGAGTTAACTACAAATGAAAATCTGATTGCGCCGTTGCTTAGTCAAAAAGATGTTGCCTTAAATCTGGAGAAAATAGAAAATACAAATTGGCAATTAAGAGAAGAAAAACAAAAACTTGTCCAGTGTATAGAGCAGCTACAAAAATTAGTTAGTCAACATTTAACTGAACTTGAATATGAAACAGCAGAAGTTAAAGAAGAAATTGAAGCGAAAATAAAGGCGCAGCAAGAATTCATCAACCCCCAAATAGCTAAATTGGACAGTGAATACAGACAGAAAACCAAAAGAATAGCAGACAAGTTCAATGCGGAAATAGAGAGGCTTGAAAAACAGAAAATTAAAAACGGAAAAACAATTGCGTCAAATGAAGGAAAAATCAGAGCCTACGAAGTTAAAGCGAAAACTCAGAGCAAAAAAGGACATAAAATCTATGAGAAACGTTGGAAGCAAAAACTGAAAAATACACAAAAAATGCAGTCTAAACTAAAAAAAGAACAGAAAAACATACAAAAAGAAATAGAGAGACTAAGCAAGCAGAAAGATGAAGCGTTGTCTGCTATTAAGTCAGAGTTAGAAGCAAAAATAGAAGCGGAAAATCAGCCTTTAAACGCGTTAAAATCAGAGGTGGAAATGAAGGTTTGTGTTTTTGAGAAAGAGAAAACTCAGATTCAGACTTTGCAAGCCCCGATAATTCAGGATATAGAAAAAACTATGATACAGTTGGATGCTGAAGCAAAAAAATTTGTCAGCGTAGGTTTAGTGGGGTTGGGGCATCAGTTGCCAGATATGTATTATGTGCCGTTCTACATTATAGGCTACAGTGGAGGGTTAACTCAGAGGTGTGTTTGTGTTGCGCCATCAGATGTTAACTCGATAAATTTTTCTGTTAAACTTAAAAGTTCTCTGGGTTTATCAGTAAGCAAAAACCTGCTGGCTCGAAGATTCAAGAAGTTGTCTGAGTTGATAGAGAAAACTTGTTCTGTTAGCGGCCGAAAAGATGATTTTTGTGTTCAACTTTGGAGTTTAGCAGAAAAAAACAACCTCTTAAAACGCAGTGAGTTTCAAGCAGAAGTAAAGAAGGGACTGGTTTACCTTAAAGGTCAAGGTTGGCTCTCAGAAGACGAAACAATAGAATTAGCAGATCAGCTCAAGCTGCATATTAAAAAATGGGCGAGCCCACAATAAAATGGGTGTAGAAAAATGAGGAAGTACACTGGAAAAACCACAACCGCCATAATACCTTACCCAGAAAACAAAATTTTATTGATAAAAAGGAATACGCGTCCGTTTGTTGGTTACTGGGCGCTGCCTGGGGGGCGCATGGATCCGGGAGAGACTTTGGAGCAGACCATAATTAGGGAAGTAAAAGAGGAAACCGGCTTAGAGGTTAAAATCGTAAAAGTGTTAGGTGAATACGTGGAGAAAGGAGTCAAAGACGATGTTGAATACGAGTATTACCCCACCTGCTTTGTGGTTTTGCCGCTGAGTAGTGAATGGGTTAGGCAGGAAAGTGAGATCCAAGAAATCAGGCTGTTCAGCTTAGATGAGTTGCCTGCGGCTTTGGCTTTTGAGCATGAAAAGATGATAAAAGATTACGTTCAAGCCGCTAAATTGGCGTGAAACGTAAAGTTTGGGTTTTACTGGTTTGTTCTTGTCTTTGGTGGAGGCGGAATCGGAAGCACCGTAGCCTTAGTGAGGCTGTCTTGTTCGTTTAGAATCAGAGAGAGGGCTTTGCCTTCTGGCACAATGATTTTTGCGTTATTCTGCAATGAAGCAGCAATGGTTTCTAGTTGCTTAAAAGTTATGGCTGAGTCTTTGAAGTAGTTGATTAAGGCTTCGTTACGTAGTTTTGTTGCTTGCGCGTCACCTTCAGCTATAGCTATAGTTGCTGTTTTTTGTCCTTCAGCTTGAAGAATGGCAGCTTGTTTTTGGCCTTCTGCACGTTGAATTGCAGCGTTTTTTTCTCCACTAGCCAAGGTTGCTTCGGCTATAGCGGTTTTTTCTGCTGCTTGACGTTCATTGTCTGCTTTAAGCACTGACTCCATAGAACTCATCAGTCCGCGTGGAGGCTCCAGATCTTTGATTTCTGCTCTGACGATTTCGATGCCCCATTCTCTTGTCTGCTCATCAAGTGCTTCTTTTAGTTTACTGTTAATGGTTGGTCTTGAAGTGTTAGCTACAGTCATATCCATGCCGCCTATGATGTCTCTGAGTACTGTGCGGGCTAAAGTGTCAATCTGTGATTCATAGTTGTTAACAAAGTACTGAGAAGCCTTCACTGATGTCTCGTCTGTTTTTACTTTGTAGAATACTACTGCGTCTACGCCCATGAACACTTTGTCTCTGGTGATGACGTCTTGGCGCTGCACCGGTGTCATACGTTCAGTAATGTTAACTTTTATTATGCGGTCCACCAAGGGCACAAGAAGGGTTATGCCTGCCTGCACAAACCTTTGGTATCTTCCTAGGCGTTCAACAAGGCCACGTTCAGTTGGTCTAACAATGCGAAGCGACGAAACCACAACATAAATTATTAATGCTACTGGAACAACAATTGCAACAATCTCAATTATATCCATACATTATCCCTTTAGTGTTTTCTTTTGTAATTGCGTTGAGATCCAGATTTAAGATTTGTTATAAAAAAAGATTCAAATCATAAATTGGAACAATAAAAGCTGAAGAAAATTTAAAAGACAGATTGTCTTGTTTTGAAAATTCTTTTTTGCCCTAAATGTTTAGGCGATAAATAATGAGGCAGTAAATTGTTTTTTGTTCAGAAGGCCTTCAACATTACTGCTTCTGTAGGCGATAATCAGCGGTCGCGGTCTAACCTGATGGATCTGACAATCTCTTCAGCTGACATTTTTGTTGGGTTCTTGGCTTGCAATTCTCCGAGTTTAAGTAGGATTTCTTCGGATTTTTTTGATTTAAGATACAATTTGACTGCTTCCCTTAAAGTCTGCGAGAGACCACCATACCGCAGTAACTCCTGTTTCTGCTCTTCAGAAACCCTAAAACTAACACGTGGCATACCCATCAAACATACACTGGTTTATCCTGGATAAAAAATTTTTTACTACACACAATTACCAAATTAGGGCAGGTCTTGTTTGTTTTGATTCCGCAGTAAAGGCATTTTTGATAAGTGTAAATATGAAGTGGGGTAAATTTGTTTTTGGGCGGTGAAGTTTAAAGTGGAATTCGATGTATTTCTTTGATTACGTCAAGCTCTGAGTCGTCACTGATGATGTCTGTTATCTTTTTTTCGAGCGCACAGGCAACATGAATTGCGTCTCTTGGGTTAATTTTGTTTTTCTCAATTAACCTTTGAGCAGAACAAACCACCAACGCGTCCACATCAATTAATTTCAAATTAGGAAACCCAAGCAGTTTTTTGCCCACATTTACAGCTTCACTTCTACCCATAGTTTTGCTGACAACCCAAACTACTTCATCCCAAGTTAAAGTTGAAGTGTAAGCTTCCAGCTCTCCTGCTTCAACACTGAATAGGATGTCTTGTGCTTTTTGTGCTTTAGGCTCAGATTCCAAGTTATAAAGCACTGGGTAAATGAAAACGTTAGAGTCAAGGTAGGGCATGTCTACTTGAAACCTCTTCTAAAATAAGCTGCTTTAGATTTATGGCTTTTTCATGTTTTGGTGCGCTAGTGCTAATGTAGTATTGAGTGTAGTTGCCCTCGATTTTGGGTTTACTTATCACTATTTCTTCGTCGCGCAATTCAACCACCACTTCTACTCCAGGTTTTAGGCCGATGGCTTCTCTTATGGGTTTAGGGATCAGAATTTGTCCTTTTGGTCCAATGGTTTTTGTTGCCATATTAACTGTATGGTTTTACTTGAATTTATTATTTTCTTACCAGAAAGTATTACTTTTATTGTTGGTCAAGTAAGGCCTTGGCTACGCACCACCTTAAAGATTGATTGTTTATAGAAGGAAGCGGGCCCGGAGGGATTTGAACCCTCGATCTCCGGCTCCGAAGGCCGACACCTTAATCCGTGCTAGGCTACGAGCCCAAACTGAAAAGCTTTTTTGGTTGCAGTTGATGCTTCTAAAAATGTAGACGCGATATTTAGACTTTACACGTCAAACCACACAGTTTTTAAGCAACCAAAAAGAACCAAACCTCACTCGCTGGAAGTTTACTTAAAGTTTGTTTTGTGTTTACTGGTCGTGCAGTCTTTGATAGCCCAAAAAAGCAGCCGTCTACGATTTGAAAAGCCGAAATAAATCAAAACAAATGCATTTTTGTCAAGAAAATTTTTGTTAGCAATCTTTTTTATGCCGGTTCTTGTTATAAGAAACCTTATTAGCACATAATGCTTTGATTCAAATGCGATGTTGCCGCCTAAAACAAAATCATTAATGATTGCCAACATTCTTTGCCCAATAATTTGCTTCTCAATATTAGCTGTCTTATCCATAGGGCAAGGGGACTACAACCAGATTTTTAGGTCAACAGAAAACCGAAGCCTAATAGCCCCAGCCGCCTTCACCTTTGCCATATGGGGACCAATTTTTTTATTACTCGCAGTATTTCTACTCCATCAACTGCAAGCGTTACTTAAAGGGTCTAAACTTCAATCTGAAATGAACTTTGTTAATCAAGTATCCATCTACTTTGTCTTATCAACCATAATGACTACACTATGGTACATCGCTTGGTTAAACAGGATAATCTGGTTAGCAACAATCTTTATGATACTCTACTTAATCTCGCTTGTTATTGGCTATCTACGATTAAATATTAACTTGGTCAATCGACCGAAAATAGAAAAGTGGGCGGTTGTTGCGCCATGGAGCATGTATACAGGATGGGTTACCTCAGCCACCATCGTATCAGTCACAACTTTTCTAGTAAGCATAGGATTTAACAACCCCCAATCAATAATTTCAGACGTATACTGGGCAGTAATAGTGTTGCTTGTTGCACTATCAATTTACTCTGCCACAGTAATAACTCGAAAAGACATAATATTTGGTGCAGTAGGAATCTGGACTTTAATAGGCATCTTAGCCGAACAATACGCAACCACAAATATGATAAATGAGGTTGCCGCCACATCCATACTTGGAATCATTATACTATCATCAGTAATTATCTATCAAGCTTTTAAAAAAGTAAAAATGCAAATCAAAACTAAAAGCTAATTTAAAAAAAGAAGACAAAAATTCGCGATCATCAATAATTTGTAATGTTTTTTAGCCTTTAGAGTCTAAAATTCAATGACACCTACTGCTGAATCAGCCACCGCAACCGTATTATATGGTCGCTGGATTAATTTTAATTTGCACATAAACTATGTGCTAAAACAGGAATGATAAAAATGCACAAAATTAAAGTTAAAATGGCAACAATCGCCATTTCATTGATTCTAGTAACTTCTATGTTCGCAATTCTATCTAACATAGAAACCACTTCTGCCCATACACCGGCTTGGGAAATTCCAACCTATGCAAAACTTGGGTTTTCATCAAACCCAATAGGCGTAGGCCAGACAACGCTGATCTACATGTTTCTTGGAAACCCTCCTTTTCCTAATGCAGCTTTAACAAACGACTATAGATTCAGAAATTACCGCCTCACAATCACTGCACCTGATGGCACAGTAGAAACACACAACTTCGATTATATAGCAGACTCAACAAACGCTCAAACATACAGTTTCACTCCGCAACAAACTGGGGCATACAACATCAACTTTACCTTCCTTGGTCAAGCAGTAAATGACTACAGCCACAATCCCACTTCACCTTTTGTTGACGACATATATTTGCCCAGCTCTACAGTAGCAACGCTCACTGTACAAGAAGAACCATTACCTGATCCCATCTACAGTTATCCACTTCCAACAGAATATTGGACACGTCCAATCGAGGGACAGAACAGTTATTGGTACACCATATCCTCACATTGGCTTGGTTCAGGTGCACCTGGCTACGGTGGAATGGTTGGACCTAACATGAGAGTGTTCCCCGGTGACGCTGTAGGACCAGAAACATCTCATGTCATGTGGACAAAACCAATTCAATCCGGAGGAGTTGTTGGAGGAGACCTATTTGACATTCAAGGCAACACATATTTTGAGGGATCTGCGTACATTCAAAGATTCACTAACCCAATCATAGTCAACGGAAAACTATACTATAGAGCACCACTGTCATTTCCAGGAGGCACCACAGGACCAACTTACTGCGTTGACATCCGCACAGGAGAGGTAGTTTGGTATCGAACTGACCTACCTTCATTAAGCTTCGCATACATTTACGATGTTGAAAACCCACAACAGCACGGAGTCTACCAACCGATTCTATGCACAAGCAACTTCGGTCAATGCTTTGATGCAGACACAGGAGAACCACTCTTTAATGCAACCGGTGTTCCTTCAGGCACAACAGTACTGGGACCACAGGGAGAACACTTAAGATACGTTATAGCAGCGGCAAATCCAACTAATGTTGCGAATCCTGACTGGCGCTTAGCTCAGTGGAATTCATCTAAAATGTGGACAGGTCTAGGATTTGGAAGCGGAACTGGCACCACACCGTCAATTTCAGGTACAGTAGATGCAAGCACAAGTAACCGTTATGACTGGAACATTTCTTTGCCCTGTCTAAACGAGATGCCACAAAGATTATCTGGCAATTCAGTAGCTAACCCAATCTCGGTTGTTCAAGCTTTCTATAATGACATATTACTTTGCAGAGAAGGTTCATTGCCTTCAACTAACGCTGATCCCAGCATACGAAATCCATACACATATTTAGCTATCAACCTAGATGAAACAAGAGGCGCAGTAGGCAGAGTACTATGGCGATATACAGTTACTCCACCAGAAAATATTCAGATAATTTCATATGCAGGCGCTGATCCAGAAGCACGTGTATTTGTTGAATCATACAGACAAACTTCAAATTTTGTTGGCTACAGCATGGATACTGGCAAGAAACTGTGGGGTCCAACTGAAAGTCAAGACGATTTTGACTATTTCGGAAGCCCAGGACCTGGTACCTTAGCGAACGTGGTTGCATACGGAAAACTCTACAGCAGTGCATACGCAGGAATACTTTACTGCTATGATTTAGCAACTGGTCAAAGACTATGGACATATGGCAATGGCGGAGAAGGAAACAGCACATTCGGCGGACTTGGAGTCTACTATAACCGTTATCCCACATTCATAAACGCTATTGGAAACGATGTTGTTTACTTAGTCACTACAGAACACACTATAGAAACACCGATTTTCAAAGGCGCATTAACACGGGCTGTGAATGCTACAGACGGAACAGAAATTTGGACACTTCCAGCTTTTGTTGGTGAATTCGCAGCAAGCAGCTTTGCCATCGCTGATGGATTTGCATTATACTTCAACGGGTACGACAATCAAGTCTATAGTGTAGGCAGAGGACCAAGTGCATTGACAGTAGAAGCTCCACTTGCCAATATTGCTCTGGGATCTGGTTTAGTCATAAGAGGAACAGTAACTGATGTTTCAGCAGGCACAACACAAGATGAGCAGGCAGCACGCTTCCCCAGTGGAGTTCCAGTAGCTTCAGACGAATCCATGACTGAATGGATGGCATATGTTTATCAGCAAAAACCAAAACCAACCGAATTCACTGGAGTTACAGTTGAACTTTTCGTGTTAGATGCAAACAACAACTATCGTAGCATAGGAACAACAACTACAGATTCAAATGGTTTCTACAGCCTAAACTGGACACCCGACATATCAGGCAAATACACAGTATACGCCCAATTCGCAGGATCAAAAGCTTACTGGCCATCACAAGCAACAACAGCATTCGCAGTAGATGATGTGGAAGCTACACCAGCCCCAACAGAAACCCCACCATCAATGGTTGAACAATACTTCCTTCCTGCGGTTATAGCTATCATAATTGCAATAATCGTAGGTTTCGCAGTATTAGCCCTACTGGTACTTAGAAAACGAGATTAACCACTTAAAATAAAAAAACAATCCTTCCCTTTTTTATTTCTAAAAATTTCATTAAAAGAACCTGTAGCTTAAGTGAACTCAAAGAAAATAATTCAGGTCAATTTGTAGAAAATGCATCGTTTTTCGTTTTTTCTTTAGAATTCAACTAAAACACAAAGGTAAAAACAGTAAAAATCAAGTTTTTAGTTACCAATAAGGTCTATTTGCTCTTCTAAATTAGCTAAATTCGTTAACTGTTGTTGCATCACCAACCAACACTTCCTTATAAATTATCGACGCCAAATTGGTTTAAGGAAAAGACACATTTTAAGAATGTTTTTTTCTACAAAAATTAAGGAAGCAAAAAAATGCAGACAAAAAATAAAATGTTAGCTTTAATTTTAGCAGTTATAATCGCAACCTCAACATTAATGACAACAGGAATAATGCCTATAACTCAGGCACATACACCCGCCTGGGAAATGGAAACCTGGGCATACATTGCAGTAGCCCCCAACCCAGTTGGTGTAGGTCAAACAGTATATGTGAACATGTGGGTTG
>CAYNAR010000025.1:0-10822 GCA_964395625.1 uncultured Gammaproteobacteria bacterium | reverse complement strand
TTTCTGACATCTTTTAAATCATGCAATAACATTTTTATTCCCTCCTATGCGGCTTGTTTATTTAATTCATATCCTGGTAAATAACTTATCAATATATTATTTATTTTTTTAAATATCTTTAATTTAAAATGTTCAATCCATTTTTCTCTGTTTTTATTGTTTGTTTTAACATGACAAGAATGACATAAAGAAATAAGATTATTTGGGCCACAATTTTCTTTATCGTAATCTATATGATGAATATGTAATTTTCTTTTTAATTTACTTTGGATAGTAAAACATTCTTGACATTGATAATCATCTCTTTGTCTAATTTTTTCCTTTAATTCTTCATTCCAATCTCTATTATATAAAGGTTCTCCAGAAATTCCGCCTTGCCAATTTGGATTGTTTTCTCCTGAATGTTTTCTTATATAATCTTCTGTTTTCCAAAGTCGTTTACTTGCCTCTCCAATTTTATTTCTCACTTCTATACTTTCATAAACAGGTTTCATACCTTTTCTCCATTTTTCTTGAAATTCTTTTCCTTGCCATAATTTTTTCATTTTATCTGAGGTTTCTTTTTTCTTTTCAGGATGATTTTTCCAATATTCTAATTGTCTCTCTGTATTTTTTAATCTTACTTCTATATCTTCATTTCTTTTTAATTGAGAACTTCTATTTTTATTTTTTGCATCTTGAGTATGAAATTTTCCATAAAAGGGATTTTTCTCCCCCGTCATTCTCTCAGATTGCCTTCTTTTCCTTTCGTAATCAGTAGCCCATGATTTAGATAAAGAAACAGCCCTCTTTCTTTTTTCTTTTTCTGATTGCTTCTCTCCTCTTCTATTATGCCCGGCAATAAATCTATTCCCTGGTTTTGCATATTGATTGCAACCACATTCGCATAAATCAACAAATATATATTTTATCTTATTTCCCATCTTCATACTGCTCTCTTATAAAATTCTTGGTCGGATATTTTTAAAAACTGTTGTTGATTCATTAATTGAATTTTATTATTCATATAAACACGTGCTGGCCATTGAATATCAGATAAAGATATGATAGGTAAACACCAACATCTACAATTAAAAGTAGAACCAGGTAAATAATTCCCATATGGTTTTACTTTTTTGTCAGGAAATAATTTTTCCGGATTGGGAGGATCGCCCCAACGCATTAAAACTCCATCCATCTTTCTATGAGCAAACCTCGTTCTACCATCACCTCCTTGTCCTCCAGTGCTACGCCAGACTAACCAATTCAATCCAATAGAAGCAGCTCTAGCCTTTACCAATCCTGTTGCTGTTTTACTTGTTTCCGTTCTGGCAATTAAATTTGCACGTGATTGTGTTACTTTCCCAGTTTTCATAATCTCTTTTGCAACTGTAGATGCTCTTTTGCCCGTTGAAAGATTACTATAAACTAAATCATATACTCTCTGAGATGCCTCTAATGGAAGAGAAGTAATCAATTTAACATTCTCTTTAATATAACCTTTTAAAATTTCATCCATATCAGATTGAGTTAATTCTTTTTTCATTAAAGCGGTCATTCTTTTTGAATGTTGGGTCCATTGTTTTAAATCTTGATTTTCAAGACTATAAACCATCCTACTAGAAACCTTCTCCGCCCACCCTTGCAACTTATTAGAATACTCTTGTAAGCTATTAATTAATCCTGAAATATCTTCAATTTCAATTTTTTCATCTTCAATATCTAATCTTTCAATAAAATTATTCACCATCATATCAATTTGACGATTTACATTATAAAGATCTCGACCATATTCTTGCTCAATACGCTTGGTCAAGGTTGAATTAAAAATTCTATTCTTATTGTTAGAAGCCATTATTTACCTATATAAAATTCATCTTTAACTGAATTACTACAATTTCCTCTTACAAAAATCAACACAGACTCTAATTCTTTAGAGTCTTCTTTCATACCCATTGAAATAAGATGCTTCTTCAAAATATCAAACTGAAAATCAATCGGGCTCTTTCTGATTTTGTCTAAAACCTTTTCTTTTGACTGTTCAAAATCAATAATCGTTGTCATAGTTATCCCTCCAATAAAGGATCAAACCCTAATAAATCTATCACATCTTGGGGAGTTTCTTTTAATATTTCATCATCGTCTTGAGAATTATCTTCGAATTTTCTCCAATCAATATCATCACTCTCAATATTTCCAAAATGTACCTCTGGGATATCCATAAATGCTCCTTTATTAAAAAATTTGCCACTGACTAAATACAGAAGGATTAATATAGGCCTGTAAACATACAGTGGCAGTATTGCCTAATTTTTGAGCTACTTGTTTTGCAACTGCAATTACTTTTTTCTTATATTCCTTCTCTGTTTTCGGCATTTCCTCTTTCTCAATTATACTCATTGCTGTTTTAGTTCCAAGCAAGGTTCTAAAATCTTTTGTCTTAAAATTTCCACCATCAAGAGTATGAACATAATTTAATAAAGAGGTGTTATTTACTTTAAATATTTTTTCGTCTTTCTTATCTGCTCTCTCTTTTAAATATTTAACAAGTTCATTATCTTCAACTCTAATATTATTTTGAACCCCCTTTTTGCCAATGAAATTCAAATTAACAGTGCCATCTTCATTTATAATGATATGTTTCCCTTCTAATGTTGTTGCCCCGTATGCTTTTACTTCTGCGCCGGTATCTGATTCACTTCCTGGACGAATACCTGTCTGCATAATGAGTTTTGTTATAATAGCTTCTTCTTTTCCTTCTCTTATTGCTTTTTCATTCTCATCTAAAATCTTATTAAACTTATTATTTAATTCTTCTATTCTTTTAAATTTAGCTTGAGTTTGTTTGTTTTTAAACTCCTCATTATAAATAACTTGCCTACGGCCTTTTGAGTCTTCTCCTGCTGCCCATACTTTATCATTTTTGTTTTCACTATACATTACATTTTTCCAAGCAGGAGGAATCTTCAACTTAGCAATATGCTCAGGTAATGCTTCACCATTTACAGATACTAATTTTCCTTCATCATTTCTTTTTGTTTCTAATAATCCCTGGGTTGATTTTACTTTCTTTTCTTTTTTAATAGTAGTAGCAGATTTTTCACTCTGCTCTTTTGCAACTTCATTTATTTTCTTGCCTTGCTGTTCTTTAGGAATATCTCCCCCAACTATTTCACCTTTAGTATTTAATAGTATTCTTCTAGGTTTCCCGCCTTCCTTGCTTACTGTTACCCAATGATCACCTTTGTCATCTTTTGTAAAAAAATTACTTTTAATATTTTGTAATGCTTTTTGCCAATTCTGTTTCATATTTGCTAACCCTGGCTGAATAACTTTATCAACTTTTTTCAATGGAAGACCTTCAATTTCGTCTTGAGATTCTTGCTCTTTAGAGCTAATAGATTGTTCTTTCCCTCTAATGGACTGTTTCGACTCTTGTTCTTTGGCTAATTCAGAAGATTTGGTTGTTAAATCAATATTCTCATTCTCCAATTCAGGAAGGGTTTCTTCTGGCATTATCCCCAAAGGAGGTTCATTTTTATCATCTTCTTTTGCTTTCTCAACATCTTCTTCGGTCAAATTTGTAAAACGACCAGTAATCCTTGATAAAGAAATTAATTCTTTTGTGGCAATCTCTTTCCCAATTATCCCAGATCCATATGCTGTATTAATTGTTGCCGCATCAGAAGTGGCGATTTCCGATTGCTCTTTATCACTCATCTTCCATAACGAATTAAACACATACTCAAAATCAAATGGCAATTCAACCCCTAATTCCGACATTGAAAGAACTTCTAATATCAATGATAATGGAGACCTTAATTTATTTTCTTGTTCTCTATTGATATTATCATAATAATTTCTCAAATCTGAATCTCCAGTATTAAATCCTGCAGGAGACTGGCCAAATAATCTCACCAATGGAATATCTGTTGCCCCTGATATCTGTTGCCCAAATTGTATTAACAAATCAGATATCCCAGAAAACGAATAATTATGTCCTGTAAATACATCTTTTGAATCCAGCATAGTAATGCCTTCAATATTCTGCATCTGACGAATATATTTGAATTGCTTAATTACCGCCGCTTCAACAGCTCCGCCAGCCGCCAATGCTTGCCTTAACCCTTCAATTTGCACAACTCTTAAATACGCCTTATACAATAATTGAGAAGCTCCAAGAGTGGCCGAATCATAAGAAACCAATCTATCATAAATCCTCTCTATAACAGATAATCCCCAATAATTTTCGTAAATCTTTTGGTAATAGGGCAATGTAATCCCGTCAAAACGAATTACTCTTGAATGATGAACTTTAATGCTAGGCAATGCGATATTGGCAACAGAAGAATGAATTTTGTAAAATCTAGGTTTCCCAAAATCTTTATTAAAATCCGATATTATATCCTCAAGACTAGGTTCACACATCCATCTATCCAGAACCAATAATCCTTTGAATGTTTTTCTTCCAATTGCTTTAAGATTTAATGGAGTATCATACTTCGCTCCATCAATCATAATAACTCCAATGGCTCCTCCATATAATCTTGACCATTTAATAATTTCGCACAATGACCCCCAAATATTCAAATCATTCATAGCAACATAAATTCTCTTAATATCATCGGGTTTCATTTTGGAGAGGATATTAATTCCGACTTTTGTCATATCTTCTGCAATAACATCGACAGCACGACCAACCAACCAGGAACTTCTATATGCAGCTTCAAGGGTTGTTCTATCCCTACTTAATAAATTATTCAAAGAATATGTTGAATTTGATAATTGATTGTCTGTACCATACCCTAATTTATTAATAAAATTAGTGAAGGAATCTTGAGTGAATCCTTCACTTGCAATCTTTTTATCCATTGTTTTTGTTCTTGTAAAATTTACTTTTGCCATTTGCAATCACCTTATGAATTTATTTAAATTCTAATGTCAATTTGAACAAATAGATTGGCATCTCTTTCATTTCTCCTAAATAAGCCTGATCTTGATAATGAGCTAGAAATGCATCTCTAGCAGATTCTTTATTATCAAATCCAAACATAATTTTTTCTTCGTGGTCATCTTTGCCTAAAGTAATAATATACACATTGGCAGCATAAGGATTATGACCAATGAAGCAATCAATACCTTCACCATCAACTCCCACTGTCCCTTTAATGTATCCGTAAGCATAAAACATTCTAACCTTGCCAGTTTGTCCTTCTTCATTCTTCCATTTCCTTATAGAACCTTCATCATTTTCAATAACAATTGGCAAACCTTGATATATAATCTCTCTTGTTGGTGCTTGATCTTTATTTGTAATTCTGCCTTTTTCTATTCTTAAATTGGTAAATAACATTTTTATTTAACCTTTTCTAACAATCCATGCAAAATCGGTTTTTGGAACCAACCGTGTTCCATCTTCATATTGCATTAAAAATCCATTTGATTTGACTTCTTTAACTCTTGCTTTTTCTACAAACCCACCACCAATATTCAAAGCTATATAATCTCCTGCTTTGACTTCCTCCCAACCAGAATCGTCTTTTGTTTTATCAGCTAAAAATTCTCTTCCTGCTTGTTTACATAATGCTTTAACTTGAGATTCTGTCGTAGCATCTTTCATCTTAATTGAATCTTTTGTTCTCACCATTCCATTTATAACTGTAATATCTTTACTTAACATACTTAATATCTCCTATATATAATTTTTCAAGAAATTAAAAACTGCCATCGGAGTTGATACTGTAGTAATTATTCCTCCACCAGGGGAAGAACCTTGACCAATTAGAATCCCTTCTTTATCATCTCTTAATAGGAAATGATGATCTTTAATTTTAGGATGAATAAACCAGTCCATTTCAACTCCCTCTCCGTTTATTTCAGATTTAACCAATTTAAATCCTACAGAGTACATATCACTAGAAGAAACATAATCTCTCGTTTTGGAATCTTTAGATGAATTATTTCTAATGATACTTTCAACCTCTTTTATTTCTTCTAACGTATTTCTAATTTCTATTGCAGAAGCTCCACCTGTTCTTTGTTCTAATAATCTTCCTTTTAATTCCATTAACTTGCTTTTATAATTAACATCTTTTGTTTTCTTATCTATCATTCTAAAACCTCTAAGAGAACCACCAGAAGCAACAGGTCTACCATTCAAATCAATTCTATATTCGAAACTTTTCGAGTCAGCATACTTTCTTGCTTCTTCTAAAGTATTAAACTCTTCTTGAGAATAATAATTATGATTAACCCAATACACTTTATAATTCTCTTGGTCTTTTGTTTTTTTATCGCCAACTGCCACTTTTTCAGCTTCTATTGCTTCTGCCTTTGTATTCTGTAATCTGTCAGCCGGATGATTCGGAGGACCATATATCGTATAGAGCTTCAATGGTTCACTTCCTATGTTCTTTACATTGTGCTTGGTTCCTGCTGTTATTAGAATAGAGAAGCCAGCCTTCACTGGCTGTGACCCCTGTCCTTCTATCTCAAGTAATCCTTCACCTTCTTCTATACGGAAGAACTGGTCAACATTATCATGTACTTCCATTCCTATATCTTCGTTCGGAAGTAAGGACATCAAAACCAATTGAAGTGTATTGCCGGTGAAAACGACTCTGCGGAAAGCGTTATTCTTAATCGTTTCCTCTTCAATGTTTCTTGTATCAAATTCTTTTTGCTGCTCTTCGGTATTCATACCGAAAGTATCTCTGGTTATTTCAAAACCAGCTACTTGCCCTTTTTCATTTATAACTCTTATCTTGTTATCTGCAGAATGCAAAGGGTATATTCTAACTACTGTGTTATTTTGAACTGCCATACTTTTTGCATAACTCAACGCTTCAGAGAAAGAAGGAAAAGACCATCCACCTGTATTACCTACCTGTACTTTATACAACCAAGCATCTTTTACTTTATATGACATGGCATCTTCCACTCTTCTCTTTAATGAATCAAGATCTTTAAGCATTTTGTCTTTTGCTGTTGGTTTGGAGTCTTTAAAGTTATTTGGATTTTCTAAAAACTGATCTCCTTTTTCTCCATGTAAGAAGGAAATTAATTCTGCAATAATAGATGAAGTATCCATCTTTTTTAAATCGCTTAATTCAGGATAACCAATTCTCCTTGCAAAGCCCTGCAAAGCAATTTTATCAAAATTTCTTATTTTATTATAAGTGTCTTTTGGAGAAAGAATAACATCTTTTGTTTTCTTGTCTTTTATATTATATTTGTACGCATGTTTCTTTTCATATTCATCATTTCTCTTATCCATTTCTATTTGAGCCATGATGCCTGAAGGGAAAGGCCCAGTCTCGTCCCCACCTTCAGGATCTTCAACATAATACTTTTCGTTAGCATATTTTTCTACATGGTAGTGTCGAGTACCATCTTTTATCTTCTTGTCTTTGGTTTTCGAATCAGAAACTTTATTCTGGTCAATTAATCTTCGGGCTGTTGCTCTTGCTCCAAGTAATGTTTCTTTAACTCCTTTGTAAACATCTTTTCCATTTTTCTGTATTGTAAATTCAAATGTTGTTGATCCAAATTCATTAACAATAATCTTATATCCTTTATATTCATCTATCCACACATCCTTCGTTATCTTACGGTCATCTTTTCTTCCTGACTCAAAATCATTTTTTATTCTTTCTGATTCTGATGGAGGATTGATGTCTTTTGTTTTCTTATCATGTCCTAGCTGTCTAATATAATCATCAATTTTACTCTTTGCTTCTTCAAAAGATTTTGCAGTTATTTTTACTTCTCCTCTACCAGGAGAACCTGTTTTACCAAGAAATTTCCTCGTAGCAGTCCACTTACCATTGTTACCATATACTCTCCATTGTTTATAATAGTATAATCCTTCTTCTTCGTTTTCATCTTTTGTTTTTCTCTTCACAGATCTCTTCAACGAATCTAAAGATCGTAATGCAGTATCTTTTGCTCCACCATAATTTTTACTGGCGGTCTCTTCTGCCACTTCTTTAGAAAAGAATCCTCCTTCGACTAACTTACCATTAACATATATTCCCCACCGGTTTGAACCAATATCACTTTGTCGTTTTACTTCCACTTTGCCAGCGTCTTTAGTCCTTTTCATGTCTTTTCTTAATGAATCAAGATCTTTAAGTAGTTTGTCTTTGGCTGTGGGTTTGGAGTCATTTGATATCGGGAAAGGACCGCCAGCTTCCATCATTTGCAATTTATCAATTTTACTTTTAGCTTTTAGAATAGCTCCTTGTAAATCACCACTTGAAGCGATATTAAAAACTTTTCCTCTATCGTCTTTAATATTAACCCCACCAAATGTGCTCCATATTTCATATCCTTTGTATTTTTCCATTAAACTACCATCCTTCATCTGCTTTCTTACTTCACCAAGACCTTTCAAAGCAACTGCCGCTGCATCTTTAATTGTTAAATTGTCTATAAGACTTCTAAACTCCGCTTCCAAATTAGCAATCTCTTTTAATGCTTCTCTATGCTCCTCTAAATCACCAGTTATACGACACTGATTTGCATATTGTCTTAATCTTTCAATCTTGCGTTGTAAAACATCTTTATTTTGATCTTTCATTAAAATTCTCCTGTCGCAATTTGGACAATGCTTTGTTGTATAAAACATTTGTTTATCTTTTCCCCATTTTTTCATTTTATCTTTGGCAAAATTCTTTTCAAAAATAGATTTACAATGAGGACATTCAAATAAAGAATCATCCTTTGTAAAAATTCTTCCATTTTCTATTTTTCCAATTTCCGTAAGTAACATTTTATTCTCCTATAACTTTTAACCAATCTGTTTGTCCAACACCTTCTAATCCTAACTCTTTCATCGCCCAAACCATCGCGTCCATTCTATTAGGGGAATCCCCCTTCCCTGGAATCCATAAACACATTTCGTCTTCCAATTTAGGGAAATTGCCAACATGATGAATATATCCTTGCTCATATTTCGCTGCCGCCGGTTCTGCTCTGGCTTGTTTGCCTCTGCTTGCATGCACTAAAGAAACTTTTATTGTTTTATCAAGACCGCAGATAATAGTGGAAATCATTTCTCCGCCTTGATTCTTTTCTGCAACTATACAATCAGCTTCTAATTCATGGTAAAGATTAATCGCTGCTTGTGCCCATTTAAGAGGAGAACCTTGTAATGATCTATCTGCTAATATATATCCATGGTCTCCAGATTTACTTGCACCAATAATTCCAGCCTCGTCTCCTTCACTTGTAGCTGATGGATCAATCGCAACTATAATTCTATCCATTTTTTCAAGATCAATTTCACTTGGCAATATTCTATAAATTTCTATTGTTTCCCTGGTCCATAATGCTCCAGGCGCTTCATCAACATCTTCTGCTAATATCTCCATTCTGTAGCCAACAGAAGTCATATCTCCAGCAATCTCTTTTAATGCTTCTTTGGAAATATAAGGGTTATCCATTGATGTGAAATGAAAGGTCGCGTAACGATCTGGTCTTTCCTTTTCCAGAGCTTGATAACGCTTAAACATCTTGGCTGCAAATTGAGTATCTTTCGCCTTTGATATGGCTCTGTTGGCTAATGAAGGAGGAGTATAGATGAATGTTACATTCCCATTATTATCTAACAACATTGGAGATCCAACCAATGTCCAGGCCTCTTCCGCCATTAATTGAAATTCATCTAATATTAATTCATCTGCATAATCACCACGAAGTGTATCTGCATTCCAGGCTGTTTTAGCCCTAATCCTTGATTCTCTTAATCTATTAAGATAAGGTTCTTTGTTTTCTGGATTCTTTGCAAGCTCTTTAATAGCAAGATCTGATAATTGAATTATGTGCTCGGTTTCATTTTTATAATACCATCCATCATCAATTGGTTCTTGTAATGCCCTTGTAACTGTATACCAGAACCTTGCAACCTGATCTGATGTTGGGACTGCATATAATACCCTTCTATTTTTATCTATAAAACGATCAATGGCTTTAATTCCATTGCCAACGGTTTTTCCACCACGACGTCCTGCTTTTACCATTTGTCTCTTGGCCGTAGAATTAATAAATGCTGATTGTTGTTTATGTGGTTGTGGAATCCGAATTGTATAGTTTCTAGACATTTCTATCTATTCTCACTGTCTCCAGTTGGTTGTTGTTTACTTTCATATATAATGTTCATTGTAACTGGGCCACCAGCTTTCCCGCTAACTTCTATATCTTGTTTATCTCTCCATAAATCCGGCCTTCTATTTCTTAGCCATAAAGAAGCCGCTGCTACATCTGGCGGATAATGTTTTATAATCTTTGTTTTTACAATTTCTTTATCAACCACTCTTATATCTATATCTTCATGGCTATATCCAATCGCTCTTTGGTATAATGATCTTGCCACTTTTTGGTCTGGTAAAGCCTTTCCTCTTAATATGGACTCAAAAAAATCTTTATCCTTTTTCCAATTATTAAGTGTTTGCTGTGTAATATTAAATACTTCACAAACTTCTAGGTCTGTCATTCCATAACTATACAACAATTCCATTTTGGAGAAATTCATTTTATCTTTCTTTGTAGGTTTTTCATACCGTTTACCTTTTGGTCTTCCGCCTTTATTTTTTGGTTTCGGTTCTTCTACAAATCTATATGTAATTGTTCCCATAATTTTTCTTCAAAAATAAATTTTTATACTAATATAAATAAATTTTGCCAGGCTATAAATTTTAATAAATTGGCCTCAAAAATCAATTTTTAAAAATATTTTAAAAAATTTTTTAAAGGAATTTTTATATCTTATTGATATTATTAGAATTAATTTTTTATTTTTTTTAAAAAAAAGCTTGATTTTTACAAAAAAATATATATAATA
>CAYNAR010000024.1:0-11932 GCA_964395625.1 uncultured Gammaproteobacteria bacterium | reverse complement strand
AACCTGTGACCTTCTCCTTAAAAGGGAGCTGCTCTACCAGCTGAGCTATGGGCGCGTCGATATGGCTTATAATCGCGGATAAAAAAATAACTGCCTAAAGATTTAAGCCTAAAAATAGCATAACAAATAATTAAAATTTTGACAAGACCCGATCATCCTGTAAAAAAAGAGCCCCTGCCTTTTAAAAAAGACAGGGGCGCGGGCGGGGTAGGTCGACAAAAAAAATACACACACTGCAAAAGGAGATTCAAAAAATAATAGGAGTAACAAAAGATTCGTCGACCAAAAAAGCCCACAAAAAAATTAAAGAACATTCAGGATGGCTAATCTTACGAAAAGCTTGCCTCTTTTTGACTACGCAACAGACCGTAAAACTACTAATAAAAGTCTTTTGCGTGGAATCTTTGCCAAGACCTGATTCCAAAAGAGTAATCCTGATTTAATTAAAGCTTACATTAACAAAAAGAAAAAGTCAAGAAAAAAAGCCCTTATCCATAAAGAATAAGGGCCGGTCCGACGGGAGTGCAAAGTTCCCCGACCTATTTGCGACAGACTTGGTCTTTTCTTTTCCACAAGAATGTCCTAACAAAAGGAGTGCCCATCGCAAAAATATATATTAACTTATTTTTTAAAAAATGTCAATAGCAATACGAACAATTAACTAATTTTTGACTTATAATAAATAAAAACGGCCCGAGATTTCTCTCAGGCCTCCGTCTTAAAGCCGTATGATCGATAATGAATCGTCAACAATTAAGAATCGGACTTCTCCGTAACCAGTTTGCCGAATTATGCGGTGAATTGTTCGAAAGATTCGCGTTGAAGTTAAAATTTTTACCGTTTAGATTCATTCACGCTCCTATTAAAGAAGTGAAAAAAGGGTTAAAAATTTAGGACAAGTTTTTGTCCTTTCACTAAGGGCGAACTGATTCTCAGTTATTGGTCCTTGGAATAGATATCGAACTACTTCATCGATTGCTTTGCTTCTTTAAACACCATATTTGTTCAATACCCACCTCAAAAGACGCTAAACTTAAAAGATTTGCAACAGCCCCCGAAAAGATCTTGTCCTGTTTGGAAATGTTCTACGCGTCAAAAATAAACATCAAAGAACACCACAACACTATAACTAAATCTTTTTGGGAATGGGCATTTCAAAACCAACCGAAATGCCGCTCATCATGACAAAAAGAATCATCATGACCAAAACTCCTTTTTTGATAATCAGTTATCGAATTACCGTTTTTCCCTGCATTCGCAGGTCCGACTTTGAAAAAGAACGAATTTATACCATTCATATTAACACAAGAAAATATTATGTCAATAAATAAGGTGTTTTTACCACTTCTTATCAACAATTAACCCACAAAAACCGCCTTGCTAAATCACTATCAATAAGATAAGATATAGCATACTAACAAAAACGATTTTTATGTCCGGACAAGAACTTATCGCCAAATTGCCACCGCAGAATATCGAAGCGGAACAATCGCTCCTCTCTTGCATTCTGATAGACAAAAACGCCATCGTCAAAGTGGTGGACAGCCTATCCGACAAAGATTTCTATAAAGACGCTCATCAACTAATCTATCGCGCCATGATGGAGTTATTCTCCAAACAAGAGCCCATAGATTCTTTGACTCTGGCCAACAAGCTCGACGCCCAAAACCTCTTGACTAAAATCGGTGGACGCACCTATCTGGCTCAGCTTTCCAATTTCGTCGCCACCGCCTCCAACGTCGAGAATTACGCCAAGATCATTACACACAAAGCCACCTTGCGCCGTCTGCAATCCGCCGCCTCGGAAATATCCGAATTAAGCTTCCAAGAAGACGAGGACGTCGACCTGCTTCTAGACGATGTCGAAAAGAAGATCTTCCAAATATCACAAAACTACACCAAGGCCGCCTTCGTCAGCATCGACAGCCTGCTCTCCAGCACTTTCGAAAGAATCGACGAATTACACAAACAATCCGGTAAATTAAGAGGTTTGCCGACAGGCTTGAAAGACTTGGACGATTTGACCGCCGGTCTGCAAAAATCCGATTTGATAATTCTGGCCGCCCGTCCTTCCGTCGGAAAGACCACGCTAGCCATGGATATCGCCCGTATGGCCGCCATCACCTCCAAAGAACCGGTCGGAGTCTTCTCTTTGGAAATGAGTAAGGAACAGCTAGTCGACAGAATGCTTTGCGCCCAAGCCAACGTCTCGCTCTGGAAAATGCGCACCGGACACCTTTCCGACAAAGAGAACGACAACGACTTCGCCAAAATCGGCGAGGCCATGGGAATACTATCCGAAGCCCCTATATATATAGATGACAACTCCTCCTGCACGATCATGGACATCCGCGCCAAATGCCGTCGCCTAAAGATGGATCGCGGATTGGGATTGATAATCATCGACTACTTGCAGTTGATGCAAGGCCGTGGCAAATACGGCGACAACCGCGTCCAAGAGATCGCCGAGATATCCCGCGGTCTCAAAGGTATCGCCCGTGAATTGAACGTACCGCTCATCGCCTTGTCCCAGCTGTCCCGCGCTGTGGAAATGGAAAAACCGGCCATCCCGAAATTGGCCCACTTGCGCGAATCCGGATCCATCGAGCAGGACGCCGACATCGTCATGTTCGTCTACCGCAAAGCCGCCGACCGTAACTACCGCTTCGAAGACCTGACCGAAGAAGAGAAGCATAGCGCGCAACTATTCATCGCCAAACACAGAAACGGCCCGACCGGCGTCGTCAACATGTACTTCGACGGAGAGACCACCAGCTTCAGACCGGTAACGCGCCACGACTATGGCGAAGCGCCACCGGAATTCTAAAAATAACTAAAAGATAAATTAACCCAATAATATGTTCGAGAAATTAAAACAAATCAAAGAGATTCGCGACCAAGCCAAGGTCATCCAAGCCGCCTTATCCGGTGAGACCATCACCGCCGACAAAGCCGGAATCACCGTCGTCATGGACGGCAATATGAACGTCAAAGAGGTCAAATTATCCAAAGAGATGACGAAAGAAGAGATTGAAAAGCACATGCCGGAAGCCTTCAACGACGTCATCAAAAAGACTCAGAAAGTCTTAGCCGAAAAAATGCGCGCCATGGGAGGAATCCCAGGCCTCGGTTAATCTCCAGTCTCAACCTTCAATGTCAAAATTGAAGGTTGGAAATTGAAGATTCAAAAATACTACCGCATTGCCACTATTTTTTAGAGAGTGATGCCTACACTCTAGCTGGGTGTGTTTCATTGTTAATTCCCCTCTTGGAGAGGGGTGCCAGAATGGCGGGGTGTGTTTCATTATTTATGCAGTTCCCGAAGAATATCCAAAACCTAATAGACGACCTGTCAGAATTGCCGACCGTTGGCCCCAAAACTGCCCAGCGCTACGCTTTTTTTCTACTAAAACAACCCAAAGAATTCTTGAAAAAATTCTCCGAGGACATGGCTAATCTCAAAAAAGACCTCAAACTCTGCCCGCATTGCCTCTCCATCGCCGAAAACAATCCTTGCGTGATCTGCGCGAATCTGGAAAGAGACAGAAGTACCCTTTGTGTCGTAGCCACGCAACCGGAGATGTTGGCTATCGAATCCTCCGAACGATACAAGGGCTTGTATTTCCTGATCGGTCGTAACCTCAAACCGCAGGAAGGCATCGACGCCAACAAGACGAATATCTCGGCCTTGATAAAACGCCTAAGGCAAGGAGTGGTCAAGGAAGTCATCCTGGCTCTCTCCCCTACTTTAGAAGGTGAAACTACCTCTATGTATCTGGCGAAATTACTCAAAGAAGAAAAAGTCAAAGTCACTCGTTTGGCTCGTGGCCTACCTATGGGTTCCGACATCGAATATGCCGACGAGATAACCCTAAGCAACGCCTTAAAGAATAGAAACGAAATATAAGTAAAAAAACAGCCAATCTTCGCAAAAGGCTGTTTTATTATAGAATAAACCCTAATCGCAAATTAAAAACAATATACGCAATCAATCCCGCATAACTAGCGACAAAAAACAAAAAATACTTAACAAGGTCTTCTTTGAGAGTAGTTTGCTTATTAATAAAAAATTTATCAATAAAAAAGCAAGCAATAAAAAGCACTGGCAATGCGACTATAAAATAAAGATAAAACCAGCCAAAATCCATAACTACAGGAGGAAACACTAACAACAAAAACGGGACCAAGAAAAACACAAGCCAAAAAATGGAAATCAATAAATTTTTTTTAAAAACTGGTTTCATGTTTTTATATTTTATTTAATAAATATTTCACATCATCACTAATAATATTATAGCCTATTTCACTTATCATTCCTAATCTTTCATAAATTTCCAGTTTCTTTAATATCGCTTTATATTTTATTTCTACAATTTTTTGTCGAATTTTATCCAAGTGATAATCGGTTCGCTGAAAGACTTTTCCCAGCTTAGCATCACACCAAGAGCGTCCTTTTTTAGCTACGCATTTTTCCATCATCTTTTTTTCAACCTCCCATCTCTTCTCCTCCTTTTTAGCATTCTTTTCCAAATAATTCTTTATCCATAACAAATCATCTTTAATATCATCTCTAGTCCCGGTCTTTTTAATCTGTTTTTCTTTATATAATCTATCAACATCAGAAATGGCACTACTAATAGTACTGATAACTCTAAAACCAACTTCTTTTTCCGAAAAATTACCAGCCAAATCACTAACTTTTATTTTAGTCCTGTATTGTCCGTTTTTATATACGAATAAATCAATAACACTAGACGACATCAATTGATTGTCTAAGTATAATTCTAATTTTCCATTATCAACGCCGGATAATAAATCTTCAAAAAAATATTCCACTTGCAAAGACTTATCATGTTCTATTTCCTGCCCTTCTTGCGGAATAAAAATGGTTATTTCCGGAGCTATTTTATCAATATTCACAACAATCTCCTTATTCTCTTCCCTGTTTCCTGCTCTGTCGGTCGATGAATACAAAATCGTCGTCGTACCATTTTTGTCCATTAAAACCGCGCTATCATATTTAAGCCAAGAAATTCCACTATCCAAACTATACCCAGTCTTTAGAACACCGGAGACGCTGTCAAAAGCAGATAATTCTAATTTCACATCGGAAACATAATAATCATTACTTCCTATAACACCATCAACGTTCGCCGTTGTTTCCGGCACCGTCAAGTCGTTAATTTCATCACCTACTAAAACCGAATCAGGAACTCTCTCCTCTTCAAAAACATCATCACCATTATTATCAATATTTATTTCATGTTCAATCTGATCGACACCAATACTTATTTCCACAGTTGTAATCTGATTAACTAGTGGCACTTCGTTAAAATACTCTTCTTGCGTATATTGCCCGTTATCTATCTTCCTTATTCTGGCATTAAAACTGCCATTATCGGTCGCCAGGCCTTTAACGATATATTCTCCGCCATCGGGCAGGAAAACGAATTTATTGTCTTCTATCTCATCATATTGAGCGCCGGGGATACCGATCTCTATATCGCCATCGGCATTGCGACCAACAAAATTACCGCTCTCATCATAAACTTCCATAGTAATCGGGCTATGAAAGCTAATCGCGACACCTTTAAAAGGACATTCTTCACTGGCTGGTTTAATTTTCTCATACTCCGAATAGTCAAAATCCTTCTGCCTATCGGCAAGGATAGCGGAAATCAACTGCTTAACACCCTTTATACTAGATATAGTGCCATGCTCGGCTTTATAGGCGCTATATCTTTCATTGCCAAACTTTTGAGCGCTGTAAAGCGGGACTGTCTCATCACCACTGACATAATCCAAAATATACTCATATTTACCATTTTTTTCTTTATTTAAGATTATAATCTTGCCAACAGTCGGCAAACCACACCCGGAAATACTATAAGAATCATCATAAACAAAATCATCAACCTTGTCATGAAATTCTTTAGCTTGACTTATTAAATATTCATTACGTCCAGTATTACTTAGAAAAACATTGGAATTATCATGATCCAATTTACCGAACACCCCATTACCATCATAATCATAACTATCGACTAAATAGGAATCGTATAAATCGAAAAATTTACCACTTGGAAGAAGGTGGTATAGAGATGGGATATTTTGAGCAAGCTCTTTTATAGTTTTTTCATTCAAAATTACTAAGCCAGGCAACCGAACACCCAAATCATCTCCATACATTAACGTCTTCGCCCCTTTCGGTGCTCCATAATGCGGTGTAGCCACGGCGATAAACTTACCGACGGACGATTCGCCGAATTCCTCCATATACGCCTTGGTTATCAATCCACCCATGCTGTGTGCAACAATATCAATCTTGTCAAAGCCGGTATATAATTTAATCCATTCAATCCTGCTATTCAAATTAGCCACGCCATCATCGGGGCATTCCCCCACTCCAGCCAAACAATCAAGATTGTAGCGCCAATCATAAGGAAAAATAAAGAGATCTTTGTTCAGCTCATAGCCATTAGCTTCCAATTCCTCTATTAACCCTTTATAGAAATCTTTGGTTAACACCTCTTCTATTGCCCCATCAACGGATAATTGCCCAAGGGAAGAACCATATTTATCCATTTTTAGCTTTAACAAACTACTATCACTCCCTGGCAATAAATATTCTCCTAAATTCAACCATAACTCCTTACTCGTCGAAGCTTCCTTTAAATAACTCCCCATTATCCCCGGCACAATAAGCACTGGCTTGCGTTTTTTCCCTGTCCAATTCGGATCATAATAAGTCCTAAAAGCGAAATCCAGAGCGTTGTAGCCGGAACGCGCCTCACCCATTGGATAATAGTCATTGTATTTCTCGCCACACGCCGAAATATGCCGACCTTCTACCATTATAAACAAAGACTCTCCTGGGACGACAGAAACTGGCTCTTTAAAAGTGAATTTCTTCCACGGATCACCATAATCCATTACGGCAGTGGCCGTAGCCAAAAGCGTTTGGCCAGGCTTATCGCAATACCAATCCGCCAAAGGGTCACTCCAAAGTGGCACAGTCATACTCCCTCGACACAGTTTCAATTGCGTAATATAGCCCGGATACCCCTCGTAAATCGGCTGTAAAATCATGGAAACCGAGGAAATATTGCTCGTTGACGGAATAAAACTTTGTCCATAGCGCATCAAATAATTCATGTTGTATGGCATGTACAACATACAAAAAGGATTATTCTGATCTAGTTCCTCTTTCACTTCCTCGGCCAAAACCAAGCTAGGCAATAAAAAACCGGCCAATAACAAAGCCGGAAATACAAAAACGATAAAAATCCCCCTCCAATTTTTATTCATAAAAAAATTTAATAATTATAACCAAGCAAAATCAAATAAAAATGACATTTGACTTGAGTATAAAATAATGTTAATATCTACTTGTAAGCTTTTGGCTTACCTGATTTTGATCGAAACCGCCTCCCAAAGGGGCGGATTTCTGATTTTATGGCCTAAACCTATCCCTATTCAATCTATATTCAAAATCCTCGGCATACAAAATATCAGTGACGACTCCAATTTTTTTCGCATCATACACCTCGCGACCGACATGATTCCTTGCACCAAAGACAATAAATTCCTTTCCGTAACAATCCTTTACATACTTGAGTGCATACATTAAATCACCATCGCCGGAAAAAATAACCGCCAAATCATAATTGCTTCTCTCTTTTACTAAATCTATAGCCATCTCAACATCAAGGTCGCATTTCTTCTCAAATCCGAATTTATTATCCCGACTATGAATATATTTAACTCTTTTTGTGCATTTTTCAAACCTATTCATTTCAGCCTTTTCCAATATCCCCTTAGACCAAGCGACTAAAATCTTAGATTTTTCATCCGGACCATAATCCGACCCATAATAAAATCTTCTTAAAAATTGTTTTCCAAGTGAAAACTTCTTAACAAGCTCGGCTAATTGTTTTATTCCAATAACCCACCCTAAACCGTTTTTCCATTTTTCCACATTACCATAATCAACAATAACAATAGTTCTATCCTTTTTTGATTCGAATTTATTCAAATAAACCGAAACCTCCTTCTTGTCCATAAATCAAACCAATAAAAAACCGGCCAATAACAAAGCCGGAAATACAAAAATAATAAAAATCCCCCTCCAATTTTTATTCATAAAAAAATTTTGATAAATAACTTCTTTCATTATAGCCATCCGCAAAATTTTAGTCAAAATAAAAACGGAAGGCGCAAAAGCGACTTCCGTGAAGAAAAGATTAAGCTAAAACAAGATTAGCAAGAGCTCTAATTTCGTCAAACCTGACAACTTCTTTTCCTGCAATACAGTATTTATCCACGTAAAACGGGAAAAACATTGCCTGTCTATTTCCCGATAAACGAGCATAAACAGCTCCGTTATTAATCATCATTAAGCCACTATCGGTAAGAGGTAAAAGATTTACCACTTCATCTCGGTTGTATTTCACCCAACCTTGTTTGCTTGACTTAACGAACAACGGACTAATGATGAAGGCTACTCCATCAATTACTTTTACCATATTAATAACTCCACAGAAAACTTCCCCTTCATCATGAACAAGAATGCACCCATTAACAAATTCCTCGCTTGTCAGCTTTTTTTCCCAATCAATCATCAGCTAAAATCCTTTCCTTTATTGTTTATACTGTTTAAAGAACTAATCTTAGCATTATACAACGCCATACAATTTTTGTCAATACTAGCGAAAAACAAAAAAACATAGCCATTTTCAAAGATAACACTACTCTTTGACTTGACAAAAATACAAAAATAGTGTATAATTTAAACATAACTTGTCCTTTAAAATTTTGACTAAACAAACAATTTCCATATATTTTTTTAAAAAAGGAGTCCTTAATGAATAATTCATCAAAAGAAAAGAAAAACAGTATAATTGGTTACAATGTCTTAATAGCCATTGGCGTCATTATCATGATGTCCTGTGCACTCAAAATGCTGGTGGACGAGGTGACCTATCGAGTAGAGGTGTTTCAGAAAAACTCATACGAGGAAAAGATAGCTACTGAAATAAGCAACGTACAAGAAAAAATATTAGTTTTACAAACTTCTCTCAAGAGAAACTTAATGACAATCGATGATAGCCAAACAACAACATCCCCTTTTCAAGAATCTTTAGTGAAAAGTAAAATAAATTCACTGGAAAACACACTAAGATCATTAAGTTGCCAATATTTTTCAAAAGACAATCCACAAAGAAAACCATCCTTACTGTTGTTCAGTGCCACACTTTCAGCGATGATAGTAGTAATTATTGTCGGTTTAAAAAGAGATGAAAAATTAAAAAAGAAAAACGTTTAGTCAATCTTCAACAACGACTCCCTTAAAAGAGTCGTTTTTTTATTGAACAAAAAAAACAGAGCCTTTGATAGGCCCTGCTTTTTTATCTGAAGTTTTTCCTTAGTAGTTAGGATAGGAAGCGAGAACTTCCGGAGAAACGTAGAGAATCGGCTTACCGAAATAATACTTAGCAAGCTCAGCCAAATTCAAGATGTGCTTCTTCTTGCCATCGATGATGACATAGACCTTCACATTGTTGTTGCGAATCAATTGGCCATTGCCGTATTTCTTGTCGCCCAAGACGGAGCCACCGGAAACCTTAGCGTAAGAAGCGATGACAGAATCCTTAACATCGACGATCTTCTTGCCGGCATACTTAGCTAACTCCTTCAAAGTAGCGATCTGCTTCAATTTACCGCCAACGACGATGTAGATCTTCTTGTCGGAACCGCGAAGCAAAGTGCCATCGCCGTAAGTCTTTTCACCTAAAACCTGACCATTTCCATTGTCATTGTCATTGCCGTTACCATTTTCAACGGAGCAAGACTTAGATCTGGCGAGCTGTTGACTAGCAGTCAATTGGCAATTGTTAGGAGTTTGACCGATAACGTTGCGGAATTGCAAACCGTTAACGCAAGACTGCCACTCGGCATAAGTAACACTGGAGCAAGGAGTCGGGGCATAAGAACCGCCGTAGCCTTGAGCGACTTTAAAACCGAACATAGAGGCCACCACCAAACAAGCAACAGCCACGCCGGTTTTAATTAAATTCTTCTTGTTCATAAAAATAAAATATCAATGGAATCCTTTATTTTCGGATTTCACCCCCTCGTTTTGATTAATGAATTTTAATATATAGAGATTATATTACAGATAAAAATATATGTCAACAGAAGGCTTCTTTTGACAAAAACCTTAAAAATAGATAAATTAAACATATGCTTAATAAAAAAGCGATACTCATTATATCTATCATAGTCCTCATCTTGGGGGCTTTTTTACGTTTTCACGATTTAGACAGTCAATCCTACTGGATGGACGAAGGCTATACCATCAACGCCGTCATCTCCGGTCAAGAGAACGGCTTCACACCCACCGGCGCCTCAATCCTAGACTCTGGCAAGACCTACAACTGCTCGACCTACTGTCTGCCGACAGTTGGCCTAGCTAAGATTTTCGGCGACAACGCTTTTTCCTATCGCCTCCTTGCCGGCATCTTCGGTCTCCTCTTCATCTTCGTCATCTACTTTTTTGCTAAAAACTTCTTCAAAGACAAAAAAGTCGCCCTACTCTCCGCTTTCTTCGTCGCACTCTCCTATTGGCAAATCGCTTGGTCGCGCGAAGCTCGCTGGTACACCGAGCTGGAAGTCTTTTTTTGGCTCTCCCTGTCTTTCTTCTATCTCTTCATAGAATCGCAGGATAAAAAAATAAAAACGATCGGAATCGTCCTTTCTTCGGTGTTCACAGTCTTGGCCATAAGCGCTCACAAACTAGCCTACCTATTACCGATAATTTTTTTAATTTTCCTAATCGTCAAAAACACGAAACAATATTTCAAAAACAAAAAATCCATCATCTATCAATTGTCATTCGTCGCCGCCATCCTTGTTTTCGTCGAATACGTCCTCAACATCCGTTTCATCACCAACGCCATCGGCAACCTTCAATTCCATTATAACTTGCCATACTACCTTAGCTTCTATCTACGCAATTACTGGCCCTTCATAATCGTCGCTATCTACGGCCTAATAAGCACCCAAGGCGAAGAAAAGAAAAAACACTGGATGCTCTGGTCGGCGTTCTTCATCTACCTCATTCCTCTTTCCTTCTTGACCAACGTCGTCCATTACCGCTACATGTTCCACCTCACCCCGATATTCTATCTTGCCGCCGCCTACACAATCACTAAAACCCTATCTTCCCATGTCATCCCGGCGAAGGCCGGGATCCATTCTTTTAACATAAAACACTGGATGCCAGCCTTACCCGTTATGGCACTTATGCTAACTTTCTTTCTCACCGGCCAAGGACTCCTTTACCCCAAATCTTTCTATGCTCTAGAATCTGACGACCCGACAAAACTCAATCGCCCCTATTACGCCTACACTCCGCAACCGAATTGGAACAAAGCCTACGAAACAATAGAAGAAAGCATCGAGCCAGACGAAATAATAATCTCCAGCCACCCGCATTTCAACAAGATATTCTTAGGCCAACCCGGCTATTGGATAAAATACGACTATCTGGGTATAGAAAAAACCGTTGAAGTAATACAAGAGAACAAAGAATACTACGTCGGTGCCGAAGTTATAAACAATTTAGACGAACTAAAAAAAATAACCCAAGAGAAACACGGCTACATTATTTTTGACTACATGTCTGTTGACGGACGCATTAATCCTGAAACGATCGAATATATACAATCTAACACCACTCAATTCTTCTACGACAAAATAAACTCCTATTCCCAAATCTGGGTCTATAAATTTTAGCAAACAAAAAAATCGTATCAATTTGATACGATTACTTTAGCGCTTCCCAAATTTTCTCTTCTTCAAACCCCCACTCCATCATTTTCTTGAATATCTTGATATTGATAAATTTATGCAACTGTCTCTGGATAGTATA
>CAYNAR010000023.1:0-11957 GCA_964395625.1 uncultured Gammaproteobacteria bacterium | reverse complement strand
CGGCAATATCAATTGGAGCGTGGAGAATGTGTCAAATGAAATGGGTACCCTCCATATTTTGTTTATTGTGTTAATAGTTTTACAAATATTGATGCCTAATTAATAATTTAAAACAAGCCTTCTTTTCGGCTACGCCCAAATTTTTACCTTAGTTGTTCGTAAAAACTTCGGATATAACCGTTGTTAGCTGAAATATTGTGAAACGCAAAAAACATTTAACTTGCTAAACGTACTATGAAAAAAATATTAATTGCGATTGTCATCGTTATTTTGGTAATCGGCATCGGAATTTTAGCGGCACTAAAGTTGCAATCCAAGACGTTACAACCCGCTAAAAAAACTTCCATAGAAGAAAATAAAATTATCGAATAGTGTTTCACGATACATCACATAACACGGCGTATTCGGTTTCGGCTTTTTACAAAAGTCTCCACCTAAATACTACGCGCTTCGTATGCGCCGATATGTTAAACAAAACAGAGTTTTCACTTTAAAAAAATAGTCGGTAATTTTAAAAAACAAACCTTTGTTTAATCCGTTAATTTAAACAAGATTATGAAATGGCTTACAAGAAAAAACGGAATTATATTGTGCATAATTGGCATAACTATTTTTCTGCTTAACTTTCTGACTTATAGTTTGTGGGAAATTGACATTGATATTCTCGGTGTGATGATTTTTGTTCTTGGATTAGTGATCGCGATAGTTTGCGGACCTTCGATGAAGGATTCCCCTAAATTATTGACAAGAAGAAACGGTGTGAAGTTATGTATAATCGCCGTAGTAACAACGGAGTTGTTCGCGTATTCATCCATCCCGTTTCTTAGCGGGGATATTGCTGGTTTTTTGGGTTTAACAGTCTTTGTTTTTGGTATAATCGTCATAGCTGTAAGATGGAAATATTAGGGTTGCCGACTCTTGAGCGTCGTTGTTTTGCAAATAATAATTATTAAAGTGAAAATTATACTGACTCCGCTCCGCCTTTAACACTTCGCATTAAGCGCGCCACGTTAGCTGAAAAATTTAAAAAAATTATTCTATGAATAAAAAAATATTCTACATAATTTCCACGGTAACTCTGATTATTATAATTTTGTTTTTAACCGCTGCCGCGAACCAATGCAGAATAAAATGCAATTGCCATCAATACTCAGTTTGCTCAAAGTCATGCGGTGATTTTTTAGCATTATTCAGAATAACTAGCTGTCCAAATGGTTTTGACACTTGGTCAAGTCCAAAAACGATTAAATAATTTTTTTAACCCATTTTTAATCATGAGTTATCCATTTTATAATAATTTCAATAAACAAATACCATGAAAAAAATAACAGCGGTAGTTTTGGTGTTGCTTGGTGCGGTCTTTTTGGCCGGTTGCAGTCAATGGCAAGCTAATCGTGCGCAGCCAGCTAACCCCACACCTGTCTTGCAGGAAACGGCAAAGACGGCAGTGGATACTTCTATTGATGAACAGGCGCCGTTACCCGCTGTAGATGCGCCAAACGACTGGAAAACTTATACTTATAAAAACATGTCTTTAAGTTATCCGGAAAATTGGGTCGTTGTTTTTGATGGTGCAGTCGCTGGACAGCAAAACGGTTTTTCACTGCACATTACCAGGAATGGCGACAATGGTTTTGAGCCGGATGGGCTGACGATTAGCACGTTCAATAATAGGGCCGGTTCGGCGAGCGATTACATCGTCAACGATGAAAGAGTGTTCGGTCAGAGGCAGAGAGGGGATAGTTATATTGAATTTACGGTAAATAAAACTACTATATATGCCGGGTGCGGATATTATTCAAAGGGTGAGTCGACAAGGGACGTATGCAATAAAATCATTCAAACTATCGCTGTGGAGTAGTGAGATGGATTTAGCGCGCCGGAAAAGAGAGGTGATTGCTATTTGAAGTGCTAAGATTGCGATATGATCAGTGACGTGCGAAAGAAAGACGATTGTTCGCGCATGATGACGGCTGATTCTATTCGCCAGGAAAATTCTAAGGAGAAATATTGAGATTAAATCTGAAAAGGAAATCGACAAGAAGCGGGTCGTTAAACTTTTAAAAATAGTAACTAAGCAAGTAGTTGATTGATAAAAAAAGAACCACCAGTTAGCCTTCGGCTCGATAGGTAAGCTTTTTGTGGCTTCCCTACGCGCGGGTTGTTTTACAAGACTTTTCGTTCATCACTACTTAGTCCCCGCGGCTGGTGGTGGCAAAATCTTATTAGCAGTACTTGCCAGTCTGACTGCCTTGATGAAAACATACTAGCGAATTTATCTTTAAAATGCAAATAAGTCGTTTTAGGACAGTTATTAAAAATACAAATATGCAACAATATTCTTGGCTTGTCTACGCGTTTTTATCGGCTATTTTCGCCGCTTTGGTCGCCGTGTTCGGCAAAATAGGTTTGAAGGATTTTGACAGCAATGTCGCGACGACTGTCAGGGCGGTGATAATGGCGGTTTTCTTGACCGTCGTTGTTCTCTTTCAAGGAAAGATCAATCATATCGGTCAAATTTTTTCCAATAGTAAGGCCTTGACCTTTGTGGTTTTGTGTGGAATCGCCGGGGCTCTCTCTTGGTTGTTCTATTTTTTGGCTTTGAAGCGCGGGGCGATCGCTCAGGTGACTTCGATAGACAAGTTGAGTATCGTTTTCGCGATTATTGCCGCGGTCGTCTTTCTTGGTGAAAAATTAACATTATGGCAAGGCGTCGGAGTAGTTGCGACGGTCATCGGCACGATAATGATAGTTTTGGGATGAAGTGATGTTTCGTCGGACGTATCCTTGAAGTCGGTTGTTAAACTTTTAAAAATAGTTTAGAGTGTATTGCATGGACAATGAAATTTTTCAAAAGATAAAGGAGGTAGCCGAGAGAGAGATGGCCGATTTCCCTGATGCGGCACATGATATGAGCCATGTGATGCGCGTCCATAGGCTTGCTTTGAGGATGGCGGAGCGTGAGACCGGCGTCGATTTGGATGTGCTTTCGTCCGCTGTGCTTTTGCACGACATTGGCAGTTATCGGGAATTGAACGATCCGAGCGGTAATACCGACCATGCCGTCGAGAGCGCGAAGATGGCCGAACCCATTTTGAAGGATCTCGGTTTTACCGACGAGCGAATCAGGCATATTCAGGATTGTATAATCTCTCATCGCTACAAGACCGACAACGAACCTAAGACCATCGAGGCGAAGATTCTCTTCGATGCCGACAAATTGGATGCCGTCGGCGCTATCGGCGTCGCTCGTTCTTTCTGCTGGACAGGAAAGAACAACGCTAATATCTATAAAAAGGTGGATATCGACGAGTATGTCAGGGAGAATATGGGCGGGAAGATTAACGGCAAGATCCACGACAAGACGAAGCATAGTCCGCAGATAGAGTTCGCTGTGAAATACAGATTTTTAGCGGATAAATTATTCACTCGGACGGCCAGGGAGATATGCGGTGAAAGGGTTAAATTCTTCGAGGATTTCTTGAACCGCTTAGAGAGGGAAGTGAACGGCGAGATTTAAATTTTCGGCATCGATATCGAATTATATTTTTAAAAGATGATAGAAAAGATAAAAAATCTAGAGGAGGAGATAAAGGCCTTGCACTATGCTCCGCCGGTGATAAAGCGCGGTTTCGACGAGAACACGGTCAAGGAGTTCTATCGTGATTTTTGGCATATCCATATTTTGCCGGTGATGAAATTCGGCGAAGAGATGGCGCGTAAATACGGTGCCGACGAAAACGTTGTTCGGCTCGGCGCTTTGCTTCACGACATCGCTTATTTGCATGATATGGAGCCGCATAACGAAATCGGCGCGGAGATGGTCTTAAAGATCCTTGCCGAAAGGGGATTCGACGAAGATGTCGCCAGGAAAGTGAGCTCCGTAGTTTTGAAACATAGTTGTCGTGACGAACATCAGCCCGATACTTTGGAGGAGAAGATTGTGGCTTCGGCCGACGCTATGGCGCATTTGGCGATGCCTTTCTATGAATGGGTGGCCAGACATTCTAAGAAGAATTTTTGGGATTTGATCGCGCGCGATTTGGGGAAAGTGGAAAGCGATTTCAACGAGAAGATATTTTTCGCCGACGAGAAGGAGTCTGTCGAGAAGTATTACGAAGTTCTCAAAGAGTGGTTTGGAAATAAATTATAAAACATTTTTAATATCACGCTTTTTTAAAAAAGACCGCCAGCTTCGGATAGCTTGGCGGTTTTTATTTTTATACACCTACGATTTTTATTTTTGGCGAATTTGCAAAAATCTTACTCTTTTTTTCGATTCGGTTAGAGATAGTGAATACATATATCTCGTCAAAACCCAATTCATAGGCCTTGACGAGATCGTCTCCGTTTATCGGACACATGACATTGCCGGCGTATAATATCGGCGACACGACGGCGATCTTCGCGTTATTGAATTTGTTTTGAAGGTTTTGCCTCTCTTCTTCTAAAACGTTTTGCATGATGGTCCTTTCCATCCATGTCTTGGTGATGCGACGTCCTAATTCGTCGAACTCGATATCGTACCCGGCTTCTTTAAGTTTTTCACTTATTTTTGTTCCCCCGCCGCATATCACGACGACGTTGCTGTGCCTGGATTTTTCAAGTACGAATTCGATAAACGATTGATTTTCCGTAGTGTCCCCGGAACTTTTAATGAGCACGTTTTCCATTGTGATTCCTCCCGTGTTTTTGTTTTTTAAAAGTTTATGCACTCTACATTGAAACATGGATTAAGTCAATAGGTGATGATTAGCGCGCGATGTGTTCCCGCGAATATTTTTTATATTCCGTGATTGGTTATTTTTGCGATATTGTTGTATCATTGAAGTATAGATATTAAATTTTCTTTATGGTGAAAAAAATAATCGAATCTTTTTTTGCGATCATTCTTGTCACGTCGTTCCCTCTGTCGGTATTCGCTTCGCAGGCCATGCCAAGATATGGAGTCAACGAGGTTACGAAAGAATGCGCCGAGTTTTTTATAGGCGATGAGTGTACTAGATGCTCCTTGCCTGCGGATTGGTCGCAAATCGCCGGTTTTTCTTGTCCGGACGGATACAAAGAGGTGAAGGAAGATTCGGTATGCGTCCCGGCGAAGAGCGAGTTTTGTTGTACTGTCCAGCACTCCGGAGGCAACGGTGATTGTAAAAACGTGGTCGTGAATGAAACCGAGAAGAAATGTGCGTTCGTCGAAGATATCTCTAAATGTAGACCTTTGCCGAAAGGGTGGCGTCAAGCCGACGATTTGACCGGGCGTGGCAGTATCTGTCCTAGTGCCGATTATGTTTGGTTGGAAGATGAATTGTCTTGCTTATCGGCCGTCGATGCCATTAAGACTATGGAAGACGCTAGCACGTCACCAAATCGCAACAAGGCGCCTAATGTCGAAAAAAGTAAAAATATCTTAAGTGATAATATTCAGCCTATCGTGGCTTTGACGTCCATGTCGCTGGTGGCCGTAGCCGTCTTAGTCGCTCGGTTCTATTGCCGCAAGAAGAATAAGAAGAAATAAGATATGAAGAAAATAATTTTAGCGTCGTCTTTGTTAGTTTTGTCTTTGCTGGTGACTTCCTGTTCCAAACCGAAGCCGATCGAAGCTGAGGATTTAATTCCTTCTTTAAGGGGTTACGAGCAGGCTAAGGATATTAAGGCGATATCCGAGGAGAGAAAGAAGCAGGCTGAAGAGATAATGAACGAAGAATAAAAAAAACGGCGGATTTTTCCCGCCGTTGGACGATTAGGCCTTTCTTTTTATTTTTTTGATTTTGCAATTTCTTCCACCTGTGGTTTTTTGGAATTTTTTTACAGCTTCCAGTTTGTGTTTACTTGTGATTTCCAGTTTCTTGGCTTTTCCAAAGGTAATAAAGGTGATTTTGTAAATCGGCATCGTATCCTCCTTTCTTTAAAAGTATGGTATAATCTAGTGAGTAAAAAGTCAAGCGAAAAACATTGGCTATTTAGGGTTTATTTTTATTTTATAGATAAGTATGAAGATTAAAATAACCGACATTTTGATTGTCTTAATAATACTCGTACCTTTGGGTCTTTTTATCGGTATGGGTAGTAAGCCGCCTTTCGTCGACGATAAAAAAATATTGGAGAAACACCTGCTGGATTATTCGGCCGGGTATAATTTTCGTCAGACGGTAAACGATTGCGGTCCGTACAATGTTGCTGCGGTGGTCAGGACTTTGACTGGTAAGGAAGTGGACTCATCTAAATTTGCGGAAAGCATGAAGTACAGGTTGCCTAATAAATATGTTTTGCCTTGGGGGGTGGAGAATCAGCTTAAAGAAAATGGTTTGAATATAGAAACTCCTAATTTTAGACCGTTGTCCGATAATGATAAAATTCTATATCTGCAGGAGAGAATTTCACGCGGTCGTCCGGTTATAGTTTTGGGCAAGAAGGATAGTTATCAACATTATTTGACGGTTTTGGGTTTCGATAGTAATAAAGGCGAATTCTATGTATACGACAGCGCATTCGACGCTAAGAAGAGTGATGAGAGTATGACTTTAGATAAGAATGGCGCTTTACCTGGCAACGTAACGATGACTAACGATGCTTTGATAAATTTCTGGCGTTCCGGTGGTATGTACGGTATTTATAAATGGTATGCCGTTTCCGCTTGGATAGGAAACGACGAAGAAAATAAAAAATAGTATGAAGGGTTTTATAAATTTCATTCGTGAGCAGGGGGTCGTCGGCTTGGCCGTCGGTTTTGTTTTGGGCGGTGCCGTATCTAAGGTCGTGGCCGCCTTGGTGAATGATATAGTTAATCCGATCGTCGGCTTGGCTCTTGGAGCCACTGGGGGATTGAAGGACGCGTCGTTGTCGATCGGTTCGGCGAAGGTGCTTTATGGAGATTTTATCAGTGTGACTATAGATTTCTTGATTATAGCTCTGGTCGTCTATTTCGGTGTGAAGATTCTTGGCGTGAATAAGTTGGACAAGAAAAAAGAATAAAAACCAAATGCTTTCCACATAAGTTTTTAAAAAACTCTCGGGATTTTCCCAGAGAGTTTTTTAATACAATCTTCTATTTTATCAATTTCGCCATATTGCCTTCTTTCATCTGAATGTGTCTGTAGGCCCCTAATGCGGCGATGGTTCCGGATCCTGCGGCGACGCTTATCTGTTTATATGAGGATGTCGTGCAGTCGCCCGCGGCGAATAGTCCGGGCAGGGAGGTTTCACCATTCTCGTCGACTATTATCTCTTTGCGTTCGTTGAGTTTGACCAATTCTTTCACCAGGCCGGTGGCGACTTCAAATCCTATCTCTATAAAGATGCCGTTGACGGCGATTTCGGAGACTGTGCCGTCTTTTTGATTTTTGAGTTCTATTTTTTCGACTTTTTTCTCGCCTATAATCCTTTCAACCTTATTCTCTAATTTTATCTCGATATTCTCTTTGCTTTTGACTTTTTCGACCAATGCTTCGAAGGCCTGAAATTCGGCGAATTGATGAATTAGGTATACCTTAGAAGCTATTTTCGATAAGACTTCCGCGGCATCCAAGGCACTATTGCCTCCGCCAACCACGGCGACTGTTTTATTACGGAAGAGTGGGCCGTCGCAATTAGCGCAGAAGGCTACGCCACGTCCCTCTAGTTCCTTTTCTCCTGATACATTGAGGTGACGATGTGATGCTCCAAGAGCTGTGATGACGGTCTTGCCTTGTATTTTTTCCGCGCCGATCGTTATTTCGAAGACGTCGTCGGTCTTTTCTATCTTTCTGACTTCGCCGATCTTTATCTCGACCCCCAAAGATCTGACTTGTTCTTCCATCTTCGCGATAAGCTCGGAAGAGGATATTGATTTGAAGGCCGGGTAATTCTCGATGACCGAGGCCCAGATGACTTGTCCGCCGATATGCTTACTTATCAATAAGACTTTCATTTCTCGGCGTGCCGCATAGATCGCGGCAGTGAGACCGGCCGGTCCGCCGCCGATGATTATTGTGTCGTACATAGTATTTTTTTAATGCTTGATAGTTAATTTTATATCTTTTTGTTTTCGCGGGCAAGTGGCCCGTTGTCATACTTTTGGCAAATCGTCAAGGCTTTACGCGGTTGTTTATTTTTGATAATATTATTCATTAAGCGTGTAATTAATTAAATTTAAAAGTATCTATGAAAAAGACGATTTTGGCCATCGGCATTTTGTCGCTGGTTTTGACGGGTTGCGCCGCCAAGGGGCCGAAGACTTTGACCCCGGATGAAGCTAAAGCGAAGGTTACTGAGTATGTGAACACTATTCTCTTACAGAGTAATCCTGATTATAAAGCAGAGGTTACCGCCATCTCCTCGGAGAGCGGTATGTATAAATTGACTATCAAGCTTAACGGCAACGATATCGATTCTTACATGACTTTGGATGGTACTAAGTTTTTCGATCGTTCTTTCGACATGAGCGAGAAGGGCGATAACGCTTCCTCCACGGATAGCAACGCTTCCGCCCAGAAATCCACTCAGACCGTCAACACCAAGTCCGCTAAGCCGACTGTCGAAATTTTCGTCATGAGCCATTGTCCTTACGGCACTCAGATTGAGAAGGGAATTTTGCCGGCCATCAAGACTTTGGGCGATAAAGTCGATTTCAAGGTTAAGTTCTGCGACTACGCCATGCATGGAGAGAAAGAGCTTACCGAGCAAATGACCCAGTATTGTATCCAGAAGAACGAGCCGACCAAAATCGTTCCTTATTTGGAATGCTATTTGGGCACATCTGGCGATGTCGCCGGTAGCGATAAATGTATCAAGGACAACAAGATCAACGCCGCCAAGGTTAAGAGCTGTGTCACTGCTACCGACAAACAGTACAAGATAAAGGCCGGTTTCGCCGACAAGACCACTTGGCTCAACGGTTCTTATCCTAAGTTCGACATCTTTAAGGCCGACACCGACAAATACGCCGTTAAGGGTTCTCCGACTTTGGTTATCAATGGCGAAGTCATCAGCTCTTCTCGCGATAGTCAGAGTTTGTTGACTACCATCTGCTCCGGATTCGAAAATCAGCCGGGCGAGTGCCAGGCTCAATTGTCCTCCGAAAATCCTTCAGCCGGTTTCGGTTACGCCGCCGGTGGAGCCGGTACTGACGCCACTTGCAACTAACCTTGTCAGGAAAGTGAAATGATGTTAGTATATTTCTAGTTTAATTATCTAAAAAGCAGGTTTATCTTTTGGGTGCTGGAAAAACGGTTGAATTAGCTTATTTTAGCTAAATTTAATATTTTTCGCTTCAATTTGGAGCTTAATTATATAAGAAGGAAGGATTACGATATCGGTTTATTATCATTATATATGTATAGGCGAGTTTAAAGAGCGTAAAAGCTAAAATTCGCCAAATAGCTCTAAAATATACAAAAGCTCCCAGAAGGTGAAGGCCATAAATCCATGTGGTATATATTGATTTGTGCGCTTGGGCTGCCGGGAGCTTTTGTTTTTGGTTACTGGGTTAGAAAGAAGAAAATGGCGATGCAGGTGGCGGAGGCCGGTAATAAGGCCGAGGCTATTTTGCAAGACGCCAAGACCAAGGAAAAAGACATTTTACTTAAAGCCCAAGACAAGGCCTTGAAAATAATCGAAGAGGCCAAGGAAGACGAGAAGAAACGCCGTAGCGAGATAAGCGGTTTGCAGAATCGCTTGGAGCAAAGAGAGGCGGTCTTCTCGAAGAAATTGTTAGAATTACAAGACAAACAGCAAGAGCTTTACGACCGTGTCAATAAGGTCGAGGAAGCTAAAGAGAAGATTAGACAGATTAAGGAAGAGCAGTTGGAAAAATTGAACAAGATCGCCGAAATGAGTCAGGAAGAGGCTCGCGAGGTCTTGTTCAAAAAAATCGAGACTGAGTCCAAAGAAGACTTTTTATCGAGAATGAGGAAATTGGAGGCTGAGAACGAGGATGTTTTGGAAGAGAAGGCTAAAGAATTAATAGCCTCTTCCATGCAGAGGATCGTTTCGACCTATACGCCGGAGATTTCTACGACCAACGTCGATTTGCCTAGCGATGAGATGAAGGGTCGCGTGATCGGTCGTGAAGGTCGTAATATCAAAGTCATCGAACAGCTCACCGGTGTCGAGATTATCGTTGACGATACTCCGAACACTATAACCATTTCCGCCTTCTCGGCGATCAGACGCCATATTGCCAAGCGCGCTTTGGACAATTTGATCAAAGACGGTCGTATCCATCCGACCAAGATCGAAGAGGCGATAGAGAGAGCCAAGAAAGAATTGGCCATCGATATCAAGAAGGCCGGTGAAGAAGCCATCTACGAAGTCGGTATCACCGGATTCGATCCGAAATTGGTTTCCATCTTGGGTCGTTTGAAATATCGTACTAGCTATGGGCAGAACGCCTTGCGTCATTCCGTGGAGGTCGCCATCCTATCAGGCTTATTGGCCGAAGAGATGGGTGCGGACGCTCCATTGGCCAGAAAGGCTGGTCTTTTGCATGATATCGGAAAGGCCGTCGACCATGAAGTTCAAGGAACTCATCCGGAGATCGGTCGCGATATCGCCAAGAAATTTAATATTCCGCAAGACGTCATCGATCCGATTGAGACTCATCACGACGATCATCCGCGCGGTCTTATCTCCGTCATTGTCAAAGTCGCCGACGCCATCTCCGCTTCTCGCCCTGGTGTTCGCAACGATACTTTCGAGAGATATCTGCAACGCTTGGAGGAATTGGAGGGTGTCGCTAACTCCTTCCCTGCCGTAGAGAAATCCTACGCTTTGCAAGCTGGTCGCGAAGTCAGAATATTCGTCAAATCCGACGAGATAGACGATATCGGCGCAGCGCAACTCGCTCGCGACATAGCTAAAAAGGTGGAAGAAGAGTTGAAGTATCCTGGAGAAATAAAAGTCAATGTCATTAGGGAAACCAGAGTTACGGAGTACGCAAGGTAATATTTGCAATTTTTCTTACCTTTGCTATACTTATAGGTAACAAAGATGTAATTAAAACTAAAAAGAATATCTATGAACAAAGCAGTTTTAATCGAAAAGATTGCTGACAAGACCGGCGCTGGGAAAAAGATTTCCGAGAGCATGGTCAATGCCATGGTAGACATAATAATCGAACAGCTTCAAAAAGGAGAAGAAGTGAGCATAACCGGGTTCGGTACCTTTGAGACTATGACTCGTTACGCTCGCGGAGGAGTCAATCCTCAGAAGCCGACCGAAAGGATTCAGATTCCTGCGGTGACTGTCGCCAAATTCAGAACCGGAAAGAGATTGAAGGATTCCTTAAAGGGTGTTTCTTCTGAAGTCGCTAGCGGAGAAGCACAAACTCAAGAATAGGAAAAACTTGCGTATATAGCTCGGAGAGGGCGGTTTTTTCCGCCCTCTCTTTGCTTGTTTGACGAGTCCTTGAAAAAAAATAAAGTTCGTGTTAAGTTTTATTTACTGCTTAATGGTTCGCACCCGTAGCTCAACTGGATAGAGCGTCTGGCTTCGAACCAGAAGGTTGTGGGTTCAAGTCCTGCCGGGTGCACAAGTGGGATATTATGTTAGGCTGGGTAGCTCAGCTGGTTAGAGCGTGGCACTCATAACGCCAAGGTCGAGAGTTCAAGCCTCTCCCTAGCCACTAGATCGATCAAAATGATAGTGGATCGATATTGACAATGGTTTTGAAAAGAGTTAATTTATATTTTGTTGTTTATAACTCGATTAAGCGCTCATAGCTCAGCTGGCCCGCCTCGCCAAAGATGGCGAGTCGAGGCGGGTAGAGCTGCTTGAATCATTTATCAATTTAGGTTTATAGTCATTTTAAAATATGCGCTCATAGCTCAGCTGGTAGAGCTGCTCCCTCTTAAGGAGACGGTCGTGGGTTCGAATCCCTCTGAGCGCACTAAAATAAAAAACAGGCTTTTGCCTGTTTTTTATTTTAGAATGCTTATGAGAGGAAAGAATCTACAAAAAAGGAAGATTATCATTTAGAAAAT
>CAYNAR010000022.1:0-13729 GCA_964395625.1 uncultured Gammaproteobacteria bacterium | reverse complement strand
TTTGTCTAAAGATATTGAAAGAGGACTGCTTTATGGCACGTCTTCCGGTTTAACGATAGATAGTCCTAAATTTTATGAAGTGGGAGAATACGCCACCGGCACTTATTCGGCTTCAATATCTTCTTTATCTTGCGGTACCAATTATTTTTATAGGGCCTATGCCAGAAATAAGGCCGGTGTAGTTTATGGAGAGGAGAAGTCGTTCATTACTTCTGCTTGCACCTGCCCGACTATTTCCAACGCCGCCACCTACAACGCCTATCCGACCTGTGGCCCGGCCACCTGCGTCTCCGGATATACGGTCTCCGGCGGACTTTGCGTCGCGCAAAGCAGTGGAGGCTCCTCCGGAGGAGGAGGCGGAGGATCGTCCGCCCCTGCCGTCCCTCTGCTCGTCCAGCAGACTGATTCGGTGCTGACCGTCTCTCCGACTCAGAGCGCCAGCACCACCAAGTCGTTCTCCGACGGTAGCTCGGCCTCCCTCACCGTCCTGCGCGGTTCCGTCTCCTCGATATCCAGATTCAGGATGGCTACGGTCACTCTGACCAAGGAGACTATCCCGGCCGTCGGTTCCGGCGCCAAGCTAGTCGGCAATTCGGCCTTCGACATCACCGCCGTCGACTCGTCCAACAAGGAAGTCAAGAAGTTCAATATACCGCTGACCATAACCATAAAGATCCCGACCATGTCCGGCTCCGGCTCCACCCTCGGCGTCTACTACTTCGACGTCGCCTCCAACAAATGGGTGCTGGTACCGACCGCGGTCTTCGACTTCCGCAACATGACCGTCACCTTCACCTCCGACCACCTGACCATGTTCGTCATCTTCTCCCTCTCCAACCTGATGCCGACCATCGGAGTCAAGGACTCCGCCCCGGTCGAGGAGGAGGTCGTCCTCGTCGCCCCGGACACCAGCGAGACCGCCAACATCGTCAACCGATACTACCCGATAATCGACGCCAAGCTGGAGCAGTCCTTCTACCCTAAGACCTCCAAGCTCAAGGGTTTCGACCAGCTGAGCGGAAACGAGAAGGACGCCATCGCCAAGATGGTGGCCTACGGCACGCCCTCGACCATGTTCCTCGGCGCCGGCGAGAGGCTCGGCGTCGTCAACAGCTACCTCTCCGCCTTCGGCCATCTCCCCAGGACCGCGGACGACTGGAGCGACGTCATCAAGATATCCAACGGCCGTTGGCCTTCCGCCGTAAGCGAGAGCGCCATATCCGCCGCCAAGATAGTCTTCAAGAGGATATACCTGCGCGAACCGGACATGAAGCACCCCAACGACAACGCCGCCGTCACCGTCATGGCTTACGGCCTTAGGAGCGCCAAGCGCAATATGAACAGCGAGAAGGCCGCCATCCTCATCTACAGGAGGATATTCAAGAAGGCTCCGACCGAGGCCGTCGATTGGGACGCCGTCAGGGCCATAGCCTACTCGGGGGCCAAGAGATAGTTCGAATATTTCCGATCATACATAAAAACCGACCCCTTTTGATGGGGTCGGTTTTGTCGTTTTGTCTGTAAGAAGTTAAGCCTTGACAATATTATATTTTTTCTGTATTTTATTAAAATCACAAAATATCGCTAGTCGGCGTATTTTTTAAAAAATGTTCTTTTTTATAAACAAAAGGAGTTTCTATGAAGATTCTTAAAGTGGTCATCCCTGTTGTTTTTGCGGCTGTCGTAGCCTTCTTTGTTAAGAAAGTGCTATCAGATAAAGAAAAGATGATTAACCCGGCAGGATGCGTTCACTGATGTTATCAACCTCCCTTTTAAAAAAGGGGAGGTTTTTTGATAAAAAAAAGCCGCCTTTTAAAATATTAGGCGGCTTAAAGGACCTATTTAGCTGTAAGTCTTGCCCAATTGTCTGTTTCTTTTAATTTGGGCTTAATAGCTTCGGAGTCAGCTTTACAATAAGGACATTCATCAGGTTCGTAGTTATTGATCCCCAGAGACAGTAGAGGCCTGATTAAGGAGTTGCCTATTTTTGTTACTTTGTTGTTCGGATCGGAGCGATTCACTATTACGGGGATAATTCGGTTGAATATGAATTTGCGTTTGATTTTTTCAGCGGCTTCATTCATTCCGCCCCTTACTTCAAGTGCGGAGGCCGCTGTCGTTATCAGCTCTTCTACCTGTAATCCTATGCTATGAAATGTTCCAACGTCGGGATTTGTTTTATCCCAGATTTGCTTTTTTTCCTTTCCGTCGTCGATTTTTTTCATTTTAATATGCTTTACATTTAGGAATTCCGCAACATCTTCGGCTAATAAAGTCGAAGATGTATCGGCTCCAACGACCCAATTGATCGGCATCGGGGTTAATATATTGTTCTGCACGACTATCATGGACAGGCTATGGGCAAACACTTTTCTGATGTTCGGGTAGTTTTTTAAAACCGACCCGACATCAATAAACCCGTTACTATGCTTTCCAGAATGGAGCAGGGCATGAGGCCTCCCTGCTCGTGGCAAACCATCGTACACCCAGAAAGCGTCAGCCGCTCTAAGTATTTCCATGGTCTCTTGCGGTGAAATGATTCTGGAGAATAATTCGTGCGGAATACTTTTTTCGAATTCATCGATAAAAGACAATTCTTTTTTGAGCAGAATGGATAATAGCTCGTTCATGTCACGACCTTTCTTGGTTGTCGGTGTTGGAAATTTCTTTTAGTATAGCCTTGAAAGCGTCGGCCGGCGTGCCGATTTCTTTCGGTGGTTTACTTATCGGTCGCCCGATAACCAGATAGTCGGCGCCATTAGCGATCGCTTCGGACGGTGTCATCGTTCTTTCTTTATTTTGGTCGTTAGTTTCCGCCCAATTTGGGCGAATTCCTGGTGTTACTTTTTTGAGACTGAGGAGATGTTTCCCGTTTTTAAAGGTGGTGAGGTCTGCCGGTGAGCAAATGATTCCATCGAGATCGTTGAATTTGGCCTCGGTGGCGAAATGGCTGACCTGTATATCGATCGGGGCGTTGTAGATTCTGCGGCAGTCTTCTTCCGTGAAACTCGTAAGAACGGTAACCCCGAGCACTATTATGTCTTTGCCGGATTCTGTCGCGGCTATTTTAGCTAATCGCAGGGCATCGTCCTGACAAGACATGTGGACGTTGAACATTGAAACGCCTAGTTCGCAAATGGCTTTTGACGCTTTGTACACGGTATTGGGAATGTCGTAAAGCTTGATATCCCAGAATATTTTTCCACCCAGCAAGGTGATTGTTGGTATAAGCTTGTGTCCAAGCCCGGTATTGATGGCCTGCAGTCCGATTTTAAAAGTTGCCCCAAGCGGTGCCAATTGTTCGATTAATGGCATAGCTTCTTTTTCGCTATTCACATCGAGTGCGACAATGATACGGTTTGGATTCATAAAGACTCCTTTGAAAATGTTGGTTGTAAAAGTGCTTTTTATTTAATAAATTTAAGCTAAAAATAAATAAAAGTCAAATATCTTTGAAAATCGTCGTTTGTCGCGATTGTTTGACTTCTTTTTTCTTTAATGTTAAATTTTCAACAAACTTAGCACTTTAAAATTCATCAGTCATAAAAAGAAAGGATATGTCATGAAAAAAATAGTGGTATTTTTATCGCTGATAATGGTTTTTTGTCTCGATATTTTTTCCGATACCGTCTTGGTCGATGTCGATGCAGGTGGTTGTAAAAAGTTGGCGGTTCTGTCGTTCGGTTCCGGCAGTTGGAGTTTTGACGGCGATAGTGATTGTGTCACATACATTGAAAGACCGCTTGCCATTATCGATAGTGCGGACTCTTCCATTGATACGAAAAAGATAATAAAGGCGGCTCTAGGCGATTCGGTTATCCTGTTAAAGAAAAAACATTACGATCTTTTCAACTGGATTTACCCGCGCAGTTATTATACGGAGTATGGAGCCGTTCTTTCCGATGATAAGGTGCTTAAGATTAAAAAGGATTTTTTAAATGAGAATCTTTTTCCTGTGGAGTGTCTATTTTTTTTCCTGTTTGTTTTATTCGTTTCCATCATTAGAATGTTCTTCGACGATGAGGTGTCGACCAGTATTAGCGCTAATACTCTTTTTTGGATTTTTTCAGTAGCGTCAGTTTTGTCTTTCTATCTATTCGCTTCGATGTTTTGTGATAATTTCCTGATGGGGATTGTTTTTATCCTTTTGCTTCTTGTTTCCGGTTTGATTTCTGTTATGCTCTCTCTTGTCGTCGCCATGATTATTAAAGACAAAATAAAGAGCGATTTGGAGACAAAAATACTAACCGATGTTTTTTTTGCTCTTCTAATAGCCATCACCTCTATCTTTTTTTCGATTGACTTTTTCGATAGGTATAGCAAATATCATCATTACGATTTTTCGTATCTTGGAGTCTATCTTCTTTGCTCTGGGTTGATGATATTTTCGTTCGTTCGCTATGTTCTTCCTTTCTGGTTTTGGAAGAAGAATTAGAATGCTTTAAAGGGCCATTTAAATAATGACCCTTTTTATTTTGTTTTGCGGACGTTTTTTGGTGCTTTGTTGACTTTTTATCGATATTTTGTTTTAATAAGAAAACCTGTTCTTTAAATTTTTTATGGAGGTATATTATGAAATGGCCGGAATTATTATTGTTGATAAGACACGATGTCTCCGATTACAATGTCCTTAAGGAGAAAAAGGCGAAAAGTGTTCTGTATAGAAGGTTTTTACGCGCTTTTGATGCAGATCCTTGTTCGCAAGAGACCGTTGCTCTGGCAAAGCTTGTGAAGAGAGAGTTTTCGTTGAAAGTTGGTGATGCTGATACTAATCTTTGTGACAAGGATGCAAATAGGGCTTGTGAAGTCGGTACGGTATTACGCAAAAAATATGATGGTTTTTTGCCACATATAATTTTTGTGTCGCCGTACAAGAGGACCAGACTGACATTTGACGGGTTAAAGAGGGGTTGGCCGGAGTTGGAGGGCATAAGAGTTGTTTATGATGAGCGCATCCGCGAACAAGGACATGGTCTTGCCCTTCTTTATAGTGATTGGAGGGTGTTTCACGCTCTTCATCCTGAACAGCGCGAGCTTTACGAATTGGAGGGGCGCTATAGGTATTGCTATCCGCAAGGAGAGGATGTGCCGATGGTTCGAGAAAGGAATCTTCTTTGGATGAATACTGTTGTCCGTGATTTTGCGGAAAAAAGAGTTCTGGCTGTTACGCATCATTTGAATATCTTATCCGTAAGAGCTAATTTGGAAAGGTGGGATGCTGAAAAGTTCATCGATGTGGATGAAAACAACAAGCCGATAAATTGCGGTGTTACAGTATATCGCGGAAATCCCGACAAAGGGAAAGATGGTCGTTTCGAATTGGAGTATTATAATCATAAGTTCTATCAAAAATAATCCACGTTTTTCAACTTTTTCATGACCGCATTTTGGCGGTAAGGAGGCTTTTATGGAGATGGACGAGAAAATCAGCAAGAGTGTCGGCGACTACTTAGTCGTCGAAATGAGTGGTTTGTCCGGTCTTTACTTGGCAGAGGTCACAAAATCCGTACCACTGAGAGTGAAGTTAAAGGACGATGGACCTTTCTCCTGTATAAAAGAGAATAAAATCAAAGTTCATGAGCGGGAAACGGCGTTATTGCAAAAGACCGTGGCGAGAGGTGAGAGAGAAATTTTTGCTAGATTCATAGCTGATTCCGGACGCGATGTGCGTTGCGGTCTCGCCAGTCTGGGAGTAAAGGATAATGACTTTCATTACATCCTTCCGGTCGTCGCCGCTTAAAAATAAACTTTCCATTTCTATAGTGGAGCCCGGCATTGGTTGTGCCGGGTTTTTATTTTTACAAAGAGGTGTTTTTCTGTTAAGATGATATGAAATAATATGATTTTCAGTAAAAATATGGAGATTAATAAAAATATCATCGATGCGATAGAGGTCGAGGCTAAGGGTTTTTTCGATGGAGCCAGCGGTTGCCATGATTGGGGTCATGTACAAAGAGTCCATGACTTGGCCATGCATATCGGTGAAATCGAAAAGGCCGATTTGCCCGTCCTTTCCTTGGCCTGTCTTTTGCACGACATCGGAAGAAAGGAGGAGATGGAAAAGGAAGGGGAATTCTGTCATGCTGAAAAAGGCGCGGAGATGGCCAAAGAGATATTGGCTAGACACGATATCGATCAAAAGTCGATCGATAATATTGTGCACTGTATAGCGAGTCATCGTTACCGCAAGGGCGGTGCCCCGCAAACCTTAGAGGCCAAGATCCTTTTCGACTCCGACAAATTGGATTCTATCGGGGCGGTCGGTGTCGGTCGAGATTTCTTGTTCGCCGGCTATCTTGGCAACGCCATGTATACCGGGAACGAGCAAGAACTCGTCAAACTCGGTCAAGACGGTTCGTATACTAAGGATGATACCGCCGTGATGGAGTTCGAGTTTAAATTGAAAAATATCAAAGACAAAATCATGACCGAAACCGGAAAGAGAATCGCTCGAGAAAGGCATGATTTCATGCTGGAATTTTTCGAGAGGTTTTGGAAGGAAGTGAAAGGCGAGTTGTAAATCGCCATCGATGTTGCCTAAAATTCCCGATTTGGCCGTCTTGGTGGTTAAGCCGGATATCGGCTTGAAGATAATCTGGTTTTGCAAAGAAAAGAATATTGAGGTCTTCTCCGGCGATTACATTATGGTTAAGACTGCTTAATATAAAGAATGCAAAACGCGGCCTATTTGGTCGTGTTTTTGTTTAGTTGATTGTTTTTTATATTCGTGATAAAAAGTATCTTCCGTTCATTAAAATAGAAACTTTAACAAAAGGGGATTAGATATGTTTAAGACATATGGTAGTGGATCTGTCGGTTTGAAGGTCGAGGATTATCAGAGACATATGGAGATGTTGTCCAAGGTCGGTTTTGATTGTATCGGTGGACACGTCATTTTGTCGGATTTATTTTTTGTTTTAGCTGATGGTCTGTCGGAAGATGTTTCTCAAACTGACTTATTAGAGATGTCTTGTCCGGAGGAGATCGCCAGGATAAATAATTCGATATTGGCGGAGCTGGAAATAGGTACGGTTTATGCCGTGCGTTCTTCCGCTTTATCGGAAAGGGGTGGGACGGGCATCTATCACACGGATTTCGTTTCCGTCACTGGGCATTTTGATCTTGACTTTTTGAATCTTTGGGAGAAAGAATTGAGCGTTTACGCTAGTGAGTTCTCGCCGGCAGCTAAAACTTGGAGAGAGAAGACCGGAGGTCGTAAGGGAATGGCGATTTGGATAACGGAGGTCGTCGGCGTTCAGTTTAATGGCTATTTTTTACCGCCATTGTCAGGAACGGCCTATGTGTCTTATCAGGGATTGCCTACTGTGCGCGTAGTGGCGGGATTGGGAACGAAGGCCGCGAATGGACAAGGGATATTGTATAACTCTTGTCCTGCCGATAGCTTTTCTTTTTCTCGAGCTATGTGGGATCAGGAGGAGGCAGACGCCTTGGATATGTGTCTCGGTGATGTCGAATCCATAGTGCATAATCAAGATTTTTTTCCCAGGATAGGTCATGGTTGCCTGAAGTCCTTGTTCGAAAAAATGGATAAGCTGAAAGAGTTTGGTAATTTTTATCTGGAATGGGTCGCGCTCGACGATGATACGATATTTGTCGTTCAGTGCGCGCCATACGAGGATAAGAATCCTGGCGTTGGTGATGTCGATTTTAAAGACTTTTTCTTTTTGGCGCAAAGCAGTGATGTTTTTAATTCTGGCCTGGCGGAGTGTCGCGGCGTGGTTTTTGTTTCGGAATGGACTCCTAAGGCGGCTAACGTGCTGAAGAGCCTGAATTCAAAAATATCGAATTATCTTCTGATCGTCACTCAAGATGCTTTTTCTCTTGCCACTAGCATATCTTGCGATATCAGAGAGAGGGAATCCATCAAGTTCGGCTTCGAACATTTTAGCAATGCTTTGGCTTTATTGGAAAGAAAAATACATATACCGCACGAGAGGCGATTGGAATTGATAAGAAGCGGGATGAGTGCCGTCGATCATACTCAGTACGAAGGCCAAGGTGCTTCCCATTTTCAACAGCTTTGTTCTCGGATAGACATACTTTTTATCGGAGCAGAGATCGATATCGTTAAGTTTTTAGCTATGCCCGGGGCGATGAGATGTGGAGAGGGGATACTCGCTTGGGATGTCATGGCGAAAGTAGTTGTCGATAGCAAGAAGAAGAGTGGCGCGGTCTATCTTGGTAAAAACGCCAGAAATGTGCCATATTCCTACTACGAATTGACCAAAATAGCTTTGGACATTAGACAGCGTGGAAATGAATTGTGCGACGATGATGAAAAAAAAGCCAATAGTTTCTATGAAGTTAGTTATGCTATCGGAGTTCACCATGAGTCGTTATTCTTTTTTGACCCTTTTCTTCTTGATCCGGAAACCGTCAATGGACGCGGTATGGATAATTTCAAGAAGGATGTCGTTGTCGTGATGAACGATGCGCGAATTTTTGACAAAGACGATATCGTCAGATATCTTGAACTGCTTCTTGAAAGATTAAAAAGTTGATTTTTTTAAAGGCGGGTTTTAAAAGACCCGCTTTTTATTTGACTTTGTTCTAAGGTGGTGTTAGATTTTTGTGAACAATATTTCGTTGTCGTAAAACTGAAAAGGAGATTCTGTATGAATCAGATGTGGACTATTACTGTTAAGACGGTCAAAGGCGGAGACAAAGTCGGCACGATAAAGAATGATTCCGGAGTGGTCGTTCATTCGGCTAACGATTCGACGTTCAAGAATCTTTCTAAGAAATTAAGGAGTTCCGGTTTTATACCGACGGATGTCGCCATTAATAAAAAGGGCGATACTCCGTTTAATGCAAGGAACCGTTAATGTTCTTTTTTTGAAAATCAAAGAGGGCTCTGCCAGCTCTCTTCTTTTTTTAGGTTAATATTGAAAATATTAATTTTTAGTTTTAAAAATTTGGTTATTTTGCTAAAATATGGATAGCTAATAATTAATAGTTTTTTATGCCAAAATTTTGCCAAGCTTGCGGAATGCCGTTAGTCAATAAGGATGATTTTGCCTTAGGTGATGAGAATTCTAATTTTTGTCAGTATTGCGTCAATGAGGATGGCGACGTGAAGCCTTGCGAAGACATCTTCGAGGGTGGCGTACAATTCTTCATGAGCCAAGTCGGAGGCGACAGGGCACTGGCCGAAAGAATAACCAGAAAGAACATGCTCTGTCAGGAGTATTGGCAAGGAAAGGATTTCGAGATTTTGAAGGGTGATGTCGCAACCGATGAGGAGTTTGCCGAAGCTATGAAGAAACTATCCTGAATCGATAAAAGATAATCATAAAACCGCGATCAGTGTCGCGGTTTTGTGTTTTATTCTTTGTCACTGGCTTTGTTTTCAGCCTCTAAGATTTTTTCGGTTATAGAATTGAGCGCGGACGTGAAGGCGGGGAGATTTTTCTTTTCATTGTCGGAAATATAGTATTCCAGACGCATCTCCAGCGTCGCCAAAGAGTCTTTTAATAATTCTTTTCCAGCTGGTGTCAGAGTGGCGAAGCGCGCGCGATTGTCGTTTTCGTCGTTATCTCTTTTGACTATGCCAAGCTTCTCTAGTGGAAGAAGCAGACGAGTGGCTCCGGAGGCGGTTAAGCCGAGCTTGTTGGCCAGGTCGATACGGCGTAATTGACCTCCTTCGGCTTCATTTAAGAAATAAATGATCATGAAGTCGTTGAAATCCAGACCGTGGCCGGAAAGACGTCTGGTCATCACCGCGTTAGCGCGATAAAGGCTGAAGAGAAAATCGATTTTGTTTTTCATAAGTTACATTGTTAATTAGTTGATATATCAAGTATATAGCGTAATGGTTGATATGTCAAGTATTTTTAATCTAAATTTACAGATATAACCAGTTTTGGTAAAATTATATAAAATAAGATAAAAAGACATGATGAATAATTTTGAAAACGGATACGAGGACTCGTATCAAAAAAGAGACAGATTGAGGAATGAATTGCGTTCGGTTATGGATGATGTTATAGCGAATTCCAATGTCCCGAGGTCGGAGTTGAATGCTGTCAAGAATTCCATGGAAACGATTGGGGCGAAAATGGAGGAGATTAAGGTCTTGCAGACAGAGATCGACGATTTGTATGATAAGTATCTTAAGAAGATTCATGAGATGGGTGATTTTGAAAGGATGGAAAAGGGTTCTGATGTTTCGAATGATAGTAATTTAATATGGGAAGAGATTGAGGATTTGAGAGAAAAAATATTTGAAAGAGAGGAATTGGCAGAGATTTTAAAAGGACAGGTCGAGGCTCTTGTGTTAGAGCAGAATGCTCTTTTAGGGGATTGTGATAGTAGTACGGTCGCCATGAGAATGAAATTAGATAGGATAGAGGAATTGGAAAAGCAGATTAAGGAGTTGGATGATGAGCAATAATTTAAATAATTAAAATCATATTCTACTATATGAAGAATAAAATACGGCTTGTCGTGACTTTTATCGTGGTGTTGATGGTGATAGGTCTTGCGGTTTTTTTGTTCGTGCAAAAAATCGGCAACGATCGAAATATCGACGATAATCATATAAATAATATCGAGCAAGGTGGAATTGTCGATAAAGGCAGTGTCGACGAGAAGACGGATTTTTACGAGATTAAGGTTAAGTATCCGGTTGAGCCATTGGACAAGGATGGCGTCATGAAGCGTTTTATCGACCAAGAAGTGGCTTTAAGAAAGACGCAGTGGAGCGCCGGCGGAGAGGCCTATGAAGAGGAAAAAGCAGTCGAGGCCCAATTCCCGGATCGTCCGAAGATGGTTTTCTCTTACAATCTCGAATATCAAGTATTCAGGTCGGAAGAGCTTGGAACAGTATCGTATGTTCTTACCATCGGCGAGTATACCGGCGGAGCCAATGGCAATGAGTCGGTCAAGGCTTTCACTTTCAATGAAGATGGTCGAATTGGTTTGTCTTCTGTCTTTAATATTAGGACTACGGGCGATGGCATGGATTCGGAATCGATTAAAAATTTGAACACGTTGTCCGAAAAAATATATCAGAAGGCTGTTTCGGATAGTGAAAGATTCCCTGACGCACAAATAGTCAAGGATGGATTAGGTTTGAACGAGGCGCTTAAGGTCGACCCTTTGTCGCTTGCTCCGCTTCTTAGTAATTTTGCATTGACCGACCAAGGGCCGGTGTTTTATTTCGATAAGGGGGCGATAACTATGCGTGCGTCTGGAGTGGTCAGTATCAGTCTTGATTGGGGCGAACTCGATTCTATTTTAATGAAAGAGGAGAGTCAAAATTTGCCCGACGGCTATTCGCTTAAAAATTATACCGTGGCTAAGGTCTTGGATGTCGTTTGCGAAAAGAAAGAAGATTGCGAGACTCCTTTTGAGTATATGGCCATGAGCAGTTGTCCTTATACGACCTTGTGCTTGGACAAGAAATGCACAGTCGTTTGTCCGGGGCAAGAATAGCCTGATGGGGTAATAAATTATAATAAAAATTTTTTTCGATTATGAAAGAGATGTTGGAAAGCGTAACAGCTTTTGATAGTTCAAAAGAGGAGGAGGAAAAGGCTTGGAATTTGAAAGAGGGGATGGAAGTGCAGATAAAGACTAGCGATGGCTTTATCGATGCCGGATGGGTCGTTTCGGGGTTGGCGGGTAGTCAGACTCTGGTCTCCAAAGAGAACCCTTCAGATCCTGACAATAAAATTACCATGATCACGTCTTCAGAGGTATTAAGGATGGTTAATCAGCCCGGCAAGATAGATTTTTCGCAAGCCGATAATATGAGAGATTTGCAGATTTTGCTTTTGACCAATGGTAATGTGAAAGGAAGTTCTAGAGAGTATACGCCGAAAGAGATAATGGCGATAATTCAAGACATAGAAGAGAATGATAAGCCGTTCGAGCTATTGCCACGCGCTAATAATTTGCGCGAGACAGTGCAGGGAATCGTGCTTGGTAGGGAATCTGCCGATAAATAGCTTTGCGGAATGTCTCTATTGATTATATTTCTAAATAAAAAAGATGTGCGAAGATGCGCACCTTTTTTATTTAGAAATGATTTACAAAACAGGCTAATTTTGGTAGAATTATGTAAAACAGAATAATATGAACACAACAAATTTAGTTATAGCAACAGAAAGACTTGTATTGAGGCCAATTTCTTTAGAGTATTGTGAGGATATTTTTAAAGAATTCACAGACGAAGTGGTCGTTTTTATGAATCCTTCTCCAGCAAAAGATATTTCTGAGACGGAAAAGTTTATTTTTGATTCGTTAGAGAAAATGAAAAGTGGTAGCGACGTTCAGCAGGTTATTGTTAATTTGGCAAATGGAGAATTTTTGGGATGTGCAGGCCTCCATCATATAAATACTTCGGTTCCAGTTTTTGGTGTTTGGTTAAAAAAGAATGCTCATGGCCATAAATATGGGCAAGAGGCGATGAAGGGCTTGAAAGAATGGGCTGAAAAGAATTTAAAATACGAATATTTAAAATATCCCGTTGCGGTTGGTAATGTCGCTAGCCGTAAAGTTGCTGAATTATTGGGTGGTAAGATTGAAAAGGAATTTGTTGGCGTAAAGCAGAACGGAGAAGAGATGAGGGAAGTAGAATATAGGATTTATAAATAATTTTGTAAAAATAGAACTTTGAAAAAATAATAAAAGGAGGGACGAATGAAGTTGATGAGATATGAGTCGTATCTTGGTGGCTACATAACAAGTGAAAAAGGAGAACTTTTTCTAATAGATGAATCTGATATCGCTTCTATCGAAAAGAGTGGTAAGTATAGAATTATTCGCAATAACAGTAATCCGCCAAATTGTTTTTCGGCCCCAGTAAGGGTTCAAATTCAAACAACGGAAAATTGTAATCTTAGGTGTGTTACTTGCGCCGTGGCCAATGAGAGACGTTTTGCTGGATTAAAAGTGGAGAAAATTAAAGAAATTTTGGATTATTTGGCTGAGTGGGGAGTCTTAAATATCGAGTGGAGTGGTGGGGAGCCATTGTTGAGAAAAGATTTTTGCGGACTAGTCGAGTATGCTCGCCGTCTTGGTTTTGAACAAAGCCTTCTGACAAATGGGACTTTGTTTAATCAGGAAAATGTTTCGTTTCTAAGAAAGTCTCTTTTTAGCACTCAGATTTCCCTTGACGGTGTTTGTGATGTTTACAACAGAATTGTCGGCAGGGATTCTTGGGAGCGATTTAAAAAGTCTCTAAGATGCTTTTTGGATGAAAGACCAAAAGGAGTTAGCGCTGCTGTGGTTTTGCAGAGAGGAAATGTTTCAAATATTGATTCAATAATAGAATTCTGCGGAGATAACAACTTAAGAGATGTTCGTATCTCATTGCAAGTTTCTTTAGGGAGATCAAGGGGGATTGGTTGGAGTGAATATAGCGATGTTATCGAGGATTTTCGTCGTCAATTACCTAAGTTGGATAGTTTAGCAAAAAGCAAAGGAGTTTCTATTGATACATTTTTGGGTAAAATCGATCACGACGGGGAGATTGATGATGTTGGAAGACTTGTTTCTCCTGGGGGATATTCTTTTATTTATATTAATGCCAAGGGCGAAATTTTTCCATTTCCATTTTTATTTGATGAAAAGTTCAAGATTGGCTCGATTGAGAATAACGATTTAAAGGAGAAATGGTTTAAATCCTGGGTTTTAAAAGAGCTAAGAATGGAGGGTACCCATTTCATTTGACACATTCTCCACGCTCCAATTGATATTGCCG
>CAYNAR010000021.1:7676-18004 GCA_964395625.1 uncultured Gammaproteobacteria bacterium | reverse complement strand
GTGGGCAATAGAGGATTCGAACCTCTGACCTTTACAATGTCAATGTAACGCTCTAACCAACTGAGCTAATTGCCCGAATTTTATGGTGCGTCCAGATGGACTTGAACCATCGACCCCAGCTTTATAAGAGCTGTGCTCTAACCAACTGAGCTATGGACGCTCTCGTTTCTATATGGACGCAACTTTTGACATTTAACAATCTAACACGAGAAAAATTATTTTTCAAGACCCCTGTCTAAAAATTGTATTGGGCGATCTTTTTATCTATCAAATCTATTATCTCCTCCTTTACTTCCTCCAATTTTTTCTTGGTCTCTATTTCCACCAAACGCTCGTCGCCACGCGGATTATACTCCCTTACTAAATCCAAAAGATTGATGTTTTTTGGCGAATGTATAAGAAAATTAGCCGACGCTACACCACCCCTATCCGTATTCTCGTAAAAAATCACTATTAACTTCACCTCCGGCAAATTCACCATCAGCTCATCCATGACGCCACCTAAATCGTTCTTGCCGGCACCGGTCTTTAAAAAATCATTGGCTGTGACCATCGACCAAACGACATGATTATTCTTGTTGGCCGACAAACGAGAAAGGACGACTCCCCACAACTTCAAAGCGCTTATATCATGAGAGCGATAAAGGCGATCGACGATCTCGTCACGCCTAGCCTCTTTGGATATCAAAGCCGACGTCGTCGTCAAAGTGTCAGGAGTGATGTTGGCGGTCTTAAAATTCCTAGTCTTGGAAATTATCCCGGTCAAAAGACAAGTGGCGATATCGGAATCTATCTTGAATTCCGGCCATGAGGCGATAAGAGAAAAAACTATCTCGGAAGTTGAGGCGGTGTTGATGTTTATCAGATTAATAGAGCCGTATTCCTCGTTGCCACCATGATGGTCGATATTGACTAGAGGGGACTCGTAGAAGAATTGGGTATTCTCGGAAAAAATAGACCCCAAAGAATCCAAATCCGGGGTGTCGATGGTTATCACTAAATCATATTTCTCGCCTTCGGTCTCGATTTTAACGTCTTCCGCAGAAAAATTGCCTTTTTTAGCTGAAATTATGAACTTAAGATTGTTGTCTTCCAAACGATATTTGACACCGCGAATCTTGGTCTTGATAGTCGAAAGAGATATGACGAATTTATTGAGGTCGCGAATCGTTCTCTTGATTTCGGAAAAATGCGGTAAAAAAGAGAAGGCTTTAGCGCGAGCGTCGACGGACAAAGACCCTTCCGCTTTACTGGAAACGACATCAACCTTCTTGCCAATCTTCTTCAAGAAAGAATAAAAAGCTAGGGAAGCGCCAAGGTTATCGCCATTCCAATTAGCCGAGAAGGCCACCAGAATGTTCTGCGCTTTCTTGATTTGTTCAAAAATTTGTTCCTTATGATTCAACATTCTAAGTGCCCTGTTTTTTAAGTTTTAATATTACCTTGCACACCCACCCGTGTCAACGGTGGAAAAGTTTTCACGATCCATGCCGGGCGATGCGATGACGAGACTAAGGGATATAAAACGCAAAATATGATGCATAATTTCAATTTTGTCACACTTTTTATCTAATATTAAAATAATTCATTATTCATTATCCATCATTTATCATCAAAATAATCCCTTGCCAAAACCTTTTTCTTTTGTTAATCTTATATTATAAAATAATGGAAAATTAGCATATAAATAAGCTTAAAAATATGAGTAGCGAGATGGAAAAACAATATACTCCGGCCGAGCACGAAGACAAGATTAACGAAGAGTGGGAAAAATCCGGTTTCTTCAATCCTGATAATTTGAATTTACCCGAGAACGCCCTGACACACACGATTGTTTTACCTCCACCAAATGTCACGGATAAACTTCACGTCGGACATGCCATGATGGTCGCCATCGAAGACTTACTCACTCGCTATAAAAGAATGAGCGGTTTTAAAGCTCTCTGGATTCCGGGAACCGATCATGCCGCTATCGCCACACAGAATGTCGTAGAAAAAAAACTTTTTAAAGAGACCGGCCAGACTCGCCACGACCTCGGACGCGAAGAATTTTTAAAGAAAGTCTGGGAGACCGCCTTAGCCAATCAAAGCACTATTTTAAATCAGATCAAAAAGATGGGTGCCTCGCTCGATTGGTCTCGTTTAGCTTTTACCTTAGACGAACAGCGTGAAAAAGCCGTGAAAAAAATATTCGTCGATATGTACAACGACGGTGTCATCTATCGCGGAGAACGCGTGGTCAATTGGTGCCCGCGCTGTAAATCCACCTTGGCCGACGACGAAATCGAATACAAAGAGCAGACCGCCAAGCTCTACACTTTCAAATACTCGGAAGACTTTCCGTTCGCCATTTCCACGACTCGCCCGGAAACTAAATTGGGCGACACCGCCGTGGCCGTCAACCCGAAAGACGAACGCTATAAAAAATATATCGGTCAAACCTTCGACGTCGATTTCGTCGGCGTACCTTTGAAGATTAAAGTGATCGGCGACATCGGCGTAGAGATGGAATTCGGCACCGGCGCCTTGGGCGTCACTCCGGCACACTCCATGGTCGATTATCAGATGTCCATCAAGAACGACTTGGAGATGATCAAAGTCATCGACGAAGACGGCAATATCCAAGCCGGCTTTGGTGAATATTCGGGACTGAAAGCAACCGAGGCGCGCGAAAAGGTCGCCGAAAAATTGCGCGAAAAAGGCTTAATGATCAGCGAGGAGGAAATCCAAAATAATCTGTCCGTCTGCTATCGTTGCGATACCGGCATCGAACCGATACCATCCAAACAATGGTTCGTCGATGTCGATAAAAAATTGGGAAGACTCGGCGAAAAATCCTTGAAAGAGGTTTCTATCGAAGCGGCCAAGTCCGGCGAGATAAAATTCACTCCGGAAAGATTTTACGATACCTACGTCAATTGGATGGAGAATTTGCACGACTGGTGCATCTCCCGCCAAATCTGGTTCGGCCACAGAATCCCGGCTTATTACAAAGACGGCGAGGTCGTTGTCGGCGAAAAACCGGAAGGAAAGGATTGGATTCAAGACGAGGACACTCTCGATACTTGGTTCTCTTCCGGCATGTGGACCATCTCGACTTTAGGTTATCCGGACAATTTCAAGGATGGTGTGAAATCCGGCGACTTGGCCAAATTCCATCCGACCGCCGTCCTAGAGACCGGCTTCGAGATTATCACTCTTTGGGTTTCCAGAATGATTTTGATGTCCTATTACGCCTTGGGCGAAAAGCCTTTCTCCAACGCATATCTTCATGGCATGGTCTTGGACGACAAGGGAAAAAAGATGTCCAAGTCCAAGGGCAACGGCATCGACCCGCTCGACGTCATCGCCAAATACGGCAACGACGCCTTGCGCCTATCTCTGCTCATCGGCTCGACTCCCGGCAACAACCTCAAAATGTCCTGGGAAAAAATAGAGTCGCAGAGGAATTTTGTGAACAAACTTTGGAATATTTCCAGATTCATTTTAAGTAACGAAGATTTAAAAAATCAAAGCGAAAAAATATCCATCGACGAATTAAGCGACGCCGAAACCTGGATTTTGGATAGATGCAAAGATTTAATCATTAGCACGAACAAAGATATCGAAGCCTACTCTTTTTCAGTGGCCGGAGAAAAAATAGTTTATTTTATCTGGAACGATTTTGCCGACTGGTATATTGAAGTTAGTAAATTTGAAGAAGGAAAAAACAAAAAGGCCGTTTTATTCCATATTTTAAGAACGATTTTAAAACTACTTCATCCTTTTGCCCCTTTCATCACCGAGGTCATCTGGAAAAAATTCAACGATTCGATGTTGATGGTCGAAAAATACCCTTCCGTTTCCGGCGATGCAAAAACCGAGAATGGCGCAAACTTCGAATTGATCAAAGACGTCGTCACCACTATCCGCAACGCTCGCAGCGAGAACAAAGTCGAACCGGCCCGCAAAGTCGAAGCCGTCATCTATGGCGGAAAGGACACCAACCTAATCAAACAGAACGAAACGATCATCAAGAGCCTAAAAACCGGCATCAGCGATTTGAAGATATTCGAAAAGGGAGAAAAAATCTCCGGCGCCATCTACGCCGCGGTCGGCAATATTGAAATATATCTAATCGGCGCGGTCGACACGGAAAAAGAAAAGAATAGATTGGAGAAGGAGATCGCCAATTTGGAAAAGTTCGTTTCCGCCTTGAACGGAAAATTATCCAATCAGGAGTTCGTCGGCAAGGCCCCGGAAAAAGTCGTCGCGGTCGAGAAGGAAAAACTGAATAAGGCCGAAACGGAATTGGCGAAAATAAAAGAGCAGTTAGAGAATTTAAAATAAAAAATAATTGACAATTGACAATCGGCAATTGCCTATTGAACGAAAATGACTTTAAAAAATTATCTTATCCTGATGCTGGCGGCCACCGTGCTCTGCTGGGGGGCTTTTATTATGGTCGCCGACACGGTCGACCCGTTCACGACTAACGTCTTGGGACTGGCCCTGTTCTACGTGTCGCTTTTTCTGGCTTTGACCGGCACTTTCGCCGTCGCTGGTTTCCTTCTGCGTTTCGCCGTCCTTAAACAAGCCTTGGCCTTCCGCCTGGTCACTAACGCCTTCAGACAGTCCTTCCTCCTGTCACTACTGGTCATCGCCTCGATGATACTGCAATCCTTCCGGATGTTCTCCTGGTTAAACTTCTTCCTCCTAGCCGGAGGAACGGCCGGACTGGAATATTTCTTGATAGCCAACAGCCGACCAAAATTCATTAAACCGCAATAAACATATGAAAGAAAAATTAGAAAATTTAAAAAAGGAGATTTTAGAGAAACTGGAGCAAGCCCGCTCCGGAGAGCTTCTGAAAGAATTGGAAGTCAAATACTTGGGACGCAAAGGAGAATTATCCAACATCCTCCGCAACCTTAAGGATTTGGCCAACGAAGAGCGCAAAGAGATAGGCGAATTGGCCAACATCTTCAAGAACGAAGTCGCCGCGAAATTCGAAGAAGTGAAAAAGATCATCGGCGTCGACGACGACAAAAACAGCATCGGAGATATCACGTTGCCGGGCAAGAAGATAGAGCAAGGACATCTACATCCATTGACCCAAGTGCAGAACGAATTGGAAGACCTCTTCACTTCCCTCGGATTCATCGTCGCCGACGGACCGGAATTGGAAAGCGACTATTTCAGCTTCGAGATGCTCAACATCCCGAAAAACCATCCGGCCAGAGACATGCAGGACACTTTCTATGTCGATAAAAAGAATAAAGACGGCGAATACGATTTGGTCATGCGACCGCACACCTCCCCCGTACAGGTTCGCACTATGCGCAAATACGGAGCGCCTCTTAGAATGATTTCCGCGGGCCGTTGTTTCCGCTCCGAAGCGACCGACGCTCGCCACGAACACACCTTCGCCCAAATAGAAGGATTGATGATCGACGAGAATATCAGCTTCGCCAACCTCAAAGGCATGCTCGAATTGATCGGCGAGAAGCTTTACGGACAAGGGACGAAAGTCCGCTTACGCCCGAAATTCTATCCTTTCGTCGAGCCTGGCGCCAACATCGAATACACTTGCTTCTTGTGCCAAGGAAACGGTTGCCGCGTCTGCAAGGGTTCCGGCTGGCTGGAGGTCGGCGGTTGCGGATTGATCCACCCGGAAGTGCTGAAGAACGGCGGTATCGACCCGAAAAAATATTCCGGTTTCGCTTTCGGTTTCGGACTATCCCGTTTGACCATGCTCAAATTCGGCATCGACGACGCCAGACTATTGAATAGCGGCGACCTCCGCTTCTTAGAACAATTCTAATCCAACTATCATATGTACCTATCACTAAATTGGTTAAAAGACTTTCTCATAATACCGAAAGGAGTGAAAGCGGAAGATATCGCCGCTAAATTGACGCGCCACACCGTCGAAGTCGAGAAGATAGAGAAACAGAGCGAACGCTTTGAAAAAGTCGTCATCGGAAAAGTATTGGAAGCCGTCCGTCATCCGAATTCCGACCACCTCAATCTGACCAAGGTCGATATCGGCGAAAAAGAACCGCTCTCGATAGTATGCGGAGCGCCGAACGTCGCCGCCGGACAATTGGTGCCGGTGGCCACCGTCGGAGCCGAATTGCCGAACGGGATGAAGATCGAAGAACGCGAAGTCCGCGGAGAAAAATCCTTCGGTATGATTTGCGCCGCCGACGAATTGGGTCTAGGAGAGGATCATTCCGGCATCATGGTCTTGGACGGCAAGAAAGCCAAAATCGGACACCCCTTCGCCGAATACTCAGAATTGGAGGATGTCATCTTCGAAGTCGATAACAAATCGCTGACCAACCGCCCAGACCTCTGGGGTCATTTCGGCATGGCCAGAGAGATCGCCACGCTCTTGGACTCCAAAACCACCAAAGAATTCTCGCGCATCTGGTCGGCGCGACTGGAGGATGTCGGCGGTGAAAAGAAATTGGATGTCAAAGTCGAAGAGAAAAATCTTTGCCCGCGCTATATGGCCGTAAAAATCTCCGGAGTGGAGGTCAAAGAATCTCCGGAAGAGATAAAGAAGAGATTGATCGCCGCCGGATCAAGACCGATAAACAATATCGTCGACGCCACCAATTACGCCATGTTGGAACTCGGACAACCATTACACGCCTTCGATTCTTCCAAAGCTGAAAAAATAGTGGTTCGTCTGGCCAAAAACGGAGAGATAATCAAAACCTTGGATGGACAGGACAGAAAATTAAACGAAAACGCCCTCTTGATCACCGACGGAGAGAGACCTTTGGCCATCGCCGGCGTCATGGGCGGACAAAGCAGCGAAATAGAAAATTCGACCACCGAGATAATTTTGGAATCCGCCTGTTTCGACGCCTCCTCCATCAGAAAGACGTCCACTTCACTTTCCTTGCGTACCGACGCTTCCATGAGATTCGAGAAGACGCTCGATCCTAATCTTTGCCCAATCGCTTTGAATAGATGTTTGGAATTGATCAAGCAAACATGCCCTGAAGCCAAAATCGACAGCCAAATCGTCGACATAGCCAATTTCTCCAACGCGGAGAAGGACATGGAGATAGACCTCAATTGGCTCGCCTCCAAAATCGGACAAGACTTGGGAAAGAAAAGGATAGTCGACATATTGGAAGCTCTCGGTTTCAAAGTCGCCACTTCCGGACACACCCTTAAAATAAACGTCCCATCCTTCAGGGCCAACAAAGACATCAAAATAGAGGAAGACATCCTCGAAGAGATCGCTCGTGTCCACGGATACGACAACATCGAAGCTCAAGCCCCTCTGATAAAAGCCACGGCACCGGAACAGAATCAAGAAAGATGGTTCGAACGTCGCGTAAAGAGTATCCTCTCTCTCGGCGCGTCTTTAAGCGAAGTGCACAACTACTCCTTCTTGAACGAAGAGAAGATGTCCAAACTGAAGATGTCTTCGAACGGATTAGTGAAACTGGCTAACCCGATTTCCGGACTACACACCCATCTGCGCGCGGAACTATTCCCTAACATTCTAGACAACGTCCGCGTCAATCAAGCCAAATATGATAAAATATCCATCTTCGAAATCGGCAACGTCTTCGCCGATGCCACCGGATCGATCGACAAGAACGGAGAGAACGGGGAAAAGCTCCCTTATCAAGGAAAACACTTGGCTATCGTCATAGCCGAAGAAGACGAAAAAAACGCCTACGACACAGCTAAGGGGGCGATCGAACATCTCCTCAAGGAAATAGGTTGCACCGCTTGCCGTTTCGAAGAGTCTTCCGACGGACAACATCCGGAATGGGCTAAAAATGGAACTTACGCCAAAATACTGTCCTCTAACGAAGACTTAGGCTTCGTCAGTCTATTGGATAAAGCCCCGGGCATAAAGAAAGAGGTCGCCATAATAGAGATAAACTTCGACAAGCTCTTCTCTCTTTATAAATCATGGCCGAAAAAGAAATACCGCGAACCGAACAAATACCCGGCCATGACTCGCGACTTGGCCTTCGTCATCAGTAATAAAGTCCTTTACGGGAACATCAAAAAAGAGATAGAAGGCTTCGACGCCCTAATCAAAGAAGTCGAACTTTTCGATGTCTACGAAGGAGCCAATTTGCCGGAAGGTTCTAAGAGCTTGGCCTTTCACGTCACCTACGAATCCGCGGAAAGAACCTTGGAGACCGCCGAAGTCGACGCTTTACAAGAAAAATTATTGAAGCACTTGGAAATAAAATTCGAAGCCAAGATCAGGAACTTCTAATAAGCAAGTATGCAAGAAATAAAAAAAGTAAAAAAAATATCGGTAGCCAATATTTTCTCCCTGACTTCCTCGCTCGCCGCCTTCCTGGCAGTCTTCGCATTCTACAGCTATGCGATAATACTAGCACTAAAGGCCGGACAAACCGCCAAACCGCTATACAAATTCATCCTCTTCAATGTGAGTCTAGGCTTGGTTAGTAGTCTGTTCGCCGCTTTCCTGGCAGGACTGGTCGCTTGGATTTTCGGGATAATACTTGCCGGACTATACAACACAATGGCTAAAAAATCAGGAGGTCTAAAGATAGAAATCGACGGCTTACCGGAAAGACCGGAAGAAAAAAAGCAAGAAGAACTATTCCCATTCTGAAATACCTAAAAAACAGCTTCGGAAACCCCGAGCTGTTTTTTATTTTTACAAGAAAACAACTTCAATTTCATTTTCTTTTTAGCGAGCGTTAAAAAAGCACACCACGACACTCTTTATAAATATCCATAATAAATGTATAATAATAATGTAACCAAAATAAACAAAACATATGTTCTCCGACAGCAAAGATATCTTATATTTAACCATCGCGGCTTGCGTCCTGGCCTTCACGGTCTTCTCCTGCTGGGGACTCTTCTATGTAGTCAGCGGATTGAGGAATTTCTTTAAGATCGCTCAAGACATCCGCGATATATTCAAAAAATTGGAAGGTGCCGTAGACGACGTAAGGAATAAGATACGTCAAAGCGCTTCCTACGCTTTCCTCTTCGGCGAAGCTCTGAAAAAAATCATAGAAGCAGGAAAAGCCTACTCCGAACGTAAAAATAAAAAGAAAGAGGAAGACGAGGACCGCGAAGACGAGAGAGAAGATAAAGAAGAAAGAGTCTCCGACATTAAAAAAGGAAAAAAAGTCAAAGTAAAATAAAAAAATCCCAGGGTAAAAACCTGGGGTTTTATTTTCATGAAAGTCCTAACTCTTTTTTCGTCTTAGACAAAATCGATCTCAAAGATTTATTCCTGATCATCGGCCCATAATAGCCGATAAATTCTCTTGCTATGCCGGGGCATTCATACTTATCATACTCCGCGGCTTTCAAGATGGTCTGCAAACGATCCAACTGCTTGGCGATAACCGCTCGTATGGTCTTTTGCTCCTCGAATTACAGCCAAAGCAACATTATCACCTTCCCCGATTCGGACATCCTGGAGCAAATCTTTTCCATCGCCTTAAGCTCGGCTCTATACTTATCCTCCTTCGACCACTTATGGTCCTTGGGACAATTGGGGTCCGTGCGAGGATCTCCGACATTCTTGTCCGATTCGGCCCAATCATGGACCTTGAGCATCTCGCAGAGTCCGGGAACACCAAAAAGCACTTTGCCTATCGCGATAGTCTCGTCGGTATGTTGGCCGACTGTCTCGGGATTTTTTATCCCCCGATCGACCCAGCCGGTACGATACGTCGCGTACAGCGTCTTTTCGACCTCGTCGACAACCAACCTTTCCTGTTTGGAAAAAACCAATAAACCACTCACAAAAGACCTCCTTTTTTAAAATTCCCCGGAGATAATCCCATCTATTTCTTTATGCAGTTCAGACTGCTCCTGACGACCGATATTTCGACCGACGATGAATGAAGAATTAGCAGCTCTCTCTATCAACCACTGAATAAGGCCAGATAAAGAATCTTCAAGGTTTGACGCTCCGGTTATTTTTTCCAAATCAACAATACTTTCAATAGCCTCCATTGCCTTTAAGCTTTTACTAGACAATGGCGCTTTCAAAATAATACGATCGCCGTCCTCAAGATCATCAACATCGAGCTCAAAACTATTCACGACGGTTTTTAAAGAAAAACGGCCGTTTTCATTAAGAATAAAAAAGGCACAACCATACTCGATTTTCATGACATCCTCCTTTGTTTTTTGTATCAAAGAACGTTAACGCTTAAATTTACGCCCGTCTCGCCAAAAAGTCAACAACCTTAATAACATTAACCGCATTGGAGGCAGAAACTAAGCATATACATATTAAAGCTTCTTCTCCCCCTGTAAACTACTATCCATCTACAAAAGTAGAAATTGAGTATATATATTAAAGT
>CAYNAR010000021.1:0-7576 GCA_964395625.1 uncultured Gammaproteobacteria bacterium | reverse complement strand
ATCTACAAAAGTAGAAATTGAGTATATATATTAAAGTAGTAGAATAGACATGTTCGCCGTCTAATCTACAAAAGTAGAAATTGAGTATATATATTAAAGAACATAACCCTGCAACTCACCAACAACAATCTACAAAAGTAGAAATTGAGTATATATATTAAAGGCGAAGTATTTAAAACATTATAATAATATCTACAAAAGTAGAAATTGAGTATATATATTAAAGTAATTGAGCGATGGTCATTTTTTGAAATCTACAAAAGTAGAAATTGAGTATATATATTAAAGCTAGAACTACAAGCCTCACGAAAATGAGATCTACAAAAGTAGAAATTGAGTATATATATTAAAGTCAGGGCTAATTCAGTTAGTGCTATTCATCTACAAAAGTAGAAATTGAGTATATATATTAAAGTATTGGGGTTGCTATTCCTCCTCTCGAGATCTACAAAAGTAGAAATTGAGTATATATATTAAAGATGAATTGGTAAACACCCCTAGCTGTGATCTACAAAAGTAGAAATTGAGTATATATATTAAAGAGGTTTTCCTTCCTCACAAATAGCCCATCTACAAAAGTAGAAATTGAGTATATATATTAAAGTCCTTAGTATCAAGGTCTATGTTCTTAAATCTACAAAAGTAGAAATTGAGTATATATATTAAAGTACCAGAAATGCAAAAAATATTATAAGAATCTACAAAAGTAGAAATTGAGTATATATATTAAAGCAATCAACAGAAGGAGGCCAAAGAACATCTACAAAAGTAGAAATTGAGTATATATATTAAAGTGCGGAACGATGCAAAGATTCGACGATATCTACAAAAGTAGAAATTGAGTATATATATTAAAGGCCTTCTCCGTTGATTATGATGTGGTCATCTACAAAAGTAGAAATTGAGTATATATATTAAAGATCGAAAAGCCCTACTTTGCAACTAGACATCTACAAAAGTAGAAATTGAGTATATATATTAAAGATAAGGAGTGACAAAAGGATACCAAAAAATCTACAAAAGTAGAAATTGAGTATATATATTAAAGTTCGCCACTGGATTTTACAAATACGGAAATCTACAAAAGTAGAAATTGAGTATATATATTAAAGAAAAACTCAAGGATTAAAAAAATGGGTATCTACAAAAGTAGAAATTGAGTATATATATTAAAGAAATCATTATAGGAAACAAAATTAAAAAAATCTACAAAAGTAGAAATTGAGTATATATATTAAAGCAGACCAATTAAGCCAAGTAGTAGAAATCTACAAAAGTAGAAATTGAGTATATATATTAAAGGCAAAAAAAAGCTGGTTGGTATTATCCTATCTACAAAAGTAGAAATTGAGTATATATATTAAAGTTGGGGATATATCAGACCGATACTTGCCATCTACAAAAGTAGAAATTGAGTATATATATTAAAGGTTCTTAATAGACCTAAGATAGAAGATTATCTACAAAAGTAGAAATTGAGTATATATATTAAAGAATAGACAAAACGCCATTCTTCGCTGATCTACAAAAGTAGAAATTGAGTATATATATTAAAGTAAAAGCTATTAATTCGTCAATACCTTATCTACAAAAGTAGAAATTGAGTATATATATTAAAGTAAAATAAATATGTGGAAATGGAATAAATCTACAAAAGTAGAAATTGAGTATATATATTAAAGGGCGATAAGGTGGATGACGGAGAGATATCTACAAAAGTAGAAATTGAGTATATATATTAAAGCCCATCCCATTATAACAATTGCCACTAATCTACAAAAGTAGAAATTGAGTATATATATTAAAGAAAATTTATTTAATAAATAACGGCTTAATCTACAAAAGTAGAAATTGAGTATATATATTAAAGGTCTTACCCTTACGAATATACGAAGAATCTACAAAAGTAGAAATTGAGTATATATATTAAAGGGTGGTTCTTCTGTCGGTACTACTACATCTACAAAAGTAGAAATTGAGTATATATATTAAAGACAAAAAAACCGGAGAAAATACTAATAATCTACAAAAGTAGAAATTGAGTATATATATTAAAGGCAATAAATTTCCAAACTGTTAAAAAATCTACAAAAGTAGAAATTGAGTATATATATTAAAGTGTTATTTCATGGCAACAGTCTGCCAAATCTACAAAAGTAGAAATTGAGTATATATATTAAAGTTAGGCGTTTGGGATATTGACTCTATTATCTACAAAAGTAGAAATTGAGTATATATATTAAAGCCTGAAAAGCATGAAGTTTTTTGTCCATCTACAAAAGTAGAAATTGAGTATATATATTAAAGACCCGGAGAAGTAATCTCAGGATCGTAATCTACAAAAGTAGAAATTGAGTATATATATTAAAGTAATCTTATCATCCCCTTTCTGAACATATCTACAAAAGTAGAAATTGAGTATATATATTAAAGGGGATTGCTAATGATATCTTGACCACTATCTACAAAAGTAGAAATTGAGTATATATATTAAAGTTTTGTTTTCTGTTTTAGGTCTTGCAAAATCTACAAAAGTAGAAATTGAGTATATATATTAAAGAAAAGAGGATATTCGCACCGGATTCTATCTACAAAAGTAGAAATTGAGTATATATATTAAAGCTTATGCGGCTTCGGGAAATATCAAAAAATCTACAAAAGTAGAAATTGAGTATATATATTAAAGGAAAAACTTAATTAACCAAAAAACATATCTACAAAAGTAGAAATTGAGTATATATATTAAAGTTCTAACTGCTAAAAATATTATTCCAAATCTACAAAAGTAGAAATTGAGTATATATATTAAAGTATATTATCGTCAATGATTTCACTTATCTACAAAAGTAGAAATTGAGTATATATATTAAAGTAAAAAAACTTTCCAAAGGGTGTTAAATCTACAAAAGTAGAAATTGAGTATATATATTAAAGCAGAGGCATTGGTCGATACTTCTGGATATCTACAAAAGTAGAAATTGAGTATATATATTAAAGCAACAGAAACTATTATAGAACATTATATCTACAAAAGTAGAAATTGAGTATATATATTAAAGCTTCTTTAGGGTTTTTAGGTCTTCCCTATCTACAAAAGTAGAAATTGAGTATATATATTAAAGGCGTGTCATCGTCATCAATGGACAATTTATCTACAAAAGTAGAAATTGAGTATATATATTAAAGGGATTGCTAATAATATCTTGACCGCCATCTACAAAAGTAGAAATTGAGTATATATATTAAAGATTAGACATATTAATGAATTTTAGAAATATCTACAAAAGTAGAAATTGAGTATATATATTAAAGAAAAGCCACCCAATCCAGAACCTCCATATCTACAAAAGTAGAAATTGAGTATATATATTAAAGATTTATCACATTACGAACTTGATGAAATCTACAAAAGTAGAAATTGAGTATATATATTAAAGTATTCCTAGATAAAAACCTATTGATAAATATCTACAAAAGTAGAAATTGAGTATATATATTAAAGATTTCCAAACTGTTAAAAATCAAAAAGATCTACAAAAGTAGAAATTGAGTATATATATTAAAGTTTATATAGACAGTTAAAAAGATCATATCTACAAAAGTAGAAATTGAGTATATATATTAAAGTAACTGCTACCTTTTTAAGACCATTATCTACAAAAGTAGAAATTGAGTATATATATTAAAGCTTTGGATCTCCCGTTTTTTCACAAAATCTACAAAAGTAGAAATTGAGTATATATATTAAAGAAGATTTCCAACCTGTTATTGAAAAAGAATCTACAAAAGTAGAAATTGAGTATATATATTAAAGAGTTCTTTTTGTTAATCTTAGCAAAAAGATACAAATCAGGCACGAATGGCCAATGACGACTTTTTGCTAATTTTAGCATATCCACAAAAATAGAGACAACGGTTTTTTGCGGTCTTTAATATAACTCAACCGCCAAAATAAGCGGATTTTGAGCTTTACTATAGTAATATACACACAGCAGCTTCTACCTTATTGAATTTTCAAAGTCCTTATTCAAAAATCACAACCTCTTGCTCCTCGTTAACCGGATGGCCGTAACGGATGATTTTGGCATCGCAGGCCTTGCACATACTATATATTAGCACGCTGTCGGAATTAGTAAAGCGCGGTTTGTAACGCAATTCCACCTCCTTGAGCAGGTTGTTTAGAATCCTTGGGCTGTTTTTTATCTCGTAAACCGAGTATTGTAGACGGCGGCCGTATTGTTTCAAATAAGTCGAGAATTGAGTGCGAACCTTGTCGTCCTCAAAGTCGTAGGAAACTATCAGCATATTATTTGATCTTGAAGAACGGGAAGTCGCACCCCTCGTTCATGGTGTAATAATAAAATTCTTTAACGAACAAAAAGACTTCCTCCTTTCTTTCCATTAAGCAGTCGAAGAACATTTTGCCATAGCGGCTTTGATTTTCCCAGGTCAAAACATATTTTCCGCCGACAAGCTTGAAGTCTTTTTCACGAATTTGTTTTAGGTGAAAAGATTTTAATATCTGGCGGTCAATAAGGCAGCGAAATGGCTCCATGACGTCGCAAGACAAAGATCTTCTTTGGAAAAATAATTTATGATAGCAACCCTTGTAATTATCGAAGCCGTACAAACAGAGAAGTGCGTCGATGAAGTTGAAGAGGAAAGTGTAACCGATGTCCATGACTGTATTATTAATGTCGTATTTTGTTCTAGGCATTCTTCTTATCCAGTCCATATCTTTAAAATATTCCTGGAAAAAGTTTTTACTCAAAGAACCTTCGATGCCCAATAATTCCTTGCTGTCGTTGACATTTTTTATCTTGAGGCAGATTTCGGTGTAGGCGCCTTCAAAGTTAAAGGTTTTGTCTTTTTCTTTGAGAAGCGATAGCTGGTTGTGAGCTTTATTTTTTACAATGTTTTTGGATATTTCCATATCGCGATTTATGCGGTATTGTCTTTCACGAAGTAAATAATTTCCTTCCAATGAAGAGTTTATCGCGGCATAGAGCTCGAAGTTTTGACGTAATAGAAAAATAGCAATGCCGTATTTGCGGCAATTTTTTATCAGTACGGATGTTATCGAGAATTCACCGACGATGAAAATGGCGAAAATCTTGTAGCAGGACAGTTGGTTTATTTTTTCCCCGCCTCGTAAATAGACGATATTGTTATTAATGAATTGCAGGCGGTTGTCTATATCTTTGCTGCCATAGACGAACAGAATCTGCTTTTCCTTGAAATCAGGAAGCGACATCATATTTTTGATTGCACAATTCGCGATAGATGCACTTGTCGCACTTCTTCGGATTGGCTCCTTTTTGAAAATTGTATAAATCAGTCTTATTTATATTGTTAATTATCTTAATTAGGGCTTCCATGTCCTCAAAATCAGGCATTCTTATTTCGTAGCGCTTATTATCGGATAAAGAATGGATAAAAAGTTTTTCCACCTCATAGCCCATTTCCATCATGCACTCCATTTGAGCATAAAGTTGATATTTGTACCCATCATAGATTTTTTCTACTTTGTTCTTCCTTTCGATCAAAGATTTTTCTTCGCGGTCGTAAATATCAATTTTCCCGCACAAACCGAATCTAGCCGAGTAGACCGGCAAACCTTGCAAATAACGCTTGCGGCTGGAATAACGGCCTTCGTCAATGTTCTCGTGCCTTATTTTACCGGCTTTTTGCGCCTCTTCGTGGTAGAGATTTTGGTCGTATTTTTCGTAAAGACCATGAAAATACAAAGACAGCGGACAAAAAGTGAAGTCGTTCAGTTTGGTTATTTGGATGTATTGCTCCATATAAATAAAATTCCCCTCTATGGGAGGGGTGCCCGAAGGGCAGGGTGTGTTATTTATTTGTAAAATAAAATTAGCTACCTTATACCATAGGTAGCTAATTTTGTCAAGCTTGGTGATTTTTATCCTAGACTATTTTTTCAATAGCGATTTTTAATTCGTTGATACTTTTTTGGCAAACATCCCAAACAACGCCAATTCTGACCCCGAAATATTCATGTATTACGGTATTTCTAATGCCAATCATTTTGTGCCAAGGAATTTCTAGGTGCTTCTCTTTGAATTTTTCAGAGATATTTTTTGCCGCCTCGCCAATTATTTCTATTCGGCGAATAACTGCATCTTGCAAGAGTATGTCTTTTTCAAAATCTTCTTTTACAACTCCCTTGGTGTAATCCCTAATTATCTCTATGCATTCTAAAATGTGTCCGAGAAATATTTTATCCTCTTTCATATATTTTTACTTGGTCTTTTATGATCATGTCTTTTAGTGATTGGTGAATGGAGTCGTAAGTAAGTAAGTCCACTTTTCTTTTAACGGCTTTTTCAACGTCCATTTGAAGATCAACAAAATCAAGGCCAAGAGGCCTACCCAGTTCAACTAATAAATCTAAATCGCTGGTTCTATTCTGTTCGCCGCGCGCCACTGAACCGAAAATAGAAGCCTTCTTGATGTCATATTTTTTTAAAATAGGCGTTATTTTCTTCTTGATGTCGCTTATAGACAAAGTGCGGTCTTTTGCTACATTGATAGTATAAAACACCCTAGGAGAGGATCCATGGCGCAAAATCAGCCCTTTCTCAATCAAATCGTTCAATTTACGGTGGACGATCTGCTTGGACACGCCAAAATTAGCCGTCATCTTGGCGACCGTGCCTTTTTCGTTGATTTTGAGATATTTGATTATTCGATCAATTGTTTTTTCTTCCATATACTAACATTATAGCACTATTTACTGTTTACTGTAAATAGTAAATAGGCAAACCAAAACCCGCCTTTGCGGGGCGAGGCTTGATAACAAAACAATAAATTACTCTTTAATATATTTTCCCAATAAACATTGAATTGCCCTCAATCCAATTTGAAAAGATCCATTTTCGTCCCCTGTTTTTATATAACCAGCTGATTGAAAACCATTTCTATTGCACTCACTGCCAGGAAATTTACAAAATTTACAAGATATTTTATCATCTTTTCCGTCTCTTTTTATCCCGCTCTTCCCATATTTACCACAATTTGGGCATTTCTTTGACGTATACCAAGGGTCAACAAAAACAACCGATCCATATTTTTTCGCAGGAGAAATCTTATAAACTTCTCCATAAAAATCTTCTATATCTTTTTTATTTTCCGAGGAAGAAATAAACTTCAACTCAGCTTTAATTTTTTGTTTATAGCTCAGACCATTAGAATTGTGAGAAAAATTACTATATTTTTTAACGTCCGCTCTTTGTACCTGTAATTTATTGATAATTCCCCATTGAATTTTTCCATACACCGAAACATTTGCTATCTTACGGTGGCGACTCTCAATAAAATCTTCATTAACTAATTTATTGCCAGTAACAGGATCGATAGTAGTAAGGCTATTATATCCTACATTGTGTAAATTCTCTAATCCTGTAAAGGTTTTTATTCCCTCATTATAGTTTTTTGAATACAAAAAATTAATTATACCAGCTATATTTGCTGAAATATTATCTCTAAGTAAAACACTGTTTGGGAGGTACCCCGTTTCTTTGACACTTTCTCCATGTATTCCTACAATAAGAAT
>CAYNAR010000020.1:0-18701 GCA_964395625.1 uncultured Gammaproteobacteria bacterium | reverse complement strand
CGTTTGCCATGGGTCTAAACCCATTCGACTTGCATGCCTTAGACACGCCGCCAGCATTCATCCTGAGCCAGGATCAAACTCTCAAAAAGTTTTCTCTTAAAAAGAGAAAGTATATAGAGAATCTTGATTTCTCAAGATCAAATTCTGTTTTATTTAGAGTCGGTCGTTTCGTGAAAGAAATTTCCCGACTATTATCCGAATTGACGCCTACAAGCGTCAAAAAGAAATAGATTGTCCAAGTATTTTAAAGAACTCGCAAAAGCTTTAAGTCAGAAAAAAAACACGGATATCGTTATCCTGTTTTCCGGCTCCTTCCGGAACCACCCGCTCCATTGCGGATTTACGGCTGATTTAAATTGTATTTTGCTTGATGTTGTCTATATTATATCAATCTTAAAAAAGTGTCAAGAGGGTGGGCAAGCCATTGATTATAGATATAAAATTATAAAATTTTTATTTAAAATTAGCTATTTTAGTAATGGGCTTTTTTATTATAAAAATCGACCACCAAACACTATTACACAAGTTATCAACAAAATCGTATAAAAAGACCGCACTTCGTATAGATTTTAGTGCGGTCTTTTTTATGATTCGACTATCTTACTATATTTATTTGTCTTTTCCTTCGGAAGCGCCCAACAACTGCTGCATCAAGTCGGTCGTCTTGTTTATATTGGTATCCATGAAGATAACCTTGGAATTATCCGATTGGCCGACAGTCTTCAATGTGTCCAAATACTGCGTCAACGTCAATATATTCATTATCTCTACAGAGGATTGCTTGGTTACTTTCTGGACGGTCTCAATGGCATTACTTAAACCATTGGCGATAGCCTCTCTTTCCAGCGCTATACCTTCACCCTGTAAACGCTTTCTTTCTTTTTCAGCTTCAGCCTCTTTAATAGCTTGAATTTTTACAGCTTCGCCCTTATTCTCGGCGGCCTTTCTTAATTGTTGAGAGGCGACGACCTCGGACATCGCATCGGTGATGGTGGCCGGGAAATTTACGTTAGTGATTTGAAAGCTCTTGATCAGCATACCCCACTCGCTGAATTGCTTTTCCAGGTCCCCTTGAATATGCAAGGCCAATTCCTCTTTCTTTTCCAATATGCCCTCATGAGTCTCTTTAGCGATATAAGTCCTTAAAGAGTTCTCTATTATAGCGCCTAAAGACTGACTAGGGTCCTGCAATATATAGGTGAAGCGCTGAATGCCTTCCGCACTGGGATTAACGGCGTAAATCAAGTTGGTGGTAATGTCGACGATAACCTTGTCTGCCGATGGATACTTACCGTTGATGGCAAAATTTCTTTGGCGTAAAGAGACGTTATTGGCGACTCTCTCGAAAAAAGGAATCTTGATATTCAATCCGGCGTTCATGACACGGTTGTATTTTCCGAGAAGCTCGAGCACGAGAACCGTGTTCTGTTGAACGATCTTGATGTTGGCCAAAGCGATTATCACGGCCAAGCCGACAACGACCCAAAAGATTTCCATAGTTTTTTGTATTAATTGTTAATATTGATTTAATTTAAAATTAGCATAAAAATACGAAAAAGTCAATATAGCCCTTATTCGCATAATCCTATATAATATATATGTTATAACTTATCTTTTTGTCGTTTTGGCGCACACTGAAATGACATAAAAAAATATGGCGGAAGAAAAAAAGACCGAGGAAAAAAAGACCAACGAGGAGGTCAACAAGGATAGCGACAAAAAAGCCAAGCTGGAGGCGGCCTTGGCGGCCATGTCGCAAATCAAGGAGAAATACGGCGACGGAGCCATCATGAAATTCGGAGAAGCTAAGCGCGCCAATGTCGATGTCGTTCCGACGGGATGCGTTTCCCTGGACCTGGCTCTCGGAGTCAACGGCGTTCCTCGCGGACGCATCATCGAAATCTTCGGCCCCGAAGCTTCCGGTAAGACGACCTTGGCACAGCACATCATTTGCGAGGTGCAGAAACTGGGTGGCATAGCGGCCTTTATCGATGCCGAACACGCCCTCGACCCGGACTACGCCAAAAAGATCGGCGTCGACGTCAACAACCTTTTGATATCCCAACCTGATACCGGCGAACAAGCTTTGGAGATATTGGAAACATTGGTTCGTTCCAACGCCGTCGATGTCGTCGTCATCGACTCTGTCGCGGCCTTAGTTCCACAGAAAGAAATAGAAGGCGAAATGGGCGATCAGCACATGGGTTTGCAGGCTCGCTTGATGAGCCAAGCCTTGCGCAAGCTGACCGGCGTCATCTCCAAAACCAAAACCGTCTGTATCTTCATCAATCAGGTGCGTAATAAAATCGGCGTCTTCTTCGGCAACCCTGAAACGACCACCGGTGGCACCGCTTTGAAATTCTACTCATCGGTCCGCGTCGAAGTCCGTCGCGCCGCTCAAATCAAGCAGGGCGAGAAGATCATCGGCAACCGCGTTAAAGTTAAAATAGTTAAGAATAAAGTCGCCGCTCCTTTCAGGACTTGCGAATTCGATATCATGTATAACGAGGGCATCTCTCTTTCCGGCGATGCCATCGACCTGGGCGTCGAGCTCGGAGTCATTAAAAAAAGCGGAAACTCCTATGCCTATGGCGAGACGAAATTAGGAGTCGGACGCGAGAACGCCAAAGGCTTTTTAAAACAGAATCCTAAGACTTTGAAAGACATCAAAAAAGATATTCTAGTCGCTGCTAAAAACAAGGAAGACGCAGAAGAGTAGAGATAAAAATTTTACCAGATATAAAAACACCGATGAAAATCATTCATTGGTGTTTTGTTTTTACGTTTTATCGCCAAAAAATAACTACTGTTTTTTACTCTTACTGTTGCCACCGAAAACTTCGGAGAAAAGATTTTTAGCGTGATTGGTCAAGTTCAGTTGACCGATGGCGTTACCTATTCTTTGAGCGTCACTGGAAAGATCGGCGATAATTTCGGAAAGCTTTATGCCGGCACTTTCAACAAAGCCATCCACGGCAGACTGAATATCTTTCCAATATTCCTCGCCGGTCTTTTGCGCAATGGACAGCTCGATCATTTCTCCGTCGTCGGCCAGCAACACCAACACAACCGAACCGTCCGACTCGACTATGCAATTGACTTTAAACTCTTTATCCGGAACGGACGAAGCCTGATCGCCTATTTTCGTAACGATTCCACCTTCTGACAACACCAATAAAGCTTTGGACATAATATACAGAAAAAGTAAAGTAGGTGACCCCGTCTTAGTGCTAATAAAAAAGGGCGTAGTTAAACGCCCTATTCAAAAATTAACACTTTTTCTTTGCTTCGTTATTAAACAAAAAAAATGCTATATCCTCAAACCGATTGCACACCGTTTAAAAACAAAAAAACGCAGGATTATAAAAAACCCTGCGTCATTCTTTTTGTCAAATCGACTTAAAAGTTGAAGTAAAGAACTGCTTCCGCTTCGGCCTTTTTGGAATCAAAATTCCACAATGCGACCGGTGATATCGCGACCGGCGTCTTTGGTATGGAATAAATCCCACCACCACCGAGACGAACGACCGACCCGATCTTGTAAGCCTTGGCTTCCAATTTTATTGAGCTGTTTAAAGCGAATGTCAGATCAGAAAACCAATAATCACCATCAAAGCCTGAACTTCCGTATTCATACACGTTATACCAGTTTATGGCTTTATAGGCGATATTCAAATCACCGGCGATACGCCACCAATCCTCGACGGTTTCCAGGCCGGCATAAACGCTGGCACAGACATTGTTATTAAAAGTGTATCTCGGACCGATATAGGCTTCGCCCCAATTCTTAAAGATGTTAGCGAAACCGGCGAAGGACTATTTGGAATCCTTAAAATTATGCACCAGATTTATCCCGATATCAGGATTCTGATAGACATCATGCGTGAACGTATTCCTTGCCCATAACGACAACGTGTTGCTCTGAGCAAAGGCGGAAGAAATAACCGACAAAAGGACTACAACCAAGAAAACCTTAAGAAACCTCATAACGACTCCTTTAAAAAAGGTGATTGGATTTGATTTTAAAAAACCTACAAGAACCATATAATAAAATCATATATTTAGTTTTTTGTCAATAACAAAGAAAGGATAAAAAAATAAAACCCCTTGGTGATCCAAAGGGTTTTAAAATTTTCCAAACCTCTTAATCCATCTTCAACGCTTCTCTTATTTTATCAACCACTTCACCTAGGGTGATATCCGACTTCACATAATAGCTGGTCACACCCAATTCAAGGGCTCTCATAACATCGCTTTCTTGATTGAGATTCGACGCTATTATGACAGGTGTTATGTCGTTACGGCGTTTCAATTCGGCCAAGACGTCGAATCCATCGACTTTCGGCATCATCAAATCCAAAAGGATAATGTCGAATTTTTCTTTACTTAGGATGTCCAAAGCTTCTTGTCCGTCATAAGCCGTGCTGACGGAGAAACCGGACAACTCCAGCTTCATCGCGAGCGGCTTAACTATCAATCTTTCGTCCTCGACGATAAGAACCCTTTTTGATGTTTCAGGCATTTTATGTGAACGGCCTATCGACGATTCTGTCGATTGGACCAAAATTAATTATACGGATAAGTTGTGTGGAAGATGGTTCCATTATTCTCTTTGGACTCGAACCAGATGCGTCCACCGCCTTGTTCTACGACGGCCTTGGCGATATACAGACCAAGCCCGCTTCCTCCTCCCGGATCTAGTTTTGTCGTATTGGAACCGCGAGAGAATCTCTCGAACATCTTGTCTTGTTCTTCGGCAGGTATTCCGATGCCATTATCCTTTATCAATAACTCTAAAGACTTAACACCTTCCTGTATTTCGACCTCTACGCGCCCCTTGTCTTCGTTTGTGCTATATTTAACGGCATTATCGACCAAATTCTGCACGACCTGAGCCACCCTTTGCTTATTTATCTTCACCTGTGGCAAAGGAGAGCTCGGATACTTGAAATCAATGACGACTTTGCGCTCTTTGGCGAACGGCTCCAATATCTTCACGACATCCTTCACGACATCCTCGAGCTGAGCCGGTTCAAGAGTTAAATTGAATTTTCCTTCATCTATCTTCGCGGCATCCATCAAATCATTGATCAATCTGATCATTCTCTGATTACCGGAATAAGTATCTCGCAAAAGCTCTTCCTGCTCATTGCTGACCGGACCGACATCTCCGGCTAAAATCATCTCTAAATTCCCCTTAATGATAGTAGAAGGTGTGCGTAGTTGATGTGAAGTGACAGAGACTATTTCAGTCCTCATTTTGTCGAGCTGTTTCTGCTCCGTTATATCTTCCATCACTATAACGGCTCCAATGAACACTTTTTCCACTATATCGCGTACAGGCGACATGAATAGCCTATAATACCTGTCCCCGATAGTGGCCTCTTGTATATTAAGAGGCGTGCCGGTATGAACATAATAGCTTAAAGCTTGAGAAATATCAACATTTCCTTTGATTTTTTCGGACAAATCTTTGAAAGATATCTTCTTTTTAGCAGGCTTATCGAGAATCTTCTTAGCCGCTGAATTGGTCAAAATGACATTAAGACTCAAGTCCACCATGATTACTCCCAGCTTAACGCTTTCAACCAAAGAGGACATTCTGCCATGCTCTTCCGACAATTCCTTAATCTTCTTCTCTAAATTATTGCGCGACTCAAGAATCTTCTCGGTCATGTGATTAAAAGTCCTGGAAAGGTCGCCAATCTCATCGTCGGAATCCACCTTAACCTTAACCAGGAGATTTCCTTTGGTTATTTCTTCGGCTGCATTCTTCAAAGTCCTAATATTCTTAGTTAAGAGCAATGTCAAGAAAAGCGCGAAGAAAGCACCGGACAACAAAATAATGACAGCCAATACCGATCGTGAAAAAATCGTAGACATAACCGCTGCCCTTGTGCTTTTCAAAGAAAAACCAAGCCAAGTGGTGTAACCGCCTGGGCTTGGGGCGATAATAACTTTTATCCTCTCTCCGTTATAGACAGCGTCTTGAATTATCACGGAGACGGCATCGACCGCCTCGTCCAGCAGAAATTGCCCTCTCTCTTCCGGCACGCTAGTCAAATATATCTCTCCGGTCGGCTTAACGAACCTGACAAAAACCGTATCATCGTTGCGACCGGCCTCGTCTATCAACTGCGATTGAAAAGCGAAGCCTCCGACGGATTGAGCGATTCCGAAATTTATAGCGAGCAACTTGGCAAAATCCTGCTTATTGCGAATAAGAACCTTCTCTAAGCTATCAACTTCCGTTTTCGTGTAGATAAAGGTCTGCACTCCTATAATCACGATCAGAAGCAGTGTGATGAAAAAAATCATTTTCACCGCCAGAGAATTGAGCGTCGATTTAAGTTTCTTTTTCATTTTCTTCACCTGATTTATTTAAGCGACCAGTTAATGACATATTGGTCTTTGAAAAACAACGAAGCGGCTATTAAAGCCTCGCCTGTCGCGTTAACGTCTTTATTAATGACGAAATCCGATATCAACTCGCTCAATTTATCACGATATTCTTGAGGAGCACCGCTTCCGTGGACCACGCTAGGAAACATATACCTAGACTTCCAAAAATCGGAGATGGCCGATTGCTGATAGGCATCGTAGCGAGATATGTCGGCGTCCGTGCGGGCGGAAATCGAGCCCTTTAGCGGATTGAAGGCGTCTTGCCCTTCCTTCGACGATACAACTCTCAACCAACGATCGGCGTTGGTGGGATGAGATATATTCTTAGGGCGCTGAAAAGTATCTACGCACAAACCATAAATATCCTCTGTCCCCGGAACAGGAAAAACTCCATAATCTATATTATATCTCTTGTCGGAGACTTTAAACTCTTGATTGGCCCAGTCCCCCATGATCATAAAAGCGCTCTCGCCGTTTTTTACGTCGTCTATGGCCTCATTCCATGCATCTTTAGTAAGATTCAGGTCGGCATAACTTAGATACTTTTTGAAATTTTCCAAGACACGCAACATCCTACCGTTAGACAAAGAGAGTACCTTGCCATTTATCCAATCCTGATAGAAGTCTATACCCTCGCTGGCGACGAACTGCTCAAAAGCGTGCGAAAGAGTCCATGCCTCGCCCACGCGCACCGGATGCTCCACTCCGGAAGCCTTGAGTTTGTCGCAAGCGGCAAAAAAACCTTTCCAATCGCTTAGTTCGGACACGGAAATACCATATTCATCCAAAAGGCGCTTGTTGTACCAGACCAAATTCACCCTATGAATATCCACTGGAACCGAATAATATTTACCGTCGTACTTATTCATGTCTTGAACGACACTAGGAATGACTTCTTCTAATTTTTCAGAATGCCAAATATCGTCCACGGGATCTAATAGTCCAGCCTTATAATAAGGTAAGCCCTCATATCCGGCGTGCATCTGAAAGGCATCTGGAGCTTGTCCCGACATAACCATCTCTTTGACGGTGTTCATCATGGAAAAACCACCACCCCCCACAACCGCCGAAGGCATTATCGCAACATCTGGGTAATTCTTCATAAAAACTTTCACCAAAGCGTTGATCGCCGCCGACTCTCCGGGAGAGGTCCACCAATTATAAAAATTCAAAGCATTGATTTCCTGTCTTTTTGTTGGATTTTCACTAACCAAAACGGCGCTTTTGTCAAAAAATAAAAAATAAAGCGTTATACCGCCAGCGATAACGACCGCTGACAGGGATATAAAAGCCGAAAGAATAACCTTTCTACTGAGCATAATTTTATTTTTTATTATCTAATATTTCTTTTATTTTTGCGGAAATATCCCTTAAGGCGGTATTGGCTTTGACCAAATGGTCGCTGGCACCAAGTTCTTTGCTCTTTTTAACGTCTTCCGACCTGTCACCCAAGTTAGTTAAAATTATAACTGGAATATCTTTATACCTACTATCAGCCTTAACACGCTTTAACATCTCGAAGCCATTCATTTTAGGCATCATGATGTCGAGCAGAATGACATCCGGAATCTCACGAGAAAGAATCTCCAATCCTTCCTCTCCGTTAAAAGAGGAGAAAACTTCAAACCCATCCATAGTGAGCTTTCTGTCGTACATTTTGATGATCATCGTATCATCCTCCACCAACAAGACTTTTTTCTTATCTGACATATGACAAAACCTCCTATGTTTTAAAAAAAATTAACTGTTCTTATATTATAACACAAAAATCTTTAATTCTGAATAAACAAAAGAACACCTCGAAAATTCAAGATGTTCTTTGCTACGAATATATTAAGCGTTCACTCTTTCCACGTATTCTCCGGTATCGGTATTTATCTTGACGACATCCCCTTCGTTGATGAATATAGGCACGGCGATTTGCGCACCGGTCTCTATCTCCACCTGCTTGGTTATGTTGCCAACAGAATTACCCTTGATGGCCGGAGGAGCCGACACTACTTTAAAATCCATCTTTATAGGTAGTTCCAGATTTATCGGTTTATCTTCGAAGTACGACATTTTGACATCGGTACCATCCTTCAAATAAACCTCTTTACCGCCCAAATTGTCCAAAGGCAGTTCGAACTGCTCATAAGTCTCATTATCCATGAAGTAAGCGTTGACGTCGTCTTTGTACAAGAAATTGACTTTCTTGGAAGCGACATCGGCCTCTTCTATTTTTTCAGCGCCATGAAAACTATCATCAAGAATATTCCCGGTGATGAGATTCTTGGCCTTAACCTTCAAAACAGCGCCGCGCATAGCCACTTTAAGGTGGTCTGTCTTGATGACCAGATACGGCTGGCCGCTGATCTTAATAACCTTTCCGGCCTTGATATCACTGATTGTAAGCATGGATTTGAAACTTAATTTTATTTGTGAGTAGTGGAGAGCAATGCCATAATGCGAGAGCGCTTTACGGCATTGGTCAATTTCTTCTGGTGCCAGGAACAGACGCCAGTGCGTTTTCCAGGAAGGAGCTTCATGTGAAAATTCACGAAAGTCCTCAACAAACGAGTGTCCTTGTAATCTATCTCTTCGACACCGTTCTCACAGAAAAAACAAGTTTTTTCTTTCTTGAAAGGGTTCTTCATATTATCTTATTCTTTTTAAATGATTTAGAATGGTATGTTCTCAACTTTTATCTCCTCCTCGTCGGCTCCACCGACAGGATTGTATGTCGGAGCATCGATGTCGATGACCGGCTCTCCGGAAGCTCCGGGCTGTTCATAGCTATTCCCCGGACGAGGAACATTATAACCGGCACGATTTCCGGCCGGAGCGTAATTGCCTCCCTGCGCTCCCTGAGTGGAAGAAAGCATGATCATGTTCTCGGCGATTATTTCAGTGCGATACATCTTCGCGCCAGTGTTCTTGTCTTGCCAGTTTCTAGTTTGGAGACGTCCCTCAATATAGACTTTCGATCCTTTTTTGAGGTATTGTCCGCAAATCTCGGCTAAACGACGCCAGGCGACGATATTGTGAAACTCGACGTTCTCCTTCTTTTGTCCACTCTGATCGTTCCAAGTGAAACTTGTAGCGACGGAAAAAGTGGCGACTGGCTGTCCGGTAGGAGTGTTCCTGATTTCCGGATCGCGAGTCAAATTACCGATGACCATTGCTTTGTTGAGATTCATATTTTTTTATCCGCCCCGATGGGCGAAAATTAATTTTTTAAAAGGAACTTATCGATCGTTAGATGAGATTCTCGGCATCCAAGATGTCGTCCAACTTCTGATCCAAGTCTTTTAAATCGGTCTTTTTCTTGGCGGAAGCTTTAGCCTCCTCCTTCTCGGACTCTTCCTCTTTAGGAGTTTCGTTGGTCTCGGCGACTACGGCCGGCTTGGCCTCCTCTTCGGTCTTAGCATCGCCATTCTTATCGGAACGACGTAAACGATAGAGCTCTTCGGAAATCTTCTTGTCCTTCTCGATCTGTTCGGCAGTCCTCTGCTTGATTTTGACGACCTGATGTCTCAAGACGTCGTTAGCCAAACGAAGGGTGTTGTCAATCTTCGGCATGGCGGCCGGAGGCAAGTTGAACTCCAACAATTTATAATAGCCGTGATTGTAGCCATCGATAATGTAGGCCATCTTCTTCTTACCCCAATCTTCGCTGTAAGTGATCTCTCCGTCGGCGTCGGTGATCATCTTCTTGATTTTTTCATTGATCGCTTCGGCTTCTTCATCGGTGAACTTATTAGGCGCGATGAAAAGAAGTTCGTAATGGGTCTTTTCCGATTTTTTTACTTTTGACATAATAAAAACCTCTTGATTATGCGCCTTTTTCCTATAAAAGACGAGCAATCAAGAGGTTAAAACTCTTAAAAGATTCGCCAGTAGTTTCCCTAAAATTAGGGAAACCGACCCAGATTAACCGAGTCATGGAAAAGGCATGAATTATTAATATGTAGCTACATTACCACTATTCTTTTAAAAAAGCAAGTCCTTTCCTTGCAAAAAAGAAAACTTCGTGACAAGATGTCAATATTGGTCTTTTTATAATAACACCACAGAAGGAGAAGTCAATTTGAGTCCACGTGATTATGTCGGCAAAAAAAACGAATTGGAGAGACGACTACTGAAAAACACCGGACTATTTGAAAAACCAACAAAAAAAAGGCGTAGACCGAAGAGAAGGCCTAGAGAATGCCATGGTTTTTCAGGTAGAGGGAGAAACGAGAATAAAAAGAAGAGATATCAAAAAATCTTAGTTTTTATCGATGAAGGAGCCTTGAGAGAGTACCGAGAAAGAAGGCCCAAAAATCCATTCGATTTAATTCTTGCCGATTAAACACATCCCCCAGCGCAAAACTGGGGGAGTTTTTTATCCTTCAATTTGACTTGTTATTCATTTTCTTTTATATTTAAGCTATGAAAAAATTCTTCGTACTGGGAAACAATCCCACCCTATCGATCGCCGAGATAGCCGCCACCTTGCCAAGCGCGACCGATTTCTCTCTGTCGAATCGCGAAATCCTAACTGCCGAGGTCGCCGACATAAACGAAACCGCCCTGATAAAACGCTTGGGGGGAACGATTAAGACAGGAGAAATAATTTCGTCTTCTTCGAGCAGAAACCCAGAAAAGATAAAGACGGAAATATTCGATTTGTTAAAGAAAATATTATCCGAAAGAAAAGAGACTAATAAATTCTGCTTCGGCTTCTCGTATTACGGCGATAACTTCATCGATACGCAGAACATCGGCTTGACAATAAAAAAAGAATTAAAACAAGAAGACATAAGCTGTCGTTTCGTAGTCAGCAAAGACAAAACTCTCTCCAGCGTGGTAGTCGAACAGAATAATCTGACATCCGGTGGCGCCGAAATAATCCTAATCGAACAGCCGGATGGAATAAGCTTCGGAAGAACTATCGCGGTACAAGACTTCAAGGGTTTGGAAAAAAGAGATTTCAAACGCCCGGACCGCGACGACCAGTCCGGCATGTTACCGCCAAAATTGGCTCAAGCGATGCTCAATCTATCCGGAAAGATATCTGATAACAACAAAGACGTCGTCTTACTCGACCCATTCTGCGGTAGCGGAACGGTGCTACAAGAAGCCGCATTGATGGGGATAAACGATTTGACTGGCTCCGATATTTCCGAGAAGGCCGTAAGCGATACGAAGTCCAATATGGAATGGCTGTCGGAAAATTGGCAACTACCGACGGACGACTGGAAATTCTTCAAAGCGTCGGCCGACAGAATATCCCAAGAGATTTCGGCGAAATCCATCGACGCGATAGTCACAGAACCATACCTCGGCCCGCAACGCGGATGGCACGACATCAATAAGACGAAGAAAGAATTAGAGACTCTGTATTCTTCGGCCTTGAAAGAATTCGAAAAAATATTGAAAGACGACGGATGCGTAGTCATGGTCTGGCCGGTCTTCGCTCCGCGCCCCGGACATGCCGCCGACTATCTGGAGATAGACACTTCCTCGTGGCAAAAAGCGAATCTGATACCGGAAGAACTAAAAGACACTGTAATGATAAATCGCCGCGGCACCGCGATATACTCGCGAGCCAACCAAAAAGTCTGGAGAGAGATAGTAGTACTAAAGAAAAAACTTCGATAAAAAACATAAAACCACCGTTTGAAAATGCGGTGGTTTTATATTTCTATTTGTTGTGTAAGAAGTTGCAGATATCTCCGTCCTTGATGATATAATCCTTGCCCTCGGTGCGCAACACGCCTTTCTCTCTGGCGGCCGCCTCACCGCCGCTAGCAACGAAGTCCTGGCAACTGATTATCTCGGCGCGAACGAAACCCTCTTGGATATCGGTATGGATTTTACCGGCCGCTTCAGGAGCGGTGGAACCTCTTTCGACGGTCCAAGCCCTCGTCTCGTCGGAACCGGTAGTGAAGAATGTTATCAATCCGAGCAAGTTATACGCCTCGCGAATCAATTTATCCAAGCCACTCTCGTCGAGACCAAGCTCTTTGATGAATTCCGCTTGCTCTTCTTCCGGCAAAGAGGCTATATCGTTCTCCAATTTAATATTCAATTTAATCGTGTTCTTCGGCCACTTGGACAAATCCACAGGAACCTCGACATCCGAGACGTTCAACACGTACATGATCGGCTTGGCGGTCAAGAAACAGAATGTCTTCAGTATCTTTTTATCGTCGTCACTAAGCTCCAAATCCCTGACGCTTTTACCGGCAGCCAGATGGTCGCGGACGACCTTCAACAGATCTCTCTTTTTCGCCTCGTCCTTATTACCACTCTTAGAGGCGCTCTCGGCGTTCTTCAAAGCGCGTTCGGCGGTGGCTAAATCGGCTAAAGCCAATTCCATGTCGATAGTCTGACGATCGTCTTCCGGATCGACTTTGCCGGCGACATGGATGATGTCGCCATTCTCGAAATCGCGGACCACTTCGCAAATGGCGTCGCACTCCCTGATATTGGAAAGGAATTTATTTCCCAATCCCTCGCCCTCGCTAGCGCCCTTGACTAATCCGGCGATGTCGACGAAATCGATCGTCGTATTTATTATCTTGGCCGGTTTAGAGATGGCCGCCAGATCCGACAATCTTTTATCCGGAACTTTTACGACTCCGACATTGGGATCGATGGTGCAAAAAGGATAATTCGCGGCATCGACCTGCTTTTTAGTCAGGGTGTTGAACAATGTCGATTTACCGACATTCGGTAATCCGACGATACCTATAGAAAGAGACATATTTTATTAAATTAATAATTTAAATTAACAAAAAATATTTTATAAAAAATCTTATTCACAAGGAGAAAAAAATAAAAATATTTTTTTATCTCACAGGCAAAATATTATGCTAAAAAACTGCCAATGTCAAATGAAAAAAAATGTTTGACCGCTTCAACACAAAAGGATATAATCAAATTAACGAGTTAAGGACGAGAACGAAAAAAATAAAAACAAAACCACTTTTCATCAATACGCAAGAACGAACCCGCATAAGGGTTCGTTTTTGTTTATACTATCCTATATCCATCATGTAATAATCGACTGGCGCATGATCATCCGTCAAAACTGGAACATCGTTCTCTATCGGTCGTCGATACAAGGTGTCCATATAACTATTCAACTCCGCGCTATCGGGACGCAATTCTTTTTTCCATTCCGACTTGGTGGCTACCATGATCAAATTTTGATGCTTGGAAGGGTCGGTTTGATAGACTTGAAAAACTAACACCTGAGGAAAAATCTTTTTATAAGTCGCGTATTCGGCGCGAAAGAACTTTCCATCACGGCCATCGATCGCCGATATGACGTTGACCATCGCCACTCCGTCGTCGGTCAAAGAATCATAGATCCTTTGCACCGCTTCCATGGTGGTCAATTGATAAGGGACGGAAGCTTGAGAATTGAAGGCGTCGACATATATCGCTCCATATTCCTTTTTATTTTTGTTAAGAAAGACTCTTCCGTCTTCGTGATATATCTTCAATCGCTCATCATCCGGCAAGTTGAAATATTTTTTCGCGACCTTTGTCATTCCCGGATCTATCTCCACCACATCGATATTCGCATCTTTATGCTTCTTTAAAAAATCTTTAGGATAAGAATACGCGGCACCGCCAATAACTAACGCATCCTTTATATTCGGATTAAAAAAATCCGCCATACGATAATACTTCGAATAGCGGAAGACCAATTCATCGTCCTTGTCCAAAAACATTCCCGACTGTATGGCCAAGGAATCGGTCCTCAAACTCAATACCGGACGATTATCCACGGCATACCATGGCTTAACCCAAATCCTGCTATAACGAGTGTCGATGTCGACCAGTTTTCCTGGTTTGGCGTGCAGACTATTATATAAAGAAATACATAACCCGATCAAAAGCAAAGAAGCCAAAACGACTCTCAACCTGAAGAATCTCCCGCCGTAGACTATCAACGATGTGGCGACAAGGGCGATGGCGATAAAATACAGGACCCTGGTCGTACCAAGAAAAGGAATGAGCACGAATCCGGCGGCGAAGGTTCCGACAATGCTCCCCAAAGTCGAAAGAGCGTAAAGATTCCCTATCGTACTACCAGAGGAATCCAATGAGGACATCTTGAGCTTAGCCGCATAAGGAGAGACTACGCCGAGCAAAAAAGACGGAACCGAGAAAAGCAAAAAGGTTGCCAATAAAGAATTCAGATACACGTTATGCAAAGTCTTTTGCAACAAGGAAAGAAGCGGTTGATTTATTAAAATAATCAAAGCGACGAAAAGAGCCGAAAAGAATATGGTGCCGGATAAAATCTTGTCCTCGGCCCTTTTGTCCGACATCTTACCGCCGAACCAATAACCGAGACTTAAAAATCCCATCACCATACCGATTAATGTGGTCCAGACGATAATTGATGTCCCGACGTAAGGAGCTAGAATGCGCGAGCCCGCCATTTCCAGAATCATCAAACAAGCTCCGCAAAGAAAGACCGTAATCTCTAAAGAATGTTTTTTCATATTTTATATTTACTCCTTGATTTAATATTTTAACCGAACATCAGCCAGCCCGGTTTAAATATCAACAATACTCCAATCAAGAGCATGATGATACCACCGACCAAACCGGAATAGCGCGTATATTTGGAAGTGACGCCACGCAGTTTCAAGGTCTTCATAGCGATGAAGAATATCAATAGATCATCAGCCATAAATATTGTTATATAGAAGGCCAAGTATAAATAATACTCCCAAGTCGGCAAACTGGACAAAGCCAAAACCTGAGTATAGATGGCCGGCAAACCGGCGGAGCAAACCAACTCCACCAAATTTATCGCCGCGGCCAAAACGATTATTCCGCCAAGGGCCAAATAGAATTTATCGGCGGACACGATTTTTTTCAATCTCTCGATAGTTTTCTTCTTACCCTCAGCTCCAACCACCTCGCACTGACCGGCCTTGTTGGTGAAAAACTCCTTAAGATGATAGCCACCGCTAACCACGGCGACCACAGCGACAATAATACGTATCCAGAAGATGAAACCCAAAAATAAAAATAAATTCAACCAAGCGGAAAGAAACAAAAAGTAGACCAGCGCTGAAGAAAAGATGAATGCCGAACCGAGTATCCACATTTTCTTGCGGTCCTGCATTCCCAAAAGCAAACTGATCAAGAATATCAATACCCACATGGCGCACGGATTAAAACCGTCGATGGCGGCGATAGCGAAAGTTAAAAACGGCAAAGAAACGTTTTTCAAATCTATTTCGCCGAATATCGGCAAAGACACTTTTTGAGATAAATTATCAGACGAAGAAGTCGCTACACAACCATTATTTTCCACATCATCGCTCTTTATTATAGGCTCCACAAAATCCTCGCAATTCTCATCGGACAAATATTCGATCACTGCTGATTCTATCTTGGCGCCGGTCGTATCGTCGTTATTATACCCGATAAAATACTTATCGCTAACGATCGTCACCGGCACGCCGGAAGTCGTTATATTCAGTTTCTTGGCCACATCCGACAGAATCTTGGCATTCTTCATATTACTCCAAACCTCCAATCGTTCTATTTTAAGATCCGGATATTTAGGACCCAAATACGAGCTCAAGAAAGCCTCCTCCTTTGCACAATGGGGACACCCATTACCATAAAAAAGATATATAACTTTGTCGCCATGAGCGCTAGCCGAGGGCGCGATAAAAAAGAGAGACAACACCGCCAAACCGAAAAATAATATCTTTCTCATATTTTCAATCTCCTTAATGTTAAGTTTATATATTGTATCAAAAAACAGCCTTTTAAAGAAGCTTGAGGTGTTTTTCCCAATTTTTTTGGCTAATTTTATCCTTTTTAACAGCTTTTTTAACACTAAAACGACCGATGGATGTTCTGCGCAGGGCCGATAGATGGGCTCCGCACCCCAATTTGAGCCCGATATCATTAGCTAAAGAGCGAATATAAGTACCGCTAGAGCAAGAGACTCGAATCTTCAACTCCGGCCAACGATACTTCAATACTTTTATCTTATATATCTCTATCGCGCTCGGCTTTCTTTCCACTTCTTTGCCTTGGCGAGCCAATTCGTACAACTTCTTGCCACCGATCTTTTTAGCCGAGAACATCGGTGGAATCTGCTCTTGTTTGCCCAAAAAACTCTTAACGACTTTTTTAGCGACATCCTTCTTTATTTTTGGACTAGAATATTTTTCTAAAATGACGCCGTCACAATCATAAGAGTCCGTCGTAATGCCCAAGTGAAGCGTAGCCTCATACTCTTTGTCTTGTTTCAAAAACTCACCCAAGCGCTTGGTCGCCTGACGAGAAACGCCCAAAATCAAAAGTCCCGTAGCGAAAGGATCCAATGTTCCGGCATGACCTATTCGCTTGATGCCGGTTACGCGACGCAAAAAAGAGACCATAGCATGAGAACTCGGTCCAGTCGGTTTATCTAATAATATAAATCCGCTTTTTTGCTCTTCCATACCTTCATACTAGATAACAAAAAAACTTTTGGCAAATAAAAAAACGGCATTGAGCCGTTCCAAGCAATATCGCAACTTTCACTCTCTTTTGAATCTCACCTCATCGCCGATGGAAATATCCTTATCGTCAGAAAGACCGGCGTTGACCTCGATGACGTATTTGGCTGGTCTGCGCGACATATATTGCTCGCACGGCTCGGAAGTACAAGGCCTAAAATCCTTTTTGATATCCACTACCTTTAGACCGGAAGAGACGAAAATCATATCCAATGGTATCTTGGTATCCTTCATCCAAAAAGAAAGGTAGTCGTCGCTGTCGAACACGAACAACATAGCATCGTCTTCGGGTAAATTTTCTCGCCACATCAAACCACGTTCGTGTTGCGACTTCGTGACTGCCGTCTCGGCGTTCAAGACTAGACTGTTTTTTAGAAAAACTATCGTAGTCGCGTGCATTTTCCGGCCAGCAAAAAAAATCGCGCAAAAAGTTATTGCGACTAAAAGAAAAACCGAAGATGCGACCAATAAGATCCGCTTTTTCATACTGTCTTTAAAAAAGGATTCGGAGAATTGAAGTCCGGTAAAAAAACTTCTCCGGCATTGGACTCTTGTGTCCATCCGTTATCCAGACCCAATTCCATTTTAACACTTTCCGCGCCGGAAATCTCCTCCGATGAAACTTCTCGCCCGAGCTCTGGAAATTTTTGTGCGTCGAAAACCGGATAATACTGACTCATTAAACTAAGATGCACATTTATATCAATAGCCGCTATCTTCTCGAGCGCTAAAAAAGTATTGGACAGATTGTTGGGTAAAATCAAATGTCGTATAATCACACCGCGCACGGCCAAACCATTCTCATCCACCTGCAACAATCCGACTTGTCTAATCATTTCCCTGATCGCCTTATCGGCCACTTCGCTATATTTGGGAGCGTTGGAATATTTCTTCGCCACTTCGTCGTCGCCGTATTTGAAGTCCGGCAAATATATATCGACATACCCTTCCAAATCTTTGATGGCCGACACGCTCTCATAGCCATTGGAATTCCAAGCAATAGGAATTTTTAATCCCTTCTCTTTCGCCAAAACGATCGCCTCCTTTATTTGTCTTCGCCAAGGAGTCGGAGTCACCAAATCGATATTGACCGCCCCATCCGTCTGTAAGCCGATCATAATATCGGACAAATCCTCAATCGAATAGTCCTTGCCGACACTTTCATGGGAAATCTGCCAATTCTGACAAAAGACGCATTTCAAATTACAGCCGGTAAAAAATATCGTACCGGCACCGGCGCTACCGACTAAAGGAGGCTCCTCGCCGAAATGTTTACCGAACCAAGCTATTCTAACTATTTGTTTATCCATATGCTTTTAGAATAACAAAAGACGGGCCTTTGTTAAAGCCCGCCCATCGTGAATTCTTTGGCACAAAAACAAAAACGGTCTTGCGACCGTTTTTTTGTCGGGGTACCGAGACTCGAACTCGGAACCTCACGCACCCGAAGCGTGCGCCATAGCCAATTAGGCCATACCCCGATAATCGACCGTAAATCATTCTTTTGTCAGACTACTACACAAATTCTGACTAGTCAACAAAAACCTCAATTTAAAATCGAATGTGGGCGCGGTGGGACTTGAACCCACATGGATTGCTCCGTACGCACCTGAAGCGTATGCGTCTGCCAATTTCGCCACGCGCCCTTTTGAGCGGGAGACGGGGATCGAACCCGCAACATTCTGCTTGGGAAGCAGACATTCTACCATTGAATTACTCCCGCCTGGTGGACCTAGGCGGAATCGAACCGCCGCCTCTACAATGCGAATGTAGCGTCGTACC
>CAYNAR010000019.1:0-25854 GCA_964395625.1 uncultured Gammaproteobacteria bacterium | reverse complement strand
GAAATTCAGCGAGGGCGCCGATGGAATAAAGGATGCAACCGGAGAGCGGGAGTTCCTTAATATGCGCGCAGCGTGCTACTGGCTCCTGCGTGACGCCCTTGATCCTCGGCTTGATGGACGGCTGGCCCTGCCTCCGGATGACGAGCTCACTCAGGAATTGACTGAAATTCACTGGGAGACACAGTCGAACGGAAAGATCAAGATCGAACCCAAAGATGATATTAAAAAGAGAATCGGCAGAAGCCCGGACAAGGCCGATTCTGTGGCGTTGACGTATTGGCCCATAAAGAGCAAGGGCGGTTTTGGCTCTGTCTCTGGAGTTATGAGATAGCACACTATTATGCGTGAGGGAATGAAATGGGAGTAAAATCCAAGATTATCACCATGCTCGGCGGCCAGGTCCCCGCTGTGCAAAATCCACAGGAACCCAAGAAATACGCCGAGAGTCAGATCGTCTTTCGCTCCGGTTTGTCAACGCCGTTTGATATGTACTTTGACCAGTACGCGCCAACAAAACAGGTGATGATGCTCTATGACATTATCCGTGAGGCGATCCCGCTGGCCGATGTGGCTATCCGCACCCGCGCGCGGATGCTCTCAGGTATACGCCTAGATGGCCTTGGCAATCCGCGCGTGCAGGCCGCGCTTGACCAGATCGCCGGGGTTCGTGTCGGATGGTTCCAGCGCGGCATCAATACCATGATCGAGCAGGTCGGGGACGCTGCTTTGCACAAGGGGTTCGATGTGTACGAGCTGGTCCCAGAGACCGATAATAAATCGGTCAACCGGGCCGTGGTCGGCACCCCGGAGCGGTTCCGCATCAATTCCGACAAGCCAGGTATGCCGGTCATCGAGCAGGAGGTCACGCCAGGCTCTTACCTGCCAATGCCGCGGCAAGATTTACTCTTCCTGCAGATATTTGGCACATCTACCGGCGGACATTACGGCCGGCCTATCTTCGCGTCCTGTCCATTCATTGCCAAGATCATTGTGCGCATTCTGACGGCCGTTGACGCCGTGGTCTGGCGGTTTGCCGATCCCACGATAGTTTCAGTGCTCAGGGGCGGAACTGCTTCTGACCTGGACGATGTCGCTGCTGCGGCTACCGGCTTTGGAACTGAGCTATCCAAGGCTATGGCCACACGCAAGTCAGGTGGAGTCTATGATGTGCAGGTCGGTGTCCCCGCAGACGGCGAGTTCAAGATCATCCTGCTTGGGGCTGACGCCAAGCCGATCGACATTAACATCGATTACAAGCTGGCACTGGAGCAACTGATTTCGGCTTCCGAAGTACCCCCATGGAAGTTCGGGCTGTCCTGGGCGACAACTGAGAGGCTATCTACCAACCAGAACGAAGCGGCTGTTGCGGTCATCGAAGGCAACCGCAAGGCATTTGAGCCAAACATCGAGCGGTTCATCGATACCGGCCTGATGCTCTACGGCCTGACCGGAGCGAAGTGGCGCTTTGAGTGGGGTCCGATCAATCTGACTGACGAGGAGGGTAAGGCGAGTGCGCGCCTGAGAAACGCCCAGGCTCAGGTGCAGGAAATCGCCGCGGCTGAATCGCTCCTCGGTGTCGGGGTAATGAACGAAGAGGAGTTTATCGCCTACGCCGTGGCGCAAGGATTCCTGCCGGATAGCCGCCTCAAAGGCAGCAATGAATCAAGAGTTGCGGCGATCAAAGAGCAGCTTAGAGTAAAGCGCATTGAGCGCATGGCGGCCGCTTCGTTGACCGGGGTTGATCTGTGAGTGCTTCCCTGCGTACACTCTCTATCGTCAAGGGTATGACCTCCGGGCCAGGTTACACCGGCATGCTCTTCTGCGGCTGCGGGCATGATCACGGCAAGGCCATATCTGAGGCGGAGCTGGCCGCCAAGCCGCATCAATGGTCTGGTGTGACCCGGATCGAGCGCAAGTTTTTCAGTAATACCATGGCCCACGTCACGGAGATGGAAGAGGAGATTCTTGGGGCCCTGCGTCTGCCCCGCATCGAGAAGGTACGGGCGTATGTGGTAGATCCAGGTGAACCATCCGGCAGGCGATGGACAGGACTCACCAGGGAGATGGAGCTTGATCTTGAGCAGGCAGTGTACAAGTTCCTCGGAGTGATGCTGGGGTCTGCCTGGGGCCGGAAAGACGCTATCCGCAAAGAGTCAACTGCCATCTACGAGTATTACCAGCTCCTTACCCTGCAATATGGCATCGATAAAACTGCACAGCTTTTAAGGAGCACCAAGGACCGCCCGGAGATTATCGCCGGAATCGTCGCCGATCCGAATATGACCCGGTTCCGTGCGATGCAACAGACCGCCGGAACCCGAATCCGCACAGAGCTTGCGCAGAAGAATTTGCCTGAAGTAGTCCGTGATCTTCAAGGCATGGCCCAATCCGGAGAATGGCCGATCCGTGTGGCCGCCCGGCTGCATGAATCGATAGGGGAGGGCAAGGCCTGGTATTGGCGCCGGATCACCCGGACCGAATCGGCGCTGGCCAATAATCTCGCTTTTGATATGATGGGCGAGGAAAACAATATTCTATACGAGCAATGGATGGCAGGGCCTGACGCCTGCGTGATTTGCCAGACTTTTGACGGGAGGATTTGGAAGATAGGGGAGGGACCGGAGCCGGTAATGGATTCCCACCCCCATTGTGGTTGTGTCAGAATCGGCCTTTACAACGGAGGGACCAATATTCAGGACCGCTGGACCAGGGCCAGCATATTTGATGAGCCGTACACCCGTGAAGAGCTGCAGGCGCTGGAGGAAAATCTAAGGGCAGGCCGCGGGGTAAGGTATATGGATTTGGCAGAATAAAAGGAGAACACAAAGATGATCTACAATTGCAGGCGCTGTAAAGAAGAGGTCTGTGTTACAGAGGAGGATGTTCGCCGTGCAGAGGAGCGTGGGTATCTCTGTGATCTCTGTTTTTCGGTTATCGTGGATCGGAAATATCCGCGTTATCATTTCAGGCGTGCCAGATCTGTTTTCTCGCCATCCAGTTCTGCTCTCGGAGACTGGATTATTGAATCGGTAGTGCGTGAGCGCTATCAGGAGGACAATCCCCATGAGGAGATTATCTACCTCGGATTGGCCGATGCCGAGGAGGCAATCAGAGTATACCGGCCAGACAAGTTTTTCTGGTCGTCAATCACCAATTTTATGGAGAAACCAAAAAGCTACAAGGTGATTGAGTATAATCCAGCGGTCGAGGCGACGCTCCTTGCTGCTGAAGGCATATATCCGGTCTATGACTGGAGCAAGTCTGAGATGATAGAAACACCAAAACGCTATGCGGTTTTGAGCTTCCGTAACGTCCTGAAGTGTGGTTGGAAAAACGCAGAGCCGATCATTGCCAACCGGGTGATGCTTCGGCTTGATCTGCTGGTTGAGCGTGGGGTTCTTGATGGTGCAGTGATCATCGGCAATGACGACCCCATGCCAGAGGTTTACATGCCGGACTGGTGTGTTGATTTGCGCAAAAAGCTCGAGCTGCCCGAGATCGCCAGGCTTTGTGCAGGAGCAGCGATCTTTGTCGGGAAAGACTCCGGGATCCCTCATCTGGCCGCTGCAGCCGGATGCCAAAACATGATCATCTGGGGATATCGGGAACGCAACTGGATTGTAAAAGCTCCTCCGGAAAGGTTCACTGCATTGTTCAGTGTCGAGAGCAAACCGGAAATGATCGCTGCTGAAATCAACAAGCGCCTGAATGCTTAGGAGACAAAGATGAGCATATTGAAAAAGCTGGTTCGCAAAAGATATCTATCACGTTTGCAGGCATGGGCACGCAAATCAGGAGCAGACCTGTCGATCAGCTCCAGCGCTAATCCTGAGACCACAAAACGGGCGGTGATCATCTCTGCCCGCAATGTCCATTTTTCACACCCGCTAGTAGGGCACACATTCATGTGTGCCCAGGGGGATAATTCGGAAGAAGCAGCCCGCAGGTTTCTGGAAAAGCTGGAGCAATATGAGTACAGCATCGACCGGGGGCAAGATGTCAATCTCTGATGACCGCCTGATGATTTGTACCGGCTGGTGTGCTCACCTCGAGGGGCACAACAACAAGGCCCGGTCCGCATTACAGAATGAGAGCCTTTATCTGGGGTCGGTTTGGTTACCTGCTATCCTGCACCAGGTGGAGCCCAAGGCTGTTATGGTCTATAACAGCCTGTGCGACATTCCGGCAGCGGCTGGGCTTCTCCGCTCGGATACAGTAAACATGGTCTACGCCCCCCGGCCGGCACGCGAACTGCCATACCGGCACGATTGGGCAGCGGCAATTATGGTCGCAGCCGGCTACGCCATGGCTAATAACCTCGACCTGATGTTCATCGAGCAGGATTGCCTGGTATACCGGCTGAAGGACTTTCTTGACTTCGCCCGGATCGGAAATCACTCGATCTGTTATGGATATGGTGAAGGTGCGAGCCTCTATGATAATTGGGCGGCCAATTCGCTGATCTACTGCTCGTGGTCTCTTCTTGATCAGTTTATTGTGGCCCTTGCCCAGACAAAGGATATATCGGACGGCCAGGTGAAGCTCGAGGAGCGTTTCCATGATCGCGTTATGACTATTGTCGGCGGTGAATATTTCCGTCCATGGCCATGGGGTGTTGATCGATGCAGGCCGATCCCGTCCGGAGATGATCCATTCTACGCCCAACAGCTCACGGATGAAGAGCTGGATTATATCACAACTAAAATAATGGGGCCTCAAAATGACTGAAAAAGGGTATGAAAAAAGCTGGCGATTTTGCGATGAGTGCCAGAATGTAATCCATAAACATGATAACGGCATTTGGCCGGCGTGTCAGCATGATTGGCGGCCCAATAGCCCGGCCGGAGTAATGGCGAATCAACGGAAAGAGCTGGAAAGCTATGGTCAGTTCTATAATGAGCTGTTTCAAGGCCCAAGATGCTACCAAAGCCCCCATGAAATTATTTCGATGATAGCCTTCGCGCGATACAGAATGGATATCAGAGAGGTTGTTGTCGAGATTGGATCATACCATGGCGGAACAGCCCACATTTTCCGTCGTATGTTGCGGCCATCAAAACTGATCTGTATCGACCTTAACTTCGAGCACTGGATGGCCGGCGACATTGCCACCCTCATCGAAGGTGACACTAGGGCGCCGGAAACTCTAGGGCGACTGCAACACGCCCTTGGAGAATACAGGATCGATCTGCTTTTCATTGACGGTGATCACTCCATCGATGGCGCCCGTAATGACTGGGAAAAGTTCTCACCCATGGTGCGCCCGGGTGGAATCATTGCTTTCCATGACACCGGAGCGATCCCGGAGGTCAAGCAGGTATTCGATGAGGTTCCCGGAACGGTGAAGATAAATATCGTTTCGTTTCAGGGGATTGGGATTATCATTAAATAGGCATGAAATTTGCATAAGTAACGTAAAGCTGTAAAAACATAACTGAGAGATCAATCATGCCCACTATCTGTTGCAAAAATTGTGGTATTGAGATATGCTACCCGAGAGGGGAGAGCGCCCCGCGTCCATGCCCGGCTTGTAGAAACAGAAAAGCGCCGGCCGCCCCAGTTATAGCTGCCCCGGTTGTCGCTGATAATGCGAAACCATTCGAAGAGGGCGAGAGCGCCGATGCTGAAGCGCAGCCCAAACAGCGGCGCAAGCGCTTTTCCGATCCGGAGATGCAAGAGGACGTTAAGTGAAGTATCAATTCCGCTGCCCATGGTGCGGCAAGCGGTACTTTGATTTCGATGCGCTCGCCGGGGAGATAGGATTCCGGTGTGAAAGTGAGGCCTGCAAAAAGGCTGGCGAGCGCAGAATTATCTTTTCAAGGATCCAGGGCATTCAATTTGTGAACGGCCAGAGGCCGAGAAAGAACCATGAAGCTTAAATAGCCGATTTCCATATTCAGCACCCCAAGCGGGTCGATTCCGTCGTGGGCCTTTGAGCAGAGGCACGGCGGATTTCGGCCCGCTTTTTTATTTTATGGAGATATTGATGATCCTTTATCAGGGCGACACCAGACGCGGATTCGTTTTCGGGCCCATCGATGATCCCGAACAGATAAAGCAGGCTGATGGTGTGCGGCTGTTCGGTAAGATGCTGCGCTTCGATAAAAAGAACTTTGCCGATCCTTACCAGTGCGAGCAGTGGCTGGGGAAGGCTGTTCCGGACGCTGAAGTGCTGCACGTAAAACGCCTCGAGGCCAAAACCAAGGCCGTGGAGGTCAGCGATCAGGAGTGGGAAGAGATGCAGGCATTCATGCCCAGCCCTGAAACGGTCGACCGCACTATGGTGCGCTCTTATAAATCCTACCTCGCCAACAATGTTATTGACCGCGATGCCGAGCGCTTCCCGGTCAAAATGCTCCGCAATTTCGTCCGCACCCTCCCCGGCAAATCAAAAATATTTAATCACGACTGGTGGAATGATGCTGGCGCAGGGAGATACTACTCCGCGCAACTGCAAAAGGTCTCCCTTGAGGAGATGCTGCGCATGTGTGGCGAGACGCCCTATAAAGATTTTGATAGTCTGGTAAAGATAGCTGAGCAACGCGATGGCGGCCTTTATTGGCTGGTCGGTAAATTCTATGTCCCGGCGACCGATGCCGACTTGATTATCAAGATTGACATGGGGATCTACAACTGGGAGTCCATCGGTTTTCGTGCCCCGCGTCTGGATGACGTCAACGACGAAAAGGGCAAGCTGCTATTCCGTGAATGGATCGATGGAGATTCCAGCCGGACGGGAGAGGCTACTGAGGGAAGCTGGGTATTTTTAGGCAGCCAGTTCGGGGCCCGCACCGGAAAGAGCGCCATGGACTCGGCGCTTGACCAATCACTGATAGTCGAAATTGACGAACTCATCGAAGAGAAATACCAGGAGCACAACCAAGCAAAGGAGCAAAAGACAATGCCCTTCAAGATGAAAATCGCCGGCATCGAGCGCGAGCTTGATCCGGAAAAAACCGACGAACTGGAGCAGTTTGCCAGTGAAGTCGAAGCCAAGATCACCACGGCGCAGACCGAACTGAATGATCTCCGCGAGAAAACCACCGCGATGACGACCGTTCTGACTGCCGCCGGACTGAACGAAGCGACCGAAGATCAGGCCAAGGTTGTCGCCGCAGACGCGAAAGCCTACAGGGACAGCGCCATCGAGGACGCCATGAGATACGGCGGTCTTGCCGGCGTGATCCCGGCCGAGGAAGACAAGGCGAAAGCCCATCGCGAAACGATGGCGAAGCTTTCGACCGCGGAAATTGTCGCCATGGCTACTGGATACAAGGCGGCCTACGAGGCGAAAAATCCGCCCGATCAGCAGATCAAAGACGAGAAGCCCGGTGGCGAGAAGGATGGTGACCAGGCCAAAGGCATCAAAGCCGATGACCCGAACGCCGCCCTTTACGTCCTGTAGTCCAGGCGAAAAACCATAAAACCCCCTAACGGAGGAAACATCAAATGCGTGGAATGTTCATCGCTGGAGACCGGGGCGAGCCCTTGCTCTGCACCTGCTTCCCCGACTCCTCTCTCAAGACCGTGATCGACGCTGCCATGGCCGCTGGCACCAGCCTGGCCAAGTATTTTGTGCAGTGGTCGACCGGGGCAAATTTCGAAGTCGCTACCCTGGCTGAAAACGGCGTTATCCAGGGGCGCATTGTCGATGTCGAATCGTATATCACCACTGCTGGCGTCAAGACCTATATCCTCACCGTCGAGTGGTTTTGGTACGTCGACCGCGCCAGCGCTAAATACCCGGCAACCCGGATTACCGTCCTGCCTTATGAGGGCAGCGCCCCGGCTCTTGGTACCACCGTCGCCTGCTACAGCACGACCTACAAAAGCGTCAAGGATTACACCACCCTGGGCGCTGGCCGTGTCATCGGGGTCGACACCACCAACACCATTGTTGCCGTGATGCAGTAAGCCGCGGCCGGATCAATAACTCAAAACGAAAGGCAAATCCATCATGGATATCCGCACCAAACACCCCTGGATGCCTGCCTCCGGCCTCGAAGTCGGCATGTACGATGAAGCGGCTAAGAAGGGGATGGCATTCGGTGAATGGCTCGAGTCCTTGCGCTTCCAGCACGAGGGAAAGAGCCCCTATGCCAACATGACCCAGTTTGAAGTCATCAAGGCGAAAAACTCGGCCAAGGCAGCCGGCCGTGAGGCCAAGCTGACCGCGTTCGATGAGCTGATGCTCTCCTATGGCATCAATATCGGCGGCGCTGCCGCTGACACCGTCGGAAAATTCTTCCACACCGTCGATGCCGGCGTTCTCATGGGCGAGTACATCTCCCAGGTTGTCGCAGCCTCCCTGATCGCTACCTCGCGTGTCAATGAGTTGGTCGCTGTCCAGGAGCGCACCGATGCCTCCAGCTTTCAGCGCATCTTCCTCGAGGACGATGGTGATGATCTCGAGCTGGCTGAGATGGCCAAGAGCGACGAGCTGCAGGATCTCTGGATGAAGGTTGGCGACCGCACCCAGCGGCTCAACAAATACGGCCGGTACCTGAAGGCCAAGTTTGATGACGTCGACAAGGTCACCTTTCAGGCGCTAAACATCGTTCTCCGCCGGATCGGCATGCAGATCGGCGTGGCCGAGACCTCCACGGTCATCCGCGTCGGTGTTCTTGGAGACGGCAACAGCAATGCAGCTGCCACCTTCAACCCGACCACGACCAACACCCTGGATGCTACCCAGGTCATCAAGCTGGCTACTCCACTAGCCAATCCCTACACCCCGACGCACCTGATCGCCAAGAAGGCGCAGATGCAGCAGTACCTGGGCGCGGTTGTCGGAATCAACAACCCGGCCACGACCCTCAAGGACGTGTCGATCCAGCTGCCCAAACCGATCGAGTGGGATCGTGCCGACGCCGGCCTGGAAGCCGATTACATCTACCTCCAGGACAGCAACTACTGTCTGGGCGGCGTCTCCACCCAGGCGGTCATGGTCGAGAGCGAGCGGCTGGTCAAAAAGCAGCTCAAGGGCACCGGCATCTGGTATCGTTCCGGTTACTACAAGCTGGACAACAACGCCTGCAAGGTCATGGACGTGACGTTCGGCGGCTAACCGAAAAGGCGAAGGAAAATAAAGATGACGAAAATAATGATCATATCAGCTGCGCCGTTTGAGTTTGCAGACGGTGCATGTCTGGTAAGCTTCACCAACAAGGACGTCATCGATAATAACCGCAAAAGGGGGCTTGCAGTCTGGAGCCCCCGCCTTCTTGATCTCGAGAGGGCCGGGTATATCGAAATCGTTGAACGTCCTGAGCAGGCCGATGAGCTGGAGGCTAACGATTTCGAGCCCGCGCCCGCTGTATCTGTAACTCCGAAAGCCCGTCCCGGTCGTAAACAGAAAGCCGCACAATGAGCGATATCGCAACATACGATGAAGTCCGATACCGGGTGCGCATGAACTCAACCGAGCTTTCGGATTTGACTCTTGCATCGGCGGCTTATTTTCCGGCCGCCACCGCATTTCTTGCTGCAAAAGGGATTGACTATACGAGCCTGACGGCAACCAATCAGGCCCTGGCCAAGGCCGCTTTTATCGCTCTAGTCTGTGCTGTGGCTATCTCTCAACCTCCAGATCCCGGCGCTAGATATGGCCCGGTTGACATTAAAGCACAAAAGGCTGACGACCTGCAAGTTGCAGCGAAAGCCTTTGAGGATGAGGCAAAAAAATATCTGAAACTTCTCGGCGTATCGGTTGGATCGGGAGGCTTTGCCGTCTGCGGGCAGGGCACCACCGAATACAACGATATGGCTACCGCTCTTGGAATTCCCCCGCTATGACTCACGCGCAACGCTATATAAATTCCATGCTCAAACATGGAGTGGCTGCTATGGTGCGGGAGTTTACCGTCGGCACACAATGCCCGTGCATGATCAGCCGGGATGCTGCAGTGCCGACCTATTCGGCTGACTGGCACCGGCGCAATCTGGCCGCCGAGGCCTGTAATGGAACCGGGATGATCGGCGAGACTACTGTTGAAACCGCCATTAAAACTATCCCGATGGACGCGCAGGCGATTGGCAATATGGTAAAGCAGGGCGGAACGTTTTCAGAGATCGGCAATATTGAAGCTGGCGACTACTTGCTCTATGGTGCGGTTAGAGCTTCAACTGGCACACTTTTCAGCTTTGAATCGCTGGGCGATAAAAACGTAATAACGCTCCTGGGAAAGGCCTATGCGATCAAGGAGACGATGCTGGTTCCGGTTGGGGATACGGTTGTATCCATGGTCCTTGTGAAGAGGGTTTCCTGATGTTCTCTATCGAATTCGACACTTCCGGACTCAAGACTACTTTCGACCGCGCCAACATCGAAGCGATGAAAGGCGCGATTGCAGCTGTTAAGTTCGGCGTTGAGGAGCTGATGAAAGCAGCTACCAGTAACCTAATGGGTGTGGCCCATCCTCCGGGGACCAAATCACCATACCCCGGCAAGCTCCCGGTTACCCGGATCAGCCGCGAGCTTTCCAAATCCATGAAATATCATTTTTTCAATCCAATATCTGCCATTGTTTATTCTGATCTGCGCTCGGCCAACTATGCGGCCTATGTTCATGATGGTACCCGGAAAATGAAGGCTCGTCCCTTCCTGAAAAATGCGGTTTCTGAACGCCAGCAGGCGATCCTGAATCGCATGCGCTATGAGACCCTGAAGAGGGTAGGCCGATGATCCGCGCAGGCTATGAGCTGACCGATGTGCAGAAAGCCATCACAGACTTCCTGCGCTACAAGGTAGCCAATTCAGGCGCGCCATGGTACTCATGGACGGTTGTGGAAGGATGGCCGGATCAGACGGTCTTTGCCAATTTCACCAGGCTCTTTCTCTATTCTCACACCCCGCTGTGGGTTGGCGAGGACGTTCAGCAAGGCGGAAAAGGTCTACGCCGGCTGGAAATGACAATCGGAGGCTGGTCCTGCATCGCCGCCGGCGGCGCTGAAGAAGCGGCGATTGCGCTCTCACAACTATTATCTGTATTCGGAGATCCGGCTGTTAATGCGGCGACATTCAGCGCGGTCATCGGCGGCGCATCATACACCGCCAAGACCTTCCCGCAGCTGGGTATTTTGATAAACGGGATCACCAATCCAAGAGCAATCGAGTTCCGCGACGAGGACGATTTCCGCGGTGAAGTTTCGCTTCAAATCACATGCTAACTAATTACAAGGAGGCCATAGAATGGCTGTAACTGTAAACGATCAGCTCGGCGCACTTTCCCATGATGCGATTGTGCGCGGGCGCAATACCCTGCACCGCTTCCATCTGCATGCTGCAGCGGCAGCCGATGCGGTGACTCCGGTCAATATGACCGCGGTCAAATCGGTCACCTCGGATGCGATCAACTGGGAACGAGCAGAGAAGTATTTCCAGCAGGGCGGCGGCGATGAGCCGATGTTCCACAATTCCGGCCAGAGCCACAACGTCCAGATCACCCTCTATGCGGGCATGGCCCCGACCTTCCTGGCCAGCCTGATGAATTTCGCCAACTGGGGATCGACCGGCTACGCCGCCATTGGCCTGGCTTTCGACCGTCTGGCGCGATTCACCATCGAGTCGATCTTCCGCAAAACCGACAACAAGACCCATCGGTTTTCGGTGATCCATCAGGACTGCGTCATACAGGAGTTCCCGCTCAACAGCCCGATGGAGGATGTTGAGGTCACCATCCCCGCAGTCTCCTACCACGATCCGGTCATTTTGGCCCCAGGGTATGAGGCAGTCTATTCGGTGTTCAGTGGCGATGGGTCCACCGTTGCGTTTACGCTTCCTTACACTCCGGCGTCCGCCCGCGATCTGAATGTGGGCAATTCCGATGATTGGGTGCTCGATAAAATGATCTTTGTCAAGAAGAAGCTCTCGACGGATCAGCAGGGCACTCGCCTGAAGAGCGGTGTCTCTCTGGTCGGATCAGAGCTTACTTTCGCGACTGCTCCGGAAGCATCGAGCAGGGTGGAAGCGCTCGGAATCAAAGCCACGGCCTAACAGAGTGCTGAGGACTCAGAATCTATACAAGGCAGCCGCGGTCATCTGTACGACTGGAATTTATCCGGATCGATATGATGCAGATGATCGCGGAATCGTCTCCGTCGCTTGGAATGATTCTCCGGAAATCGAGAAATCTTTCTCCGAGTATGAAAACAAAGCGATTAGAATATGTCCCTCGAGCTTGATGGTCGTCCATCTCAATCTCAAGAAAACAGTAACACGAATAAAGGGAGCTAAAAAGATATGAGCACGAAAGCACCTCTCTCCGCAATTGATATCCTGCGTCAGGCAAATAAAAACGCCATCCTCGAGGCATCATTCCAGATTCCGATCGGCGATGGGAATTTCCTTGATGCAAAGCTCACGGCTCCGGATGTTGTCGAAATCTGGCAGGAGTCCGAGCTACAAAGAAAAGCTCTGTGGGCGAAGGCTCAAGAGGCTGGCCTTGTCGGGAAACCGATCAATGAATCCGAATGGCGCGAAGAGCTCGCAAAGCTCAAAAAGGAAGAGAAAGAGGACTTTATCGCGAAGAAGCCGAAAGACCTCGCAGAGCAGTATGCCAATCAGCACGCAGGAATCAACACCGTGCGAAATATTATTCCGCGATATATCCGCGACCTCGATGATAATTATCTTTTTCAGAGCGAGCAGGATCGCGATGATTTCCGGCGGATTATGTCGCGGAGCTCTGATATCTTCAAAGCGATCAGCGATGTTTATGTTTCGCTCTCTCGTCAAGTGATGGAAGAGAAAGAAGCAATAAAAAACTGATAAACGGCGGGCGCGGCGCGGATGGTGATGAAGCATGGGCGGATTTCTCTTTACAGGTCGCCGCCGCTCGCCGATATAATTATCACGGCCCTTTCGATCCTGTATTAATCTCTGATCTGTCGAATCCGGCGAGAAGATCGCTCCTATTTCATAGCCTCAAGATTAAATCTATCGAAGAGGCCACCTTTGATCTTCTGCGTGATCAATATCCGGAGCTCTTAAAAAATCTCCTCGATATCCACGGCACTGTGATCGTTCGATCCTCAACAGGGGCGCAGATAGATCATATCTTTAAACCTACGGAGAAAGATAACCAGAGCGGAATTTCGCAAAGCTTTGTTCTTCCTAACGGCGAAGTAGTCTATGTAATAGAGGACTGATGCTCGGCAATATTGGAAATATATCAGGGGTTGGCTCGATCGTCGCGGTTGTCGGAATCGCGGGCCTTGATAAATTCGAGCAAGATTTATCAAAGATGGCGAAAGCTGTCGATGGTCAAGCACAATTTATGAATCGAGCTATGACCGCCGCCGCCGCAGCAGGAGCCGCTTCATTTCTTCTCTCGATAAAAGCCGCATCAGATTTCGAGAGCTCTTTCGCCGGTGTTGTCAAGACCGTGGATGGATTATCCGATGAATTCGGAAATCTCAACGCGGAGGGAAAAGCGCTCGCCGGACAATTCAGAGAGCTTGCTCTCGAGATTCCTATCTCTGTCAATGAGCTTGCCCGGATCGGAGAGCTCGGCGGCCAGCTTGGAATTCCGAAACAGGAGCTCCTCGGTTTTACTGAAACTATCGCGATGCTCGGAAAAACGACCAATCTATCGGTCGAAGAGGGTTCAACCGCGATCGCTCGCTTTATCAATATCACGAAGAATGTCGCTCCCGCTGGAATGTCAATGAGTGAGCAAGCTTCGCGGATCGGATCGACGATTGTCGATCTCGGAAACAAGCTCGCAACAACTGAGGCGGAAATAACAGAATTCGCAATGAGGATCGCAGGAGCGGGCGGTCAAGTCGGTCTGTCTCAAGAAAAGATTATCGCTTTTGGCGCGGCTCTCTCCTCGGCAGGTCTCAATGCCGAAGCGGGCGGAACCGCGATTTCTCGCCTATTTATCGAGCTCGCTAATTCTGTCGGCACAGGCGGCAAGAAGCTCGCCGAGTTCGCTCGAATCTCCGATATGTCGATTTCTCAATTCTCCGCTCTCTTTAAAAAGGATGCGGCGGAAGCAACACTCGCTTTCTTGACCGGAATGAATAATATGGCGAAATCCGGAGAGAACATCTTTCCGGTTCTCGAGAATCTTGGCCTATCGGAGATCCGGCTCCGTGATACAATTCTGCGAGGTGCTACCGCACGCGATATCTTGAACAATGCAATAAATTGGGGCTCCGAGGCATATCGAGAAAATAATGCGATGGCACTCGAAGCACAGAAAAGATTCGAAACATTCGAATCTCAAATGCAATCGCTCAAGAACACTTTCAATGAAGCCTTTATTCAGCTCGGTCAAAATTTTCTTCCCACTCTCAAGATGATAGCCTCTCTTGCAAAGGAAAACAGCGGAGCGCTAACTCTCTTGATCTCTACAATCGGCGGGGTGACTATCGCTCTCGGCGCGGCGGCTCTCGCAATGAAAGTGTATAAAACCTCGGTCGAGCTTTCCGCTTTCGCGAATAGGGCTTTTGCTTCTTCTCTCGGGCCGGTCGGTCTGGCAATCACCGCAATCGGTGGAGCTTATCTTCTGCTCAGTAATTATTTAAAGCAAACAGAGAAGAGCGAAGAGGAACTCGGCAGGGCTCAAGCGGAGCGGTCGAGAAAAATAAAGGAGCTCTCGGAGCGATATGATTCTCTGATAAAAAATGAGGGGCTCTCTCTCACGCATCAGCAAGAGCTCTGGCAAGTTACGCAGGAATTAAAAGATGCCTACGGAGAGGCCGGAGTCAAGATCAAGGAATTCGGGAAGAGCGCTCTTGATGAATTCAATCAATATCAGCAGAAAATAAAGCCCCGTCTGGAAAGCGAGCTCGAGCTTCTCAGACAACGCCAGAGCTATTATATGCAGGAAAGCGGAAGAGATTCCGGAGCGGCCGCTTTCCAGAACACGATGAAATATGCCGACTCGGAAGAGATTAAAAAGGGCTATGAGAATTTGAGGAAGCTCCGGCAGGAGCGCGGCCTTTTAACCGAAGAGGAGAAAAAAGCAACAGATCAATCGGCTGCGCTTGCAAAAGCGGAAGCGGAGAAAATCAGACAGCAGGAGCTCGCGGCGGCAGCAGCCGAGGCTCTCAAAAACCGACAGAAAGAGCTCACAGAGTGGGAGAATAGTGTCAAAGAGCATCTCTTCGAAACGAGAATAGAGATGCAGAGATATATCGATCAAGTGACCGCTGCTCCTCAACCGATCGGGGAGCTTGTCGGAAGCACTCATCTTCTCGATTATACTATCACAGATGCGCGCGGAAATGTGCGCAGCCTCGGCGATGAATTTGTCGCTGCCGCTTTCAAAGCGGGTAATGATCTGAATCCTGTTCTCGAGGAGATCGAGATCAAAGTCAAGAGCGCTAAAGAAGAGATGAGAGAATTCTCTAAACAACTTCGCGGCGTGATTGATATTACAAGCTCTCTCGCTCAGGCTTTCGGCGGAAAAATAGGCGGAGCTTTTGAAGCGATTTCGAAGGGAGTGCAGAGCGCACAAGGCGGAATCATAGGCGTCGCCTCTTGGTATATCTCGACAATCGGAGAAGTGATAAAGCAGGATAAACAGATCGAGGACCATCGCAAAAAGATGGAAAGCCTTAACCGAGTATGGTCGGAGCTCGGAACCACTTCTAAAGAAGTCCTCGATATTATGAAAGAAGTGGTCACAAATTATCAAAGCCCATATCTCGATCAATTAATCGCCGATGTAGAGTATTTCGAAACCCTTGACCAATTGAGCGAAGAAGCGCTCGCTGTTTATAGGAATTCTCTCGAATCTATGAAATTAATCGGCGGAGCTCTTGCAAGCGATCTCGCAATGAGCACCGCTCTTGACAATATGAGATATCTCAATGATGAATATTTCCGGATGGAAGAGTATTACGGCAAGGGATCGGTCGCTAAGATGGCCCCGCAATTCTTCACTCTTTTAACGGAAGCGATGGATGGCACTCGGAAATCGATGTACCGCTTCAATGAGGAAACTCAAAGATATGAGCTGATCATCGATAAGAATAGCAAGGCATACAAAGAGCTCGGCGCGGAGATGTACAGAATGTATTTGATCGCGCAGGAAAACGGCTGGCTCGCATACGGCGATTTCTCCGCAATCACTCGCGGTTTAAGCGGCGATCTCGAATCCTGGCGCTTGGCTTTCGAAGAGCTTTATGGCACAGTAGATGAGGCCACGCAGAGTTTGAAAGATTTCTCTGTCGAAGCGGATAAAGCTTTCAGCACGATATCGGATCAATTCGATAATTTCGAGAGCTCCGCGAAAGAGATCGAGAATCTTCTAAAGCGGATGCTTTATTTAAAGATCGATATTGACACGACCGATCTTGATGAGAGCATTATTTCCTCGATGAAATCGATGTACGAATTTATAGGAACTCTCGATCCTGATAGCGAAGCGTGGAAAGATGCCGATGCCTATTTCCGAAATTTGATGACACTCTTGAATCAAATCGGTTATTCTTGGGCGGATATTTATAAGCTTTTCGGAATGCCTCTTCCAAATATCAACCCTCAAATCGCGCCTGAGGAATCGGGCAAAATTGATCCGGAGCGCTCCGCACAAAAGCAAGCGCAGGAAAGTACAAAGGTGGCGCCACCAGTCGCAGATATCGGCGGCGAATATAATCGAGCTTATTGGGATAAAGTCCTCTCTGGAATCGATGAGGCTTATTATCGGAATTATGAAGCGACACAGGCAAAGCTCGAGGAAGCAAAGCTCGACCTCGAAAAATTGAGGAATGAATCCGCCGCAAAGATCGCGGAGATCGATGCGCAGTATTCGGCAAAGATCGCAGAGAGGAGAGCGGAGCGCTCCGATGTCGAGCACGAGCTTCTGCTCCTGCTCGGAGAGCGGGCGGAGATCGCAACCTCGATCCAATTGCAAACAACCGAGCTTCGTGGAAACGCATCGGAAATTCTTTCTTTCCTCACTGTCATGGGAGAGAAGCGCGATCTGACAGTGATTCGAGATATCGAGGATGCTGTCGCCCGGATCACAGGAAAGACCCGAGATTTTACGACCGGATGGGATGATATGCTCACGAGACTCTCGGGCGGGCAAAATAAGGAATTCGATCAAACCGCCGAAGCTATCCGCGCGGCCTCTTCCGCTCTCGAGCAAGCTTTATACTACGGCGAAGATATAGATGAAACACCAATGGAAGAGCGGATCAACTCGCTTCTGTTTTCTGCGCAGAATTTCGCGAATGAATTAAATCCTGATAGCCAAGCTTTCAAGGATGCACAGGCGGCGATCGGCGCTTTAATGACGAAATTTTATCAAGCAGGAGGAACTCCGGATAAAGCGGCGGCGGCGGAATCTGCAAAGAAGTGGGCGGCAGAGATGGCGGCAGCGGCGGAAGAGGAAGCGAAGAAGATCGAGGAGAGCGGCGCATATAATCTTCTCAAGATCGACCTTGACATTGCCGGAGTCAAGGAACAGATATCCGCAATTGACAGCGAGATTATTGCCCTTTTTAAAGAGTGGGATGATGAGAAGCTCGAGATCACGCTCGAGATAACTCAGGCCGAAGCGCAGATCGCGAAGCTTCGCTCCGATCTCAAACGGATGCGTGAAGATTGGTATCAGAGCAAGATATATCTCTATTTCGAATCCGAGGGCATTGTCGGCTCTGCTCCGGAGCACTATCCGCAATACAGATGGGGCGGCTATGTCGAAGAGGATTCTGTCGCTCTTCTCCACGGAGCGGAGTTCGTCCTCTCTCCGGAAGCTGTCGCGGCAATCGGCAAGGATCGCCTCGAGAGATTCAATGCGAGCGCAGACCCGAGCACGATTTCGAGGATCGACCGCTCCGCATCCGCTTCCTCTCTGGCGAAATCGCAGAGCTCCGGATCGAGCAAGCAACCGATCAGCGTGATCGTTCACGAATCCTCTCCGCAAACATGGGTAGAGATCACGGATAAAAAAATTCATCCGAGAGTGACAGAAAAAGATCGGAAATATAAAGCAGGATCAAACCCGTATGCCCGCTGATCCAGTTTTGAAAATAAGATATTCAAGCTCCGAGCTTCTTTTTACTTTCGCGGAAGTCATTGCAGTCTATTTCGGATCGGAGCGGATATATCAGATTCACGAGAAGCAGAGTGAGAAGCCGAGCCTAAATATTATCAGCCAAGAAATCGAGGAGCTCGAAATCGAGTTTAATCTGGCATTCTCTGATACAGAAAGCAGGATCGATCTTTTCCTCGAAGCGGGGGATGAGCTCGAAATATTTCCCGCTCTTCGATTTTATCCGGAATGGTCCATAAAGTGCGTTCCGATAATTGATGGAAACACAAAATCCTATATCTATGGCGAGAGCGAAGCTTCGATAACTAAAAGAATAAGATTTTTAAAGAGCTCTCAAGATGGCGTGTAAATTCACAAGATCGCGCATCTGCTCTTGCTTCTGGTCTCCCCATTGATACGGATGATTCTCTTGCTATGCGAGGAGCGCATTCTTTCGCCCTGATTGATAATTATTCGAAAGAGCTTTAATCAATGCCCTGGTATCTCGGAAATATTCCCGCGAAGTGGGAGAGCGCTCTCTCTCGGAAGGTCGGCGCTCGCTTCTCTGTCGAGGTGATTCTCGATCCGGAGGGCGATGCTATTCTCCTCGATGGTGATCGCGATATCTCGAATATTTCAGAGCTCACGCAGAAGAAAGAGCTCGATGTCGATGAGGGCTCCTCTATCTATATACAGGATATTACTCTTTCCTTTAATGACAAATCGAGCTATTTCGATCCTGACAACCCGAGTTCTCCTTTTCACTCCTGTAATACAATGCTATCCGAATCCGCCGATGCCGGAGCGAGCACACTTAAGCTGATGCCTTTCTCCGGAGTTGAATTTATCGCAGGTGAAGAGCTCGAGATATCCGACAGCACAAACTCGGAACGGATAACAGTAAAGAGCTTCGAAGAGGATTCAGGATCGACAGGGTATCACTCGCTTTCTCTCGCTTCGCCCGGACTCGCGCACGCTTATTCAGCGGGAGTAAATATCTATACTGTTCCGGTGATCGGAAAAGATATCCTGATAAAACTTATCAATTCGACAGAAACGACCGATGAGGAGCTCACGCTTTTTCTCGGGAAGATCGAGAGAGCTCCGGAAATCAGCCCGGGCGTTGCGCGGATTATCTGCTCCGATTCTCGGAAATTGCAGCTCGACACGGCTTTGCTCGGAGCGGATTCTTCGGATGCGCTCAAGCTTATGTGCGTTGGCTCCGGCGGCTCTTTGATTCCCTCGATAAAGTGGTCAAATGAATTCAATATTCCACCCTTGAATTATTCAATTATCGACGGAGCGCTCCCCGCCGGTCTGTCGCTCGATCAAGCAACAGGAGAAATTTCCGGAGCTCCGACGGAAGCGGGAAATTTCGATATTACTATAAAGATCACAAACCGGAATCAAGACAGCCGTCAAGGATCGCTTACACTAAAGGTGATCGATCGATTCAACACAGAGATGGCAAGCGCTCTCGGAATGGCTGATTTTACTTTTGCGAATTATTTCGATCCAGCGAGAGAATATCATAATCTTACAGCGGGGGGCGAGGGATTTCTCCGCCTCGGATGGGTGGGAAATAATTCCGGCACGAATTTCGAGGACACTTGGTTCCCGAGCGGATCAGAGAGCGAGTGGTATAAGATCACTCACACTTACACGCCGCCCCATGTAGAGATTAAAGCCCCCGGCACTTTAACCGGATCGTGGACACTTATTGGCAGGATCAAAGCGGATAATCTTCCGGATATGAGCTACGGTCACATGGCAGGAATCCACGTGCGGAAGATCGATGAGGGTGATGTCGGAGCCTACGGTTTTATACTTGGCTTCAATATGTCAAAATCGCAGATCGCTGTCTATAATGTCTATGATGATAACCGGATCGGAATCACAACAGGAGTGGAGAGCGATCTTCTTTTCCGAATCCAGAAGAGCGGGACAACCTTTTCTTTCGCTTATAGGACTCCGAGCGGCTCGTGGGTGAGCCTCGGAACTCAGACAGCGAATTGGGCCCCGGGCTTTGTCGGAGCTTGTGCTGTTCGAACCGCCCTGCAAATTTCGAAGCTTTCCGGCTCGATCGATATCGATTTTTTAAGAATCTATACAGGAGCGCTTGCTATCGTCACGGGAAGCTTGCCGAAATCTCGATCGCTCGATTCTTTCGACTATACTCTCGAAGCCTCGGGCGGAGCGGGAGAATATTCGTGGGATATTTCGAGCGGAGCGCTTCCGCTCGGCCTGTCACTTGATAGCTCGAGCGGACGGATTTCCGGAATCCTCTCTTCTGATGGCACGACCACTTTCACGGTTCGAGCGACAGATGGAGCAGGAACGTCGGCGACAAAGGAGCTCTCGATAATTGCGAGCGCGGCGAATGAGGTTTTGCCTGATATCCTCTCTCCGGCTTTAAGAAATATCGAATATTCTCAGCACGTAAAAATCTATGTCGGTGGATTGCTCGAGCGAGAAGCTGTGATAATAGGAGAGCGTTGTCCGGTCGGAATTTGGGAGTTCACTTTTCTTGACACTTCCGCCTTTGAGGTTATCGCGCCCAGGCTCGGAAAATATTCCGGAAACATTACGGAGAATTTCGAGATCGCAAATGTGATCAGAATTCCCGCAAGCGCTTGGATCGCGGGAATGGCGAAGAATGACAGAATGAGCTTTATTACCGGTCTCTCTTGGGAGAATGAGAATCCGGTCAAGATTCTTTATGATATCTTAACACGCCGTGTCGGCCTTTCGCCGAAACAAATAGATTCAAGCTCCTATTTCGGAGAGATCGAGATCGGCGATGTTCGGAGTCATAATCTGTCAACCGACAAGCTCAGGATCGGAACTACTCTCCCTGCTTTTATTAAATCTGATGATGTTCTTTCGATCGGAGGCTCCTCGATCGTCGTGGCTGTTGGCAACACTCCGGCCTCTTGCTTTCCGCCGGAGATCGAGATCGAGATCGATCATGTCGGAAGCTCTCTTGCCGGTGAATCTGTAAAAATTGTGCAAAGAAGCGCACCCGATCCGGAGCGCTCCTATGATGCGGAATTCCTTTACTGTCAAGCGGCAGGAATCCAGATCAGCATCACGCTCGATCGAGAGATGACAATTATCGGCGCAATTGAAGCGATATGCGCGCACGCAGAGCTTTTACAGCATCAGCACTTCGGGCTCGAGTATCTTCACGCAATACGTCCGAGATATCAAGCTTCGATAAAAGCGCTCACAGATGATGATATCAAAGCAGAGCTTTCGATCGATTCGATCGGAATCTCCAATGTGATCAATATTAAGTATGCTTTTAATTATCTCGATCAGGATTATGAGAAAAGCTATCTCTTCCCACCGACAGCGGCGGAGAATCCATCTTTCCGGAGATACGGACAGGAGATAGAGAAAACAATTTATTGCCCGGGAATTTACAGCGATTCGCTCGCCCGATATACGGCACAGAGAAAATATACGCTTCTCTCCGATGGCCTGATGCTCCTCTCGATCAACCTTGATTTCCGAGCTCTTCTTATGCAGATCGGAGAGCGGTGGGATATTTCAACAACCGATCCGGATATCTCCGCGCGGTTCGAAACAATCCGGAAAGAGATAAAGCCGATTGATTCGCGGAATGTACTTTTGCAGGGCTATAATTCACGATTTCTTGAAAAATATGCGCTCGCCGGAATCTCCGAGGCGGGCAAGTGTCTTGCATGGTGAGGTTATCCTATGTCTTTAAATTCGACACCTTTTATTGTTGGTACGCCGATCGATCCTGCTTTCCTAAATTCGATCCCTCGAGGAAATCAAGAGCAAGTAGAATTACAGCGATTCCGGCTTCCTCTCTCCTCGATGCGATATGCGGATGGCGACCCGGTCAATGCCACGGGTGCCGCGGGTGATCCGAAATTCATCTCTGGCGGGTGGGGAAATGCGAGCGGAATCTTGCAAGGCGAGGATGCGCACGGCACGACAAAAACGGAAACGGTTTTCGCAGATTTCGCGATTCCGGAATCCTATGATGATGGCGAGGATATACAGATCGCCGTGACCGCTCGAGTCAATGATTCCGGAGCGGGAACGATGAGTGTAAAATCGATCGATGTGCAAGCTTTTAAAATCGCTCAAGCAGGAAGCGCGGGAGCAGATATCTGTGCCACCGATGCGCAGACGATAACCGGAAATATGGTTGAGTACACTTTCGAGCTCACGGCGAGTGGAATCTCTCGCGGCGATCTCTTGAGGATTTTCTTCCGGATCGTGATAACAGAGAGCGGCGGAACCGGAGCGCAGAAAGCAGAGATCGGCGGAGCGGATGCTCTGCTCGATATCAGAGGATAAATAAAAGATGCCCGTGATCTGGCGCTTCGAATATACTACCGAATCGGGAACGAGCTCGATCGAGTTCGACCGGAGAGAAGCGGCTCGGCTTATTATCCGTGATAATTGCAGAGTGGATGTGCAAAGATATAAAAGCGGATTAGTTCGGATATATCACAGCCCCGTGCTCTGGAAATCCGGAGAATTTACGATTCGGCAGGTCGGCGGAACATTCGAGAAAGTTCGATCTCTCGCACGGCTGACTTGTCCGCTCAAGATATATTATCGCTATCATGTGGATCAAGCTCTATTTATCAATGCCGGAATTATTCCGGAGAGGAGCGAGCTATTTGTCGGCGGGAATCCGGCTGCGGGTGATCTTGTAATTCGCTTTGCCGAAATCTCTGTCGATCGAGTCGCTCCGGGGTTGCTCTATTTTCCGCACGGAGGTTATTTAAATGGCAACATGGGATAAGGACACGATTTTCATTCAATTGGTCGCGCCGACCACCGGAGAGGATGATGCGAGCGAGCACACGGTCAAAGTGTGCCCGATCGATAACACTTTCCCGAGCGGAGCGATCACTTGCACGCAATGCTCGACGCAGAAATCGAGATATTTTCCGAGCTCCGATCTGGATGATGAAACCCACTATGGCGTATTTGTCGATGATACGAGGATCGGAGCTATTTTCGCTAAAAAATCCGCACCCGCAATTGGAGTATAGATATGACCAGAAAACTCTTTCTCTTGCTCTTGCTCTTATTTCCTGCGATCGTTTTCTCACAGGTCGGCTTTCAGTATTTCCCGCGAAAGGTTGGAATCCTGACACGATCCGGATCGGCAGCTTTGAATGTCTCCGGCGGAGTTGCGGCGGACACTTTCCGCACCCCGCATTATACTTTTGCTCACGCCGATGGTGATTCCGGTCAAGTAATGATGACCGATGGAAGCGGAGCGCTGTCGTGGATATCGATCGCCGGAGCTTCTCTTCCTGCTCTTGCTTCCGGTTATTTCTGGATCGGAAATGGATCGAGCGAAGCGACTCCGGTCACTTTATCCGGTGATGGTACGCTCTCGAATACAGGAGCGCTTGCTATCGGCGACGACTCGCACGCACACACAGGAACATCGCTCTCTGGAATCGATATCTCTGATGATACGAATTTAAGCGCTTCGAGCGGAATCGCTCTCTCCGGAGATGCTCTTTCACACTCTACAGCGGCAGGATATAAGCACATCCCAACCGCAGGAGCCAGCGCTCAAATAATCCAGTATAGCGCGGAGGGAACAGGAAAGTGGATTTCTCTCTCTGGAGATATTACGATTGCAGATGGAGGCGCGGCAACGCTCGCGGCAAATGCGGCGGATTCGTCAAATCTCGCAGATGGAAGCGTCACTTCGCAGACGATACAAGACGGACAAGTAAAAACTATTGATCTCGCCGCCAATGCTGTCGATTCGACAAAGATCAAGGATGGATCTGTCACGAGCGAATCGATTCAGGACGGACAAGTAAAAGCGGCGGATATTCAAGCACAGAGCTCCTCGACTTGGGCCTCGAAGATCACCGATGAAATCGGAACCGGAAAGATGGTATTCGATACTGCTCCGACAATCTCCGGAGCGACACTTTCCGTGGCGAACAATACGACAATCCCCGGAGCTCGAGATCACTTCCGGATCACGGTGGTTTCGCCCAATGCTGTTTTTACTGCTGATTCTTTGATCTGTTTGACACCGAAGCTTGATGCGGCAATTACCGTGACCAATATCGAAATATCGACAAGCTCCGCTTCCTATAATCTCGATGCCGATCTCAAGTACGCCGATAGTTTTATCTCGAGGACAAATGCGACCGTGATCAATGCGCTCGATACTTCTTCCGGAGTCCTCTCGGATAATACAATCACAAGCGGATCGGTCGCAGCCGGGAAAGCTATCTATCTCCGGATAAATAGCGCTCCGAATGCGTCAATGATGCAATATTCGATCGATATCTCTTTCGATTATAATTGAGAAAAAGGGATTTGAAATGAAGCACATCGCTCTTGCTCTGCTCATAATCTGCTCGCTCTCGAGCGCTCAGGAATTCGCTCCGCTCTCTTATAATGCCGATTTAATGACGCTAAAGAATGGGGAGAAGAAGCTCCGGATATTTGCTTCGCACGTAAATTACAGAGATGGAAAGCAATATCGGCGGATCAATACCTATTTGAATTTCGACCCGCTCCTCTCGAAGTGGGGACAGAACCGAGCTTCTTATTCCTGCTCGCTTCCTCAATATGCGGATGATTGGATCGATTTTACATCCGGATATTTGGAGGCCAATATCTCGATTAAAGCGAGAGCGCTCGCTTCTCACGTCCTCGGAGTTCTGCGCAATGGCGAACCCGATGGGAATTATATCCTCTATCCGAATGCCTTCGGCAAAGGAATTGATCTCCGAATCTATGCCGAGGAAGATGGACTTAAAAAAGTAATCGTGATCAATTCGAAGCCGAATCTTATCGCAGATATGAGCTTTGATTTCGAGCTCGACCTTCCATCTGCAAAGCCGATCCTTGATAATAGCAATAATCCTTGGGACAGAAGCTCGAGGCTCGACTTCTCTTCCAAAACATTACTTATAGGCGATCGAGGAAAAGAGCTCTATTTCCGCGATGCGCTTCTTTGGGATAGCTCCGGAATGATCGAGCCGGTCAAGATAGAGCTTTATCGATCAAAGGGCGCAATTTATCTCCGGAAAACCGTGCCGGCGAAATTTCTTGAAAAAGCGATTTATCCGGTTTCCACGGATCACCCAACAAGCTACTATTCGGGTTCTGGCGATGGATATGTTGAATTTACATCAACAGATGTTTACGATTTCGATACTGTCTGGGATGAAACTCACAACGCGACAGCAGGAACAAGCGCTCATTATACAGGGGCCTTTGCCTGCGCTCCGGAGCTTATCAATGACTGGGCGACAACGTTCACGCTATCACTCGCGAGAGCTTTTTATCCATTCGACACGAGCGCTCTTCCGGATAACGCTACTATTACAGCGGCGACGCTAAATTTATATTGCAAGGAAAAGCGCTTTGGCCTTACAGGCTCTTATGATTATATAAATATCGTGCAAACCAATCAAGCAAGCTCGACCGCTCTGGTTAATGCAGATTTTGATCAGTGCGGAGCGATACACTCCCCAACGGTCGGAGCTTCAAATGTGGCCATCTCAACCTTGAGCACTACGGCCTATACTTCGATTTCTCTAAATTCAACCGCTCTCGGGTGGATATCAAAAACAGGATATACAAATCTCGGGCTCAGGGTTGGGCGCGATCTTGCTGATGCCGATCCTATCGGTGTGGATGACAATGATACTGATAAAGCGCGCTTTTATTGCTCGGAACAAACGGGGACGGATAATGATCCTTACCTGGAAATTACTGTGTCGGAAGCGCCTGCCACTGGACAAGTTATCATAATTAACTAATGCAGCAACAGGAACTATGCAGGGAACGGGAAAACAGGAATGGAACAAACACTCATCGGGGT
>CAYNAR010000018.1:26632-26893 GCA_964395625.1 uncultured Gammaproteobacteria bacterium | reverse complement strand
ATCAGCAATTCAAGATGCGCATGGATAAGACCGGCGCAAGAGTTAAGGTCGCCACGTCGATGACGGTTTTTCGTAGCATGGCGTCGTTCAAGCCACAGCTCATCATTAATCGACCATTTTATGGTTGGTGGGCACAGAGAGACTTGGAGAATATTCCTATGGCGGCATTTTTCGCCGATTGGGATGCTTTGAAAAGACCGGCCGGCTCGCTCGAAGATTTGTGAATTGACCTTATGAAATAAAAATACCGCGAACTTTTTT
>CAYNAR010000018.1:0-26622 GCA_964395625.1 uncultured Gammaproteobacteria bacterium | reverse complement strand
GTCGCAGGACAACAAATCTTCCAAAGTGGCATCCGCGGCTTTTTTTAAAAGAACACTTTTGTTGCGGCAACGGTCATTGCCAGAGAAAACAACAGGAAACCGATAATCGGCCTTGGCTTGAGAGCGAAATAATCTTTTAACGCCCATTCTTTGGCATTAGTATTATAATGTCTCTCTAGGTCTTCGTCCGAAACGACGCTAAACCACCATCTTCTTATTTGCCATCTTTCCTTACTAAATGGCCACAATAACCACACTCCGGGGCCGTCTTCTTCCATGTCATGCAGAAAGTGAAGGGATAAAATAATTAATGAGAGGATGCTCCAAAAAACGGAGAACGGCATTATTAGAAGGCAGGTCGGATACAAGGATAAAGGGGCATGCAATAGGCTATTCTGTTTGTGTTTGCCGGTCATTTCTCCGGTCTTCATTTTTTCCAGTATAAAATCCATGTCAGGAAAGATAGATATGAATCCGGCTAAGATGACGCTCAATGGTCCGATTTCGACACCCATTAAGGCACTAAGTCCAAGAAGAGCGAAAACGCCCATGGCCAAATCGCAGGATGTTACCAAGAAAAAGGCCGTAGCTACTTTCATCTTTTCCGACCAGTCCATTTTTGCAATCACGTAGGCTGGTATCGCTATTGCAAGCAATAGAATTGCAAAGACAAGTATTGAGCCGGAAGCTATGTTTAGAAGAATGAGGAAAAGTCCAATAGCAACTAGAAGAAAAGATGTTCTCATAAAACTCCATGCCCTTAAATTCCAAACCATTGCCGAAGCGCCGATAAGTAGTGAAAACCCTGATAAGACTATAAAAGTTAATGACAAGGTGAAGGTTTTTAAACTAATGATGTTTCCGACTTCATTCCAGAATAGTAGCAGATTGGCGATAGACGCTGTAATTATCAACATAAAATTGAATAATAAGGCGGCGGCGTAATCGATCTCGTCTTCTTCGTAAAGTCGGTAAAGAATGCTTAAAGATATCACCAAAAAGATAAAAATCATCGTCACAACCACCAATAACTTGCTTGGTCTTTCGATGGGTGTGATGAATTTTTCCTGTATTTTACAAGTAGAATCTTTTGGATTATAGATTCCTTCCAGTCGGTAATCACTCATCTTCTTCTCGTAAGGCATTAGATTTTTCCAGAATAACGAATTTATTTCTCTTTGCTCATCTTTGATTAAGGTTGCCTTCTCGCCGGGATTTTTGGCCATCTCTTTGAATAGACTATCGGTCAATGTTATTTTTGATGGATAGTCGAGATTCTTAATAGCCATAATCTCTTTAAGTTCGGCTTTTCCTTCCTCGCCAATGCTTATTGAGTTGTTGAAGACGTGCATTGCTCCCTTGCTGTCGGTTTTAATGAATTCGGGTAATTTTTTCTTTTCTTCTTCGCAAGACGAAAAAAGCAAGATGGAGGCTAGGGCGATAAAAAACAGGTGTTTCATCGAAAACTCCTTTGTGTATGTGTATTGATTTGTAAAGTTCGATTTCAGCTAAAAGTAGCATTTTTTCAATTTTTTGTCAATATTATGTATGTGTTGCTGATATTTTTTGTTTTGTGTTTGATTTAAGGCAATAATATGGGCGCTGGTCGGTTGACTTAAGGCTTTTTTCAAGCTATGCTAAAGATAGCTAACAATTAAAATGTTTTTATGGCTAAAAGATTAAGCGCCTTCGGCAGAAAGCCAGCTTCCAAGTCGCATAAGACTGCTAAGCGTTTGGCGATCAAGAAAGAGATGTTGGCGAAAAAGGCGGCCAAGAAGAAGAAATAATCTCTCTATCAAAAAACTTCCCTTGAAAAAGAGAAGTTTTTTTATTGGCTTTTTTATAGGTATTTTTCGTATTTTTCGAAGACGAAATCTTCAAAGAAGGCTCCGACATCCCAGGCGGTATAGCCGAGTGCGTCGATGTCGATGGCCAAGGGCTTGGCGGACGGTCCAAGGGCTAGGAGAAAGATGGTTTCTTTGTCGATAGGCTTCTCGCTCTCGATGGTATTTTTTACTTCGGCTAAGAGTTTCGGATATTCGGCGAAGGCGTTGGTGGTCTGCCCTTGAATCAGTTTCCCGCCACAGGAAGCGATGAATTTATCGATGTTGGGGTTTCGGCGTGAGACGATATATACCTTTTGCGTCTTTATGAAGGATAATAATTTCTCGAAATCGAAGTCTTCACGGAAGGCGAAGGCTTCGCCGTAGATTCGTCCTTCCTTCAATTTACTTTTGAGGTAAACGCGATTGCGGAAGAACATGTTGTATTTGCCGATTTTTTTCAATTCTTCGTCGGTGGCGCGCAAGAAGCGGGCGCCGATACCAACTAATACTTTATCCTGAATAAAAAGTTCGTTCATTCTTTTGACTAACTCCTTATCGGCGGTTTGGGCACTGCGTCCGGCGTAGAAGCCCATACCCAAAGCAATCTGTGCCTCGCCGGTGCCGAAGCGGACAAAGGACTGGCGCTTTTCGATGATGTGGTCGATCGTTTCTTGTGAGGTGAGGATTTTTATTTTTTCGTAGAAAGGCAAAAGGCGGTTCGTGCCGATTATAAAATAGAAAGCCAGCTTCAAATAGCTTGGCAGACAAGAAGGATTGTCAAAAATTCTTCTTATGAAGACTTTAATCGTTTGCGCTAGTTTGTTCATTTTTGGCTTTTTTAAAGACGAAGAACGTTAAGAATAATCCGGCTATCTCGGAAAGTATCGTGGTCAGGATGACGCCCCAGATTTTCATAGTCGGTAATAGGATTAACAATAAGACTATGCGTATTATTGGTAGTCCGAGTTTGGAGACGTAGAGTTGTTTTTGAGCCGCCTGCGATACGAGGGCTTGTGTGACCAGAGAGACCGGTAGAGCTAACAACGAGATGGCTAGGACACGGGAATAGGGGACGGCCTCCATATATTGAGGGAAGAATATTTTGTATCCTAGCGGAGCGAAGATGATGTATCCGGCGGTCATGGCGAGGACGCAGAAGAAGTAGACCACCATTTTTCTAGGAATGGATCTTTGCAATTCGCCCATGGTACGGCTGGCCATTTTGGGAAGGGTTAAGCTGTCCAATATGCCGGTCGGTCTTTTGAGTTGTGATACTGGAATCAAGGCGAATGAATAGGTGGCTAATTGTGCCGGGCCAAGGAAATTAAAGATTAATACTTTATCAAGCTCAGCCGAGAGTAGGCCGAGGGCGTTGATAAGACTTAAGTGTTTGCCGAAGCTTATCGATTGCGGATCGTTCTCTTCCTTTGGTTTGTATATCCTGTAAGTGCGGATGAATAATACTAGCCTGGTTAGCGTGTGAGCCAGAAGATAGGTGCCGAGGACGATGATCAAGTTGTCGGAGAAATACACGGCCAATGCGATGAAGGCCATTGGCATTAAGCGAGTGGTGGCGTTATAGAAGGCTAGCGTTCGGTATTCTTTTTTGCCATTGATGAAACCGGCATAGGAGTTCAGCGGGTCGAATATCGGAATGAAGAAGGCGATGACTAATATCGCCAAACCTAATTCGGTTTTTCCTTGATAGATATTGTAGGCGGCGAATAGCGCGGCGGCTCCGGCCCCGATCAGGGCCCATTTTATCCTGACGCGCAGGACGGGCAACAATATACCGTCTTTGCCTTTAGCTACGGCTTGGGTCAGTGCGCCGTTTATGCCTTGCAGGGCGAAGAGGGAGAAGATTCCGATCAGCGAGATACAGTAGGCGTAAGTGCCGTAAGTTTCCTTGGGCAAGAAATTCGCGAAAAGATAGGCTGTTATCAAACCGGCTAAAGAAGAGAAGAATTGCCCGATAGCCAGCCAAAAACTGCCTGTAAAAAGGTATTTGATGTCGGTTCCGGTCAGTTTTTGTAGAAAACTGGTCGTCTTTTCTATCTTTTGTTTCGCATCGAATGCCATAGTAATAGAATATAGCAATTTTTGGCCTTAAAATCAATTTTTATCTAAGTAATTTGTCGGCGTCTCGTGAGAGTTGTTGGCAAAAAATAGCAGTTCCTTCCTTGTCGAGGTGTTCTAAGTTACGGAAGAGTTTTCTTTCCTTGGATAAAGGGATGTCTCGTAGATCGAGATAGGGCAAGCCGTTTTTACTGGTCACGCTCTTTATGTAAGAGGCTATTTCTTTGTAAGAGTCGTTGTAGTTGCGTTCTGTCGGGTAGGGGGCGGTATAGATGATCAAGTTGATATTGTTCTCGCGAGATAATTGGATTATCTTTTCGAAGTATTCCTTGCCGTCGTCCTCGACTTGCCAAACTTTGGGGCGGATATTCCACTTCTCTATATATTTTTTTTCTAGGAGCTCGCTACCGCCGCTTTTATCGTAATCTATTTTTTTATCGAACAGTCCGACTAGTAATCCTTTGTAGGGATTATTGAATTCTATATAACGGATTGGTGGGAGATATTTCCAAGTCAGATATTTTATTTTTCCGGACTGGTCGGCGTATGTCTCGTCGGCCGGTTTGTCGCCGAGAAGGTCGAAGTACCAATTCTCATGGAAAGGATAGCCGAAGCCTTGGGACGGATTAAGGGATTGTTCATCGACTTGCAGGAGCAGGTTGTCTATCTTATTGCCGTGCTTCAAAAAGAGGTAGAGGGTTAGGTAGTTGTCGGCCAATCCGGAGCCGGCGGTACCGAGGTTTATCCCTTGTCCGCCCCAGACGCTTTCCAGATAATCGACATCGACCATATTCAGTACGCGCGACGATCCTAGGAAGGCGAATTTGTAGCTTTCATCTTTCTTCGACTGTATCCAAAACACCTTCTCTTGATTGTTCTTTTTTGCGACGAAAGAAAACAAAGCACTAGACGCCAAAACCGCTATCAGCAAAATCAGGGAGAATATGAAAGATTTTTGTAAAAATTTTTTCATGGTTTATTTTAAATATGGCTTCGTGGACGGCAAAATCATCTTCATGAAGGCTGTGACGCCGTCGCGATTGAGATGCCCTATTTTGTAGAACAGTTCTTGTTTTTTGGACATCTCGGAAAAATTGAAATTAAGATATGGGATATTCTCTTTCTTGGCCAGCGAATTCGTGTAATTTTCGATTGGGTCGAACCAGGACGATTCTTCCTTGCTAGGGGAGTAGTGCGGAGATGTATACAATATTAGATTGATTCCTTTGTCTTTGCAGAAGTAGATTATCTTTTTAAGATATTCTTCTCCTTGCGGTGAGACCACTATCTCGGTGTCCCACATATCCTTCAAGGCTTGCTCAGCGTCGTCCATGACACCTTCTTTGAATTCGCTGCCACCGCTTGCCGACCAATTTTTTTTTGCCGGTTAGGCTTTGTATGGCCGCCACCCTATAAGGATTATTGAATTCTATGAAGATGAAGGGTGGGAAGAATTTATAGGCGTAGAATTTCCATCTCGGGCAGTTCTCATGATAGACTCTTTGCACTTCCTTGTCGGAAAAATTCTCGTAGAAGATATATTCGTTCAAGGGGCGAGAGAATCTTTTCTCGGGATTCAAAGAGATGTCATCGACTTGCAGGAGCAGGTTGTCTATCTTGTTGCCGTGTTTCAAAAAGAGGTAGAGGGTCAGATAGTTGTCGATCAGACTGGAGCCGCCACTGCCTAAATTGATGCCATTACCATTCCAGGCCTTTTCCGTTTCGCCGATGTCGGTGGTGTAGAAGACGCGAGAGGAGCCGAGGAAGGCGAATTTGTAGTGCTGGTTCTTTTGATTGAGCATCCAGAAAGGTTTGAGTTCATCGCCACCGAAGGCCATTTTGCCCAAAACGAAGACCGAGGCCGATAGGACCATGAGCGTTATGGCGAGAAAAATCAAACTTTTTCTGAGGAATTTATTCATGTCGTTAGAATTGGAAGTAGATGAATTGCATCGGGCTCGTGTAGTTGCCGAGATATAGGATGGTAAGGAGCATGAAGAGATAGATGGACCAGCGGACGGCGATGTGTTTCGAAGCTATCTTTAGCGGGTGGTCTTTTTCTCTCTGCAACCATTCCACCACTAAGAGTATCGTTATAGATAATAAGACTTCGGGGCGTAGATAATTCGTTTTGATCGGATCGGGCGAAAACATCTTTCCGATGATGGAAAAAGCTTGTCCGATGCTTTGACTGCGAAAGAACGTCCAGGCGATGACGGTGAAAAAGAAGGTGATGAGAATTTTTAGGAGGTCCTTTGGCGTTGGCAGCAGCTTTCCCGGGGCTGGTAGTGTTTTGGCGACCGGCTTGCCGAGCAGTATCCCCGGTATCATATAGAGTCCGTTTAAGAATCCCCAGAAGACGAAAGTCCAATTGGCTCCATGCCAGAAACCGCTCAAAGTGAAAGTCACCAAAGTGTTGAAGATTTGGCGCGGTTTGGAACAGCGACTACCGCCTAGTGGAATATAGACATAGTCTTTGAACCAAGTGGAAAGGGAGATGTGCCATCTCTGCCAGAATTCGCGCATACTGCGAGAGAAATACGGCAGATTGAAGTTCTTCATCAATTCGAAGCCGAAGATTTTGGCCAGACCGCGAGCGATATCGCTGTAGCCGGAGAAGTCGCCGTATATTTGGAAGGTGAAGAAGACGGCGCCGAGAAAAAGCGTCGGACCGCTGATATTCTCGGAGTTGTTGAATATCGAGTTGGCCCAGACACCGCAGTTGTCGGCTACGACGACTTTCTTGAAAAAGCCCCAAAGAATTAATTTTAAACCGTCGGCTCCGTTCTCGTAGACGAAGACGCGCGCTTTTTCGAATTGCGGCAAGAGGTTGCGGGCGCGCTCGATCGGTCCGGCGACCAATTGAGGGAAGAAGCTGACGAAGGCCAAATAGTTCAGGAAATCTTTTCTGGCCTCGAGCTGGCGACGGTAGATGTCGATGGTATATGACAAAGACTGGAAGGTATAGAAACTGATGCCGACCGGTAATATTATATTGAGAGTGCGCGGTTCCAAGTTGATTCCGAGAGAGGCGAAAGAGGAGATGAAGGAATCGACGAAGAAATTGAAATATTTAAAGAAGCCGAGGATGCCGAGGTTGATGATTAGACTCAATATCAAAAGCCATTTCCTCTTTTTAGGGTCTTCTTGCTTGCCGATAGAGAGGCCGAGGAGAAAATCCGTTCCGGAGCTAACGAAAAGCAATATCAGAAAACGCCAATCCCACCAGCCATAGAATACGTAGCTGGCGATTATTATCAAGATATTCTGCAAGCGTAGATTTTTTTTGAAGACGAACCAGTACAGGAAAAACACTATCGGTAGAAATATGAGAAAGGCGATGGAATTGAAAAGCATATTTTCAAATAAAATTAGCCTTAAAGGCTATTGCTTCCATTATAATTTCCCTACCCCTTCAAGTCAAGCCGAAAACGCCTTTATTTTTGGGCGAAAATCAGTTAAAATTAATATATATGATTGGTTTTTTGAAAGAAAAAATTAAAAGTCGCTTAAGTTTCGACTTTTTAGTGGTAATACCGCTTTTGTTCTATTGTCTGGCGGCCGGTTTTAATTTCGGCAAAGCCGGACTTTTGAATTTCGATGAGGCCTACTTCGCCAATGTGTCTAGGACTTATTCGGAGATGATTAGGGCTATTTTACCCGGTGGAGTCGGGTTGAACGGTAAGTTCCTTGCCGGTCTCATGGACTCTTACGGCAATATCTATACCGCGGCTCGTCCGGCTTATATCGTCTTTTCTTCTTTTTTCGATATTTTCACTTCATCGCCATCGGCCTTGCTCCTTGCTAGTTTTTTCTCCGGCGCCTTGGCCGTGATCTTTTTCTATTTCCTTTCCGCCTATTTTTCTCAAAGGCGCGGAGCGAGGATCGCGGTGACTATATTGTTCTCCTTGTCGCCATTTTTCCTTTTCTATTCTCGGCTCGGCCTTTCGCAGATATTGTCTTGCGCCCTTTTTCTTTCGTCGATGTTTTGGCTTTTTAAGTTCAAAGGCGAGAGAAGGGTTGTTTGGTCTGTTTGGGCCGGGTTGTCTTTGTCGTTCTTGTTTTTGAGCCATTACAACACCATGTTCGCCGTCTTTTGGCTTTTTGTTCTTGGCTTATTTTTGGCTTTCCGTTCCGGAAGCAGAAAAAGACTGATCATCTCTTTCGTCGTCGCCTTTTTGTTGCCGATCCTATTTTGGCAGGGGATTACTATGGCCGGTGTATTTATGGCCAAGCGTCTTGGTGGAGGCATCGAGATATCTTCTTATTTCGGTGAGATTTTCAAGCAATTCGAATTCGTCACCGGAAGCACGGACGGTTTTAAAGGGGATTATGCCTATTATCTGCGAGTTACGTTGCAAAGCGAGGGGGCGATATTGGCGTTTTTCTTCGTCTTAGGTTTTATTTTGTTCGTTTTAAGAAAGGGCGCCGCCGATATATTCGATAAAGTGATAGTGGTTTGGCTTTTTTTATTCTGCTTGATACTTTTTTCCATTTCCTCGCTCAAATATCCGAGGAATTTTTTAGTCGTATTTCCAATATTATATATTTTTACCTTATCCTTTTTCGATTGGATTTTTTCCTGGACCAAGAACAAGGCTCTTTCCGCCACCATTTCGTCGATAGCGGTATGCGCGGTTTTGTTTTTTAACTTGCCGGCATTGAACAATTTATGGAATTTGAATTCCTCGGCTCCTATCGTCGCGGAATGGGTGAAGGCTAGTTATAATCCTCAAGAAGTTGTCATTCTATCTTGGTCGGCGTCAGTGTGGCGCGATTATCTACCGTCCTATCGTAGTGAGGTGCCGTCTCGCCAAGAGGATTGGATGTCGCTAGTTAAAGATGGGAGAAAAGTCATCTTCATCAATGATTATTTCAACACCGCCCTGAATCAAAAAGGCTATCATGGCCTGGATAACTGTTTCACACCCAAGGCCGTCTTCATGACCAGTGTCGCCAACGACTTGCTTTTCGACGACATAATCTATGATTTCAAAGGAGAGGTTAGACCAAGATTTTTCGATCAGTCCGCCGCCAAGACGGTAGTTTGCGAACATGAAGCCTCCGCCGTGCTCGATAATTTTAAAGATTAAAAATTATGCGCCAAATTTTAGACCTGCACATCCACTCCAAATATTCTCGCGCCTGTTCGTCGCAATTGACTTTGCCCAATATCGCCGCGGCTTGTCGAACGAAGGGTATCGACATTATCGCGACCGGGGATTTTACCTATCCGGAGTGGCTCAAGAATATTAAGGAGGAACTGGAAGAGATAGGTTCTAGCGGTTTATATAAATTGAAGGGCGATCTTTCTAACGATGCACAGAGGACTAAATTCATCCTTTCGACCGAGGTGGCCTTAATATATAAGGATAACGATAAGTGTCGGCGCATCCACATGGTCATCCATGCGCCTAATGTCGAAGCGGCGGAAAAGCTTTTTAACGTTTTGGACAAGAAATTCAATGTCCGTTCCGATGGCCGGCCGATTCTCGGTATGAGCGCGCCAGATTTAGTAAAACTTTGTCTTTCTATCCATCCCCAATTCTTGGTTTACCCCGCGCATATTTGGACGCCTTGGTTTTCCGTATTCGGGTCTAAGTCGGGATTCGATTCTTTGGAGGAATGCTTTCATGATCGGACCGAGAATATCTACGCTTACGAGACTGGGCTCTCTTCGGACCCGGAGATGAATTGGCGCGTCTCGGCTTTGGACAATCTGACGTTGCTCTCTAATTCCGATGCTCACAGCCCGGCCAATTTGGGGCGTGAGTGTAATATCTTCGACCTTTATGACAATAGTTACGAAGAGATTTATAATACCATAAAGAATAAGGACACTGACAAGATAAAAGGCACGATCGAATTCTATCCCGAAGAGGGGATGTATCATGTCGATGGGCATCGCGATTGCAACTTCTCTTGCGAGCCGGCGGAGAGCGCCAAACTGAACAATATTTGTCCGAAGTGCAGAAAGCCTTTGACTATCGGCGTCTTGAATCGCGTCGAGGAGTTGGCGGATCGCGCGCATGGCGAGAGGCCGAAGAATTATTATCCTTTTTATAAGCTGGTCGAATTGGACAAGATAATCGCCGATGCGCTGGATATAAAATCAAGAATTTCTAAGAAGGTTAAGAAAGAGTATAACGACTTAATTAAGGCTTTCGGTAATGAATTATATATTCTTTTGGAGTGTCCGCTGGAGAGCATGACGGATGTTTCGATTCCGGAGATAATCGAGGGTATCAAAAGAGTGCGCGAGGGTCGGCTTTATATCAAGCCGGGCTATGACGGCGAATACGGCAAGATAGAGATCTTTTCCCAAAAAGAAAGGTTGGGCGGAAAAAAGCAGAGCGGTTTGATCTGAGTCATTCCAAACACGAGAATATATAATAAAGACAGCCAATTTTAATTTGATGAGCTGTCTTTTTTTTGTTATCATATTAATAGTAATATTCATAATCTTTCCAAAATTTTCTATGGCGCCCTTCATAAGCAGCAACTCGACGAAGAACAATAACTTCAAAAGAATAGGATTGTCTATTGTGTCCAAAACGCTGGTCTTCTTGATGATGTCCAGCTTGTTTTTTTTCAATGGCCCTTCTGATTTTATCAAGACTAGGCAGGTTAAGGCTTGGGTTGGCAGTCCTTTGATAATTGATCATGCTAGTACTAACATCACCGCCATTCCGCAAGTGGCTATAACTTCTGCCAAGAGCAACCTTCACATAGTCTATGGGCATACGTCACACGGCAGTCAATTGATCGATGGTATGAACGGACTCATTGCTTTCGCTAACAATGGTGGTAAGGGTTTGAGTCTGCCACAGAATATTTTTGCCTGGAACAATGGTGGCACTGGTGGCGCTTTGGATTTGCATGATGGCGGAATTGGTGGCGATGTTGGTTATTATCCGCAATGGGTCAACAATACTAGGAGTTATTTGGGGACCCCGAACCCGGCGACAGGACGAGGCACAGGTGCGAATGCCGACGTCAATGTGGTCATTTGGTCTTGGTGCGGTCAAGCTTCCGGCTATACAGAGCAACAGATGATTGATAACTATCTGGCGCCCATGTCTCAATTGGAGCTGGATTATCCCGGAATCACTTTTGTCTACATGACCGGACATTTGGATGGTACTGGCACGACCGGTAACCTTCATGCCCGCAACGAACAGATTCGCGCCTACTGTCGCGCCAATAACAAAGTTTTGTACGACTTCAACGATATCGAGAGCTACGATCCGGATGGGTTGGTCAATTATAATTCCCTAAGGGCTAACGACAATTGCGATTACGACAGTGATGGCAATGGCTCACTCGATAGAAATTGGGCGACGGTTTGGCAGAATTCTCACACGGAGAATGTCGATTGGTATTATTGTGGCGCTCAACATTCGCAACCTTTGAACGCTAATCAGAAAGCTTATGCGGCTTGGTATTTGTGGGCGAGACTAGGAGGGTGGAATGGCGAGCCCATTATTCCTGTGCCGCTGGCAGTTAATCCTAGTATTAGAACCGTTAACGCCAATCAACTTAATTTGAGCTGGGGATTGGATAGAGTTGGCTCAGCTGTTAGTTATGAGATTTATAGAAACGGGCAAATGATTGGAACTACGGAGGATACTTTTTATGCGGATATTGGATTGTCTCCTTCTACTCAGTATTCTTATTATGTCTTAGCTCTTAATGTCGGTGGACAAAGGAGTGTGCAAGGCAGAACTGTTACAGCTTCTACACTGGCGACTCATATTCAAGGTCAAACTTACCATGTTTCACCAAGTGGATCCGATACGGCCGATGGTTCGGCGGCGCATCCTTGGAGGACTTTGAGTTATGCGGTTTCTCAAATGCCCGGCGGTAATAGGCTTGTTGTTCATGAGGGTACCTACAATGAGGAGGGTTTGATTCCAGCTGATGGTTCTCAAGAATATTGGACCGTTATAGAGGGGGCTGAAGGCGAGAATATGCCGATAATAGATGCAGGGCATATACCGCCAGCGGACGGAAGTCAAATGTCCGGAAGCACGCCTATTTTTAATCTTCGCGGAGCGAATTGGGTTCGAATTAGCGGCTTAGATATGCGCAACTGTGTACAGAGTATTATTCGTATCGGTGACGAGCCTGATTTTAGTACGCAAATTATTGTGGAAAATTCTCGTTTTAGTGGTGTTATATGGAGTGATAATACAGCCAATATTTATTTGGCTAGCGGTTGGCGCAATGTAATAATTCGTAATTGCGCGATGACTGGCAATAGGCAAGAAAATATAAACTATTGTGGCATACAGCTTTTTAGGGGAAATGGCACGCTAGAGATAAGTAATTGTGATATATCAGATGCTTCAATGGGTATTTTTTGGAAGCATGGAGGAACTGGTCAATACGAAGCTGTTATTAAAGATAATTTTCTTCATAACAATGTGACTCATGGCATATCTTTAAGTAATGACAATACTACCATTAGCAATAATCTCGTGATTAATAATAATACCGGAATAAAAGTTTATGGTACCGGTGGTTTTAATAAGGGAGATAACAATAGAATCATTCACAACACTGTTTATAATAATCGAAACAGTATATCTTATTATAATGGTGACGGTGATGGAGCGGAGGATAATGTTCTTAAAGATAATATAATAAGCGGATATGACAACGCTATCAACGAGTACGCTATTTGGCCCGATAGCACTGATGCGTGGTCAACAAAGGGAAATGTTTCGGATTATAATGTTTACTGGAATAATGACGGAAGTGATATTATTGCTTGCGTCAGAGAAAAGTTTACTCTTTCTGAGTGGCGGCAAAGAACTTTAATGGATGCGCATTCTGTTAATCAAGCACCTATTTTTGTTAATGCTTCAGGTTATTTAAATGATTTGAACGATTTTATTTTAGCTGCCGGTTCTCCTGGTAAAAATGTCGCTTCCGATGGTGCCGATATGGGTGCCGATATTTCCTCTATCGGTTATAGCGGACAGAGTCCTGTTGATACCGGTTCGCCAAGCGTGCCGACTGATTTATCGGCTACAGCCTCGTCTAGTAGTGAAATAAATTTAACTTGGACCGCTTCCACCGACAATGTCGCCGTGGTCGGTTATCGTGTCTATCGCAACGGGACGCAGATCGCCACCACGACGGCCACCAATTATTCCAATACCGGCTTGAGTCCTGCTACGCAATATTCCTATACCGTCTCCGCTTTCGACGCGGCCAGGAATTTTTCCAGTCAGAGTGGCTCTGCTAGTGTCACCACTCAATCGTTATCTTCCAATCCGGTGATCGGTTCCGTTTCGGGTATGATATCCGACAATCAGACTATAACAATTTCCGGTAGCGGTTTCGGAACCAAGGCTACGGCCAAGCCGATTCTTTGGGCGGATTTTAGTTCTGACATAAATCCATCGAATTTAGGACAAAGGACTTCTTGGGATGATGCGCAAAATTTGTTCAGCACAACCACTCTTCCTGTCGGTGCCGGAACAAGTAACGGCGTTGTCGGGACATGGACCGGCGATCCTTATAAAGCTTCATTCTCTTTCGGAGTTAATAAGAACTATTGGACTAAGGTGTATGTCTACGCAAAGAGATATTTCGATTTCGACACCACTACCAATCAAAAATTTTTTAGGATCAATCCTAATCCGGTCATTAACGCCAATGATCCAGTGGCAGCGTATCATAAAGGATTGTGGCTGACATTTTTGAATGAAGGCGACGACGATAATCCTGATAGATTTTGTACTACGCCGACATGTTTGAACGGTTACACGAAGAATCAATGGATGAGAGAGGAGTTTATCTGGCAATATAGCGGTGGTAGCGGATTGAACGCCAATGGTACCGTCGGGGCCGGCTCCGGTATTGTCGACTATACGCGCGATGGCGTCAGAGTCCATCATCAGGAGAATATAAATAATGGCGCGAACACTCAAAGCGATCTAAGGATGCTCGACAACTTCACACCCGATAATATCCCGACGGATACTCCGCCGAACGGTTCTCATGTCTATATGACGGATATGTATGCCGACGACACTTACTCTCGCGTCATGATCGGCAATGCGTCGACCTTGGCTTCCTCGACCCATCGTGAGATTTTCATCCCTTACGCTTGGAGTAACACCTCCGTTTCCGTGACCGTCAATCAAGGAACATTCATCAGTGGCGACACGGCTTATTTGTTCGTTGTTAACGCCAGTAATACACCGAGCGTCGGATATCGGATAACCATCGGTGTCGCCACATCGTCAGATGTCACGCCTCCGACCGGATCCGTCTCCATCAACTCCGGCGCTTCCTATGCCAAATCTTCTTCTACCGTCCTTTCCTTGATCGCCAGCGACGTTTCCGGCGTCACGCAAATGAAGCTTTCGGATATCTCCACCAATTTCGCGTCTTTGGCGGCACTGACTTTTTCCACGACATATTCTTGGACATTGCTTGGCGCGGAAGGGGTGAAGAACGTCTATGCTTGGTTCAAAGATGCTTTGGGTAATTGGAACAGCTCCCCGTATTCTGACAGTATAATTTTGGATACGAAGTTCCCGAGTGTCGATAGCGTTTCGGTTTCCGACATAACCGGCGATTCGGTCACCATCAATTACGTGAACGACGAGTTGACTGTCGGTTATATAAACTACGGACTTTCCTCCGATTATACCGCTTCCACGACTAGGGAGACTATCTATCTTAGTGATCACGCCATCAATATCGCCAATCTTTCCGCCTCCACCACCTACGACTATCAGATAGTGGTAGTCGATCGTGCCGGTAATAAATCGCTATCCATCAATCGTCAATTCACCACTATAGATTCCGATACGCCGGATATCGTCGCCCCCGGCAAAATAACCAACCTTTTATCCGGTAGCGTTTCCCAGTCCGGCGCCGTCCTCACATGGTCGGCCCCCGGCGATGATAATAATACCGGATTCGCCTCGTCTTACGAATTGAAATATTCTACGGCGTCTTTAGCTAATAATGCGACAGAGGCTCAGGCCGATTCTTGGTGGGCCTTGGCTACCGGCGTCACCGGCGAACCGGCTCCGCGTCAGGCCGGTACGGTGGAGAATTTGACCTTGGCCGGTCTTTCGGCTAGCACTAGATATTATGTGGCGATAAGGTCCGTCGACGAGGTCGGAAATATTTCCTCGACTTCCAACATAGCCTCGTTCGTCACTTCCGCTCCCGCTTCGACCCCTTCGTCTGGTGGTGGAGGTGGAGGCGGTTCTTCGTCTGGTGGTGGAGGTGGTGGCACGACGCCTGGTACTTCCGGCTCCGGATCAGGTAATACGGTAGTGGCTCCTTCGTCGTTCACGGCTATCGGTGCCAAAGGTCAGATATTGCTCAACTGGCAGAATCCGACCTCTCAAGATTTCGTCAAAGTGAAGATATTCAGAAAGTTGAACATATCCCCATCCAGCCCGACCGACGCTACAGCCGTATTGGTCTATGAGGGAACGGCTCAACAATTCATAGATACCGGTTTAGAAAACGGATTAATATATTATTACGCCCTCTACAGCTATGACCGTAGCTTGAATCCTTCTGCCGCTAAATTGGCCAGCGCCAAGACCGATGCGTCGAAGGAGACAGTTTCCGCCAATGAAACAGAAAGAGGACAAACGGCGACCGAACAAAATAAGACGACGACATCTTCGTCCGCTCGAAAATCCTTGGTCGGTGTCAAGAGTTCCGAGGTCGATTCAATAACTAAACAGGAAGCGCAAGAATTGAATTCCGATCCGAAGCTAGTTCCTTTGGATGAAGCGACATATAATGTCTATAAGAAAATCGTAGCTCTTTCTAAAAAAGAACTGAGCACTGGAGAGAGATATGTCATTGCTCGCTTCGTCCATTATGGGACACCGACGACTATCGTCAACGGCGCCGGAGAGAGAGGCGGTTCCATCGCTTCGTTTAATAGCGCGTTCGGCAGACTGCCGAAGACCGAGACCGATTGGCAGGATGTGATAAAGATCGCCAATGGTCGATGGCCGACTCAAAAGAATACTGTCGCCGAGAAGAAATCTCAGACAACTACATTCGCTAAAGTCTATGGTCGAACGGCCGACATGAACAATACCAATGACAATGCCGCCGTTACCGTAATGACCTATGGTCTTAGACCGGCGCTAAGGAATACCGACAGCGAGAAAAATGGCATTCTGGCCTTCAAATATTATTATAAGAGGGCGCCCAGTAGTGCGGAGGATTGGGACATCGTGCGTGCTATCGCTTATTCTGGCGCAAAAAGATAGGAATATTATCACCTTGATATTGTAAATTCCAAGGAAACCACCGCTTTAAAAAGGTGGTTTTCTTGTATATTATTATTTAATATAAGCTATTTTATACAAATAATGGGTTATCACTATTGACAAAATTTAAAAACTGTGATATTATATAATCAGTAAGATAAAAAATACAAAAAAAAGAAAAAAGAAAACAAGCGCCCAAGGGAAACCAAAGGCGCTTTAAACTTTTAAAGAATACCTCTTGCTTTTTTTAAAAGTTTGTAGTATTATAAGCGTAGTCATTTGAAATTTATACACCCATAACAAAACTTTCGGTTTAGGGTGGCCGAAGGACTTTGAAGAATCTTTTTAGATTCTTAAGGTTAAGGGTCTTTTTTTATTGTAAGGGTATATCCATTATCTAGTAAGAAGGACTCAATATAAATATGGAAGATAAAAAGAAAATCGAGGGAGAGGTCAGTGAATTCGAGCGCTTGCTCGAAAAGAGCGATTTGGCCATTCCGGCTGCCGGCGAAGCTGTTCGCGGAACTGTCATCGCCGCTTCTAAATCCGAAGTTCGTTTGGATTTGGGCGGTATTCGCGCTGGTGTCGTTCGCGGTCCGGAGCTTTACATCGAAGCTGACGAGTACGCCAATTTGGAGGCTGGCGACGAAGTCGAAGCCACTGTCATCGAAGGTGAGAACGAGAATGGCGACGTCGAGTTGTCTTTCCGCATCGCCGGACAGGAGAAGGCTTGGGATACTTTGAAGGACTCTTATCGCGATAAGAAGAACGTCAAAGTTCGCGTCATCGACAGCAATAAGGGCGGTCTTTTGGTCCGTTTCCGTCAGATCAGCGGTTTCTTGCCTGTCTCTCAGCTCGCTCCGGAGAATTATCCGCGCGTTGCCGGTGGCGACAAAGCCAAGATCTTAGAGAAGTTGCGCTCTTTTGTCGGCACCGACATGGAGGTCAAAGTCATGACTTTGGACATCAATGACAACAAGATCATCTTCTCCGAAAAGGAAGCTTGGAACGAGTCTCAGAAGGATGTCATCTCCAAGTATCAGGTCGGTACGGCCGTCGACGGTATCGTCACTGCTGTCACTGATTTCGGTGTCTTCGTCTCTTTCGGCGAGGGTATGGAAGGTTTGATCCATATTTCCGAGTTGGCTTGGAAGAGAATCGACAATCCGAGCGATATCTACAAAGTCGGCGACGAAATCAAGGCCGAGATCATCAACGTCAGCGGTTCCAAGATCTTCTTGTCCGCTAAGAAGTTGCAGAGAGATCCTTGGGAGGCCGTCAGCGAGAAATACACCATCGGTCAGGTCGTCAAGGGTAAGATCTTGAAGGTCAATCCGTTCGGCTTATTCGTCGAATTGGACGAGTTGATCCATGGTTTGGCTCATATCTCACAGCTCAATTTGGGTCAGGGTCAGAAGATCGAAGAGTTGTTCAAGGCCAATTCCGAGATGGATTTCGAAATCACTTCCATCGAGGCCAAGGAGCATCGTCTCGGTTTGACCGTCTACGACGAGAAGAGAAAGAAGGAAATAGAGGCTAAGGCCGATGAAAAGAAAGAAGAGGAAGCCGATGAAGAAAAGAAGGCCAAGAAGAAGATTACCAAGAAAGCCAAAGAAGAAAAAGCCGAATAATATAGAAAAATCCACCTCGTAAAAGGGGTGGATTTTCGTTTGCCAAAATCAAATCTTTAATATATACTAAAGAGGTTAAATATTGTTTAATATTAAATTTTTTTATGAAGAATTTTATAAAGAATTTCGGCGTCTTCTTCCTCGTGTTCTTGGCTTTAGCCGCTACTTTCGCCATTTTCGGCGAGGGGTTTTCCAAGATGAAGAAAGTCGAGAATATCGGTCTAAGCTCTTTAGTCGACGAAGTCAATAAAGAGAACGTCTCGTCGATAAAAGTCGATGGCGCGAAGATGTCCGTGTCTTTGAAGAGCGGAGAAGAGAAGACCGCTCGCAAAGAGGATGGACAATCCATGGCCGAATTATTGAAGGATATGGGAGTTCCTGGCGACAAGATCGCTAAGGCCAACATAGAGGTGAAGGATAGTTCCGGATCCGATGTCTTTTTGACGATCATCTTGCCGATACTTCTACCGTTCGTATTAATAGCCGCTTTCCTCTGGTTTATGATGCGCGGTGTCTCCGGAGCCAACAACAAAGCGATGATGTTTGGGCAATCCGGCGCCAAGGAATTCAAGAAGGACGGCAACGTCAAGACGACTTTCAAAGATGTGGCTGGTTCGAAAGAGGCCAAAGAGGAATTGAAAGAGGTGATAGACTTTTTGAAATTTCCGAAAAAATTTCGCGATATGGGCGCTCGCATACCTAGAGGATTCCTTTTGACCGGAGCCCCGGGCACCGGCAAGACTTTGATGGCTCGCGCCGTAGCCGGTGAGGCCAACGTTCCTTTCTTCCATATCTCCGGTTCCGAATTCGTCGAGATGTTCGTCGGTGTCGGCGCTTCTCGCGTACGCGATCTTTTCACTCGCGCTAAGAAGAATTCTCCGTGCATAATCTTCGTCGACGAAATCGACGCCGTCGGTCGTCGCCGTGGCGCCGGTTTAGGCGGATCTCACGATGAGCGCGAACAGACTCTCAACCAGATATTGGTCGAGATGGACGGCTTCGAAGTGGAGAGCGAAGTGATAGTCATTGCCGCCACCAATCGTCCGGACGTTCTCGATCCGGCTTTGCTTCGCCCGGGACGTTTCGATCGCCAAGTCGTCATGGAATTGCCAGACTTGAGAGAAAGAGAGGACATTTTGAAAGTCCATGCTATCAAGAAACCTTTGGATAAAGAAGTCGATTTGAAGAAGATCGCCGAGCGCACTTCCGGTTTTTCCGGTGCCGACCTCTCCAATCTATTGAACGAGGCCGCCATAGCCACCGTGAAGAAAGGGGATAAGGAGATCAAGCAACAGACCATCTTCGATTCTATCGAGAAGGTTTTGATCGGCCCAGAAAGAAGGAGTCGCGTCGTTTCCGATAAGGAGAAGAAGATTACCGCCTATCACGAAGCCGGCCATGCTTTGGTCGCGCATAGTTTGCCGAATGTCGATCCGGTACAGAAGATTTCCATAATCTCTCGCGGTCGTGCCGCCGGTTACACATTAAAGACTCCTCAAGAGGATAAACGTTTGCATTCCAAGACCGAATTCGTCGAAGAGTTGGCCGTCTTGGTCGCCGGACGTTTGGCCGAGAAGATATTCTTCAACGAGATAACCACCGGCGCCTCTTCCGATTTGCGTCGCGCCACCGAATTGGCTCGCGCCATCGTGACCGAATACGGTATGAGCGATAAATTGCCGATGCGCACTTACGGCAATAGCGACGAGTTGATATTCTTGGGTAAGGAGATGCACGAGAATCGCGATTACAGCGAGCGTACCGCCGAGGCTATCGATGCCGAGGTCGGCGCTTTAGTCGATGGAGCCGTGAAAACCGCGACCGATATCATTACGACTAAAAAAGTAGACATGGAGAAGATCGTCGCCGCTTTATTGGAGAAAGAGACTTTAGAGAAGGTCGAATTCGAGGCGATGCTCGGTGTTAAGGCTTAATATTTTTAGGACGATTAGTTTTAAGACATGAAGTTCGATATTATAACAATTTTTCCGGAGATTTTCGATTCCTATATCAACGAGGGAATGATTAAGCGCGCGCAAAATGACAAGATAGTGAAGATAAGGGCGCATGACTTGCGCGATTATACCAACGACAAACACAGGAAGGTTGATGACTCTCCTTACGGCGGTGGAGCCGGCATGGTGATGAAGGCCGAGCCGATAATAAAGGCCGTCAGGAAAATAGCGGGAAGCAGGAAGAGTAAGAAGAGGAAGGTCGTTTTGCTTTCGGCCAAGGGTCCGACTTGGAATCAGGAGACTGCCAGAAGATATTCCAAATTGGACAATGTCATCTTCGTCTGCGGTCGCTACGAGGGCGTCGACGAGAGGATTATGCCGATCATCGACGAGGAGATTTCGATCGGCGATTATGTCCTGACGGGCGGTGAATTGGGGGCCTTGGTCGTCATCGATTCTGTCACACGCCTCCTTCCAGGGGTTCTCGGTAACGAAGAGAGCGCTCAAGACGAATCCCACTCGCAGGAAGGCGTCTTGGAATATCCTCATTATACTAGGCCGGAGATATTGACAATAGGTAAAAAACGTTGTAAAGTACCAGAAGTACTTTTATCCGGCGATCATGCCAAAATAAACGAGTGGAGAGAAAAGAATAAGAAAAGGAGATGAAAGATGGAGCCGTTAGCAGTAATTGTTTTTAATAATGGCTATATTATGTCTTTTCGTGTGAAGAATAAGGAAATAGCCTCTTTCTTTCAGAGTAAAAAATCACGTTTTTCCAAAGACTGGAAAAGTTTTAATCAGGAAATAGCACTAAACCTTGTTAATGAGCATCATATCTTCATTGAAGATATGGCTTATACTATTTTTCTCAATCTGTATATAATGGCTGGAGAAGACAAGCGGGAAGATGTAAGAGGTTTTCTGTTTAAAATTTTTAATCTTATTCCGGGAGCTAATCCGGTATGGTTCATCTTTTGAATAAGCCCCTTCGGTTCTATGCCGGAGGGATTTTATTTTACCGAATTTTTATGTCACGATGTGGCCGTTTTCATTTTTTTTAATATGTCCTTCCAGACGGAAAGCCGCGGCTTTGGCGTGACCACCACCTCCTAATATTTCGGCCAGGCCGGAAATATCCATTCCGGGGTATTTACTACGTAGGCTTCCGCGTATCTTGCCGTTTTCCTCTTCGCGTAAGAATATCGCCGCTTTAGCCCCTTCGACGTTGTTGATTATATCGGAGATGGAGTCGAAGGCCGTGGCGACATTGCCAAACTCTTCCTTTATTCTAGTAACGTCGTCCAAAGTCAATGCTAGACATACGATTTTGTATTTTTCGTTGAATCGTAAATTTTCCATTATTCTTCCGATGGCCTTCATAGAAGACAATCCTTTCCCTTCGGTAGTCTTTTTTATTATCTTCGGTATCGTCGCTCCTTCGAGTATTAAGGCCGACGAAGTCTTGATGGTCTCTTCGTTGACGGACGAGAAGAGCAGGCTTCCGGTGTCGGTGATGAGGCCGGTCAGTAGGCAGTCCGCGATCTTTTTGTCGAGTTCGATTCCGTTCTCCGCGAAGAAGGCGTGCACTATTTCCGCAGTGGAGGATTTGTAGGGGAGGCGGATTTCGATGTCCGAGTAGTCGTCCGTTTTCGGATGGTGATCCATTTCGATGATGGTTTGCCATTCTTCTTTTTGGACTAGTTCGTCGGCGACGCCGGTGCGCGATAGACATCCGCAGTCCAACACGAGGAAGACGTCGAATTTTTTGAAGTCGGCTTTGGATGTGAAGGAGGTGGAGTTTGGGAGGAAGTGGTAGTGCTCCGGTATGGCGTCGATACAGAATAGCTCATAGTCTTTGCCGATCCTTTTCAGCCACAAAGAGACGGCGCAGGCCGACGATAGGCAATCGCCGTCCGGTCGCATATGGGTGATTATGAGGACGTTTTTGGCCAGCTTCAGTTCGTTGCCGGCTTTTTGTAATCTTTCTTTTAGGAGTTGTTTGTCCATAACATATTAATATAGGGCAAGCGGTGGCTTTGGTCAAGGAATGTCGTTATTATTGCGGTAGTTGTAGCTAAAGACTATATAATTAAAATTTTAATAAAAGTTTTATGAATAAAAAACCACCGGCCTTCATGACCGGTGGTTCGTATTCTAGTATTCGTATTTTATATCTTCTTCTTCCTCTTCGTTGTTTTCTATCTTTTGGAATATCCTTTCCAACGAGTCGGCTTTTTTCTCCGTCGAGTCGAAGGTCCAGTACAGTTTCGGTATGTGTCTGAAGCTCAATTTCTTTTTTAGTTCTCCAGCTATCTCTCCAGAGGCCTTTCTCAGTCTTTCTAAGGCGGTTCCGGCCAAAGAGTCCGGTAATACGGAGATGCCTATTCTGGCGGTGGAGAAGTTGGAGTCGCAGTTGGCCCAGACGACGGTGATCAGTCCATCTTCGAGGATGACTATCTTTTCGATGGCCGCTGCGGTCTCTCGACGCAACTCTTCGTTTATTCTTTCTATGTTATGCATATTATATCTTGGATATTATCTCTTTCTCTTCGAAGAACTGTAGGATGTCTCCGACTTCGATGACCGGTTTGCCTTCGTATTGCATACCGCATTCTTGGTCGACGTCGACCGTCGGAACATCCATCTTGCCCGATTGTAGGCGAGATATCTTTCCTTGGGCGATAAGGGCTTTCTCTCTGAAAATCTCGATCCTGGCACCATTCTTGACTTGCCCGTCCAAAACTTTTCCTCCGACGACTTGTCCCTTGTTTTCGGTTCTGAAGACGGCGAGTATTTTAACGCGGCCTAAATCGACGCGTTGAATTTTTGGAACGACCAATTTTTGCATCTCTTCTTTGACGTATTCTATGAGGTCGTAGATGATGTTAAAAGTTTTTACTTTGACGTTTTTGCCGCGCAAGACAGCTTCGATTTGCGGAGTAAGGCGAACATTAAAGCCGAGCAAGTGGGCTTCGGCTCCTTCGGCGCGGGAGACGTCTCCTTCGATGATGTTGCCAAGTCCTTTGCTGACTATTTTGACTTTCACTTCTTCGTTGTTGAGTTTCATCAGAGATTCTTCGATGGCTTCGGCGCTGCCTAGTACGTCGCTTTTGATGATAATGTTGAGTTTTTTGATGTCCTTGTTCTCGTCATCCTCCTCGTTAGTCACGAAAGAAGGGCGAGCGGCCATCTTGGCGAATCCGCCTTTGACCCTCTCTCCTTCTCCGACTTCGATGACGTCTCCGACGGCCGGAGCGGTCTTGAGGCCGAGTATTCTGACAGGAGTGGACGGCAAAGCCTCTTCTATCTCTTTTCCGGTGTGGTCTTTGAGGGAGCGGGCTTTACCGATTATCTTTCCTTTCATGATCAATTGATCGCCCAATCTCAAAGTGCCGTTCTGTACCAAGATAGTGGCGACGGGGCCGGAGTTCTTGTCGATACGCGATTCGATGATCGTGCCGATGGCTTCGGCGCAAGGATTGGCTCTCATGTTTTTGGCTTCGGCGTCTGCGGAGAGGAGTATTAAATCCAAAAGTTCGCTGATACCGGTTCCGTTCAAAGCGGATATCGGGGCGCAGACGGTTTTGCCACCCCAATCTTCAGGTAAAAGATTGAGCTTGCTGGACAATTCTTGTTTGACTTTGTTCAAATCGGCGGTCGGTTTGTCTATCTTGTTGATAGCGACTATAAACGGTAATTTGGCGGCCTCGATTATCTTGTAGGCTTCGACGGTCTGCGGTTGAACGCCGTCGTCGGCGGCCACGACCAAGATGGCCACGTCGGCGATCTTGGCTCCGCGAGAACGCATGGCGGTAAAGGCCTCATGACCAGGGGTGTCGATGAAGGTGATAGGGCGATTGTTCTTGGAGACTTGATAGGCGCCGATATGCTGGGTGATTCCGCCGTGTTCGCCGGCTACGACGTTGGTGTTGCGGATAGCGTCCAAGAGCTTCGTCTTGCCATGGTCGACATGACCCATAACGACGATGACCGGAGGGCGTGGGAGTAAATCGCAAGTCTCTTCTTTGTCTAAAGCCTCTTCTATCTTTTTGTCGTCTGTGGAATTTTCTTGATTATCCGTCTTCTCGTTCAATTTGACTTCCAAATTCAAACTATCGCCGATGATGGAGGCGGTGTCGAAATCGATTCTTTCGTTGATGGAGGCGAAGACGCCGTTCCTCATGAGTTCGGCCAGAATCTTGTTGACCGGGATATTGGACATGGACGAGAAATCGCGAACCGAGACGAAGGCCGGCATGGAGACAAGCTTTTTGACTACCTTAACCTCTTGTTCGGTTCCTTTGTTTTTGGCGGCTTTGGCAGCCTCTTCCTGCTGGATTTTGCGCAACAAAAACGGCCATTCCTGGATTATCCTTTGAGCGGTTTTGGGGTCGACTTTGATGGCCTTGAAGCCGATGTCGAAGCCCATTCTTGGGAGTTTTTCCCTAAGGTCATTTGGAGTGACCTTAAGTATTCTGGCCAGTTCTGTTACGTTCATAGGTATGAGGCGGAGTTGCTTTTTTCACAAATACCGCGAATAAAGGCGAATAAATATTACTAAGGATGGAGATTTTTAAAAAATAAAAAATCTCCTCTGAGAATTACTTAAATACTACCGCTTTTTCATTATAAAGTCAAATAAAATAGCCAATTTTACGCTATCGGCATTTTGTCGGTCCGGTTTTTATTCGTTGTCAGACTTTTAAAATTTTAGTATCATAAAAAGGTATTTAAAAATTAAAAAAAGCGATTTTGGGAAAATTTCTTAAAATCGCAAAAAACTATGCATCAAAGGAGGGACAATAGGATGCCGGAATTTTTATTCATGGGCATTTTTTTATTGGCAGCAATCGGTTTTGGTAATTTTATTCCAGAGCCGGCTAGCGCTGATGTGGCTGATCACGTGGTGATCAATGAGATTAGCATCGATAGCGTTTCCGGGACTGGAGGAACGGAAGATGACTGGGTAGAACTCTATAATCCGACTGATGAGCCGGTCGACGTTTCCGGATGGTCTGTGCAGAAGACGGCTGGTAGTGGCGGTTCGTTGGTGAAAGTGATTCTGAGCGGAACTATTCCGGCGCAAGGCTATTTTTTAATCGTTCGCAACGGCTCGGCGACGAACGAGGATTTGAAGGCTTCGGCCGATATGCTGGCTGCCACTTCTTTTTCTTTGTCGGCAGGGAATTCCGTGTACCTGTTGAACAATAACGATGATGTCATTTCCGTCTCTGACGAGAACATCGTCGATTTGGCCGGCTTTGGCCAGACATATTTTTATGAAGGCGTAGCACCGGTGCCGTCCATTCCCGAGGGCAAGAGCGTTGCTAGAATTCCGGCCGGTGAGGACACTGATCAGAACTCTGTCGATTTTAAAGTCCAGGATGAGCCGACTCCCACATCCGCGAAGGCGACGCCATCTGCGGAGAATGGAATCGGTGGTACGGTTCTTTTGACTGTGACGTCGGACGCGACGCCGATTAGAAATATCACTGCGAACAGCGCGCAGGTCGTCTTCGCGGTCAACACCGCCAGCAATGCGCAGATCAAATACGGGCCGACGTCTTCTTATGGTGGCGCTACCAACCTGGAATCGGTCTCGGCTAATGTCAGTAAGACGGTTAATTTAAGCGGTTTGTCTTGTGCTGCGACCTATCACTATGCCGTTTACGCTGAGAATTCCGCCGGTACGGAGAGCGATCAGACGGCCGACGGCACATTCACTACTTTGCCTTGTGGCATTCGTTTGGATTCTTTGGAAATGACTAAAACGTCAGCCAAGGCCAACGACCAATACGGCAATGGCTGGGAGTGGGAGTTCGATATCACGGTTTGGAGTATGGAAGAGGATTCGTTAAAAATGAAATTCGCTCGCTGGAGTGGTGCCAGCCCATTGGATGCGGCGGCCAACATGCAATATTCCGTCGATGGTGGGGCGACTTGGATGAACATAGAAGCTAATGGCTCTTACCCTTCGGTCGGATTGGATATCAGTGAGATCGATGAAAGCTCTGACTCAGGGAGACAGGTCAGAGTCTTAGCGAGAATGAAAGTTCCTTTTGGCACGCCGGCCGGTTATTACAGCTCTAATTATGGTATTTTAACAGAGTAATTTATGAGTAGAACGTCTTGCGTATTTCTCGGTAGAAGTTGTTTATGTTTTTTAATAATTTTTCCACTCATCTCTCCGATATCTACTTATGCTTCGGAGCTCTTGGGTGAAATCAGTACTAATCCGAGCGACGACTATAGCGTAGTCGAAGAAGTCGATTTGAAGACGCCCGTAGTGAAGCCGGCCGGTAATACGATCAAGAGTACGACGAATATCAAGATAAAGACGGAGAAAAAAGAAACGCCGGTCAAAAACGAGAAGGTTAAAGATGAGACATTGAAAGAGGAAGTGGGGAATAAAGTCCTAGGAATAAAAATACATCCTGATGGCAGTTTGATTCGCGGTAGCGACTTTAAAATATATTTGATCGTCGGCATGGCCAGAAGATATATCGGCACTCTTCAAGAATTGGCAAAGTACGCCGGAAGGAAAATTTCCTCAGTGAGCGACGATGAGATAGAAGTCTATGATGTGCGCGGACACAGTGATGGCGAGCTGGTTCGTCAAAGGGGCGATTCCAAAGTGTATGTCCTGATCGATAGAATGAAAAAACACATCTTGAATTTGGAGGAGTTGCGAGCGCGCTATTCCGGGAAAGAGATATTCAATATTTTTGCCGAAGAGATGTCGGCATACAAGGAATGGAGATGAAAAAGAGGGTGGTTGTCCACCCTCTTTTCCGTTTTTATTTCGCCTGTTTTAGGAACACACATTTTGCACTCCAGCCAACGCCTCGTTGGGCGTCAGCCC
>CAYNAR010000017.1:0-28379 GCA_964395625.1 uncultured Gammaproteobacteria bacterium | reverse complement strand
TATCATTCAAAACCAGAAAACCATCTAATTTTTCCAGCCAATCATTCATATACATAACCCTTTTCTCCACGGCTTGCAGTTCAGCAAAAGACAAAAACTGTTCAACCAGCAAATTAAGGCGCTTCAATTCTAATTCTTGTAAATAATTCTTGGCGACTTCGGCTTGTTCGCGGGTTATAATCTCGCCCTTCCAGTTAGTCAGACCCATGTTCTCCTTGGTGCTGTCTACGCGACTGGCAACAATCTCCGCGGCCGTTAATCCGGTAATAGCATAATGAAATTTATTTTGAACAACGGAGAAAAACTTTTTGGCATAATCCGCTTTAGGGTTATAGTCGGTACTAGTAGCGAAAACATCTCTGACTTTTTGGTAAAAATTCGCTTCTGAAGTTCTAATTTTTCTAATTCTTTCTTCCCACTCTTCAAAATATCCTTTGGCTACACCGCCATTGGCCAAACGATCATCATCCATTACAAAACCTTTTACGATATATTCACGCAATTTTTGCGTAGCCCAGATGCGAAATTGGGTGCCACGGAGCGAGCTTACCCGATAACCGACAGAAATAATCACATCAAGATTGTAGAACTCTATCTCTCTAGACACCTTTCTCCCGCCCTCATTTTGAACTATTCGGAATTTCCGAATAGTTGGATTTTCCGCTAATTCTCCCTCAGAATACACATTTTTTATGTGCTCATTGATTGTCGGCGCTGTTTTTTGAAACAGCTCAGCCATTTGAGCCTGACTAAGCCAGACAGTCTCATCCTTAACGTTTACCTCAATTTTCGTCTGCCCGTCTTGCGTGCTGTAAATAATGATTTGATTGTTTTTCCCCTCCATAAAATTTGTTAACACACCCCGGCCTTCGGCCACCCCTCTTAATAGAGGGGATTATCTCAATGGCTACCGGAATGGCATATTATTTTTTAATGCCTAACTTTTTTAAATACCCGTCCATTTCTTTTTCCAGTTTTTCCAGCTCTGGATTTATCTTTTCCAACTCTTCTAAATTAGCCTGAATATCAATCTCGGCTTCTTCCTCAAAGGTATCGACGTAACGGGTGATATTTAAATTATAGTCATTTTCTTTTATTTCTTTTGGATCAACTTTTCTTGAAAATTTTTCTATTTCCTGGCGCTTGGCATAAGCATCGTAAATCTTATTGATATTATCCTCGCTCAAACTATTCTGCGCCTTGCCGGGAACAAATTCTTTGGAAGCCTCGATAAACAGAATATCTTTTTTCTTTTCATTAGCACCGCCTTCTTCACGGCTTCTGTCGATTATTAAAATGGCGACCGGTATGCCTGTGGTTTGAAAAAGTCCGGCTGGCAAGCCAATAACCGCATCAATAATATTTTCCTCTAACATAGCTTGGCGGATTTTTCCTTCTACACCGCCACGAAACAAAACACCATGGGGAACAATAACCGCCACGCGACCGGATTTTGGCTTGGCCGTTTCGACCATATGCGAAACAAAAGCGAAGTCACCTTTATCTTTAGGTGGAATACCGCGCCAAAAACGATTGTATTTATCCTTTTCAGCATTCTCCGCACCCCATTTTTTAAGAGAAAACGGCGGGTTAGCAATTGTCAGATCGAATTGCATTAACTTGTCATTTTCCGTTAAGGCCGGATTATTCAAAGTATCTCCCCACTCAATGCGAGCCGAATCTTGGCCGTGAAGGAACATATTCATTCTGGCTAGCTGATAAGTATCTCCAACAGATTCTTGGCCGTATAAAGCATAATCATTTGAACCTTGTTTTTCTATTTCCTTTCCGGCCAAAAGCAAAAGTCCGCCACTGCCACAGGCCGGGTCTGATATTCTAAAACCGGGCTTCGGCTGTGCCAATTTGGCTAAGAGAGAGGCCACTGTTTTTACAGTAAAAAATTCTCCCGCTTTCTTGCCGGCATCCGAACCGAAGCGCTCGATCATGTACATGTAAGAATTGCCGATTATATCGTCATCGACCTGGGCTAAATTGATTTTCTGAAAATCATTAAAAAGATTGCGGATCATTTTGTTTCGCTGTTCCATTCTGCCCAGAATATGTTCACTGTTAAAATCCCAGCGGGTTAAAACACCTTCTAATTTTTCTTTGTTATTATCTTCAATGGCATGAAAGGCGGTATTTAATATTTCGCCTATATTATCCTTGCTTATTTGACCGTAAACCGCGCTAAAAGAAGCTTCTTCGGGGATATAGAAGCGATCCATTTTCATCTTATCCTTTATTCTCTGCTTGTCGTCGCCAAACCTTTTTTTATACTCCTCCAGCTTGGCGTCAGAAACATCGCTCAAGTATTTATAAAACAGCATGGCCAAAACATAATTTTTAAATGTTCCGCCATCAACCGTTCCGCGAGATGAATCTGCCGCCGCCCAAAGAGTTTTATTAAGCTCGTCTTGGGTTATGATTTTATTTGTCATAAATTATTCTATTATTTTTTTTATTACCCCCTCCATAGCCAGATCAATTAATTTTATTTTTTGTTCCAAAAGCTCTTTTTGCCTTACTTTATTTCTATAAATTGAGACAAAAATTTTTTGTTCTTCAATGGTTGGTATGGGAATTTCAACCTCTGATAAATCCGCGGCCGAAAGAGCGGTAATGGAAATATTCAACGAGGCCTTCTTAAGACTTGCTTGACCGGAAAAGGAATTAAAATACGAGGCTGCGTATTCCGGCAAAACTTCTTTATTCTTTGCTCTTAAAATAAATGTTGAGGCTGAAGCAATCGCTCCATCCAGCTCCTTGTTGGCTAAGCCGGCTTTTAAGTTGCCCCTGGAAGAAAGAATTACATCTCCCGACCGAACAATAGCACCGGTCTGCACTTTATCTTTTTTAATTTTAATTGCATCAACCAGATCTATTTCCATGTTTTCTTTTATATTACCAGACTGAACAACCAAAACTTCCCCATCAGACTCATTAACCAAAGCCTGCTTAAAACTGAAACCTCTTATTATTTCAAATATTTCAGATATTTTTTTAACTTTCATTTTTTTATTGGTGCATTATACTAATATATTATTCCGATACTAAACGCTTGTCAATAGCTGTCCTAACCATTACTCCTTTATAGTATAGAATTTTGGCTAATAAAAAATCAATACTTAATTAAAAGAATTGATTTTTTGTATCTTTAACTCAATTTTTACCCCAACCGACCGCCACCTCGACTCATTATTTCCCAGTATCAATGGTTTCGCCGAAATAAAAACACCGGAGACGACTTGCATCTCCGGCTTTTGATACGCTTCTTCTTGGGGATTACCATTAAAAATCAACTTTATTCGATGTTTTCAACATCTCACATATCCTTCCCAAGGACTTTTTCCAAAACAGCATGATCATATATTAAGCGAGAGCTCCATTTACCATTCGGCAACTGATATGCGAAAAATAAAGTCATACACGTTTTTTTATAGGTGACTCCTTTTTCCATGACACTGTTTTTCAAGCTTGCGGAAGCTTCGACGAGTACTCCTTGGCAAAGATAAACATCGTCATTATAAATGCTCGTGTACATCTTATGAGCGCCTTTATCCTCTATCGAGAAATTGGAAAAATCTGAACCGGTAAAACCAAAGTCTTGCAACATTAAATTGAAAAACATTTCTTCGATTTTATCTTTCGGGAAATTTATTTTGACGGTTGAGTCCGAAACCAGCCTTATCGGCCCATGATAATTAGCGAGCAAATAGGCCGCATTCCACGTTCTCTGATAAAAGGATTCAATAATCTTCGCGTTCCACCCGCCATCCGGCTTATCTTTAAAAACGATGGTGAAATGGAAAACGATATTACAATCGACTTGGTCGATCATCGTCTGCACGGCATACTGGTTTTCAAAAATTCGCTTGCAATAATTGATATTGAAGTTGAACACTTTGGTGCTGTCGGCTCTTTGGGAAAAAGATAGATGTTGGACGGTGACTAGTTTGATCCTTTTAGCCAGAGTATCGTTTATGGACACTTGGGCTTGGGGGATAGACTGGACGGCTAAAACCAAAATCAAAAAATAAAGAATATTTTTTCTCACAACTTGGGACCCTTCTTTCTAAGTTGATGTTTGAATGAAATGAACAAATTCATTAAATATTAAAACAAAAAGTGATTTAAGTCAAACAATAAGTCTTATCCCGTTCTTAATAAAAACCAATCCCGAATTCTTGAGATTGATTTTTTATATCTTTGGCTCAATTTTTACCTTGAAAAACTTAAAATTGCCTATCTCCACCCAATGACCAAGCCAAATAAAAACCGCCTGGCTGTTTTGCCGGCGGGGTTTTAAAATTACTTCTTTGCTTTTCTTAAGTCGGAATATTCCTTAAGGACTCTTTGATAATCTCCGAACTCGAAATCGACATTAGTTTGCATATTGACCGTGTCGATAAATTGAGCCAGATTATCGACCTTGTCGACCAAGGTCGGCTCGCGCGTGAAGACGGATAACTCGGCGCCATTATATGCTCCGAGCATCATCAAACTCATGATGCTGTACGGATCAGATTGAGCGCCATCTTCGACTTTGCGAATAAATATTTTTCCGATTCCGGCCGCACCGGCGATTCGAGCGACTTCCTGAACAATGCAGCAACTTGGCCGAGCGCAAAGACCGAGGGGCTCCGTCACTCTGCACTTCTTCTCGTAGAAAAAATTTGATGTTTTTTCGCTTTCCACTCCTGCCTCCTTGATATTGGATAAATTTATAGTCTAAAAAAGAACAAAATTGTAATAACACGATACTTCTTTTTTGTGTTTTTGTCAATGCGTCATGAGAATGATTTAAGCCACCTCGGGAGTAGCTTCAAAACAAAACGTCGCAGTCCCTAGCGGAGACTGCGACGAAACATTAGTCACTTAGCTAAGTTTTTTATATAGCCATGCTTTTTAATAACCGAAAGGAAGAAAATTAACAAATAAAGACCCTTTTAAAAATATAATAAATACCGCAAAGATCAAAACAGCCAAGACTAATAATAATTTAGGCTTATTAACTTTAAATATAAAAAACGATATTACAAAACCAATACAAAAAGCAACAGGATACGCCCACATCGCCCATGATTTCCCACCAAAAGGTGCTAAATTTAGATGCGAAAATTTAGAAATTTCAGAAAGAACCAATAAGACTACCCCAAAAACTACCCCGAAAACAAAAAAGAAAACAAATTTTAAATTTTTCATAAATTTTATTTTATTTTACTTAATAAATAATCAATATCTTCTTTAATAATATTATACCCTTCACCAGTCACCCAGCCAAGTTTTTTATATAGCTCGACTTTTTTAATGATTAATTCGTATTTTAATCTAATCAAAGATTGATTAATTTTTCCTAGGCGATATTCTATCCTGCTAAATAGCAAATTAACCTTCCCTTCGCACCAAGCTTGCTTGTTGCGCCTTAAACACTGAGTCATGGCTCTTTCTTTCATTTTCTGCTCGCTGATTATTCTTTGGCCATATTTTTCTTGAAAATCTTTAATATTTTCGAAGTCTTTAATTAAATTATTTCGAGCTTCTTTTTTAATTATCATTTTTTCATCATAAGCACGGCCTATTTCAGATATCACACCGTCAATGTCTATGCCAAGAGTAAAACCGACAACCTGTTCTGTGGCATTACCGGCATTATCGGTGACGCCTATTTTTAATTCATACCGGCCAAAACTTTGCCCAAATAAATCAATCTGCGCATCAGAAACCATTGCGCCGTCAAGATATGTTTTCACCGTCTTAGTGGCGACGCCGGAAAGATCATCGCTTAAAAAATATTGCGGGATGAGTTTTTTGGCGCGAGATATTTCTTGCTCTTCTTGAGGAAAAATTATAGACACCTCCGGCGGAACCAAGTCACTCATCGCCTCACCAGTCAAAACAGAATCGGGCTCAATTATCTTTTCTATTATTCCATCGCCATTTTCATCAACTTCGGAGACATAACTGTCCTGACCATCTGCCATAAAACAACTGACCGAAGTTGAAGCTGATGTTAATTTTATCGAATCAAAATAGGCAAATTCAACTAATTTACTGTTTTCTATTTTTTCAATCGTAATGCCCAGCTCTCCGCTGGAAGTCGCCTGATTCACGATGCGATAATTATGGCCCGCTGGAAGAAAAACATATTGGTCTTCATCATAGACGTCATAGCTTGACCCCGGAATACTTTCTTCGATGTCGCCATTTTCCAACAGCCCAGTATGATTGCCGTCTTCGTCATAGGCATGCAGTTTGACAGGGCTATGTGAGCCGAATTGAGTGCCGGAAAAACCGCAGACAGAATCATCCTCTCGCAAACTATTGAATTGAGAAAAATCAAATTCATTTTCTTTGCCAGATAAAATAGCCGCGACTAATTGACGAACACCGTTGGCACTAGGAAGAAGGGCGTGTTCGGCGGCATTAGTATAATATTTATGCGTGCCAAACGGGACAGCGCTTATCAATGGTACAGTGCCATCGCCATCGATTGCCGGCAATTCCCAATTGCTCTTACCTTTTTTCTTAACTCCGGCATAAGTATCATAACCACAGCCAATGATATTATAATAACTATCTTCATCGGGTAAATAATCGATTCGGCTATGCAATTCATCATTGACGTTCACAACATTAACGCCGAATGTGCCGAGCAAGCCTTGATTACGCCCTTCTTTATCTAAAAAGGCTATTGATTGATTATAATCCAACCCCTGCAACGAACCATTTTTTTCATTGCCACTAACCACGTCATAGACATAGCTATCAAGTGTTAAAAAATCTTGACCATCTGAAAAATAGCGACGACTAGGAAGAAGCTGATATGCAGACGGCATATTCTGAGAAATTTTTTTAACTCTCCATGCATCCAAAATTGGAATTTCCAAATTGTCTCCGTAGTTTAAAACTTTAAACATTTTTGGCGATCCTAAATGTGGGGTAGCAATATCAATAAATTTATCAATGCTACTTGTGCCATATAATGAAATATAATTCTTAACAACTATTCCACCCATGCTATGCGCAATAACATCCACTTTTTCCACACCTGTCTGCCTTTGAACATCCATAATTTTTTCTTTTAAGCTTTCTTGCCAAAAATTTGTTTCTTTGCCGGCGATAGAATTTAAATTCAACCGCCAATCGTATGGAAAAACAAACAAATCTTTATCGTCCTCGTAACCGTTATTTTTCAATTCTTGAATTAGCCCAGTAAAAAAATCTTCATTTATAATTTTTTCGTTTATTATTTCTATTTGAATGCTTCTAAAAATATCGTTTGGCCTCACACTTGGACTACTATTATCCCCGAACTCATCAAGCATCAAAGCGTCTAAATAATTGTCCGATCCAGATAGGGCCATTTTTACAAAACTTGGCCAAACCTCTTCGCCTGTAAAATAATCGTTCAAATAACTAGCCATCACTCCCGGCACCAATATCACCGGATTACGCTTCGGGGCAACCACTTTTCCGACCCACGGGTCGAATAGCACATCACCATATATCCGATCGCCTTTGCCTTCCGCATTAAAATTTTCATGGTACGGTCCGCTGTCGTCGCCCCACCAATTGTCGACAGCGCTAATCTGCTCTTCGCTAAAATTGGTCAGGCCATAACCTTGGTTTCCATAAATTTTCGAGCCGCTTATCTCCATCGAACCATCATAGAATCCTATCCCGATCCTGTTGTCATGAATTTCGGAGTTGCTGATAGAGATGTCGCCGTAGCCGGAGAGAACGGCGGTATCGTAGCACCACCCGGCATTGGCGACAGAAAGCCTTATCGGCTCGACGCCGATCTCATAAGCGCAGGCTTGGCCTCCGTATCTTATCTCTACATTATCCAAAACGGCGCGTCCGCCATGAACATTAATAGCTCCCCAGTCGCCCGATAAAGGATTGCCCGTCGACCAAGGAACCGTCTTTCCTCCCGCTCCATCATCGTTGACAGAAGTGAAAATGATCTGGTCGTCATCGTCGCCGATGGCAGTCAAAGAACCGTTCACGATCAAACTGCCTTGCTCGAATTTCACTATCACTCCCGGCGCTATGCTTAAATTCGCATTGATATACAAAGTTGAATTTACCACATAAGGACTGCCGGCCGATGTCCAGACAGTATCGGTGTTGATATATTCGTAGTTCACATTTGTTGCGGCCTCGGTAAATTCTATCGCCTTAAAATTAAAAGACAACGGCGAAATGATAAAGATGAAAATTCCAAAAACTGCGACAACTTTTCTAAAGGCGCTGCTTGTCTTTTTCCTTCTTTCTAAAAAATTTCCATTGAGCATATTTTGTGATTTAAAAATATTTTTAATTATCGAATGTCGATGCTTGTCTTTAAACTCGCGAATCCCGTCTCCGTTATTATCAGGCTGTCGATCAATTCCACGCCCATTATCCCGCCGGCCTCCCTCAATCTCGCCGTCATCTTCCTGTCCTCTTCGCTCGCCTCCAAATTCCCGCTCGGGTGATTGTGCGCGACAATAATACCGGCCCCGAGGTGGTCGATGGCCGGCTTGAAGACCTCGCGCGGATGCACGAGGCTGGCATTCAGAGTGCCGATAGAGATCGTCTCTTTATGGATGAGTTGGTTGCGGGCGTTCAGATATAAAGCCACAAAATGCTCTTTGCGGGCGGTACGCAATTCTTGCAGTTGATTGACCGCCTCGCGCGCCGAATTGATGGTCGGCAGATTGTTGTCGTTCACTTCCAAAGCTCTTTTTGCTAATTCAAAAGCGGCCAAAATGGTCGCTATCTTGTCCCCTCCCAATCCTTTTATTTTCTTCAAATCGCTGACGCCGGCCTGCAATATCCTCTTAAGTCCGTATTTGCCTAAAACTTCTTCGGCGATCTCCACCGCACTCTTGCCTTTGCGTCCGGTGCGCAAAAGTATCGCCAAAAGTTCCTTGTCCTTCAAATTATCGGCGCCTTGCGACAACAATTTTTCGCGCGGCCTTAAGTGTGCCGGCAAATCTAAAATTTTCGTCATACCCCTCCTTGTATGAAATTATTCAGTATTCTATTTTCTCATTTTTAAAATAAAAAATCAAAAAATCACAACTCCGTATATTTGGCGGACGTCCCCCTCGCCTTCTCCACCGGATACTTCTTGTTATTCTTCTCCATCTTCTGCTTCACGGCTTCGGAGATATCAAGACCCTCGATGGAGTTGGCGAAATTCATACTGGTTATGATGACGTCGGCCAATTCGTCTTTTATCTTTCCCAAAAACTCCGGATTCTCTTTTATCTTTTTCTCCACCTGCTGTTTGTCTTGCCATAAAAAAAGCTCCAAAAGCTCGCCAGCCTCGACGACGACGGCCTCGGCCAAATCCTTGGGGTTATGGAATTGTTTCCAATCGCGATCATCGCGAAATTTCTCTGCCCAATCCTTTAAATTTTGAACGCTGGTTTTTGAATCCATATTTTTATCGATAGATATAAATCTTCCCACTTTTTTCCATAAAAATCAAGTCGAAAAAACCATGCTTCGCATTCCGATATCCATCGTTTAAATATATAAAAAATCCGCGCAACTAATTTTAATTGCGCGGAAAAAGGAAAATGAACGAAAACCTGGTCTTTGCTTAAACCGGCTTATTCACGAGACTAAATACTCGGAAAGGAAGCCATGGATCAACCTTGGATAAAAATAAATTAATCAGGAATGGAGCTCCGACCCAAGCAATAGAAGCTAGTGCTCCAATGATTAAAGTCTTATCCAACTCCAAGCCATGACAGCACCAACCAACGATCGAGCCAACGATCACTCCGGTGGCCACTAACCAAAGTTTTGATTTTTTCTTTATCTCGACCATCGCCCAAAAAGGAGTGAGACAAAGAGTAAAGAAAAAACAAAGAGCAACGACGAACAGGAGAAAAGCGATAACGACTAATCCGGCTATTATCTGCAAGGAGCTCAGATGTCTTTCGATATCGGTTCTAAAAAAACCATTATACTCGTAATCGTCCACGATAGAAGACCTGATGCCATGTTCGGATATGCCCAAAACAATCTCGGCGAGACTTACCAATACATATACGGACACCGCATACGCCACCCAAAGGAAAAAATGATCGCTGGCGCTGGAAACCGGCAACCCGCCTTCGCGTGTCCTCTGCCAAAAATACCAACCGGCGGCCAATCCGATCGCGAAACGATAAGAAAAACCGATCGCGAAAAAAAGGAATCCTCGAGAGAGCACCCCCTTGAAGGCAAGGTTTGAAATCCTGGCGATTTCGCTGAACGGCGAAGTAAAGAATTTTGGCAATTCGGTCGAATACATGGACTGCGGAACTTCCTTTTTCGGCTCTTCTTCGGCGAACAAGCCTTTTATGAACTTACCGGAAAATTTGAATCCTACTACCAGACATTTGGTCGTGCCCTTAAAGTCAAAGAGGAGACAACCGGACAAGATTCCAAGAACCAATCCGATAACAGCATTGACCACGACGGAAAACGGCAAAAAGAAATAAACAGAAAGTGAAACAACGGTACCAAAAGCGGTGCTGACAGACATCTTCACCCAAAAGCTTTTCATAGTCATCCCTTCATTTAAGTTTAAATGTGCTAAAATCAAATTATATTACAACAAAAACACAAACAAGTCAAGTAAACGTCAAAATTCGGCCCTTGTCTTAGTCGCTCCTAAATAAAAAGGAATGGTGTCAAACCATTCCTCATATTTTTATCAATAATCGGTTTTAGCGTGCAAGTCTATCATAACCCCAACGCCAACCTGCCCGACGAAATGATTAGTCTCGTCCGGCTCATTACTGATATCTCTTTCTTTATCAGTGGATTTTAAGAATATCCCTTTATCATAGAGACCGAACAAACCTCCGCAACCGGCATAAAAATCGAAGATGAAAAATTTCGCCCCGAGATTCAAACCGATATAATATCCGCCTTCGCTCGTCTTCTTCTTGACATAATTATTAAAACCGCCGGACTCGGACGTGTACGACAGACCCATGAAACCGCTCTCGATCGAGACATTGACGTAACTGTTTACGACCGAGACACTCGACGAGAAAGGGAAAGGAATCATGAATCTTATATCTCCGCCAATGAACATCATATCATTTTTTTCATTATTCAAGCCGACGATGCGACGATACCCTGAATAGTACCGGTCTTTGGAATTGATGGGGGAATATTTATCCGCCGCCGAAATACCCAAGATGAAACCAAAACCGCCGAATGTCTTCTCCCCGCTGCGACTATCATATGATGACGAAGAAAGAATCTCCCCCATGCCGTCTATATTGAACAGAAAAAAATGCATCGGGAACATCCGATAACTCGAATGGTTGCCAAAAATGACGGTTGGACGGTAAGAATACCCGAGCGAGACTCCTTTAATATCTTTAAGCGACATCTCGAAGCCCTGCGCCGACAACAAAGAGACTACCGATAAAATCAAAATTATAATCTTCTTCATTCCGCCTCCTCTTGTTGCACTTTCTCAAAAGTGGTTAACGGCTTATCCTTGTCGACCAAGATTTCCAAAAAATCACGACCACCGGACCTTGTTTGTTTAAACATCATGTACGTGCCTCTTTTAATATTTTCCGGCTTACTGCATTCCAAGGCGTCGGTAAGAAGATAGTTGTCGCCATCCGACTCTGTATAAATATCGTTGTTATCATAATCGACAAAAGTAACTTTCCAATTTCCTCTTTCGTAATAGACGGTATCAATGACAATGTCGATTGTAGCGCCGCTCTTTTTGGAAATGGTGTAAGAATACTGATTCGAAGAAAAGACCAATACAGTGTCCGCTGACGGATTAGCCGTCGTCTTCGCCTTCCATGTTCCAAAAAGAGAACTTGGATTATCCTCCTCGATACTCAAAGGCTTACTGCACATCGAGAAAGCCGACAAGACAAAAAGTGAAAACAAAAAGATTTTTTTCACTTCAGACCTCCTTTATAGGTTGTTGATGATAAAAAGATGCTTTTATTATTAAAGAACAGGATTTAATAATAACTATTTATTATTAAAATGTCAAATAAAAATCCGCCCTAATTTTATATGGGGCGGAAAAAGGCTAGCGCGAACAATACTCTAGATAGAAATGACCATTGTCTTTTTTGGCCACAAAATATTTATCGCTTCCCAAAATGCCGGCAATTTCATTGCTGACGATTTCGATAGCTCTGGATTTTTCAATTCTTTTATTAAGCAACGAAACAACCCAAGCGGTCAAAATACGAGAGCGCAGATTGCGAGATGCCATCCTGCCGGAACAAAGAGAGAAGACGTCTTTATCGAACTTCAATTCCAAAGCGAAGGCTTCGGCAAATCTATCTTGACTCATTAAAGAAGAAATCGCCTTTCCAAGGCTATCCGATTTCGCGTAGACGGTTCTGTTTATTCTTGCCCTGATTTCTTTTTTATCATCGGAATGTAAGGCTAAATCATCGAGAGTGTCCAATATCCTTGCGAGAGCTCCTTGCTTAAAAAGGCTTTCCAAGTCCTCACCTTCAACGATTTCCACTGGGACATTCTCACTGACCGGCGTAGCGCTTTCTATTTTTTGGACTGCTTCTGGCACATGACGAGAATCGTCGACTCTGGACATGGGAGCCTTGAAAGCCATCAAAACGATAAAGAAAGATACGACCGCCACGGCGAGCAATAGATGCCATTTAAAAGGGAAGAATTTCCTGTCATTTCTTTTCTTAGTCTCCTTAAAAGAAAAGGTCATACTCCTGTCACCGACATCGCACTCTATCGGCGTCTCGTAGACGTCGAAAAGACTACAAAGACCGAAGACGCCTGCCGACCCTGAAACCCTTACACCAACGGCAGCCAATCTCCTTTCTATAATATCGATATACTGAGGAATTCCGTTTACCGCGAACTCGCTAAGCACGATATAGGACTGGTAGAGAAGTAGATTCCATTTATCCTCGTCGATAGATAAATTTCTCTCACCATTCTTGACCAACTCCACCGGAGCGAAGCTATCCACAAAATTATCCGTCTCCATCATTGACCTCCTAATATTGATTGTTATTGCTTATTTTGTGAAAGATCCATTGTTTAATATAAACACGATTGCCGAAAAAAATCAAGTCTACAATATTCTTGATTTTGACAGACAAAAGAACCACCCTTAGACTTCGACCAAAGACGCCCGAACGAAGCGGGCGGTCTTTTATTTTGCGACGGACAAAATAAAAACCAGCCTCCAAAGAAGAGACTGGATGACAATATTCAATCGCCGTCGAATTCTTTCATGCGCTTAATGATATCGACGACATCGTCAACGGCCTTATGCAGAGAATCGATGTCAGTTGAAACCACCAACTCCTGATCGAATTCAGCCACTAGCATCATGACCGACATGAGCGAAGAGGCGTCGGATCTTACGCCATTCTTACTGATAAAGACCTTTTGCGAATTGATAGCGACATGCTTCGTCGCCGCCTTCACTATCAAGGAAGATGGCCGAGCATGGATACCTAAAGAATTGACGACTTTGCATTTTACTTCATAAAGAGCCATTGCAATACCTCCTGTTATTTTTCTGTTGTAAGACAATCTTAACTATTTATGCCTTTTTGTCAAATAAAAAACACCGGTCATTGCGGTCGACGCCTTTTAAAAATCGAAGGCGCAACAACCGCTAACCACTAAGCAGTTAGCCAAATGAGTAAAAATAACAAGAATCGACAACACTGAACCGCCACGCTCACCCCTTGACAATATAAATTTTATATGTTAAATTTTCTAGTTCTTTTACAAAAGGTGGTTTTTACATAAAATCAAATCAATTCAACGGAAAGGAAGCAATCATGACAAAGAAAAAAGAAGACGTGGTGGTAAAAAAGAAAAACACGGTGGACATCGTCGCTATGATCGGCCATGACGTCGTCCTGATCAAGAGGACCAAGGAACCATTTAAAAATAAATTGGTCTTCCCGGGAGGACGCATCGAAGAAACGGATAACAGTCCCGAAGAAGCCTGTGCCCGCGAATCTTTCGAAGAGATAAACCTTCCGGTCGACCCCGACAGACTTATCTACATAACGACGCTGGAAGGGCAAGACCCGCGCCCAGAAGTGGGGCCTTCGACAGTTTTCCTATACAATCTCACAGATCCGGAACTGATAGCCGGGCTCACTCCAGGTAGTGACGCCAGAGAAATTATAAGGAAAAACATCTTCGAGATCGAGGAAGACGAGATGGGCTTCCAGCACTTCGAAGCGATCAAGATCTTAAAAAGAAAAATAAAACCATAAACACAATCGCCAGCTCATCTTTGGGCTGGCGATATTTATTTGAAGTCTTTATTAATTCTTGGCCTGCGTACGCACTATTATCCAAAGACCGGAAATAAGCGCCCAAAGGAAAACAGCCATGCCGACCCAATAAACGACGCTGGCGATTAAAGCGGACTTGCCTAAACAATTCCAGGCGAGAAAAAGCTGGTTCCAGTCATGAGTGCTTGGGTCGCCGGTTATCAGCGGCAGACTCATCGCTGCGGCATCGCCGATGTAATTGGAGATGTTGATCAAATTCTGCCCCAGCCAGAACATCGCCACCGATGCCGAGAAAAAACGTCCAAAAAAGAAAAAATATAAAGCGAAGGCTGTCGGCACAATCAACTGCAATAAAGAGCCACCAAGAATATTCAAAGTCCATCCCAGCGGTATAAAGATAGTATGACCGGCCTCGTGAATCATCAAGTTAGCGCCATCTAATATCGGCCATTGCTTAGAAGTGAAGGCCGGATACAAGAATACGGCGACACCGATCAAAAATAAAATGATTTTCCAAATGTTATTTTTCATATTTTCTTCCTTCTGCAATCCAAATTCGATAGATTAATAATAATATAAAAAAAATTCTTTGACAACCAAATAAAAAAGGAGAATAGGATGGAACCCGTCTACATCTACCCCGGAACATTCTGCCCCGCCACCTATGGACATGCCCGCATCGCCAAAAGACTGGGAGATATGTTTCCCGAAGTTTTCATCGTCTGCTCGGAAAATCCCGACAAGAAGAATCGCCTCTTCACACCTGCCGAAGCCAAAGCACTGTGGTGTTCCTATGACCTGCCGAAAAATGTCTTAGTCGATACACTGGAAGAGTTCCTGACCAGAAAATTCAACCCCAAGCGGTTAGCCATGATCGTGGCATCAGGGATGAAAAAGATTTCGATTACGAAAAGAAAGTCTTCTTCCACAACAAGAATTCTTTCGGCATCGACAAATACATTTTCATCCCGGGCGAAAAGAAGTATCACAATATTTCCTCGTCGCTCTCTCGCGAAAAAGCCGCTAAGGGCGATTTGCTCGGTCTTTCCCGTCTTATCTCGCCCCTGGTAGTCTCGGCGCTTCTGGAAAAAACTTTCGGCTTCGAAAATATTTTCTTGGTCGTTGGACGGCCGGGCGGGGGTAAATCGACATTCTTGAAAAAGATGGTCGAGCTTGATTCGGACAATGTCCACATCAACACCGATGAGTTCAATCACGCGCTACGGCCGCTGCTTATTAAAATCTTCGGCGACGAAGACTTGATGAGCGTGGCCTTGAAAGACGAGGCTAAATTAATGAAGGCGATCAAAGCTCCCTGGCTGAAAATGCTGGGCGAATCGTTGATTGAAGCCAAAGGCAAGAAAAACGTTTTCATCGAAGCGGCCTACGGATTGAAAGCCGACAAATCGATCTTTCGGTTCGTCGGAGGAAAAGTGATTTACATCGGCTGCAAAAGCGAAGCGGAAAACCTGTCTCGAATGAGCGGGCGCGGCACGCCGCATCTGTCACCGTTTCTCTTGACCATCCCCGACTACGAGGGGAGTGTAAAAATAGCGGAAGAAAAAAACTTCTACTTGCCAAGGTTGAGACCGACGGCTCATTGGAAGAACTTTCCGTGCGAGCCAAAGAGCTTAACAAGGCATTGAAATGGCTCTTTTAAAACAAAGGTCGCGGAAAAACCGCGGCTTTTTTATTTTCTCTAAACAAGAGAAAGAAGACGACGCCGTCCTAGGAATAAATTAAAAAGACTTGGCATTACTACCAAGTCTTTGTTTTTCCACGCACTAGACCGCCACATGTTCAGTGATAGTCTTGATACGATAGAGTAGCGACACTTCGTCGCCGAGTTTCATAATCTGATAAAGTTTGCTTCTTGGGCTTTTTTTGCCCTCGACCCAGCGGCATTTTTTTAGCCAGCTGGCGACACGCCCTTTACCATCTTCCTTCAACCCGTACAAAAAGAACGCCGCCTCATTGGCTCGAACCACGAACTGCACGGCCGGTTTCCAACGATAGGTCAGGATTCTTTGTCGAGCGTAAGCGTCCAGCAATCCTTTCTGCGTATCTTCGACCGGCTGATATTCGCCGGTGAATTTCGGCAAACCGAGTTGCATTTCCATGGTCTCGATCATCCTCTTCTCGGTCGGACCGCGGAAGGTTTTCACCTTCGGCTTCTTACCAAGTCCGCTCAGGCAATAAATACCGAGCCCATGCAGGCGCTTGATCTCCTTGCGGTAGAACTTGGCCTCGTCGGTCAAGCGCGCGATAAGCATCTTTTTAAGGAGATGCGGGGCGCCGAATACGCTCTTCCAGCGATTGGGATGGACGAAATGTTTGAAATGCACGGAATTACCGGTAAAAAGGCCTTTCTCTTTCAAGAAGGAATTTTCCTCGGCCGTCGGTTTCCAAACGATCTTATCCCAGCCGTCATAGAGACGACCGTTGCCATCGACCACCATATAATTCCGATAAGCGCCCAAATCTTCCGATTCCGAGCCGTCGTCGACCGCGATCGACTTATCATGAATTTTGACAGAGAAAGCGAAAGATCTCTGATTAGAAACAAGATTGACCAGCGGTCCGAAACTACTGTCGCCGATTTTCCTCTCATTACTACGCTTGACGGTCTGACGATGATTTCGATATTCCGGAATCTCAATGACAGCCCGACGCCATGAAAGAGGAACCAGAAAAGAGAGGAGATCAAGGTCGGTGACTTGCAGATTGCCGTCCTGATCCAATGCCGGAGCGGGATTGCGTTTCTCATAACTTAGAACTCCTTGGGCGATGAGCGCCCCGATTAATTCTTCGGTGATCGGCTGTGAGCGATCTATGATTATTTTGGCATACTCGTTTTGTAGCGAAACCACTTCTTTAACGGTTTTGGCGAAACCGATGGCAGGCTGATTGCGATAGCTGAGTTTGACCATTACTGGCCTCCTTTTGTTTTGCGTCCTTCTCCCCTTAGGGAAAAAGGACAGGTTTATTGGAATTGCTTTTTAAAGAGCCGTTTTGTGTCATCATGAATGTCTCTCGATGACAACTCCATCATACACCGAGTAAAGAATAAGTGTGCAAATTTTAAATAAAAAACAAAAAACAGCCCATTTAAAGGCCGTTTTTATTGTATTATTTTGTCGTCTTATTTCAACAAATTATTATATCTCTCCGCCTCGTTCCACAAACTATCGAACACCGTCTTCATCATTCTGGCGATCACCGCGCTCTCCACGACCACCGCATGATTATCCTTCTCAAAAGAATAGAGCACGACTTTGTTGTTGTAGATGTCGAAACCGCTATAATCGATGCAATAGCCTTCCGGCAACATCCGCACCTGTAGAGAATTATTCAATCCTCCGGACTTTATGATTCTCTTGATGGAATCTATGCCGAACGGCGTAGCGCGCAAAATCATCTTTACTTTTATATTCTTGCCGGCGCGCTTTTTGATATAGGCTTCTATCCAGCCGGGGATGGCGTTCACGAAACTCTCGCCTTCGCCCAAGATACAAACCTCTTTGGCCTCGTTCAGAATATCCGTCAAAACGGTCTTCAACCCCTCCGCGCCTTCGAAGAAGCTGACACTCGGACGACCGCGACTGATATCGAATAAGCTTTTCAAATCCGGCAAAATCTCTTTCACGCCCTCGCGCTTTTCATCAAGAATATCTAAGAGCTTTTCCGGTCGTACCGCCTTAAACACGGTCTTCTTTTTCTTCTTCCCCTGACTCACCAAGCCCATTTTCTTTAAGCGTTCGAAAATCGGGTAACTGGACGTGCGATTCAAATCGGCATGACTGGCGATTCGATCGACGGTTGCCTCTTCCAAAGCCAAAGTCGAGCAATATATCTTTGCCTCGTGCTCGGACAACCCGTAATCGACCAATTTTTCGACTATTCTTTTATCGCTCATAAAATACAATGCTAAATTCAGTCAATTATAATTTTACCTTTTTTAAATAAAAATAAAAAGCGCTCAAAAAAGAGCGCTGACATTTCAAGATCAAAGGCCGGCCTTTTTGGCATTGGCCATGAACTTTTTAATATTACCCGGACGCCAGGCGACAAAGCCTAAAGTTTTCCAAGACTTAAAGGCCTGAAAACCCAAAAACAAAAGAACGGGAAAAACGATGAGATTTTGAATGTTTTCAAAGGCGAAAATAGCCAAAACGATCATCGCCAGAAAAAACACGACATCGCCAAGCATGACCATCAACTGCAAGACATAACGAATACCCATCAGAAACCTCCTTTAAAAATTTTTAATAATATAACACCGCACAAAATAAAAGACAAGATGCTATGCCTTTTTAAATAACGCTCGATAAATGATATACTATAGTCATATGAATAAAAAAGTTCTCATCGTCGGCGCCGGTCCTGGCGGACTGGTCGCCGGCCTACTTCTCCAACACAAAGGATATCAGGTCGAGATACACGAAAAAAACTCTTTGCCAGGAGGGCGCAATTCTTATATCGACGTCGGCGGTCATAAATTCGATATCGGTCCGACCTTCTTAATGATGAAATACATCCTAGACGAGGTCTTTGCCGAAATCGGCTTAAAGACCGAAGACCACCTTAAGACCGAAAGACTGTCGCCGATGTACCGCCTCTTTTATGAAGACAAGTTCATCAATGTCTATGAAGAGCGAGACAAAATGAAAGCGGAACTGGAAAGAGTGTTCCCCGGAGAAGGAGAGCGACTCGATGCCTTTTACAAGCGCGAAAAGAAGAGATTCAAAAAGATGATGCCTTGTCTGCAAAAGGATTATTCGAGCTTCTCAAGATTCTTCCATCCGGATTTCATAAACGCCATCCCGCATTTTTCCATCCCGCGCAGTTTGTTCGGCGTTCTGGGCGACTACTTCAAAAAACCGGAAGCCAGACTGGCCTTCACCTTCCAATCCAAATATTTGGGCATGTCGCCATGGGAATGCCCTGGAGCCTTCGCGATGATTCCCTATGTCGAACATGGCCTGGGCATCTTCCACGTCGAAGGCGGGCTTTCTAAAATATCCGAAAAGATGGCCGAGATATTCCAAAAAATGGGCGGAGTGATAAAATACAACTCTCCGGTAAAAAGCGTCATTATCGAAAATAAAATAGCTAAAGGTTTGCTCTTGGAGAACGGCGAGAAAGAGATGGCCGACACGGTCATCGTAAACGCCGATTTCGCCTATGCGATGAGCCACATCGTCGATAACAAGAAATATCGCAAAGCGAAATTGGACAGCATGAAATATTCTTGCTCGACATTCATGGTCTACTTGGGACTCAAGAAAGAATACGATCTGGAGCATCACAACGTCATCTTCGCCCCGGAATATAGAAAGAACGTCGACGACGTCTTTGCCGGACGCCTGTCGCGCGACAACTATTCCATCTATGTCCGCAACGCCTCGCCTAAAGACAAGACATTGTCCCCGCAAGGAAAATCACAACTCTACGTCCTCGTCCCGGTCCCGAACAGACAAGTCGGTAGAGACATAGACTGGAAAAAGGAAGGTGCCGGAATTAGAAATTACGCCATAAAAAGAATCAAAGAACGTCTAGGATTGAAAGACCTCGAAGAGAACATCGAAGCGGAAAAGATCATCACGCCGGACGACTGGGTGAACGAATACCACGTCTACAACGGCGCGACTTTCAATCTGGCGCACAACCTCATGCAAATGCTCTGGTTTAGACCACACAACTTACTCGAAGGAACGAAGAATTGTTATCTGGTCGGCGGAGGAACGCATCCCGGTTCAGGCTTGCCGACGATCTACGAGTCTGGACGCATATCGGCGCACATGATAATGAAAAAATAATAAAAAATGCCAGTTTCCAAGCTGGCTTTTTTTATTTATCAAAGAACAAAACAACAAATCGCAATCTTGACAAAAGATAGTTATGGGTATATACTCATAATAGACAGACTGCTAAAGGTCGAACTGTCGCTATAAAAAAATAACCTATAAAAATATGCCAAAAATGGATGGAACCGGCCCGATGGGCGCCGGAAAAATGACCGGCAGGGGCTTTGGGCTTTGTGGTGGAGGCAAAAAAATGGGTGCTTGCGGAAGAGGACAAGGGATGAGACGCGGACGTTGTCACTCTTTCGTCTCACCTAAAAACCAGCTTCAAGTCTTAGAAGATGAGGAAATCATGCTTCAAAATGAACTGGAAGCTGTTAAAGCTGAAAAAGAGGCCTTAAAAGGCCAAAAATAAAAGAAGGCGTTTGGAAACGGCCCCTTTCTAAAAAGGGGCCGAGCTGCCTTCTTTTACTGACATAACATATCAGATTCTATATAATTTTTCAATATATGCCCAGACCAAGACTGCGTCGACACGTAGGATTCAACCCCGATATAACTTATTTCAAACCTCGTGGTGTGCCTATGAGTGACCTTGAGATAGTAGAACTGACAGCTGAAGAGATAGAGGCCTATCGACTGCGACATTCTCTTAACCTTGAACAACAAGAGGCTGCGGAAAAAATGAAAACATCAACCAGCACCTATCAAAGAATACTATACTCAGCTTACAAAAAAATAGCCGACGCCCTAATCAACGGCAAAGCGATTCAAATAAATAAACAATAAAACTATGAAAGTATTAAAATTCGGTGCCGTCTGGTGCCCGGGCTGTTTAATTATGAAACCAAGATGGCAGGAAATAGAGCAAGAAAATCCTTGGCTTCAAACCGAATACCACGATTTTGACGAAGACAAAGAAGCAGTAGAAAAACATAAAATCAACGACACCTTGCCGACTTTTGTCTTTCTAGATAAAAACGAAGAAGAATTATTGCGCTTAAGTGGGGAAATAGAAAAAAAGAAATTACTAGAAATAATCAACGCCAATAAAGAAAAATAAATCAACAAAAAAATCTTTAAAATGTTGGGGGGTTCTAAATAAAAAGGTTGCAAATATCATGCAGCCATACAAAACCACTCAACCCAAACCCTTTACCACGCAATCTAGCTCCCTCTTAACGCCTTCCAATCCGTCACTTTTCTCAAAAACACTCTCAATGATTATCGGCACGGACAACTCTTTGCAGTAACCGATTATCCTTTCCACCCCCTTCATCTGATAGAGCGGTTCATGAAAAACCTCGTAGCCGTCTCTTTATAAAATAAAATCACCCAGAAGAACTGGGTGATTTTATTTATATGGGTGGCTAGAGGGAATCGAAGGGGTTAAACCCCGTCTCCCCGGAAGGACTTAAAACTTTAGTAAAGAAACGAGTTTTCTTCTCCTTCTAGTGGTTTAACAAATTTCAACCAGCCTTTTAAGAGACTTCTCGCATCCTCATAACCATCCCAAATAAAAAAACCGGCTCAAGGCCGATGTTTTTTATTTGGGTGGCTAGAGGGAATCGAACCCTCACCGTCGGGACCACAACCCGATGTACTAGCCGCTATACTATAGCCACCATGCTCAAACTTCTCCAAAAGTTTGTATTGTGATTTTTTATCCAGTCGTTTTCGCAACGAAATAGATTATTTTTTATCAATCCGCTTTGAAAAGCGTATTGATAAAAAATTAGTATGCCCAGTAGGAATCGAACCTACGTAACCAGCTTAGAAGGCTGGTGTTCTATCCATTGAACTATGGGCACAAAATAAGAAATTTTAGCCTCTGGAGACTAAATAAAAATTGCCCGATGGCAACATCAATAATCTAACAAAAAGCCTTTAAAAAGTCAAATTATCGACTTTTTTATAAAAATAAACCCTATTTCGCCTTCCTCTGTCTCACCGTTTCGAAGAGGAGTATTGCGGCGCTGACCGATAAATTCAAGGAGTCGACCACGCCGGTCATTGGTATTTTGATATACTCGTCCGCACCCTCGCGCCATTCTTCAGAAAGACCGGAGTGTTCCGCTCCCAGGACGAAGGCGGTACCGCCGGAATAATCGAATTCATAGAAATCCTTTTTGCCACGCTTGGATGTGGCGTATGACCTTATGTCATTCTCCTTCAAGAAAGAGATAGTCTCCTCTTGCCCGGCCTTGACCACGGCTAAATCGAAAATAGAGCCGATCGAGGCGCGAATGGCGTTAGGATGATGTATGTCCACCTGAGGATCATTGACTATTATCAAATCGACTCCGGCGGCGTCGGACGTGCGCGCGATAGCCCCGAGATTGCCCGGTTTTTCCGTGCCCTCCAAAACGAGGATCAAGGCGTCCTTCGGCAATTTCACGTCGGATAATTTCTTTTCCTTATTCGCGAAGACCGCCAAATAGCCGTCCGGCTTTTCACGATAGGTGATCTTCTCGAAGACTTTCTCCGCGACGCCGGCTATCCTTTCCTTCGCCACACCGAAAGACGATGGATTCTCGCCACCAAAATCGGCACAATAGAATATTTCCAAAAGAGAGAGGTCGGCTTTAAGTGCCATCTCTATCTCTTTGCGACCCTCGACCAAGACGACTCCTTGCTTTTTACGCTCCGAGGCCTTAGCCAGTTTTAAAATATCCTTTATTTTTTGATTAGCCGTGCTTTCGATGAAATAAGACATATAAATTATTCTAACTTTCTGGCAAATTAATCCTTTAAAAACTCTAATCACTTTTTCTTTTCCTCCCTATAGGCGATATAAGAATACACGATAGTCCCCAATGACAATATAATAACGGCGGAAATGAATAATGGCAAGCGGACAGCGACAGGGCCCAATCCTGACAGAGCGATCAAGAGACCACCGAACATGAAAGCCTTACCGCCGAAACGATGCGTCTTATTCCAAACAGTCTCACTGGACATGCTCCACGGAGTGCGAATGCCTATGAACCAATTCATCTTCAATTTAGCCATATAGTTGCCGATGACGACGAACAACAACCCGATGATTCCGGGAATGGCCATGCTTATATTAATATCCAATCCCAAATTGGCAGCTGAGGCGATGAAATAGATGACCGCCATTATCACTAATATCGAATGACGGAAAACGTTGTAGGTACGGAAGAATTCCTCATAGCGCTCCTTCTTCGGATCGAAGAAAGGAAGAGAAAGGAATAAGGCATACATACCGGTCAGAAGGGCCGGAAAGAAAAAAGCGGCGAAACCTCTTCCGGACCAGCCATCGGGCTGTCCGTGGATATTCCAATGCGTAATGACCTTCTCGGGAAAACCGCGATAGAAATATATCGAAGCGCCCCAGCAGACGAGAAGAGTCAGTGCCGAAAAAATTTCCGAAGCGAATGAGATTTTGATTGGATTTTTCATATTATTTCTTTTTTAAAAATTTAAATATTTGTTCGGCGGCCTCTTCGAAGACGCTCAGGTTTATCGAGTAAAGGATGGATTGACCCTCGCGCCTGGCACTCACCAGATCGGCCTCTTTCAAGACGGCTAAATGGTGGGACAACGACGGCGCGGTCATGGAAAAATTCTTTCCGATATCGCCGGCCGACATCTCCTCCTTCTTCAGAAGTTCCAAGATGCGCAAACGACTGGGATCGGAAAGGGCGGAAAACGTTTTCGTTATGGACATATTATTTAGATATTTAGACAACTATCTAAATAGTACACCTAAGGTGTTATTACTGTCAAGAAAAATTATATAGACCGTAAAAAGCACTCCTCGAAAAATTAAACACGAAACAGGATCCGAACATATTTTTGCACTATAACATATATTTCTTTTAATACTCAGTGCGCTACCACTGTGTATTTCATAATATATTTTATTATTTAAAATAAGCCATTTTTATAAAGACTCCTCCAAGCCAGATGCCTATCTTCACGATGGTATTGACAAATATAATTATCCGTGCTAAGATAATATGATTGTTTAAAACTAAATAAGGCCAATTGAAACGGGTTAGGCACGACAAGCATGGGGATTTTCTCTTAGGATTTTTGGGCTTGGTTGTGGGGGTAGATTTTTTAGACTTATTAAAGTTATTAGTTTCGTTCGCGATAAACATCGCTCCCAGAACCAGGCTCGAAAAACCCTAAGGAAAATTTTCTTGCCTTCCCGTTTGAGTTGGTCTTTTTTATTTAAAAAAAATCCCCTCCTTTTTCAGGAAGGAATTTTTATTTTTTATAGAAAAGAGATTATTGGGCCGTCTCGGCTGTAGTCGTCGACTTCTTGTCCACACCGATCAAACAAACCTCTTGCCATGGCACATAATGAGACTTGAATCTCTCGCTCTTGACGGTGCCGTCGGCGTATGTGACTTTATAATCGAAGTAGGCGTCGGCGCCGTTATGAGACCTTTCTGTGCATTTCTTCTTTCCCGGTTCCAGGTCGGTAGTCTCAATAATCTTTGTGGCCGGCGGTTTGACGATATTATAGACTGTCGGATCGGTCTTCTCCATGACGCGTCCATCTTTAGTGCCCCAGAAGTCGAAATATATATCGTTGCCGTCGATACGGCTTTGAATCAAGATGTAATTGCCGGTGTCGTTAAGGAAGCGCAAATCCGGCCATGGCCCGTAAATCGCCGCATCGGTACCGGCCGGCTCGTAATAGGAGACTCTATAAGAATGCGGGCGACGAGCGGTTACCGGCAGACCGCTTTCTATGGCACTGCGGAAAAGAGTCGTTCCAACCTGACATAGACCTCCTCCATATTCAGGGACGGTCTTATCGCCCTTAATGGTCATCTCCGGAAGATAACCGGTTTCGGCCGTTATCTCGCCCAACGTTTTATTCGTCGAGAACTCCTCGCCCGGAGGAACCAAAGTACCGTTGATGGCGGCTGCTCCGGTCTTTATATTATGGATACGATTCTTCGGCGAACCGGAGAAATTGGAATGCCCTGTGCCGATCTTTTCTTTCACTCCCAATTGATTGATATTCTCCGTGCGCACACCGCTCTTCACAGGAGAGACCGCGATCTCTATCTTCGTGGAAGTGCCGGCCAAGAAACCGGTGCGCAAGCGAGATATCGTCCCATCGACGTCGACGGCACGACCATCGGCGGACGAGGCGAATTCTATGACACGATTGTCCTTGATCTCGAAACGAGCATCGGTGGGTTTGATGTTTATATCGGAAGCGACCTTATTGGAAAGATAATTACCGACTTTATAACGATCAAAATCCAAGACTATTTTATTCTCCGTACCGCGCGACAAGGTCAACCAAGAGGCGATATCGTCTTTCGTTGGCCTCCACTCTTGCTTTTCGAAATAGAGAAGCAAGTCGGCGCTCTCCAAAAATTGTTGAGCCTTCACCTCGATGTTTTGACACTCGTTCTTCTTTATATCAGGATACTCCTCGGTCTTACCAATCAAGATTTCCTTAGAGCCATCCAGGACGGCGACGAGAGAAGTCATATCGCTGATGGCCTTGTCGTAATCGAAACGGAACCCGGGTTTCTCTTCGGCTATTCTGAATATTATCTCCTTCTTCCAATAATTCGGGGTGGTCGTGGCAAAGAGGACGGCGTCGCTCCCTGGCTGTTCATATGGGAAGAACTTGGCCTCCAAAATCTTCTTGATCTCGGCATTGTCCACGAAGAAAGATAACCCAATCTTCTTATGATTGAAAAATAGAGCAATCTTCTCCTTTAGGCCCTTGAAAAAATTATTGTCTCTGCCCACGGAATAAGCTTCGGATATCGTATCGTAAACGTCAAAAGAAACCAATTCTTTCGTGACGTCCCCACTTAGCGAGGACACGATCGGATAGACCGTCATCTCGTCGTTATCGACTTTAAACTTCAATCCGTCTTGATTTATCTGATTGACGCGAGCATTCAAAATTCTTTGCGCGTCCTCGGCTCTCATTCCACCGACATAGACCGAAGAAACGGAAACGCCGGGATATATCCTATTCTTGTAGACTTCTTCGAAGATAAAAAAAGAGGCCACGAGGATGTCGGCCAAAATGAATATAGCGACCGAGAACCAAAGCCATTTTAAAGATTTCTTCTTTTCAACCCCTTCAGCGAGAGGCTCCTTCCTAAAAAACATAATTATAGTTTAAAAATTTCATTTAAAATATCTTTGGCTCTGTCGCCTCTTCTGCAAAAAGAAACGAGCAAAGTCTCTCCGATTTGCGCTTCCGGCGGCAAAAAATCCAGCGGTAAAACTATCAGCCGATCCTTACCATCTCTTAAAAATGCCCGCCCCTCTTCCAATCGTTCCAACTTCAGCTCTATTTCCATAAAGGAGTTTAATCTTTTACTTTAACCCCCACCTTATTAGATTTTTTGATTTTTTTCAAGGAGATGGTCAAAACACCGGCTTCCAGCGTAGCATCGATCTTCTTTTCGTCGACTTCCTCTGGTAATATTACAGAACGAGAGAACGACCCCCAATAGCATTCCCTGTATAGATACTCACGGCCTTTTTCCTCGCACTCGTCATGCCTCTTTCCGCGAATAGTTAGCATATCATGGTCGATGGTGATGTCCAAGTCCTCGGCCTTCACGCCGGCGATCGTGGAACGAATGACGATGTGTTTGTCGGTCTCGTAAACGTCTATGGACAACTGCCCTTCTTCGTAGTCGGCCATCGGCATCCAGCGCCCATCCACCTTCTCGGCGACAGTTTCTTTTTTCTTAGCGCTTTTTTTAAATAAGCTCATCATATTTTTATTATTTCTTTTGACTATATTATATAATCGTTTTCATTTTCAGGCAATACAAAAAACCGCCCTCGTAAAAGATGGCGGCTACTGATTTTTAAGTGAAGAAAATACTTCTTATGTATTTTTGATTGGTATGAAGGGCTAAGCCCAAAGAATCTTCGGACACCAAGGCCACATCATAGTCCTTGTCGCCGTTCCTAAGACTGATGGCGACAGAAAAATCCCCCGTAAAAACCTCTTGCTCATTCCTCAAACTCTTCATGAAACGAGAAAAAATCTCTCCCAAAAAGACCACTTTCCCAATCTTTTCATTGATATAAAGATCCTTAATTTCCATCTCATAATAAACCTCCCACCAACTTTTACCCTCTTGATCACAGAGCGGACGACAAATATCAATACACAACGTCTTTTTAATCAAATACCGCTTGTACAATCTTTCATCAGGTAGCATCCTTACCATTTGCACCTCCTACTTATAAAATGTCTTTTTAACGTTCTTGTTTATTATCCCTAAAATCTTTTCAAAATCGTCGTCTTTGTGGGAACGATTGCGAAGATTTTTACCGCATTTTTGACAAACATAGCCTATGTCGTATCCGTCGCGATTAGCTTCCACCCAAATAGGCTCCAACAGACCTTTGCAAGTATTGGCACGATCTCCAGGATTGATATCCACGTGTTTACCGAAAAGACAATTCGGGCAATGGTCGGTATAACCGTCGCCTTTAACTTCCGTGCCACAGTTTTCACACACGAAATCTTCTATTGTTCGCTTAAATTTGGTAGACATATTTCGTTTTGAACTTATCATTAAAGATTAAAGATGTCAACTTATTCTAATAAAAAAGTGTGCCGAAAGCACACCGATATAAATCACTCAGAAGAAAACCTCCCAATGACTAGTTATGACGACTTCTTTGCTTTTATCGATCTTAAAGAACAAACGAACTTCTGCCATAAAGACTCTCCCTAAAAAAGCCAAGACATCCTCTTGTTGCCTAACTTCTTTTTTGACCTCCTCTGAACTGCTCTCGATTCCAGCCAGTGCTTTTCTTACATCGCCTTTAACATTTTTCAAGGCGGCTGCGACGATGTCGCTCAGAAAAAGATTTTTGACAGAATCGATTTTTTCTTGAGTATCTTGAATAAAAATAAAGAACCTTTTCAAATCATCGGGCAAATAGCCACGAAACCTCTGGTCGACCATCACCCTCATGAATGGCCCGACAGCATCATTCAAATCTATCTCTTTTATAGACTTTATAATGCTCTGTAAATCAAGGATTCCGAATTTAAAAACTGAAAGATCGGAAGACATACAACCTCCTTTAAGCTAACTGATTGTCGAAGGTGCTTTTAAAATAACTTTAAAAAAACATTTTGTCAAACACAAATATCGCCTTGAAGTGCGCGAAATCACATCTTCGAATCTCTCATCAATATCCACAAAATAAAAACATCACCTTGAAAGGCGATGTTTTTATTTTGTGGGCAATAGAGGATTCGAACCTCTGACCTTTACAATGTCAATGTAACGCTCTA
>CAYNAR010000016.1:0-29314 GCA_964395625.1 uncultured Gammaproteobacteria bacterium | reverse complement strand
GTGGCGACCTTAACTCTTGCGCCGGTCTTATCCATGCGCATCTTGAATTGCTGATTGGCCTGGGATATAAAATAATTACCACCTTTAACAGGCGCTTCCATTCCGCACAACCAGCTAATGTCCGGCTCGACGTCTAAATCGACCATCGGCACACACACACTTTCGAAAGTATCGACGACTCGGCGTTTCGCCGACATGACATCGAACGATAGTTTGACCAAGTCAAGGCCGGAAAGAGAGTCATCACCATGCAAAAATATCCACGGAGAATCCTCGCTCTTGGAAAGTAGTTGGACTAAATATTCATCTTTGTAACCCTCTACTTCATAAACAGCTACTCCTCCGGCGGGCAATTTAAACCCATTGAGAACACTACCGTTAACAGCATTGATATCAACCTCGGCAGCAGGTCCATAGGCCCACTCCGCCAGCTTATCCAATACGGACACAACACCTAAACCATTTTTTGAATCGAATGGCTGAATAACCGGCTTGAACTTTTTTTCGATTAAAAAAGCGTTCAACTCCTGATACACCTTCGACACCTTAACTTCTAGTCCATCTATCTTGGCCAAAAACTCACAAAAATCTTCGAGCAATACCACAACTCTGGCTTGCTCCGTATTTTTCACGACCCAATCGTTCGACTCCAACTCTTCTCCGATCTTAGTCAGTACCCTAATGATAGTCACGACATCCAACGCTCTTGTAGCCATTTAGCCACCCCTTCCTTGTTTGCTTTGTTTAAGGAAAAATCTTTAAAATTAATATGACCCATCTTTTCAAAGAACTGGACAAAAATTATCATTATTTTTATTTTTTGTCAAACATATAATTAAGCGACGACGAACCGCATCATTCAATTGAAGACGCCACTTCGGTCGAGTTGAAAAAAACAAGACTAAAAATAAACGGAACTATACAGAGATAAAATAATTCGATTAAAGAGCTAAGGAGCCCCTCAGCGACCAATTAAAAAACATCCTGCCAAAAGAGACTGGATGTTTTTTAATTGGGCGAGAATTATTCTTTTCTTCTTAAAGATATAACGACCGCGGTAGCAGTGAGACGTTTGGCGAATTTCGTTATTATCTTTTTCAATATAGGGGTGTTCTTAATGGGGAACTCCACATCAAGCTCAAATGATTCCACAAAAAATCCGTTCCTTTCGGCATTGACCCTAATGAATTTTTCCACTTCATCAAGGGTATAGAACCAACGGTGTCTGTCGGCGGGACGATCTACGGGCAATCCATATCTAGCCAAAGGTTTACGGGAAAGAATCTTCTTAATAATACTGATTCTGGCGGCAACCGGCAAGGTTATTATTACATCTTTAGCCGAGACTCTCATTATTTCGGCATATATGGCATGTATAGTTTCTAGATGCTCCAGAACATCCGTACAAACCACTAGATCGAACTCTTTATCTTTAAAAGGTAATACATCGGTCTTGTCGAAATCGAAATCTATTTCTGGCGAACCGACGTGATCCATTCCCACATATTTCTTCTCCGAGGGAAGCAGTTTTTTTAAATTCTTATCAATCCCGCAACCGACATCCAAAACGCTGGACGCCTCGTCGAACTGCCTGGAAAAACGTTCAGTAACCCACTTCGACCTCTCTTCGCGGCTGCTATAAAACCAATCCATTTTTTTTTATCATATATAACTAATTTAATTATTTTCCGAATCATAAAGAACCTTTTTAATTATAACAAAATTAAGCTTTTTTTCAAGCATATCCGTGATCGAGTTTTTCCGAGAACCTTCTTAAAAAATAGTTGGTCACAGGGAGTCACTCGGTTTGTCCGACACTATCGGCCAAACCGCCGTTGAAAAACTTCTTATTCTTTATTGGCAGTATATTTCTTTTTCTTTAAAAACTTATTGACCATTATCCTAATAAAGCAAAAGGGCCCGTAATTCAAGACCATCTTAGCTTTCCTAGGCAAGAAAGAAGATATGGACCCATAGACGACAGCTTTTACTTTAGACCAACCCCTAAGTCGAAAAAAGGTCTTTTTAACAGCAATTAAATTTATCTCCCAGCTGGAGGCATCATCATAGTTTCTACCTAGACAATCACTCCATAGCCAATTTTTCCAACCTTGATATTTAGCCAACGGAGTCGGGTCTTTGCGCCAAAATTCCTGATCCAAAGACCAATATTTGGGAAGAAAAATTTTAAAAATATCATTCAATTTTCCTTTTAAAAACCAAGAATGACCATGTAGATGAATCGGGGCATTGGCATAAAAAACTCCCCCGACTTTTAAAACTCGGGAGATTTCAGACAACCCACCTTCGAAAGTTATACCGAACTCGAACCAATGTTCGATGGACTGATTGGCCAATACTAAGTCGAAAGAAGAATCGTCGAAAGGTATCCTTCCGACGGAACCGATCTTGGTGGCTATCGTTTTTTTACCGAACATGTCCACTGCCAAAACATCGATCCCTTCCCACTCGACATTCCCAGGTAGAAAATCTTTCAAATAAGACCAAGACCCGCAACCTATCTCAAGAACTCTGATCTTTGCGGATTTTTCAGCTAGCTCGTCAACCAGCGCTTTATTGATGCCGATGACGCATTTTCTTATCGGAGAACCGTCCTTAATGGAGCAGTCCCTCTTGCTCTTATCGAAAAATCGACAATCGACGCAATTGTTAATCTTCATATTGCTTTAAAATATCGCGGCAAACTAAAATAAAAAATTATCGCTTCTTCAAAACTAGAATTATCGTATGTCCGCAGAAGAAAGAAAGAGAATCGGACAACATCTTTATCATCTTCCTCAATATTCTATTCTTTAAAAAAATATACAAGAAGGTCTCGTCTTTGACAGTTTTAAAGCCGTTGGTATAGACGAGATGGGATAAAGAAAAACCAACTCTATCCAAATCCTTGACGACCTCTCTCCATGGAAGGGCGAATTGATAAAAGCTTTTTTTATCAAAATCATCACCTTTGAAATTTTTATAAAGGCCGAGTACCCCCTTCAGACGGCGAAAAGGAGACAATACCGGAAAAACTACAAACAAAAAACCGCCATTTTTGACCACACGACTCATCTCGTTGATGGTCTCTCCGTATCCTTCATAAAAATGCTCGATGACGCCGATCGACCAATAGCCGTCGAACTCGCCGTCGGCGAACGGTAATTTTGTGACATCGCCAAAAGACACTTTAAGGTCCGGAAATTCCTGGTTTATCTTTTTCACAGTTTCTTGAGCATAGTCCACACCATAAGTCTCATAACCGTTCTTGGACAGGGCATAGACATACTGCCCGCGACCGCAACCGCCTTCGAGAATCTTGGCCGACGGAGGTAAAAAGCGCTTGGTCAAAACGACGACATTGGAATCGTCGGACACGCTCTTCACGTCGCCAGCAAAATCATTCCCCCACTGTTGATCCCAAAAATCGGCTGTAGCCTTTTGCCCGACAAAAACCAAACGCTTATTCTCTTTATCGTAAAATCTTTCCATAATTTATTTTAAAAATTCCAAAATCGTCTTTTTAAACGCTTCCGGAGAATGTTCCATGCCTACCTTCTTAAAACTATTCTCACCCATCTTCATCAAAATATCTTTGTCTTTTATCAAACTCTCGATCTTATCGGCTAAATCTTCAGTATCACCACTTTTAAAGATACGACCATTTTCACCATCTTCTATATAGCACGATGTACCGCAAGTATCGCTGGCGATGATTGGTAATTTAGCCGCCATTGCCTCGACTAAAGAATAGGCCGCCGGTTCATTGGAGGCCGGCAAAACGAACAGGTCGTATTTGCGATACATGGCCAATACTTCATTATGAGGCAAATTCTCCCTAAGCTCAACCACCTTCCCCAAATCGTTATTTTCAACATACTCTTTTGCTTGATCCAATACTTTTTCGTCATAGCACTCGCCGACGATAGTCAATTTTATCTGATATTTTTCACGCAAACGCTTTACCGCCTCCAATAAAATCAAATGCCCTTTTCTTGTTTGGAATTTACCGATATCGATGATATTGGTATCACCGCCGGCAAAATATTTCTTTTCAAAGTCGTCGGCCTTGATGACGAACGGCTGATAGACGAACCAAGGATCGCTTTGCGGTAAAATATTTTTCAATGGCGTCATTATCGCTCGGACATTCAAAATATCTTTCAAGATGAGCTTGAAGAGCTTTTTGGCCGGATGAGAAATGAAATGTTTCTCCGTCTGCACCATGGCCACGGTCCTTTTGGCGAAAAGGCGTCCCCAGAAAAAAGACGAGAGAGAAAGTCCGCCTTGCAGATTCTTTACCAATAGAAGATCCGGCTTACTCTTCCACAACTTCCAGCCCAACTGAAAAAAGCACGGCCAGCGACGAAGCTCTCTTTTTTTCTTGGGGCTGAAAATATCCAAAATAAAATTTATCGGCGCACCCATCAGCATTTCCGGCTGTAAATCCTCATAAGACTCGGAATTCGACCTATACATCGCCAAAAACGAAACATCATGCCCCATCTCTTTGAGGGCTTTGACGTCGAAAGACATATTAGTGTGGAAACGCGGCGCTATATAGACTATTTTCATATTCTTTACTTTGATAAATCGTTGAACCTCTCCACAAAAGACGGCAAAGAATGCTCCTTTTGAGCCAATTCGAATCCCCTCTTGCCCATTCCTATCAATGCATCCTTATCTTTGATGGCCATCTCGATCTTGGCGGCCAAATCGTCCACATCGCGATTCTTAAAGACGTAACCGCTCTTACCCTCCTCTATATAACCGGACGTTCCATTATCGTCACCGGCTATGACGGCTAATTTGGCGGCCATCGCTTCCAAGACGGAATACGAAGCCGGTTCATCGAAGGCCGGCAAAACAAATAAATCATGTCGGCGATACAACTCTTCCATCTTCTCGTTGGGCAGATTGTCGATAAAAATAACGACATCCTTTAAACCGGCGACCTCAACGGCCTTACCGACCAGATGTCGCATCTTTTCCGTCTCCGGATTATTATATTGTCCTACGAAGGTTAGGCGTATGTCATAACCGGACAATTTCTTTATGGCGCCCAAAAGTAATATATGTCCTTTGCGCGGAACGTATTTCCCGACGGTTATAATATTGATATGTCCACCGGAAAAATAATCCTTAACGAAATCGTCGGTCGGAATCACGAAAGGCAAATACTTGAAAAATTTATCACTGCCGGAAGAACGACTTTTTAGTGGACTTATCAAGCCTCGTACTTTAAAAACATTTCGCATAAAGAAATAGAACGAACGACGCAACGGACCGCCGAGCGAATAATCTTCGGTCTGGGCCTCGGCGAACAATTTAGTCTTTTTCTTGTCGGCGAATATAAAAGCAGCGATACTGCGCAGACTGTTAGGATTTCTAGCCACAATGACATCGGGGGAAATTTCTTTAAGCTTCACTCTTAAATCGGGCAAATCTGGCACATCGAAATAGAGGCCGCGGATCAAAAATCCTAAAATTTTCAATAGCCCCTGATTGCCGAACTTTTTCAGGATCACGAACTTTATTGCTGGATCGCGACGCTCGCCGGCCTTTTCTTGATTGACCAAAACGAAAACCTCGTGTCCGGCATCGACCAAAGCCTTGGCGCGCCAATAAAGATTAGTATGGAAACGCTGAACTATATAGACTATTTTCATATTATTTTTTCCCACTCGTTTAAAACATTGTCCATTAAAAATCGTTCGTCGACGACAACCTTTCTTTTCGTCGACAAAGCGGACTTCATGGCCTCGGCGAGCATCGTCTCATTGCCGACCTCGACCAAGATCCCCCTCTCCGTAATTACCGGAAAATTCGCATCATCGGAAGACTGGGCGACGACTTCACGCACACCAGTAGGACAATCTGTCGCGACTATCGGAGTGCCAATGGCCATAGCCTCCAAGAGGACATTTGGCATCCCCTCCCAATTGGATGATAGCACGAAAACCGAAGCCTTGCGCAAAAAGGGAAATACGTTTTTTCTTCTGCCCAAAAATAAAACTTTCGAAGGAAGACCGAGAGACGATGACAAGGCCATGAGTCTTTCCTTTGATTCGCCTTCACCGATAAAAACCAGCTTGGCTTGAGGTGTTTCTTTAACCACGAGAGAAAACGCCCTAATGAGAACATCTTGCCCTTTTTGCGGATGAAGACGACCGATATTGACGAATACCGGACCGTCGCCAAAAATCTTAGCATCCTCCATGGACAAATCCTCCACGGCTCTTTTTTGAGCCTCTTCATAATCCATCGGATTGTATACAACGGAAACCTTAGACGAAAAACCCTCCAACAACCCTGCGAGAGCCGAGGAATTGACCACTAGACCGTCGGCGAAACGATAAAGAGCCCTCATTAAAAAACGAGCCATCGGTTTCTTCTTCTCCGGATTATTCCTAACGGAGCAAATAACCCTGGCTTTATTACCAAAAATAATCTTGGAAGATAGGCTGGCGAAATTAGCCTCCTCCATAAAAGAGATAAACGTATCAATGCTTCTTTCTTTGGATTTTTTAGCTATCTCCTTCCCTCGCGAAAAAATCGCCGATAGCGCACCAAGGCTATTCTTCGGCAAAGCGCTTTCCAAAACCGTTATTTCGCAATTCACGGCACACTCCTCCTCGCTACGGGAAAAAACAAAAACGAAGACGTCATGTCCACGTCCTTTTAAGCCATCGGCTAAAGCGGACGCGGTCTTCTCCGCTCCGCCACCAACCTTCAAACTATTGATCACTATCGCTATTTTCTTGTTTGTCATTTTCATTATAATAAATATCCGGCTTCTTTATTTCCTCGTCATAATAACTCTTTATATCGTCTTTCACTTTTATGCCCTTCACTCCGCCTAAAGATTTTTTCTCTAAAACTAAAACTCGACAAGAGATACGACATGGACTCAAACGGACATCCCAAGCATGATAATAGGGGTAACGCGGCCCGGAATCATAGATCACGCCATAATCTTTGAAGGCCTCGCGATAAAAATCAAACTTATCATACTCTACTATATACAAATCCTTATCCGGCACACGAGGTATCTTAGAATTAAAAACGATGGACTTGGCCCGCCAATCATCACTACGCGCCATTCTTTCCAGACGCGGCAGATAGACATGATAGCGATTGGAAAGCACTTGAACGTCTTTATCTCTAGCTATACTATTTATAAACTTTTCCGCCTCATAACGCGAGTCGGTAAACTTTCCTCGAACCGGAATAAGGGCCAGAAAGAATATGAATACAACGACAAAGAATTGGACTGAACGACGACCACTCTTGATTTTATCGGTAATTTGCCAAAAGACGAGGCCGGCCATAATGGAAAAAATCAAAATGGTGGGCAAATTATGGCGCAAATAAGTCCTACCGAAACTGCAAGCGAAAAGCAAAAAAGAACTTATCGGCAAGCTCAACAAGAACCAGGAATAAGCACGATATTTTTTGACAAAAAAATTCTTCCAACCAAAAAAGAAAAGGACGAAAGACAAAGGTGCAACCAAAAGCACCGATTCCAAAATCCTTTTTACAAGCTCCCAAGGCGAGAACATCGGATAGACGGAGTTGGTCGCCGAATCATGACTGACCAATCTCGCGACATGCAGATAAGACCTCTTGAAGTCGAATAATAAATTATTGCTGACGATCAATATTATCAAGAACAACCAAACGCCGGGCAAAAATTCTGAAAAAAACCTCTTGACCCCCTGACGAGAAAAATATCCGCTCTTAAAAAAAACTATAAAAAAGGGAATCACCAAGCTCAAAGCCACCGACTCTTTTAATCCGATAGTCAAAGATAGGGCGGCAAAGAAGCCCATCCAATCACGAGTATACTTTTTACCGTCATCAATCTTAGCGAAAAATAAATTGCTCAAGTGATACAAGGCCCAAGTCAGACAGAACATGGTCGGAGTGTCCACATTGCCGTAAGTGGAAAATTCCACCACCAGTGGACACAACGAGTAAAAAAGCGTCGCCCAAAAAGCCGCTCGTTTATTAAAAAAAGAGGCTATCTTATAGATAAGATATCCGGTGGCGACATAAAGCAAAAAATGGAAGACGCGAGTCGAAACCAAAAGTAGGCCGAGTTGCCAATCAGGATGCGAAAAACCGAAAGCCGGATATTTGATATTATCCAAATCCCATCCGCCGAATATATAATAGCCGCCTAAAAAAGGTAAATAGGAGACCAATCTGGCGATATAGCCGAACGGGGCGTAATTACTGCCCTCCGCCTTAATGAAAGCTATGGAGAATATGCCGGACGGATCGTCGACGGACCAAGAGAAGGCATTAGGCATGCCCCAGAAGACGGTAAAAAAATTCAAAAGAAAAAAAACGGCCAAGAGCCAAACGACAATTTTCTTCCCGGTTCCGGCCTCTTTTTGAAAAACCGAAAATCTGCCTATACCCATTTTGGCGGCAGATACTGTTTTCTCTTTTATTTTCTTGAATAATCTAATCATTTTTCACTATCTCCTTGATAGTATCTTTCCATTTTTTGATATTTTTCGCAATATCGTGATTTTCCCGTAAATACCCATAGGCATTGGTCGCCAAAAACAATCTCAGGTGGCTATCCGCGGACAAAGCCCTTAACTCCGATTTCATAACCTCAAAATCACCATTACAGAAGACTCCGGCGCGAAGTGATGTCAAAAATCCGTCGGGGTCGGAATTAAGGCTCAAGATGACCGCTCCATTTTCCGCGGCCTGCAAAAAAGTATTGGGAAATCCCTCGCTATCCGAAGTGTTCACTAAAACTTTGGCGCGACGGAAATACTCGCCGATTTGGTCGAACGGGACGCTTTCGATGAATTCCAGATTATGAAGCCTTTCAGCCTTAGCGCTGATATCCTCCCAAAGCTTCGGCTTATTACGAGGACAGATCATGACGAATCTCTCTTGCGGGAAGGCCATCGCCAAAGACAAAAACAAATCCGGTCTTTTCTCGGCCGAGCACCTGCCCACCCAAAGGACGGAGTCTTTTTCATCAGTCGCAGAAAGAGCGCCAAAAGGCAAACTATTCTTTATCAAAACGTTCTTTTTATTCTTCAACCATCCGATCCCGCTAAGCGTATTCTGCTGATCATGACTTTGCGCCACCAAAAAATCAGCCAAGAAAAGACCGAGTTTGAAGATCTTTCCTCGAAGACCATGCCAAGCCTGACCGTTCAAATCCATGGTAGCGGCTAGGGAGTAGACCATCTTCTTACGGAAAATTTTGGCATAGACGGCGCTTATGCCAACCTCCACTCCGGCGGCACGACAGACGACGACATCCGGTTTTATCCTCATTAGCGTCGCAAAAAGCTTCATCGGCGCTAAAAATAAATTCTTCCAATCCCTACCGCGACGATACACGGCATGTAATTTCACGCCAGCCCTCTCTTCTTCCCTATCCTGACCCCAATCCAAAACTAAAAAATCGACATCGAAATCCGAATCCTTGGCCATCTCTTTAGAGATCATACTCATCTGCAACTCCGCACCGCCTCCACCAAAAACTCCCTTGAATTCAGGATTGAACAAGGGGTAGGCGAAAACTGAAACGAAACAGACTTTTATCTTTTTTCCTTTCTCTATATCCATAGATCTTGGGCGACTTCTTTATAGAACTTTTCCGCGACAGCTCCGGAAGAAAAGCCATCGTTGATAGTCTTGATGGCGGCGACGGAAAATTTATCACGTCTCTCCTTGTCGGCCAAACGCGCTATCTTCTCGGCTAAATCGAAATAATCATGAGTCTTGAAGATGTACCCGTTTACACCGTCCTCGATATAAGTCTTGCAACCGCAAGTGTCGGAAACGATAGCCGGTAAACCGCAAGCCATTCCCTCCGGAACGACGATACCGATCGGCTCGTTGATGGATGGTAAAACTTGCACATCGTTTCGCGAATATAATTTTTCAGCTATTTCTTTATTATCCACTGGTGGCAAAAAATTAACCAAGGAACCTATATTGAAATCGTCCACCATCTTCTTCAACTGCTGCTCCATTGGTCCATCTCCACGCACGTTGATCACGAAATCGAACAAAGCTCGTTCCTTCAAGGATTTGGCGGCACGAAAAAGATCCTCGTAGCGTTTGAACGGCACCATGCGCGCCACCATCAAAATCCGCAACGGACCAGTGTGGTCGTCGCTCGGTCTCTTGCAAAAAACATCCGTATCGATGCCGGCCGGCAAAAGACCGATTCTTTTTTTATCCAAAGAAGGGAAGAAACGCAAAGCGAAATCGTAACAATCCTTAGAGAAACAAAAAATCCTCTTCGAGAAAAGGAAAACCGGCGCGAAGATATAGAGCGGTAAAAGTTTAAGAAAATCTTTAAAGCCTTTTAAACCATAGACCCTCTTCTCTTCACCCAAAACGAACGGCACTCTAAAAAATAGACAATAGATAAAAGCAGTAAGACAAGTTGGCTGAGAATAAAGATTGCCGAAGAACAAATCGGGACGTTCTTTTTTCAAAAACTTCCACCAACCTTTAAAAATATTAAGGTTCGGCAAATCGGCCTTCTTACCGGAAACGAAAGATTTGAGCCAACGGTGCACAAAAAACATCTTCAATAAACCGCGCCAACGCGGACGAAACTTGACCAAACGATAGCCGTCCAAAGTCTCTTCACCTTCCTCTCTGGCGGATATAACCATCACTAAATCCAATTCCGGATGATGTTTCGCCAAAGCCGAGAAGAAATTGAAATAAATATCGTTCTTGCCGTTAGTGAGCCAAATAATCTTCTTACGCTTCGAGACATACCTCTCGAAGAGACCAGTGTAACCGGCAACCATACTCTGCACGGAAAAATTATTACGGACATTTTCTTCCGCCTTATCCAAAACAGCCTTCCTGTCTTCTTTGGAAACACTCAAAGCCTGTTCTATCCTATTGGCAATGGCGACCTTCTCCGAATGCGCCACCAAAAATCCCGTCTCATTATCGACTACCAATTCGCCGGTACCTCCGACATTGACCGCCACGACCGGAAGACGAGAGGCCATAGCCTCCACGATGACGACGGGCATCCCCTCCCAACGCGAAGGGGCGACGAACATGTCGGCATATCCGACATAGGAAGAGATTTGAGAATTCTCCTTGGCTCCCGGCAAAAAAATATATTCTTCAAGTTCCAAATTGGAACGTAAAACTTTTAAGTTCTCGTATTCGGCACCGCCACCGATAATCAAAGCGGAAACCTTATGGCCCCGGTCGCGCAATATTCTAACGGCCCTAATCAACAGATCAAAACCCTTGGCCGGCATACAACGCCCCCAAGTTATAATCAGCTTCTCCCCCTCCTTCACCGGAACTTCCTTTTTAAAATCCTCTTCGCTCAAAAGCCCCTTTCCTTTAAAGAACCTATCGAAATCGACACCATTATAAAGGGTCAGAATCTTTTCTTTGGAAGTCACTTTCCTCTCGACCATCATAGCCGATATCTTCTTGGATATGGTTGTAGTATTCTCGGAAAGGAAATCGGTATATTGCAAAGTCTGCTCCCTCCTTTTACCGCCTTGATATTCATTATGCAAGGTGGATATTATCGGCAAACGCGGAAAGAATATCTTCAATAAACGCCCTAAGATGACGGCATGAAAAAGATGGGCATTGACCAAGGCCGGCCTTTCATCCTTGACTATCTTGATCAAGCGCCAAAAGATCATTGGGTTCATCTTGCCCTTGGCACCGAGAGAGAACACCTTACATCCGTTGTCGATAAGGATTTTAGACAAGGGTCCTAAGGGTTTGATAGAAACTACGACGGGCTCGAATCTGCCTTTATCGAGGCCCATGGCTAAGTCGCGCAGGATCATTTCCGCTCCGCCGATATCGAGACTGGTTATCAAAAAGAAAATCTTTTTCATATGTTAAAGATTTTTATAGGCTTTTTCATAGCCATCGGCCGTATTCTTTAAATAAAATTTTTCCTTCTGCAAGGCATTGTCGAAGATAGTCCTAGCCAAAACATCGTCACTTTGCAAAGACGAGAATTTAGACAAAAATCCCGGCTCGTCATCTAATGCATATATCTGGTCTTCATTTCCGACGACCTCGCTATTACCTCCGACATCGCTGGCCAAAATCGGCAAACCGGCGAAGAGAGCCTCGATCAAAGTGATGGAAAGACCTTCATAGCGTGACGGCAAGACTAAAATATCGAAACCCTTTAAATAACGACTACCATTATCGATATTCCCAAGTAAAAATATCTTCTCCATAAGACCATTCTTCCTTATAAACTCCTCGCATTTAGCGCGCTCGGAACCTTCACCGATTATAACGACGACGGCTTTAGGATTTATCTCCAGCATCTTCGGGAAAACTTTTATCAAAAATTCATAGTTCTTGGCATAGTCCAGACGTCCCAACGCGCCGACGACATATTTACCATTCAAAAAATCAACATCGTTTCCACTGGACAAAGAGGATATGCTTCGCGATAGAAAATCTTTCGCGGAGCTCTTCGGTAAGAATTCTATCTTTTCATGATTAAGGCCGTTATATATCAAAATACCTTTGGAAGTGAGTTGCCCTCGCCCGAACTTATCGAAATTTTCAGCGGATATGAATACCGGCACGTCGACGAACAATAAGAAAAACTTAAAAAAAAGTCGATACAACATCTTCAAAAAACGAGCCGTCTCGTAATGTTCGTCGAGCATTGACATACCGCGGAAAGTGAAGACGGTTTTAATTTTTCTACCGGACAACTTGACGCCCATGGCGCCGGACAAAGCGTTGGAACTATTGAAGTGGACGACGTCGAAATCGTGTTCACGTATATATTTCCTTATTTCGGCGATGAAAAGAAGCGAAGAGAAAGGATTGTGCGTCCTCTTTAAAAAATCGAAACGAAAATATGGAATCTTATCCTTGCTAAGCTCCGTCGGCAACCAATCACCATCGCCGAAACCGACGAAGACCTCGTGACCGCGCGCCTTCATTTCGCGCGCCAAATTAAGCACCGATGTTTGGGCGCCGCCGACGACAGCTTTAGTTATTACATACAAGATCTTCACAATTTTAAAATTCGAGATTATTTTTTATACACCGGATTCATCTTTCTTAATTTCTCGATTATCCCCGGCAGAACCTTCAAAACCTGATCGACATCCTCTCTGGTATTATTCTTTCCAAGAGTGAAACGCAGGGCGTAATTAGTGTCCTCCTCGGAAACGCCCATGGCCAGCAGGACGTGGGAACCGGTCAAAGAATTGGAAGCGCAAGCCGAGCCCGTGGAAACGGCAATCCCCTCGAAATCCAAAGAAATCAGAACCGACTCCCCCTCGGCGCCACGCAAAGTGAAATGAGCGTGTGAAGGAGAGGCATTGCTCCTGTCGGTATTCAAGGTTATATCGGGAACTTTCTTTAAAAGCCCATCGACCAAACGATCGCGCAAAGCCTCGATCTTCTTATTATTTTTATCGCGCGACTCCGGAGTTATCAAAGAAAGGGCCTGCCCCATACCGACGATACCGGACACGTTCAAGGTTCCGGAACGCAGATTCTTCTCCTGATGACCGCCGAGCACTAAAGGCTTCATGACCGAACCACCCTTGACGAACAGGACTCCGACGCCCTTCGGTCCATAGACTTTATGGGCCGACAAAGACAGCATATCGACGTTCAACTTTTTGACATCGCAATCGAAAAAATTAGCGGCCTGCACGGCATCGGTATGGAAACGAATCTCTCTGGGACGTGGCATCTTCTTGGCCGAACCTTCCTTCTGCCAATAGGAAAAATTCCTTTCGTTAATCTTCTTTATCAATTTTCCCACATCCCTGATCGGCTGAGCGATCCCGACCTCGCTATTTACGTACATCACGGAAACGAGAACCGTATTCTCCTTGATAGCCCCTTCCAATTCCGACAAATCTATCCTACCGGTCTTGTCGACCGAAAGACGGGTCACTTCTATTCCTTCGACTTCCAAAGCGCGAGCCGGCTCCATTATCGCATCATGCTCAACGGAAGATATTATCAAATGAGGATTCTTGACACCGCTCTCCTGCGCAGCTTTCAGACATCCGCACAACGCCAAATTATTCGACTCAGTGGCCCCGGAAGTGAAAAAGACTTCGGCCATATCGCAATTTAAAAAAGCCGCGACCTGTCCACGGGCGCGGTCCACTCCGGCCAAAGCCTTTTGACCGAAAGAATGAATCGAAGAAGAGTTACCGAAAATATCCGAAAAATAAGGCTCCATGGCCTTTAAGACCTTTTTATCGACAGGAGTCGTAGCACTATGATCGAGATATGTCATAAAATTATAAATGATGAATTATGGATTTTTAATCACACTCATGACAAGCTTGCGATTCCAACTTAATCATTTATAATTTTTTTCACTTCCGGCACGTCCTTTTTCAAGGTCTCGCCAATTCCCTGCTGTAGCGTGATCTGCGCCATCGGGCAATGGGCGCACATCCCGACCAATTTGACGCGAGCCGTGCCGGTTTTGTCGTCAAAACCGATAAAATCGACGTCACCGCCATCAGCCTGCAAACCGGGACGAACGGCCTCGAGCGACTTCTTTATCTTATCCTCTATGCTATTTTTTTCCTTACTCATAAAATTAAAATTAATTTTTATTTTTTTCTTGATAACCTCTAATGGCTTGTTGCAAAGCGTCCACTCCGAGCATCGAACAGTGGACCTTGACCGGAGGCAGACCGCCCAAGTCGTTGACTATGTCATCCTTCGTTATAGCCAAAGCCTCGTCTAAAGTCTTACCTTTAACCATATCGGTCAAATCCGAAGACACTGCGATAGCGGCGGCACAACCTAAAGTCTCGAACCTTACGTCTTTTATGATTTTATCTTCGATCTTCAAATATATCTTCATGACATCGCCACAAACCGGATTACCTTCCTGACCGATGGCGTCGGCATCGTTCATAGCCCCCTGATTATGAGGATTCCTGAAATGATCCAGGACTTTTTGAGTATACATATTATTAACTATAAATTATTCGTTATAGAACAATTTTGCCATATATTTATTATAATGTCAACATTTTACCTAAAATAAGCAAAAAATCCCCTAAATAAGAGGATTTTTATGACTTATACATATATAATGGATTCTTTTTCGTCATTTTATCACAACCGGCGTTCCGACCTCCGCCCATTCGTAGAGGGTTTTAGCTTCGCCATTCCTGCCCATGCGCACACACCCATGAGAAGCCGGATGCCCTAAACTCGACTCTCCTTCACGGCGGCCATCGGGCCAATAAGGAAGCTCATGCAGACCCATTTTGCCGGTCGGAGTGAAAGACATCCAATAAGGCATCCATAGCCCGTAAGAAGACCAAGCGTTCGGACTTTTATTATAGATTTTAAAAGTCCCCTTAGGAGTGGAGTTTCTGACGCCGGAAGAGATTAAAAATTTCCCGATCTTATAATCCCCTTGATAATAAGAGAGGGTTTGATTCTTCAACTCGACGACGATCTTTTTTTCTAATTTTTCCACACTAGCACTCTTCGGGTCATAACCGCTATCCATCTCTTCTTTATCAGTCTTGCCATCCTTATCAGTGTCCTTTTCTGTCGGATTTAATTTCCAGCTTATTTCCTGACGATCAGTGACCCCATCGCCGTCGAAATCGGTATTTTCCATTTTTTCGTTCGTCTTGGACCAAGGAGAATACCCACTATTCAATTCCTGCCAATCATTATAGCCGTCGCCATCGGTATCGGAATTATACGGATTAGTAAAATAAAGCTCCACCTCATCGGCGTCAGGAACGCCGTCGCGATCGGCATCGGGAAGGCCGTTGGCTTTCAAATAAAAAAATGGAGCGGCCAAAACAATGAAAAAAACCACTAAATAAACTAGGTATTTTTTAAAAAATGTATTCATTCGACTACCTTTTTATGCTTTCCCAAAAATTAAATATCGGCCCAATGGCGAAATATCTCTTACCGTTCTTATAATAAGAGATTACCTTAAACTTCAATCCTTCAATCTTTTCTTGCATGCCACTCCTCGAAGATGCGGAAACTACAGTGAACTTTCTAACTCCTTTCTGTTTTACCGCATAGAGCGAAGTCAGCGAACCAATGAATTTATAATCTTCGCCGTTCAATTCCTCACTATTCAATTCTTTTTCTATTACAACCTCAGCTTCTTCGAAATTCTTCTTCATATTATCCAAATCAACCAATACCACACTACCATCTTTCTCGACTTCCAAGACCCTCAACATCTCAAAAACCATCTCCGTATTAGCCTTCAGCTCTTTCACGAAAGACAAATTCGGCTCCACGAAGCCATATTCCGAAGCTCCTCCCCCAACAGAATCTCCGCCCAGTCTGGCGGAATTATCCCTCTCCGGAACCTTAAAAGAATCGGCCGGCAACTGCAAATTCACCCAGGCCGCCGAACCGAAGATAAGTTCTTGCCGGCGCCAATCGTCGCTCCTCATGAATATCGGGCGCTCGCTATCCGAGGAATTTATAGCTTTCGCCACCATGTCCAAATTAGACCAGTAATTACTATTATGCCAAGAAAGCGGTGTAAAATCGGCAAACTGTTTACGCAACTTATCGGCCTGCAACACATATCCCTTGTAATCTATATTCGATGAAAAATAGGCGCCACCAAAATTCGTAATATCCTTGACGGCCACATTTATAACATCGAGAGCCATTCCACGACAGCGATAGAGCCAACCCCTGCCATTAGGGACGGTGCAAGAAGTCGACAAGGCGGCGGCGTCCTTATTAGGAAGGGAAGATGTCGCCACGTAAGGATAAGATAACTGGTTGTATATATACTCTGTCGGCCAATACGGATCGACCAACATCTTCATCCCTAAGAATTTTTTAGTGGTAGTACTATTCTTCTCCAGACCGCCCTCCACGCCGGAAAAATCAATCGCCAATAATTTATCTTTTAGCAAAGAGAAATTCTCGTCGTTCTTCGTGCCGTCGGAAAAAATCTCTTCCACCTTTTTATCCGCACCAAATACATCATTGAGAGCTTGGCGATAGTGCAGATAATTCAAGTCGCCACGAAGACCTTGGAAGAAGGATTTTATCTTATATATCTTCGCCCAGTTGTTCTGTATGTCGCGATCCGCAGAAAAATCCTCGGATAAAAGGAGCGCCGAATACATAGATAAGCGCCAATCGTCGCGGTCAAGTAAACAATTCGGACAATCATCGCTTTTATAATGCAATGGGAACACCGAATTCAACCAACGAGAGGAAAGATAGAAATTCTTCAAACGCGCCTTATCGCGATATTCGACAGGAACTACGAAATCTTTATAATTTCGCTCATAAAGCAAGACCGGCGACTTAGCCGTCTCGTCACCCTTACGAATCATGGCGACTTCCTTCTCGACGTCATTCTTCAAATAGGACGGCAAAGCGAAAGAATACTCCAAAGCCTCGGTAGGACTAAAACCCAAAGGTTTTCCCGGAATGACATCGGTGAATATCTGTTCCTGCGTCGGCGCCAGCAATTGTAGCGCGGTGGCTAAAAAAGCCAACTCGCGCCTCGATCCCTCCAAGGACAAATCGTTGTCCAGACCGACCTTGGCCAAATTATCCTCATAACGAACTTTGGCTCTGGCATACAGACTTTTGCAGGTCTTCCAAAGATTCTCGTAGAACACGGTACTCTCCAAATCTTTGAAGGCGTTTTTTAAAGTATTCTGATAGTAATAGGCTAAAAAATCGGCAGTAACCAAAACCGGTACTTGCTTTGATGATAGAACCGAATACCCTTGGAAAAAATCACCGGCCTCGTTCGGGAAAGGATTGTCGATTACGGCAAAACCATTATTGTTCAAGCTATCCAAACCGGCATCCAAATTTATCTTTCTGGAAACATCATAATAATTGGCTACATCCAATTTCACGTTCTGTGGCAAGCTGTAATCCGGCAAAGAAAAGACCTTCTCCTCACGATTGGGCTTATAGAAATCGCCGAAAGAGACGTTCTCCGCCGACCAATCCGTCGGTCGCGAAGATTGCCCGTTCTTGTCGTCCACCGTATCCAAAGAAGGAAGAGAAGATTCGGTCGACGTCGAAGAATTGACGCTCTCGTTCTGAGCCTGCTCTTGCGCTTTCTTGAGAGCGGCCCTCTTCTTGCTTTCGTTGACAGCCGTCGTAGCAAAAAAGATGAGGATGAATAAAAAGATCAAAGCGGCCACCGAACCGATGATAATGGCGAAATTTTTGATCTCGCCCCTTCTCGATCTCAAATTTAAATTGTCCATCATATGACTATTTTAAATATTTCTCTTTGTTGCGCAAATGCTCCTCGTAAGTCTTGGCGAAAACGGTCTCTCCGTTATCGGAACGAGAAAGGAAATAGAAGTAATCGTTATTCTCCGGATAAATCGCCGCCTCGATAGCCTCGGCCCCAGGATTAGAAATCGGCCCTGGCGGTAATCCTTGGTTTTGATAAGTATTATAAGGGGAATCGGTTTGCGTGTCCTCTATGGAATAGATGGCTTTATTGATCCCTAAGATATACGCCAATGTTGCGCAAGACTGCAAAGCCTGTCCGCTATTGATGCGATTCCAAAAGATGCCTGACACCATCTTCATATCCTTTTCACTACGGACTTCCTTCTCGATTATCGAAGCCATCGTAACTATCTCGTATATGGTCTTACCCTGTTTCTTTATGTCGTCGCGCATCTGCGATGTGAGCTTTTTGTTGAAATTCTTGAGCATCTTTAAAATCAAGTCTTCGGTATTCGCACTTTTATACAAACGATAAGTGTCCGGAAATAGATAACCTTCCAAACCTCGGCAAGCCGGTTTGTCGGCCAAAAAATCGAATTGCTTCGAATAATCTTTGATCTCTGGTGATTTTTTCCCACACTCCTTAAAAGGCTCTCCGGTCAAAGAATATAGATCGCCCTCCTGACCGAGCCCCCACTCCTTAACTTTTCCGGCCAAATCTCGTCTGGTCCACCCTGGAATGGCTGTCACTTCTCGCTCTTCATTGATAACACGCCCGGAGGCGAGTTTTTCCAGAATCTCCTTAGCCGTCATCGAAGCGCTCAGTTCATAGGCGCCGGCCTTGATATCCTTTTCCTTACCGGATTGACCGGCCATCATCTTGAAGAAAAAATCCGAACCGATCAGACCCTCTTCTTTCAAGCTTGCGGATATCGCTTTGACTGATTGTCCGGACTTAACCACAAAAACCTTAGTCTGACCATTCTCATAAAAAGGCTTTTGCGTATTGGAATTATAAGAAAAATAAAACCAAGCTCCGGCTATAATGCCGACTAACACTATCAATTTAAAAATATTCTTCATTCTATAATTATAGCATAAAAAAAGCCGCGGTCGATAAACACGGCCACGGCTATGAAATAAGCTATATTCTATATTACAGATATTCATCCAAACCTTCCTCCTTCATCTGCTTCAACAATTTAGTTATGTGCACCACCTCGTCCTTCGGCGCCACTAGAATGGCATCTTTGGTGTTGACGACGACCATACCTTTCAAACCGACAGCTGCTAAAACTTTGCTATTATCCAAGTTATAGAGGAGAGAATCTTCAGAACGGATAGCCGATACCTTGCCATGTACGACATTCTCAGACTGACTCTTTTCCAAAGCTTCCTTTAACGCATACAAGGTTCCCGGATCACTCCAACCCATATTAGTCTTGACCACGACGGCCTTAGAAAGGTCAAGACGCTCGATTACGGCTTCGTCGAAATGCAATGGCGCGGCCGAACCGTAATTTCCGGCTACGATATGATCGTATATCTCCGGAGCCAAACGACGATAGCTGTCCAATAAAAAATCTATGGATGTGACGAAATAACCCGGATTCCAAAAAGCCGTACCGCTCTTATATATCTCATCGCATTCGTCCTGAGGAGGACGATATTTCCATCCGGCGAAAGTATAAGTGTCGCATCTCCCTCCCGCCTTAGTCTTATTACCAACCTTTATCCAGCCCAAGTTGTTATTGGCGAAACGCGGACGCTCGGCCAAAAAGACGAATCTCTCCCCATCACTATCTACCAACTCCTCGGCGGCTTTCAAAGCTCCCGTGAACTCATCCACCCTCTCCATGAGATGATCGGCCCAAAGCAATGCCACCGGACCGGAAGCGTTCTTTCTCTTGAGTTCGTTCATGGCGAAACAGACGGCCGGACCGAGGTCGCGACGCTCCGGTTCGACGAAAATATTTTCGGCCGGTAACTCCGGCAACTGCCCGGCGATGACGTCGCGATAGGCCGGCGAAGTCTGAATATGGATATTCTCGGCCCCAAAAGATGGTGCGATACGATCGAACGCCAATTGTAATGTCGATTTACCACCAAAAATCCTATCGAATTGTTTCGGTGAATTCACCCTGGAAAGTGGCCAAAGACGAGTACCAATCCCTCCTGCGAAAATTACGAGTTTCATGAGTAAAACATCAAATACAAAATCTCAAATTTAAAAATTTAAATTTTGAGATTTCACACTTGAACTTATTCTTTATTTTTTAGTTTTAACGAATACGACCACCTCATCCCCTTCTGTGGCGCCGTTTAACAATTCTATCATGCCGCCGTCACCGCGCAAACCAGTCTCGACTGGCGACTCGATGATTTGGCCGGAACGCAAAATTCTAATTATCTTACTATTGTCAGACTTAGAAATGACGGCTCTCTCCGAAATAACGAGAACATTCTCTCTTTTGGCGGTGATTATGTCTATATTGGCGGTCATTCCCGGCTTCACGTTAGCCAAAGATTCTCCGGATTCGGTGAATCTCAAGGATACTTTATAATAGACCACTTCCTGAATGACCGTCTCGGCCGGTTCGACGAAATCCACGACCGCCTTAAATTCCACATTATCGCCAAAAGCGTCGAAAGTTATGACGGCCTCATCGCCATTCTTCACCTTGGCGATATCTGATTCGGAAACATCGACCTCGATTTCATAATTGTTTTCGCCCAAAACATTGAAAACCGGCTGATTCGGTGCGACTTGCTCTCCTTGTTCATAATTATCCTTGACTACCGTTCCATTAATAGGGCTCTTAAGCTCGCTATCGGCAATTTGTTTATCCACTAAGTCGAGTGCCGCTTGAGCCTGAATGACCTGGGAATTAGCCAAAGTAATATCCTCGCTTCTTGCCGGAGCTTTAAGTTTATTTAATTGACTCTTGGCTACCTCCAAAGACTCTTTAATGGTCTTTAGCTGATTCTCAGCCGAACTGACTCGTTGCTCTGCTGAAAGACGAATGGTCGACAAGGCGTTCTTAGCCGTCAAAATAGCATTATCCAACGCCACTTGTGCCGAATAGAGGCCATTCTCGGTGGAGGAGACATTAGTCTTGTAGGCCAAATACGCCCCCTCGATCGCCTGCTTATCGGCCTGAATCGTAGCGATAGAAGAAGCGGCTACGGATATCTGAGTATTTATATTAGTCTTATATGCGGTCAAAGAGGACTGCGATATCGTACTATTTTCCAACGCGGTATAACAATTTTTCACCGTCTCGGAAACTTTGTTTAAAAAGACTAAAGCGTCATCAATGGCCTTTTTGACGCTACTCTCGCTTCTCTCTTTTAGAGCCACGGAGAACGATGCCTTAGCCGTGTCCGATAAAACTTTGCAAACCTCGTAGCCATTTTTAGTGTTCTCCAAAAAAGTCTTGTCCTTGGCGCTCAAAAAATCCTTCAAATTATCATCGTCTAGGATAGTCTTGACATTATCCAAGGCGACGCCGGAAACGGCTAATTTAGCCGAGATGTCGGAAATGGAGGTTTCGGTGGCGTTATCAATCGTTTTCTGATGAGTGGCTTTAGCATTCTCCAAAGAAGACTGAGCCGAAAGGACGGCCTGTTCGAAAGTGGTCTTATTATCATCACCCGAGGATGTCAAATCGAAAAGATTCTTCTCGGCTTGCCTAACCTCCTCTTGAGACGTCTTTTTGGTCTTTTCCAGAGAAGATGCCGCCGCCTCGTAAGACTTAGTCGCCTCGCTAATCTGCGCCTCGACGACGGCTATATCGGATATCGCCGCCCCAGCCAACAATTTATTCAAATTAGCTTTAGCCGAAGAAAGCGAAGACTCGGCTTGCCTTTTTTGTATCAATAAAGATTCGACGTCCAAAACGGCCAAAGTGTCGCCAGCTTTGATCACATCGCCGACCTTAACCATCTTGCTCTGCATCTTTCCGCCGAAAGAGAAGCTTAATTTTACCTCTTCGTCGGCCTTGACGACGCCAACCTCGCTTACGGTTTGCAGGAGGTCAACTCTCCTTACCTTGTCAGTGGAATACTCCTCCTTATTTTTATTGCCAGCCATTTTACCGACCACGATAAAACCGGCTAAAAGCAATAAGATTATAGCTATAAATATCTTTCCTCTTTTTTTAGAGAAAAATCCTTTTTTCATCTCTAAATTTTATATGTGTCACCGCCTTCCATAGCCTCGCGATTCTCCATTATCCTTTTAACCTTCTCGGCGAACTCATCAACGGAAAAATCGTCTTTCAAAAAATACTGGTTGGCTCCGACCGAGAGGCCACGAGCACGACTATCCTCATCCGAAACGTCCGTGAAGACGAAAACGTAAACGTCGGAAATCTCGTCATCGGAACGGATCGCCTTAATGATATCGAATCCGTCCAATTTTGGTAATATCAAATCGAGAATCACTATCTGCGCGGCGCTTTTCTTTATCTCCATGACGATATCGTCGATTTCAGTCTCACCTCCATGATTTATCTCAGCCTGAAAACCGCGAAAATTCAACTGGCTCTGTAATCCTTTGGCTATATTGGCATCATCTTCGATGATAAAAACACTGGTATTTTCCATATTACTTATATTCTTAATTTAAAAATTCACCCTTATAGTATAGCATAAAATATTAAACGTAAAAATCAAACATCCAACAAGAGTAAGATGACCGACAGTATCTCTCCGCTAAACTATAAAAACATCTTGATCTTCTCGACTATCTGATCCATCTCTCCGGGCAATGGCTCTTTTACGTTAGACAAATCGACACCCTCGCCATGACCATCTCCTTCGTATTTCGGTATCAAGTGGATATGGGCATGCGGCACTTCTTGACCCATTATCAGAGTGACGATGTAATCCGTCCCAAAAGCTTTCTTTTGAGCATTGGCGATCTTCGACGCCACCTCGAAATAGGCGCCGACACCCTCCACATCATAAACCCAGCGAAAGTGTTTTTTAGGAACGACCAGAATATGGCCGTAATTCAAGGGATGAATATCCAGAAACGCTAAAAAATCAGAACTCTCATAGACCTTGTGGCAAGGAATCTCCCCGGCGGCGATTTTGCAAAAAATACAATTTTCCATAGTAGTTTCCTCCTTATCTTATGTTTTAAATTATAATTTCATTAAACCGGCCTGAGCTCCGGATTTTTTCAAGTTGGCCGCGGCGTTCTTCATGGCCAGGGTCATCGCCTTCTTTATGTCTCCGTTATATTTCTCGATTCCAGCCAAAACAGTGGAAAAGAAAGAATCGCCGACGCCCGTCGTATCGGCTATTTTATTTTTCGGGACATTCAGAGAAGACTGATGATAGTGAGTCTGACCGTCGAAATAATCGGCCCCTTGCTCGCCGTAGGTTATCACCACCTTAGACGGTCCCAATTTTTTAATAGCCTCTATTAAAGCCTTGCCATCCTTCAAAAATTCTTGGCCGCGATTACGAAAAGGAGCATGAGAGATGGCCAGCTCCACGGCCTCATCGTTGTTCAAACACAGTAACTCCGTCTTTTTCAACCATTTATGCAATTTAGAGGTTCCGACCGCCAATTGCGCCGCACCTGGATTCCAGGCCACCTTAGCCGTCTTTACGGAAAAAACCTTATTCAATACATCCTCCCACTCTCCGGACAAGGACGATAGGCACAACCACTTAGAATAAGCCATGGCATGCATCTCGACATCCGAGACATGTAATTCGTCGTTGGCTCCGCGATAGGTGAAGGCGATATGCTCGCCGGAATTATCGATTACCACCAAAGAAAAACCGGTGTCGCCTTTTCGCGACATTTTCACCAAGCGGGTATCCACGCCATTCTCGTCTAAATTTTCGACAAGCCTTTTGCCGGAATCGTCGTTTCCGACCGACGAAAGGAGGCCTACCACAAAACCTAAGCTCGACAAAGATACCGCGACATTATTGGCGCCTCCGCCAGGAAACCTGTCCAAAGCTTTGGCTCTGATCTTGGCTCCATACTCGAAACCAAGAAGTCTCTGGCGCAAAACGTCGCCGGGATTATCTATCACCTGCCCCTGATCCGTATAAAAAGAAATGTCCTCGACCATGCCCCCAATGGCGATAAAATCGTATTTCATAAAAAATATTTATTATACTAAATATTATAGCACAACAGCTAAAAACCTTGAAAATAAAAAAAGCCACCCTATTTTATAGGGAGGCCAAGGATTAACGAGCGCGCTGGGTTATTTCTTCCATCGCTGTGTCCAAATCAGGACTTAAGCTGGAAGAAAAACCTCTTGATCCGCCTTCCGGATGCAGTCTTTTTTCAATACCTTTAATAATGACCCTGCGATTAATCTCAATTGTCTCCATAGACATCAATTGATATTTATCAATCATTTCCTGTGGGACATCGCATAAGTCATAAGTTATGTCAGTCTCTGAAAAAAGCGGTCTTTCACAGAAGAAATCCGAAGCGATCTCTTTCTGAATAATTTCGGACTGGTCAAAATATGCCACTGCGAAATCTGACCGCGGATCCTTCCAGGCATAACCATCGTCATGACAAATTTCATCCTCATCATTTTCTTCATGATGAGTAAAATATGACATTTCACGAATAAACAGACTAAGCAAGTCCCCTCCTCTTTCCCTGTCATCGTCATCAGCATTATCATCATCGTCGAAAGCGACTTCCCTTCTTTGCACGGGAAAAATTTCATATTCATCAACATGCGCACATCCATAACTATCATCAGTGCACATCTTTGCAACAGAATCGATTACCTTCTGTGGTGATTCCAAGAAAAAAATCTTCCCAGTCTCAACAATCAGTAAACAATTCTGATGATGACGTCTTTCTCCCTCTACACAACTTTCGACACCAAGGCCAATGAACATCTTACTCATAACACGAACTCCTTTTGTTGATTTTTTACCCCGCCTTGCTAGCGGGCCGACATTTTGAAAATTGAATTGAAAAGAACCAAAACTGCCAACATATTAACACATATTTGGCAATTTGTAAAGCATTAACTAATATTAAACAAAATTATACACAATAACGATTATCTGGTAGCACCGGAATAAGCGACGGCACGAACGACGTCCCAATCTCTGGCCGAGGTCGGAGCATAGCCGAAAATCTTCTTAAAAGTCAGGATAGCGGTCTTCTCACTATCAGGACGACGCGTGGACATGCGCAAGCCGTAAGTGATTACCGTGACGGCAGCATTATCGTTCGCTTGACTCATATTAGCCTCACGAAGCCAAACCTTCTTAAACATCTTTTTAGCCTCGGCCTCTGCGGTAGCGCTCTTCGCCGACGGCCAACGTCCGTTGGCGATCTTGATCACATCTTTCCAGTCATCCAAAGTTTCCGGCCAATGTCCGAAAGCGCTCTTATACGAATTGACCACACCACCGCGCTCGCCTCCTCCCAATTTTCTAGTCGAATCGGTACCGTTATACACGAAGAACGAGAGCGAGTATTTGAACTGCTCGCTTAAGACTTTCTCCTTACCGACTAATTTATCATAGACATTCTTATGGGCGGCATCCATGGAAGCCATCACTTTCTGAGACAAAATCAGTTGTGCTTCACGTAAAGATATAGCGTTGATATCCTGAGTCACCGGGGCCGGGGCGCCAAGACCGGACAAAGCCGAAGCCATAGCGTCCGCCAAGGACGGATACAATTTTATGTCAGGGCTATTTATAGCTCCGATTTTCTCGGCAAAACGAGAAGAGTCGGACTCGAAAGACAAACCACGACTGAAACTTATCTTACCGCTATAAAAATTATTGCTGGAATTTATATTGCCGATAGAGCCGGAAAAGGCTGTCTTATTCTGATCCTTCTGATAGGAGGCGTTGCCGACCAGCGAAACGCTACCGGCGTCGGCACCCTCGAATCCGCTAAAATTGAAATTGGCGATCGTGCAATGCATGGCGACATTATCGGAAATCGCCAGATTCTCGATAGCACTTTTCCCGCTGAAAGTCTCATCAGAATAGCTCTGAAAACTAAAACCGTACTTCCCAGAGAAGACCATATTGTTCTGTATATTGGCGTCGGACATGATAGTGATACATTCATTGCGACAATTCCAGACGATATTGTTGGCCACGGAGCTCATATCCACGGAAGAGTCTCCGGCAAGGGCCTTGCGTCCGTAATAGACAGCCAAACCGGAGGCTTTATCGGATCCGACATCGTGCATTATATTGCGTAGCACTCTCACGCCATAACTTCCACCCTTTATCTGGATGCCGTAATGATAGTTGTTAGCAGAACTCTTCGGACTATGATGTATGTAGTTATCGGAGACCTCCGAATCAGAAACGACGCTCTTTCCTTGATACCCCCAATAGACACCGCTATCACCACAATTGGCTATTTGCGAGGAGGTCAGCTTTATCTGCGAGGCTTTGCTCGCGAAGACGGAGACTCCGTTACCGGTCACATCATGGACATAGAGGTTCTTCATTTCTATGTTGTTCACCGAATTCCCGGAAAGCCTTATTCCTGCTATATCGTCGACGGCCGAACCGGCAGTTATCTCCAAACCATCCAAACGAATATAGCTGGAATTCTCCAATTCGACGATGCTGTTCTTTCCATCGGTACCTTTTATGATGGCACCTTCCTCGCCCTTAACGACTATCCAAGCGCTGGCCGAACCGTTCTTATTCTTTAGATTCAAAAACGGGATCTTATATTCGCCCTTGGCGACAGTAATAGTATCACCGGCCTTAGCCGCGGAGATAGCCGCGGTCAAAGCACTAGCCGTAGTGACGCGTGTGGAAGCGGCATGGACGGGAAAGGTGTAATACGAAGCGAAAAAACCGGCCAACAAAACGAAAACGATGGAAAATTTTATTTTTTTCATACTATAATAATACCTTTTTTACAGCCAAAAAACAAATCAATCTTGTTTTTTAACGATTTAAAGCCTATTATTTGAATATGAACATGGAAGACGTAAAAAAACTGAATATACCGGAAAATCCCGGTTGTTACCAATACTTCGATAAGGACGGGAATATCCTTTATATCGGGAAAGCCGCCAATCTCAAGAAGCGGGTGTCTTCGTATTGGCGAGAGAGCGCCAAACACACCCCTGCCAAAGAATCCATGCTATCGAAGGTGGCGGAAATAAAATTAATAGAGGTCGATAGCGAAATCGAGGCTTTATTATTAGAATCCAATCTAATCAAAAAATACCAACCGCCATACAATATCGTCTTGCGCGACGACAAAAGACATATCTATATAAAGATATCCGACGACGAGTTCCCGCGCGTTATAACGACTAGGAATATCGACAAGTCCGGCCGTTATTTCGGCCCCTTCGTCTCGGCGACAGCCGTCAAAGAGACCATCAAGATAATCAGTCGCGCTTGGCCTTATGGTAAATTCATCACCTTGCCTTCCAACAAAGCCAATCTGCAAAGATCGACCCGCTATCCGGAGCTCTACGGCGCACCGACAGATAAAAACGAATACTTGAAGATAATAAAGGAGATAGAAGCTTTCCTGGAGGGCAGAAGAAAGGATATCGAGAAAGAAGCGGAAAGCAGAATTAGAAATTACGAATCGCTTATCGCAGAAGAGAAAGAAAGACAAAAAATCGACGAATTAAAAGAAAAGATAGCCAAAGAAAAATACTACCTGTTGAATATGCGCAAAATCTTGGCGCATAGCAACATCCTGAGCGTTCACGACAAATACGCCGCCGACGTCGTCGAGATGGCCAAGATCTTGAACCTACCGAAGACGCCACAACGCATAGAAGGCTATGACATCTCCAACATCTTCGGCCAAGAGTCCGTCGGTTCGATGGTGGTCTTCGCCGATGGAGAGCCGGACAAAAAAGAATATCGAAAATTCAAAATAAAGAACGACGAACCGGAGACCGCAAAAAGACAGAGATCGGACGATACCAAGATGCTAAAAGAAGTCCTAGAAAGACGCTTCGGCAACGACTGGCCCCTACCTGACCTGATAATAATCGACGGTGGAAAAGGACAACTCAATGCCGGACTGTCCATCTTAAAAAAATTGAAGATGGAAATACCGATTCTATCGGTGTCCAAAGGCGAAGGCTTGCGCTCGGCCATCGCTCCGGACAAAATATTCTTCCCGGGGCAAGTCCTGCCATTGAAATTACCTCTCTCCTCCCCAGCCCTGCATGTCATAAAACGCGTGCGCGACGAAGCGCATCGCTTCGCCATCGGTTTCCATCGCGACAGAAAGATAAAAAGAATGATGAAATAATATTTTCCCTTGTTAAAAATAAAAAGACGGACCCTTTTTGGATTGGGTCCGTTTTGTGTTTTTATATATCCGCCGATATAAAACCAGTGAAGTGTTTCGGATCATAGGCTATACGTACCACCTGATGAATGGCAAGTTTATCACCAAAGACATCTTTTATATCGCCATGATCGATTCTCCCATAGACAAAGGCGAAGTGATTAAATCCATCGATCACAACACTGCTTATCAGGATATCGATCTTTTTCACGCCGAAAGCAATGGTGAGATGATTGATGCTGCCCTGATTATCCGCAGCAATTTCTTGCAAACGAGAATATTTCAAATCGGAGTTAAAATAAAACACCGGCTTTTTAGGAATGAGATGCCCTCTTCTGGAATTGAGAACCGTATAAAAACCGCTGAAACGATCACCCTTGGCGAAAGACATTCCTTTCAACGTCTTCGATTGCGAGCAATCGACGAGCACAACCCCGATATTCCACAAACGACGATCTCCGCTTTCGATCTCCAAGGACTGAACAACGAACTTAGCTACATCCTTGTCGCCGAATTGAAAAATTATCCCATTTCCAAACCCAAAACTACCATAAAGATCGGCTCTGTCTGGACCATCAATGATTGCGATTTGGTTTGTAGTCATGCGACTACCTCCTCTTCTTGAAGGTTTAAAATTTCCTATTAGCCATCCGACTAAAAGGTGTTTAAAGAACTTTTGCCATATAATACCAATTTTTTGATAAAAAGTCAACTAAACTAGGTAATGTGCACACACATATTGCACTTTTTGCTAATCTAGGGGCATATGTCAAA
>CAYNAR010000015.1:0-31727 GCA_964395625.1 uncultured Gammaproteobacteria bacterium | reverse complement strand
AGATGCTGTATGATGGACGAGAATTTAAAACCGTATTAGGATTGGAGAGAGCTATTAAAAAATGGAATGATTATTATAATAATTTAGAGCATATCGCCCTCGATGGGCTGACGCCCAACGAGGCGCTGAGAAGATAATAAAAACCGCCAAATGTGTGTTCCTAAAACATATTGGTAATATGTGTACGCATTACCGTTTTTTTCGCTTGGCCGTAGTCTCCCGCAATCCGCCAGCTGGCGGAGACTGCAGTTTTTGTTCGGAGGTGGTATAATTGATTTATGTCGATAAGATTACCGCAATTGTAATCTATCGCCATAAAGTCTCATTGTTATATGAAGATAATCGTTTTACCACAACTTAGGCAAACCTATTGTTATGACTGCGGAGCCAATGCCTTGCAGTCCGTCTTGGTGTATTATGGCATTGAAGTCAGGGAGGACTGTCTTATTAAGTTGACCGGGACTTCGAAAGAGGGGACATCGATAAAAGGAATCATCAAGGTGGCGGAAAAGTATGGGCTCAAGACGGAGTCCAAGCAGATGACTATCGATGATATCAAGTGGTATATCAAGAAAGATGTTCCCGTGATCATCGCCTTGCAGGCTTGGACGGAGAAAGAAAAAGTCGACTGGGAGAATGATTGGGTCGATGGTCATTGGGTGGTCGCCATCGGTTACACGAAAGACAAGATAATTTTCGAAGACCCATCTTCGTTCGTGAGAGTTTATTTGAAGTACGAAGAGTTGGAGAAAAGATGGCACGATGTCGATACGAACGGAAAGAAATATTTCCATCATGGCATAGCGATATTCGGAAAGAAACCGAAATTCGACAGGGACAAGATTGTTCATATGGAGTAGTTCCTGAAGAATGCGAGGAAGGTCAGCAAACGCTTTTGGTCGACAAATAACCATCTTTGATTGATGAGTGAAATGCCCGCGATGAATAGTCGCGGTTTTTATTTGGTGAGAAGTTTGACTTTATTCTGTTTTTTTGGCAAAATATCCTGATTATTTCAAAAGGCGTATTTTGCCAAGAATAATTTGACAATGGTTCATTAAAACAAAGGAGTGTCTGATGTTGCGAGAGAAGACAAAAAGAGTTCCGGATTCGTACAAAGGAGTGGTCTTGAATTTACCCTGTCTGCCTAGCATGATAGTTTGCGTGTTGATGCTGTCCTTAGGGCTTTTTTTCATCGCCGTTAATCACGGCGAGATCGTGCAAAAAATTCCGAAGACTTTCCCTCTGCTCTATGGCTTAATCCTCGCTTGCGTCTTGATGTTTGTCGCGTCGTTAGCCATTAATGGAATCTCTTTTCTGCACGCCGCGAAATGCTATCGGGGAAAGCGGACGAGGTTTCTGAGTTGTTTTTTTTATAAAGGAATTTTTTACGAAATTTCTTCCTCCGATTTTTTTTGGGATTTGCGTTTTGGCGATTTGCGTTTTAAAAGACATTATTATTTTCCCAAGTATTGTTTTTATCCCGAGGTGTCGCTGATCGTCGCCAAGGACGAGCAGAAGATAAACATCGTCTTGGAGGATGTTTACGCCTTCTTTACTTTCACCGCTTTGCAGATAGCTTGTTTCAAGAATGGTTTTTCCGATATCGAACAAATCATAAAACAAGAGATAGAAGGGGCCATCTTTAAGGCCTTCGAAGAGGTTTATAGGCCGGTTAGCGGTCGCATCAAGTCTCCAGACGAAGACGCGGACAAGTTCGCGGAATTCGAAAATAAGCTCAACGATTTGCTTTACGACAAAGGGTTTATCTCTAATCCTTCCTATTCCTCTTTATTGTTGGAGATATCAGAGAACGCTTTTGTCGAAAATCCTCACGATTTGGAAATGCAAGAAGAAGAGTGAGAAAAAAATAAAACCGTCGGCTTTATGCTGGCGGCTTTTTTATTTACGTCATCGTCGCGGCTAGATTCGCTTAGCCGTAGTCTTCGGTTAGGATATTCGGCGAGGCGAAATTGGTCTAAATAAAAAAGGGCTATTTAAGGCCCCTTTTGTGTTTTAGGTTTTTTGAAAAAAAGTATCAGCATTATGGCGCCGGTCACAAGGGCGCCCGCACCGAAAAATATTTTTGTCGGCAATTCTTCAGTGCCTGCCATAAAGAAACAACAAAGAGAAGATAGAAAACCCAGGATAATGAAAAAGTAGACATTTAAAACCTCCAATGGCTTCTGATGAAAGATCCCCCATCGTTTGAAAAGGGGACATGGATTGAACTTTTTTGGATGGAAAAACTTCCTAGATGAAGGCAATCGTTTACTCCGATGCGGACATTTGTGATTTTTGAGAAAACTTTGCTAGGAATTATCCATAAGCTACCGTTGCCGTCGTCAATCGCTATTGTCCCGTTGTTGTCATTCCAAGAAGCCTCCTTTTCATTTGTGTTTATGGTATATAATCCTTCTTTTCTTCCAGTGACATTTAAAAAATCACAGGCTTTTAACTGTTCTGCTAAATAGTTCATATCACTCCTTTTGTATTGTTTTTGACTTGTTTAAAGAACCGTTTTAATTATCTAATGATAGCATAATTTATTAATTTTGTCAACCATAAATAACGATATGCGAATATGCTCGGTTGTTTTTAGGTATTTGACATGGAGATCGATAGGCAGTAGATTTAAAATAATATTTTTCGCTCTTTTTCATAAACAAGTTAGGAAATTCTGCAACAAAAGAGGGTCGAGGATGGAAAAGGTCAATTCTCCTATTTTCCTTTTCGAGAAACGGTGTGTGATCAACGAGGTGCATGGTCTCTGTGTTCGGTCTTGTTGCTGGCTTGCCAAAGAGGCGAGTCGAGTGTGTGGCCCGGCTGGTTTTGGCAAGATATTTCTTCGTCGCGCGGACGATGATTATCGGGTGGATATTTTTAGTATCTCGCGCCTGATGACATTGATAGTCCCCGTCAAGAAAGAAATGATTGTTTTGGCCAACGAGCCGAGTCTTTGCGACAAGGTCGAGCATCTGGCAAGTTTCATCAGTCGATTCAGTCTGCAAAAAATGCCGGATTTCACCGATCAAGAATTTTCCGATATTCTCAAAAAGGTTAAGTTAGGACTTTGATGGACGAGCGATTCGTATCCATTCATTCTCTGTCTGGGAACTTTAAAAGAAGTGGATATTCTCGAATCGACCACTGCTCCGGCAGTGGTTTTTTTGTATAAAAGAAAAAAGACCGCTCGAATTACGAGCGGCCTCGGGTTTTACCTGTTCGGTGAATCAGGCACCCTTGGTTCCTCACACTGAAGAAAGAGGAACATTGTCTGTAGCTTAACAGATATTCGTTTTTCGTCAATAGCGACCTATTTGGTGCACAGTCTGTCTTTTGTTATTTTTAGCGCTTCGGCCGGTTTTAAGTAGCGCAGGAATCCGACTGAGTGCCCCAGAAACATTAGAATTATTTGGTTGGATTTTTTAGGGCATCATTACCGAATCCAGTTTTACATATTCTACACTATTGTCTTGGTTGATTTTGTATAACAGTATTGCACCGCCACCGGATAATGGGCCGATATTGTCAAATCCGAATGTCACGATATTGTTTCTGATGCTGAAATCGAATATCGTGAAGATGCCCCTTCTATTCCCTTCCGAATATTTTTTATGCAATTCGGCGATGCTGGAATCGGTGTCGAGATCGTCCGGGATCGATGAACCCATCGGTCTGCAGTCTTTGTTTTCCTTTAAATCTTTTAAGATGTTTCTAAAAACGTTTTCATTGGCTACGGCTGTTTGAAAAAAATCAGCTGTTTCGAACATTTGCTATCTCCTTTTGGAATGTTAATGTGCTAATACTATTGTTTAATAACTATCATTTTTTATATATTTTGTCAATAGTGATATTGTGGCGCAATGGTTTTTAATTGACATTTTTTCTTTAAAATGTAAAGATGTCTTGAAAATCGTTCTTTATAATGGTTAATATTGCTTGCCTTTTTTCTAATAAACAAAGGAGGGAAAAATGGGCAAAAAGAAAAATTATTTGATTAGTTGCGTTGTCGATGTGAAAAATCGTTATGATGTGAACGGAGGCATCGAATGGTTATTCTTCCATGCTAACTACAAAATGAGCACAGTTTGCTATGGCTTGAGCACTGCCAATCCTTGCTTGCCGGGAAGTAGCTTGCTACTTGATGTTAAGAGTGATATCACCGGCTCTGAGGTGGATTGTCTTGTAGTCGATGCGCGTGTCGCCTTGTTCTGTGACAGTATCGCTCGTGAGTTCAGTAGGAAGCCTGTCAAAGTGATTGCGGTTTTTTTTGGCGATAAGCCTAAGTTGGAAGAGCTTGATCGTCTTTCTGCGTACGGGATAATCGTCGGAGATGATGATGGTGCGTTTTCTGACCACGAAGGATTTATCCGCGCTTGCCAGTATGCCGCGGAAAAAAGCAAGGAGAAGCTCGGTGTGAATGGTTCCTTTCTTTCGTCCGAGTCCATTATCAATGCTGGTCCTTCAGTGGAGTCGTCTAAACAGGATATCAGAAGATATTCTTTGGAGGCCGCCTATGATTGGGCGAGGGGATACGACAAAGAAGATTGATCGTGGTGATCTTTGATGCTTACAAAGCCGTGAAGAATGTTTCACGGCTTTTTATTATGGCTCTGTTTGACTTTTTTCCGCCATTGAAGTTTAATGTACCAAAGCACCTTAATAGATAAACATTACAAAGGAGTTAAGAGATGAGTTTTAAGAAGAAGGTTTCTTTCCCGTTATTTTATGAGAGACCGGCTGATAATTTTTCGTTTTTGCCGACGATGTCGCTTTATTTCTTTTTCGTGTTTCTTGTGATCGGGGTACTTTTATTTATACGCGAAAAGTTGTGCGGTGAGCCATTCGGCGTTTATATCTTTATTGTTTTGATGGTTTGCGCTTTTTTGGCCCTATCGTCTTTAGTCTTTAATTCGTTGTCTTTTTTTAAGGCCGTTAAGAGCTATGGGAGAGATGTGATCGGAGGTTTTTCTTATGGAAATACTTTCAGGAGGATTGATGCCGGCGATAAGATATCCTCTTTGCGTTTCGGCGACCTTCGCTTTAAAAAGTACTACGCCTTCCCGAAGTCTCATTTCTTCGAGGATATCGTGGTTCATGCCACGATCGATGGCGATAGTAGATGCATTAAAGCTACTCTGAAGGATGTGGAGATATCGATCCTTTTGGCGGCTTTCCAGATAGTCACTTTCAGTGGCGGATATCAGGCCTTGCTTAAAGAGATAGAAAATAATATCGCCGAAATGTTTCTCTCTTTGGTGAAGACTCATGGGCAGGAATTGGTTAGTGGCGCTATCGATAACGAGGACTGTCGCAAGCTTGTTAAAACGGCTTTTGTAAAAAGGTCTTCTCCTGTTCCATGGACATTTTCTATAATCTCTTTCGAGGATATAGAATTATCCGTAGTAGCTCCTTGAGATAAAATAAAGCCGCCGGTGTTTTCACACGGGCGGATTTTTTTATGCCATCGAGATACCGGATATTTCAGGCATGACGTTTTTTTCTTTTTGACCGCTGATGATTTTTTTAGCGATCTTGCAAATGAACAGAGTTGTTGCGATTACCAGCCATGGACCGGACAGAACGAGACAGGCTGTCCCGAAGGAGATGGGAAAAATCGAGATTTGCCCGGTCTTTATGGAGAAGAAAATCCCCCATAGTATCGGCAGTAGGATAAAGATCGATTGTATTAAAATCAACCTTCTTTTTTTTGTGGCAAAAGAGATTGAAGACTCTACCGCCAATAACGCAAACCCGGTAATCGCAAAAGAACATTCGATGATATCCATGATCATCCTTTCTTTTTGGTAAAAGTTTAAAAGTTCGATAGCATCAATTATTTCATTTTATAGTCATTTTGTCAATGGTTTATTTGACTTATTTTTTGAAAGATGATAGGTTGTTTTGATTAGTGATAAATATTTTATCGCTAATTTTACAGTAGTACATTACAATTTTAAATATTAGCAGTATTCTTAAAACAACTTTTCAAAGAGAGGATTTGTTATGTCTGGAAAAGAGAAAGAATCAAAAAAGCAGAGTCCGCTTTTCGGTTTGGATTTCTGGCGGCGTGATACTAAGCAGATAACCATTATTAATTACGAGGATTTCCCGAAGGGTAAGATTTTGGATTGGCTGGGAATCAATAATGGGATGTTTACCGCTGGTTTCGGCAATTGTGAGGCCGGGGAGGCGCGCGAGCGTTTGGCGATCATGAAATTCTTGCATGAAAATAAAGAGTTTCCGGTTGTCGAGATGTTCGATGATTTGGCCAAACAAGCCAGCATCCCCAGTAACGATGAGTCGTTTAAACGTTTCTATAATCCGACCGGCAGAAGCGATTTTTGGTTGGCACTCGAAAGACTCGGCGCTTTTTTAAAAAGCAAAGGGCGCGAAAATCTTCCTTCTCGTTTGCAGACGTTCTATGACGTCATAATCGGACAGGGTGAGCTTGAGAAGTCTGAAAATGAGATGGCAGAGCGAGTCTTGGAGTCGATGAACAAAGCGGCTACGGTCCATGGGTTTGTTAAAGTGCGTATTTATACCGATAAGGGAGTTAGGAGAGATAAGCCATCTTTAGTTAAGGCATCGATGGATTTAGAAAGCGCCACAGTCTATGGGCATAGTCTTTTTTCTTTTCATACTTTATATGAGAAGGATAAAGAGTATCCGAAATGGATTAGAAACGGCGGACTCTTGAATTTTCTTTTCGGCTGGAATATCGGTCGTAAAATCAAGGAAGAAGTAGATCAGTATAATCGTGAAAAGAAAGAACGTGTCTATAAGGAGATGGTGATTAGAGAAGTCGAACCGTTCAATATCGATATCGAGAAGGCTGTAAAGAAGATAGTCTTGAAGAATGATAAATTTTTGGATTTTTTGGATGGGGCCGATCAGACCGTCGTGTTCAACGTCCTATTTACTTATGGAGTGTTGAACTGCGAAAACAAAAGAAAAGGTCTGACTTTGTCTATTCTAGGTTTTGAATCTCCTAATGATTCGTGCATTAAAAAAACAGAAGTTTTTCACTTTCCTGAATTGGAGAAAATCACCGGAGAGGAGGAGATATTCGAAGAAGGAAGAGAGGCGGTGCTTAAACAAGTCAATGAATTCAATAACCTCCTCAACACGGCCGAGCTCAATAATAACTTTAAAAAGGTTTGTTTGGAGAAAAATTTCGAAAGTTTCAAGCACATAAGCGTCTGTTCGCGTAATGTCGACGCCAGATATAAATGGAAAGGCCTTAATTCTTTATTCATGATGTCGCAGAACAGGAGTACTTTTGAAAAAGTGTCAGCCTTTTATTTTGACATCAAGAGACTTTGCGAGCAAATGAAGTCGATGGGGGTGATTCTTAAAGGAATATCCGACAAGGGTGAAGAGATTGGGGCGAACATATGTTTCCCCCAAATCGTCGATGATCGCAGTGTTGTAGAGTTTACTAATCTTTATCCTTTGCATCTTGGTCTGTCGGATAAGAAGGATGGCAAGATAGTTCCTATCGACGGTAAAGTTTCTCTGAGCGGAAGTATTCTTGGTTTGACCGGTCGTCATGGAGGAGGCAAGACGGTCATAGAGCATACATTGACCGGAAATATCTATCTGGCACTTTCCGGTTTGCCGGTTTTTGGTGAAAGATTCTGTCTGAATGCCAAGACGCATTTAGGATTAGTCTTCGTCGAAGGAGTTGAGGGACGTTCCGTATTTCAGGAGATCGGTAAAAAGACTAAGAATATATTCGAGGCTATCGAAGGAGTCGATGGCAGGAATGTCGTCTTAGTTTTGGACGAAGTCGGATCTAATACTCAGGAGAGCGAAGGACTCGCCTTGGGTAAGAGAATTTTGGAATCTTTCAATGAAAGAAAAGTCGGTCTCGTTTTTAGCACACAGATAACCGATTTGGCCGAGTATTGTCAGAGCAATCTTGATGCTAAGTTGTTTTTCGTGGACAAGGATCACAAAATCAATGAAGGCATATCCGGCGGTGAGGCTACGGAAGTGATTCAGGAAATCGGCCTTGCTAAGTATTTAAAATAATTTTTATTTTTGGCGGCAGCTTGAAGCTAGCCGCCTTTTTATTTTGAAGCTTTTTTGCTTTTTTTGTGTTATGATGTTAGTCTGATAAGATTATGAAAATAGAATCAGCAAAATTCATCAAAGGCGCCGTCGGTCCGGACAAGATTTTCGAGAATCATTTCCCGCAGGTCGCCGTCATCGGTCGTTCCAATGCCGGTAAGTCCAGCTTGATCAATGCTTTGACCGGGCAGAAGGGCTTGGCTATCGCCAGCTCCGCCCCGGGACGTACTAGACAGATTAATTTATTTTTAATCAACGACGCTTTTTATTTGGTCGATTTACCCGGCTATGGTTTTGCGCGCGCTTCTCGTGTCATGGCCGAAGAGATCGAGAGATTGATCAACTGGTATCTTTTCTTGTCCGGCTATCCGCAAAAGAGGGTTATTATGATCGTCGATGCAAATATCGGACCGACTAAGGACGATTTGGAAATTTTGTCAGCCTTAGAGGAGCATGGAAAGAATGTCGTAGTAGTCGCCAATAAAGTCGATAAGTTGAAAAATTCCGAATATAAGAAGCAAATGGATAAGATTAAAGAGCAGATCGGCGACCATAAAATGATTCCTTGCTCGGCTATCAAGAAGACAGGTATTAAGGAAATATTAGCGGAAATATCTTAAAAATCGTACTTATTGTCGGATTTTTTCGCACTTACGTTTGACAAAAGTAAGAAAATTAGCTAATATATAAAGACTTAAAAAATGCCCGCGGCCCATTTAAAAGGGGGTCGCGGTTTTAAACTTAAAACTATATCGATAAAATGTTGAAATGGTTTGCGCCTGACGTCTTTTAAAAGACGTTCGTTCCGCTCCTGCGGCGGAACTTCACTCTGCTTTTCTCCGATTTTTCCGCTCAAAGCGGAACCAAGCAAAATCGTCGAAAAAAGCTTTTAAAAGTCGTCAATCGCAAACCCCTATAACTTTTACTTTTTTTCTGAATATGGAAATACGCAACATCGCCATCATTGCTCACGTCGATCACGGCAAGACAACTTTAACTGACGCTTTGATGCGCCAGACCAAAATGGTCGACGAGACCATTAGTATGGATTCTAACGCTTTGGAAAAAGAGCGCGGTATTACTATTTATTCTAAGAATACCTCCGTCCTCTATAAGGACACCAAGATAAATATCGTAGATACTCCGGGGCACGCCGACTTCTCTTCCGAAGTCGAGCGCATTTTGCGTTCCATCGATTGCGTGTTGCTTTTGGTCGACGCTCAAGAGGGTCCGATGCCTCAGACAAAATTCGTTTTGAAGAAGTCTTTGGAATTGGGTTTGAAGCCGATCGTCGTCATCAACAAGATTGATAAGCCTGCCGCCGATCCGAAGAAGTGCGAAGAGGATGTCTTCGAATTATTCTTCAATTTGGGCGCCACTGACGAGCAGTTGAATTTCCCGGTCATTTACGCTATCGGTCGTCTTGGTATCGCCAAGAGAAAGTTGGAGGACGAGTCTTCGGACCTCACTCCGCTTTTGGATATGATTTTGGAAAAAGTTTCTCCAGCCTCGGACGCTGAAAAGGCTCAGAAACCTTTACTCGCCCAGGTTTTTAACCTTGGTTATGATAATTTTTTGGGTCGCTATGCTATTACTCGTGTCTATGAAGGAAATATAAAGCCGTCACAGGATGTTTTCGTCAAAGAGGTCGACGGTAAGATATATAAAGGGCGTACCACTAAGATCTTCACTTTCTTTGGTCCACAGAGAAAAGAAATCGAAGAGGCTTCTGCCGGCGATATCGTGATGGTTGCCGGTTTGCCGGAAATTTTTATTGGTGACACTATTTGTGATAATGAGTCGCAGGAAGCAATGCCGGCTATTAAGATCGATGAGCCGACCATCTCTTTGAATTTCCTGATCAACAACTCTCCATTCGGTGGACGTGATGGTAAATTCGTTACTAATCGTCAGCTTAAGGAGCGCTTGGAGAAAGAACTGGAAGTTAACGTTGGTTTGAAGATCGATTTTTCCAATAATGATGTCTATAAAGTCTATGGCCGCGGTGAATTGCATATTGAAATACTTTTGGAGAATATGCGCCGTGAGGGCTATGAGATACAGGTTTCTCAGCCGCAGGTTATTATCAAAGAAGAGAATGGTGTGAAATTGGAACCATTTGAAGAAGTCATAATTGATGTTCCGGAAACAATGACCGGTTCTATTATTGATAAATTATCTCGCCGCAAGGGTTTGATGCAGGAGGTCAAGAATCATAATGGCCAGGCTCGCTTGGTCTTTGAAGTTCCGACTCGCGGACTCCTTGGATATCGCGGTGAGTTCGTTGTTGATACTCGTGGTGAGGGCATCATGTGCTCACGCGTTGTTGGCTTTAAGGAGCATGTTGGTGAGATTGAAAAGCACGATGTCGGTTCTATGGTCTCTGGTGTTACCGGCAAGGCTACTGGTTATGATCTTTGGAATTTGCAGAATCGTGGCGTTATTTATATTCAACCAAATACTGATATTTATGAAGGTATGGTCATTGGCGATGTGTCTAAGGGTGGCGAATTGATCGTTAATCCGATAAAGGGTAAGAGATTGTCCAATGTTCGCGCCTCCGGTTCTGACGAGGCTATAGTCTTAGTGCCACCTTGGGAAATCAGCATTGAAAGAGGCTTGTCCGTTATGAAAGAGGACGAGTATTTGGAAATAACTCCTAATAACATTCGCTTGCGCAAAAAGCATTTGACCGAGAACGAGAGAGTGCGCGCCAAGAGGAATCTTTTGAAATAATTTTTTTTGGTTTTTCTGAAGCGGAAACATTGAAATTTTTATTTTAATGTTTTCGTGTCTGGTAAATCAATTTTTAAATTTTTTTAAAATTCAAGGAGTCGCGATGGATATTTATGTCTTTGAAAGAATTCTATCGGAGGAAGAAAAAGAAATTATAAAAAATATAGGAGGAAAAAAAGTTCTTACAAAATTCACTGCCATCGTCGGAAAAAATGGGGAGAAGATCAATTTACAAAAAGACCATTTGCGATTGGCGGATAGAGCTCCTTGGCCTTCAAGGTGCGAGTTGGCCGATCTTTTGCAAAAGAAGGCTATCGATATCGCTCCGACAGTTCGCTTGGTTAATTGTCTCAGGTTCTATCTCGGCAATAAAGACATGCTTTCAAAATTGATCTTTATGAGTAAAAAAGAGCTTATGGGTATTAGCGGTGTCGGTAGTTTGAGCGCTTTGGCTATGAGAAACGCCATGCGTTCGTTGGGGGTGGATTTTTACGAATATCTTTCCTTGAAGGAAAAAGAAGATATCTGCAGTGTTCTTTGCAGTGTACAAAAAATTAGCGCCTGATCTATTTCGAGCAGTCCGATCTTTTAGAAGAAGCGGGCTGTTTTTATTTTATGTATTTTATGATAGAATGCAGGTATATGAAAAAGATTTTTTTTGCTATATTTTTAGTTATTTTAGATTTATTTTCTCTACCAGTATCGGCCGCTGAGCCTTCTTTGGAAAGCTTCGAGGCTAGGGTGATTAAGGTTATCGAGCAGAGGGAGGTGGTCGGTGATAACGGCGCGAAGATGATCCAACAGAATTTACTTTTGAGAGGTTCTTCCGACGAATGGAAGGGGAGGGAAATTGTCTCTAAAGGAATTGGCGAGATAGATATCTTGACAGGGCAAGTCTATAAAGTCGGCGATGAGGTGCTGGTGCAAAAGAGTTCCAACTCGGAAGGTGAAGAGATTTTTGACGTCACCGATTATCTGCGCCAGGATTGGATATATCTTTTGGCTCTCATCTTCGCCCTAGTCGTCGCCTTCGTCGGCGGATTCAAAGGCCTTCGTTCGTTATTATCTTTGGTCGTCAGTTTTTTCCTGCTGGTAAAGTTCATGTTGCCGGCTATTTTGGCCGGCTATAATCCGTTCTTGGTCTGCTTGGCGGGAGGATTGGTCGTTTTGGGTGTGATAATCTATCTGACAGAAGGATTTAATCGCAAGTCCAATTTAGCCATGATCAGTGTCTTCTTCTCTCTTTTGATAACTTTGGCCTTGTCCATTCTCTTCACTTATCTTTGTCGTTTGACCGGCATGGACGAGGAGACCGGTTTTTTGACCGGCATGACGGCTAAAGCCATAGATTATAAAGGGTTGCTTTTGGCCGGCTTTTTGATCGGCGCCATCGGCGTCCTTGACGACGTGGTCATCGGTCAGATTGAGGCGGTCGCTCAACTTAAAAAAGCTAATCCGTTATTGAGTGGCTGGCAATTATTTAAGTCTTCCTATAAGGTCGGTAATACTCATTTGGGAGCCATCATCAATACTTTGTTTTTGACTTATGCCGGCGCTTCTTTGCCCTTACTTCTATTATTCTCGCTTCAGAGCGGTTCGGCGATTACGTTTTCCGGAGCGATAAACAATGAATTGATCGCCACCGAGATAGTCCGAACTTTGGTTGGTTCGATTGGCGTGGCCTTGTCGGTGCCGATTGCTACGGTTTTGGCGGTGAGATGGCTGAAGGTGAAGGATTGATGAGACTATGCCCAAATTACTTTTTAGTTTAAAAAAAGATTGGAGCTATCCGTTAAATGGCCATTGTCAGGGGTAACGTCAACAAATCCTCTTCTTTCCCGAATAAATTATTATTAGTTTATTCGGGAAAGAATGTTTATTATAAAAATTAAGTAATTTTAGATAAATTTTACAGTGTTTCAACTGTTGGTTAAGTGGTTTTTTAGGTTGTTTTTAGTGTTAAGTTCGGCTATGTTAGCATTGACAATTTATATAAAATATGCTATAATTTAACTATAAAATTGAACATTTAAAGTAATTTATTGCCCGCATATCCGACGGGAAGAATTCGGACAAGGAGTAAAAATGGAAAAACGTTTCTTTTGCAGAGGATTATAATTCGGAGGAATTTAAGGTTATAGAAGATAAAGAAAAGGCAGATGAAAAGGAAAGAAAAATACTTGATTGTCTGCTTAGTAAGGATTTTTTGTTAAAAGAGAAGAAATTGGCGGATAATCCGGATGAATATCTATATTCCAGAAAAGAAAGTGTAGAAAGAATTTTACAAAAAAATTATAAAGCACATCAAGACAGTCTTTATGGAGTGGGTTATATTCCAACACCAAAAGGATTAATTCCTCTTTCTAGATTTCATTATAATCAAGGTGATAATGCAAGGGGTGTTCGTAGAGTCGATGAACGCGAGATTTTTGATATTGATGAAAGCAGTGTTGAGCCGATTCTTTGGCAATCGGATTTCTATTATTCTGAAAGAGAATGTAATAATGTTTACTGCGAGGTAAGTAAACGTGTGTTTGCTTTTCCTTCCGGTGCAGTAATATTAGGTCCTGGCAGTGGTCGTGGTGATATGCTACCTTGCGATGTTAATGAATGTGATAGTTTTAGAGTGGTAGATCCTGAAACTGAGAGAATTTTTTTAATTAGAGATTGGAAACCTCGAGACATGAGAATTGTGAAAAATGATGACGATATTAGATTATTGCCCGGCGAAGAAAAGGTTTTAATATATTCTAAGGAAATGGTGGCAGGAGCCTTGGAGAGTGACGATTCTTTAAAAAGAGTTCAGGCGGAAATTCCAAAGGATAATAGTTGGAATTATATGGTTAATAACAATAAAGAGGCTAATGAAGAGTACGAAGAGAATTGAGGTTATTGGTAAATTTTGTGATATTATTTCTTTTAAAACATCTTCTAATTAAACAAAAAAATCACCCCTGTTTTTCTCGGGGGTGATTTTTCATTCCGCTATTTTATTATTTTTCGTTTTTCTTCGAGAAGAATCTTTCTTCGTAATATTTCCCTTCTTCCGGTATGCCACCGGATAATTTATCGGCCTTGCTTAGCTGGTTGGGGTGAATGCGATAAAGGCAGAGATAGCTTTCTATTAGACGCGGTTTTATGCCTTTTTCCGCCAGTCTCAGCCACATATCATAGTCTTGGGTGTGTAGTTTTTCGCCCCATCCTTTGACCGATTTTATACAAGATCGTTCTAAAGTGACAGTGCCATTGGGTATGAAGCAGCGTTTTAAAAGGCTTTGAAAGGCATTTTTGGCCGGTGGGCGGAAGGTGCTGTATTCGAGTAGGTCATCGAATAGTCTACCATCTTCTTTTATGAACAAGGATATTCCGTATGTCCATTTGGCGCTAGGATTTTTTTTTGAGAAAGTCGTGTCTTATCTGCAGACTGGAAAGAGGGAGGAGGTCGTCGTCGTCCAACGGGATGATGAATTTTCCTTTTGCCTTTTTGAAAGCTATGTTTAGGGCGTCGCCCGGACCGTAGTTGCGATCGTTTTTGATATATACTATTCTTTTGTCTTCGCTGGCGAATTTTTTAACGATCTCGTCCGTGTTATCGTCGGAATTATTATTGACGATTATGTGTTCGTGAGTGAAACCGTTTTCTTTTTGATTCTGGATGCACTTGATGTTGGCGGTTAGAAATTCCGCGCGGTTCCAGGTTGGTGTTAGGATGGAAAATAAAGGTTTTCCCATATTATTTTATTTTTTCCTCAAAATATTTCGTTAATTCTTCGATGTTTATTCTTTCCTGTTTCATGGTGTCGCGGTCGCGGACTGTGACAGTATTATCCTTCTCGATAGTGTCGAAATCGATGGTCACGCAATATGGTGTGCCGATCTCGTCCTGACGGCGGTAACGTTTGCCGACGTTGCCGTTGTCGTCGAATTCGCAAGACCAATTCTTTTTCAAGGCGCCGAAGATTTCTTTTGCCTTATCCACCAAGGCCGGCTTATTCTTCAGTAATGGGAAGACGGCGATTTGGATCGGGGCGATTTTCGGTGCGAACTTCATGACCACTCTGGTCTCGGATTCCTTGCCGTCTTCGCCGGCGATGGTCTCTTCTTTGTAAGCGGAGCAGAGGACGGCTAATAGGGCGCGATCCAAACCAAAAGAAGGTTCCAGTACGTGCGGGATATATTTTTTAGCGTTGTCGTTGGGGTCGCTATAGCGTAAGTCGGAGCCGGAGAATTTAGCGTGTTGCGAGAGGTCGAAATCACCGCGATGAGCCAGGCCGCAGAGCTCGCTTTGGCCGAAAGGATATTCGAATTCCAAATCGACGGTCTTGCGGGAGTAGTGCGATAGTTTCTCTTTGGAGTGTTCGAAGCGAACGATCTTCTTCATGTCCACTCCTATGGAAGTGAAGAATTCCTCTTGGTTTTTGAGCCAAGCTTCGAAGAGCGGTTCCCATTCTACTTCCGGATCGATAAAGTATTCTATTTCCATCTGTTCGAATTCGCGGACGCGGAAGATGAAGTTGCGAGCGACGATCTCGTTGCGGAAAGCCTTGCCGATCTGGGCGATGCCGAAAGGGACTTTGACACGGCAGGAGTCGACGACGCTTTTGAAGTCGGCGAAGATGGCGCCGGCGGTCTCGGGACGAAGATAGATAGGTTCGTTGATGCCGTTCATCTCGGTCTTGAACATCATGTTCAATGTGCGGACCTCGGTCCAATCGGACTTACCGCACTGCGGGCATTTTTGTCCGACGAGCGCCTCGCTCATCGCTTTTAGGTCGCCTTCCAAATCCTTTCCGGTCAATTCTTCCACTAAGTGGTCGGCGCGGAATCTTTTTTGGCAAGCTTTGCAATCAACCATAGCGTCGTTGAAGCCGGTGGTGTGGCCGGAGGCCTCCCAGAGCTTAGGATGCAAGAGTATTGGGCCGTCTAATCCGACTATGTCCTCGCGCTCTTCCACGAATTTCTTCCACCAAGCGTCTTTAATATTCTTTTTGAGTTGCGCGCCGTAAGGGCCGTAGGAGTAGGCGTTGGCCAATCCGCCGTATATTTCACAAGCCGGGAAGATAAAACCTCTTCTTTTGCATAAAGAGACCACCTTCTCCATCTGTTCGTTTTGCTCTGCCATATATTTTTTTGCTTATATTAAACTGATACTAATTCTATGGTAAAAAAGCTTTTTTGGCAAGCATTAAAGAATCTTTAAATAAAATAAAACCGCTTTTTAAAAAGCGGTTTTATTTTATTTATGCTAGGCGGTTATTTTCTCGATTTTTTTTGAAGTTATGCTCTTCTATGATTCTTTGATAGACCTTTTGATAGCCTGAAACCATCTTTTTGACACTGAAGAATATTTCGGCGCGTTTGCGGGTTTCTTCGCGACTGATTTGGTCGATATTTTTTATGGCTTCGGTCATCTCTTCGACAGTGTTTACGACGAAACCGGTCTTTTTGTTTTGGATCACTTCCGGCACGGCGCCGTTATTCCATCCGATGACAGGCGTGCCGCAGGACATGGCCTCGATCATGACATAGCCGAATTGCTCTTGGTATTGAGTTGGGAAAAGAAGCGCTTTGGCTTTTTGCAACCAAGATATCTTGTTTGTCAAGTCTTGCTCCCCGATATAGATAATATTGACACCATCGATATTTTTTTCGATATGAGAGTGCCAGTATCCTTCGTTCGGATAACTGCGTCCGGCGATCACAAGTTTCGCCCCGGCAGCTTTGGCGGCTTCGATTGCCAAGTGAACGCCCTTTTCTTCGGTTAAGCGGCCAAGATAGAAAAAATAGTCTTCAGGTTCCGGATTGAAAGCGAAGAGTTCGGTGTCTACTCCGTGGTAGATATTGGCGAACCAATGTAATTCCGGCATCTGTTTTCTCTGAGAAAGAGAGAAAGAGATATAATGCAGATTGTGATATTCTTTAATAAAAGGTTTCATATCCTCATCTATGGGGGAGTGAACGGAGACGACTATCGGTTTCTCAGTCAAATTACTCGGAAAAGATCCTAGTAATGTAAAATGACTATGAAGGATGTCGGAGTTGTTTAGTTTTTCGTAACATTTTACTATTAGGGAGTTCGTGTAGAAGGTTTTTTTCCTTTCAGACAAAGATTGTTCTTTATTGAGTGCCACGGGATAAACGGAATTAAGCTCGGCTTTGGTTTCCGAATCTCCGGCGGCAAACAAAGAAACTTGATGTCCACGATTCGTGAGTTCATCGCATAGAGTTCCAACGTGCCCATATATGGCATGATTAGATTTTGCCGATACTGGTGTCAGCGGTGATACTAATTGGGTTATTCTCATACTATCTTTTGATTAATTCTTCAAAAAGGGAAATATATTGTTTAAAAACTTTTTCGATTTGATGTTTCTCCAATAGCGCTTTTTTTAATTTTTCCGGTAAAGGTTTGTCTTTTATTTTGGTTATTTGGTCGATTGCTTTTTTGGTGTCGTTGAAATCGATGATCCAGTCCTTAGCGCCGTTTTTCAGATAATCGTCCACGAAGCCGATATTGGAAGAGATTGCTGTCGGCGTTCCGCAAGCCAAGGCTTCTATTGCGATGTATCCGGCCGTTTCAAATATTGATGGGATGATCATCAGGTCGCAGGCCTTGCAGAAGTCACCGACTTTTTCCTTTGTCAAATGCTCGATGATGTCGATATTCTTCTTGTATTTATTTTTTAAGGCCGTCTGATTTTTGGTGTCCGGTATTTGTGTGACAGAGTGGATTTTCCAAGGTATTTTTTTCTTAGCAAGCATTGCGGCTAAGTTGGCGACTGCTTCATGATTTTTAATGCGATCCCAGCGGGCTATCATTCCAATATTGAAAAAGTTTTTATCGAATTTAAACTTTTTTGTTTTGCTGGATTCTTTCTTGAAAAATTCCGCATCAACCGGCAGAGGTATTATTTTCGTTATTTTTTTACTTTTTGCTTTTTTGAGAACCTTTTTTTCAAACCAGCGTCGGCTGAAGTCGTTTAAGAAAATCTCAGCGTCCACTAGTCGAGAGGAGTCTTTTTCCATTTCGATCATCATCTTTATTGCTGAAGGAGAAAAAAAGTCTTTGTAGATGTCGACCTCGAAAGTCCAGATGCCGGCATGTTGGATAACGATGGGTTTTTTGGCCAAGTGAGAAGCCTCTAAAATTATCCAGTTGCTTAAGGCGAAGCCATTTAAGAAAACTATATCAGGATTTATCTCTTTTATTAAACAGGACAATTGTTCAATCTCTTTGTTTAATATTTCTCTTGGATTTTTAATTTTTTTGGCTTTTAGAATTTCTTCGGTTAGTTCGCGCGGGATTAGAAATTCGTAAGTCATTCTCCCAAGTTGACGGTCGTTCAGCCTTTTTATGGGCGGACTTTTTTTGTTTGGATTAGACTTTGTTATCATCAATCCTATCCATTCATGCTTTTTGGAGCTCTTTCTGATGAAATTAAAAAAAAGCCTGGCAAAATTGGCTGGACCTCCCTTGGCTGGCTTTTTGAAATCAGGAGCATTGCAAATGTATTCGTTCGTTAATATTCTCATCAATTTTTGAGTAGTTAATGGTGGCGGTAATTATCTAAAAAGTATACTATATTTTTTTATTTTTGTCAAAGATTTTTAGTGTTTTGAAGTAATATTACTAATTTTTTGTATTCATTTTTTAAAGCGATTTTTTTATGCTACAATTAAATGATTAAAGCTTAGAACAATTATGAGTATAAAGGATACCCTAGTTACTTTCGTCCGTCACGGACAGAACAATTTCGGTCTCGACGGCACTCCTTGGCATGCCGGTCCGCATTTGAATATGAAGGGCAGATGGCAGGCCGACAAGACCGGTCGTTATTTGCGACATTTCGTCTTCGACGAGGTCTTTTCTTCGGATATGAATCGCGCCGCCGATACGGCCAAAGCGATCTGCAAATATCAAAAGAACGTCAAACCTAAGGATATAAAGTTTTGTCGCGAATTGGCCGAGCACGACGAGATCGTCTACGGTTACACAAGCAAGAAAAAGGTTTCGCGCGATGGCGAGTGGGCCAAGGCGCATGCGGCCATGAAATTTTTCAAGAAGATTTTAAAGGAGAACAAGGGGAAGAGGATTTTGATAGTCGCGCACGGCAACATCATCCGCGATTGCATCGGAGCGGCATTGGGGTATGCGATCCACTATAGTCCGGAGATAAACTCCTTCAATTGTTCGATTTCTACATTTGCGATGCGTGGTCAGAAGGTGCGCGCAATATTCAATATCAACTATACGGATCATTTGGGAGAATTCTCGTTCTTGAGGCGTTTAGAGGTGGTCAAATTCATTTCCGATTATTCGAAATTGATCGATTGCGGCAAAGATTGCAAGAGATAGAATTGTTTTTAATCGTACATTTTCAAAGGAGTTTTTATGGGTGTGAAGGTTTTAGGCGTCATGGGCGAAGTACACAGTCTTTCCGATAGCGGGATGATTATTAAGCTTTGCTTCAATGACCAGATGTTGATTTTGGGAATAGATTTTTCCGATATCTCGAATATGGATAATCTCGCTTATTGCGGAAAGAAGATCAGCGATAAGAAAGATTTGATCGGGAAGAGGGTTAGTTTCCTCAATGGCATTCTGGAGTTGATTCCGCCCGACAGAAAATGATAGAAATTTTTTAAAACAAAAGACTCTCCTTTTAAATAAGGGAGAGTCTTTGAATTTTTACTATCTTTTAAGATTTTTAGCAAAAAGAAAACCCCTTTCGTTGAAGGGGTTTTGTTAGGTGAATTTCTCAGGAAGCTCGATGATTTAAAAGATGTCCCAATAGGTAGTCAGGCATAAGAACACCTATTTGGCCCCAATTGTTTTGAGGGGTGACAACTTCGCAGAAGAGGACATCGTAATTTTTCTCATCTCTGCAAGTGTAGAGAAAATCTCCCTGTTTGTCGACAATTCTGACGCTTATTCTCTTTGAGCTATTATTTACTAGCTCTATAGTTTCTCCTACGAGAATTTCTCTAGAGAATACGCCAGAAATGTTTGTTTGGGAGTTTTCGTGGACTATCCTATAAATAAAGGATTTTTTTTCGACTACCGTAGTAGTCTCTTCTTCTGTTAATAACGCTGCTTCCAAAGCTTTTCTCCTTTTTATTTGTTGATTAAAGAACCTTATATTTATATCATCTAAATAATGTTTTGTCAATAGTTATTTTTATCGCCTATCTTGCTATAATTACGATAGCGGTCTAAGATTCTTAGGTTAGCTATATTTTAGCGTTATTTCTTTAATGTTCGAGCTGAAAGCGAATTTCGAGCCTACCGGTGACCAACCGGCGGCCATAGATAAATTGACCAAGGGTTTGGCTAAGGGATTCAAGAGCCAAACGCTTTTAGGTGTGACCGGATCGGGTAAGACTTTTACGATGGCTAATATTATAGCGAAAACTGGTCGTCCGACTTTGATAATGTCGCACAATAAGACTTTGGCCGCTCAGCTTTATTCCGAATTCAAAGAATTCTTTCCTAGCGCGGCTGTCCATTATTTCGTCTCCTATTATGACTATTATCAGCCGGAGGCCTATTTGCCTCAGACCGATACATATATAGAGAAGGAGACGCAGATCAACGAGGAGATTGATCGCTTGCGCCATGCCGCCACGCAGTCTCTGATAAACCGACGTGACGTCATTATCGTGGCCAGCGTCTCTTGTATCTATGGCTTGGGCGAGAAGGAGGACTATATGGCCGCCTCGATCTCTTTTTCGGCCGGCCAAGAGATAAAGCGCAACGATATTTTGCGAGATTTGATCAAGATACAGTACGAACGCAACGACATGGAGACGGCGCGCGGATGTTTTCGCGTCAGCGGGGAGAACATCGACATCCATTTGGCGACCGGTGAGAATCTGATACGTTTGTCTGTGTTCGGTAATAAGATAGAGAAGATTAAAGTTTTCAACATAGATCCGGCTAATAAGATGCCGGTTTGGGGTATTGATCTGAATCGCGAGCCTTATATGGAGATGAAGGAAGTGAATATCCTGCCGGCCAAACATTTTATGACCGGAGCCGAGAAGATGCGTGCGGCGTTTGAGTCTATACGCAAGGAGCTCGACGAGCAGGTCGAGGCGCTCAAGAAGGACGGCAAGGAGGTCGAGGCCTATCGTTTGGATAAGCGCACGCGCTATGATTTGGAGATGATGGAGGAGGTCGGATATTGCAACGGCATCGAGAATTATTCGCGTCATCTGACCGCTCGTAAAGCCGGTGAACCGCCGGCGACATTGATGGATTTTTTCCCATCCGACTATTTATTGTTCATAGACGAGTCGCATGTCACACTACCACAGGTACGAGCCATGTTCGGCGGTGATCGAGCGCGCAAGGATAATCTTGTTAATTTCGGTTTTCGTCTTCCGTCGGCGCGCGACAATCGTCCTTTGACTTTCGACGAGTTCGAGAAGAAAGTCGATCAAGCCGTTTACGTATCGGCTACGCCCGGAGAGTACGAATTGAATAGTTCCGAGCAGGTGGCCGAGCAGTTGATCCGTCCGACCGGACTCTTGGATCCGGAGGTGGAAGTCCGTCCGACCGCCGGTCAATTGGCCGATTTGGAGAAAGAGATCGAGGTTCGCGCCAAGCGCAAGGAGAGGACGCTGGTCACCACGCTTACCAAGCGCATGGCCGAAGAGCTTACCGAGTATTTGTCGAACAAGGGCTTGCGCGTGCGCTATCTGCATAGCGAGGTCGACACTTTGGAAAGAGTCGACATCTTGGCCGATCTGCGCGAAGGCAAGTTCGACTGTCTGGTCGGCATCAATCTTTTGCGCGAAGGATTGGATCTGCCGGAAGTCTCTTTAGTCGCGATTTTGGATGCGGACATGTCCGGCTTCCTGCGTAACGAGACTTCTCTTATGCAGACCATGGGTCGCGCCGCTCGCCACGAGAACGGCAGAGTAATAATGTACGCCGATGTCAGGACTCCGGCCATGAAGTATGCCATCAAGGAGACGGAGCGCCGTCGACGCATACAAAAGGAGTACAACGATAAGCACGGCATAATCCCTAGGAGAGCGGAAAGCAAGAGGCGACGCGGGATGTTAGGAAAAACGAAAGAAGAATAAAAATATGGAAATAAAAAAGATACAATTGAACGAGGAACAAGAGATAGCCGTCAATCACCAAGAGGGTCCGCTTCTGATCGTGGCCGGCGCCGGTACCGGCAAGACCGCCATGATCACCGCTCGTATCGCCAACATCATCGAGAAGGGTTGGGCCAAGTCCGAAGAGGTTCTGGCTTTGACTTTTACCGAGAAGGCGGCCGGCGAGATGGAAGAGCGCGTGGACAGGATTTTGCCTTATGGCTATTTCGATTTGACTATCGCCACTTTCCATTCTTTCTGCGCGGATATCTTGAAGGAGTCCGGATTGGATATCGGTTTGCCGACCGACTTCAAGTTGCTCAACGATTTTCAGCAATATAGCCTATTCAAAAAACATTTGGACAGATTTGGTTTGGTGTATTACCAGCCGATGGGCAATCCGACCAAATTCATTCGTGATATTTTGAAGCATATCTCTCGCTGTAAGGACGAGGACATCACGCCCTTGGAATATATCTGCTATGCCGAGGAGCTAAGGCAGAATTTGGATGGTATGCTTTCCGGTAAGGCTGGCAAGACCAAGACCGGATCGAGCATCTTCCTCAATTCTTCCGGAGAATTCGATCGCGAGGTCGCGGAATTGGAAGTGCGCAAAGTCGAGGAGTTGGCCAACGCCTATCATGTCTATCAGAATCTGCTTTTGGAGAAGAACGTCTTGGATTTCGGCGACCTGATAAATTATTGTTTGAAACTTTTTCGCGAGCGTCCGAATATCTTGGAAAAGTATCGCGCTCGCTATAAATATATCTTGGTCGATGAGTTCCAGGACACTAACTGGGCGCAGTACGAGCTGGTGAAGATGTTGGCGGCGCCGAAGAATAATTTGACCGTGGTCGGCGACGACGATCAGTCGATCTATCGTTTTCGCGGTGCGGCCATGGCGAATATCTTGGAATTCAAAAAAGATTATCCGTCTTGCAAGCAGGTCTTTTTGACCGAGAACTATCGCAGTGCGCAGGAGATTTTGGATTTTTCCTATAACTTCATAAAATTGAACAACCCGAATCGTCTGGAGGAGCAGTTGAAGGAGAACGGCGAGGGGTTGTCTAAAAAATTGAAAGCCAATGTTTCCGACAAGGGCGTGATCGAGGTTATTCGCGGTACGGATATCGATGACGAGATGGTGCAGATCGTCAAGAAGATCGCCGACATCAAAGCCGGAGACAAGGAGGCGACTTGGGGCGATTTCGCCGTCTTGGCGCGCGCCAACGATTCGGCCAGGGAGATATGCTCCTATTTAGACGAGGCCGGCTTCCCGTATAGATTGAATTCTTCGCGCGGACTCTACGCTAAGGAGGAGATTTTGAATAGTATCAATTATTTGACAGCGACCGCGGACTATTATGATGGCGTTTCTTTATTCAAAGCTTTGTCTTTGCCTGTCTTCGGTTTGACGATCGAAGATTTGGCGGCTTTGAATTATGTCGCCTACAAGAAAGCCCAATCGCTCTATAAGGTCCTGCATGAGGCGGCGGCGCACGGCTTCGATAGTACGCGCCTTAGCAGAATCAATAAATTTTTGGCCGTGTTCAGCAAGCACGCCTCGGCGGCCAGCGGTAAGACGTCGGAATTGTTCCTGTCTTTTTTGGAGGACAGCGGCTATTTGAAATATCTATATTCACAAGGCGACAAGAAGGCGATAGAGTCGGCCAATCTTTTGAATCAGTTCATGAAACGCATCAAACAGTTCGAGGACAACTCGCTCGACAAGAGCGTGCGCGCTTTCTTGAACGAGCTATCGGTGGAGATCGAGGCCGGCGAGCAAGGCTCTTTGCCTTTCAACGAGAACGAGGATTCCGAGACGATTAAGGTGATGACCGTCCATGCCTCCAAGGGTTTGGAATTCAAATACGTCTTCATCGTCAACTTGATCGACAAGCGTTTCCCATCGACGGAGCGCAGTGAATCCATAAGCATACCGGATAAATTATTGGACGAGGCTTTGCCGGAAGGCGATCACCATCTGGAAGAGGAACGCCGTTTATTCTACGTGGCAGCGACGCGCGCCAAGAATGGTCTGTACCTCTCTTGGTCTTCCGACGCCGGAGGCAAGCGCGAGCGCCGAGCTTCCAGATTTTTAGTGGAGACCGGCTTGGTCGAGGATTTGACCTTGGAGAACGCCGACAAGAAAAAAGAATATTCCTCTGTTAAAGAGGCGATCGACGAGCGTGGCGCCTTGGGTCTTATTAAGGAAAAGAAAGAGGAAGGGGCGGAAAAGTTCATACCGAAAGCTCCGGAACGTTTTTCCTTCTCTCAATTGGCCGCTTACGATAAATGCCCGTATCAATATCGCTTCGCCCATATCTTGCACGTCCCTACTCGAGGTAAGCCGTCCTTCTCTTTCGGTAAGACCATGCATTCGGCATTGCAGAAGATCCTGCAAGCCGTGAAGCAGGCCGGCGAGAAGAAGCAGGACTCTCTGTTCGTCTCGTCATCTTCTGCGGGCGAGGGGTCGGCCATAACGCTGGAAGAATGCTATCGGATATACGAACAGTCTTGGGAGGATGACTGGTTCCCATCGGAAAAATTGAAAGAAGAGTATCGCGCCAAAGGCAAGAAGATCGTCAAGGAATTTTACGAACAGAACAAGGACAATTGGCCGGAAGTGGAATTTTTGGAAAAGGATTTCTCCTTGCGCCTGAAAGTCGATGGTGAAGGGATAACGATCGCCGGCAAGATAGATCGTATCGATAAGATGCCGGACGAGAAATTGAGGATCGTCGATTACAAGACCGGCAACCCGAAAGAGAAGTTGGAGTTCGACGACAAGTCCCAACTCTTGATCTACCAGATGGCCATCAAGCAGTTGTTCCGCCAAGAGGTCGGCGCGCTCGTCTTCCATTATTTGGAGGATAATAGCCAGATAGAATTTTTGGGCAAGGATAAGGATTTCGAGAAGCTCGACGACAAGATTTGCAATACGGTTCGCGCCATCCGCTCCGGAGAATTCCCTCCTAAGACCGGAATGTGCCAGTATTGCGACTTTAACGGCATCTGTGAGTTCAGGAAATTGTAAAACTAGCTTCATTCGTAGTTTTTTTCTTGGAATTATCCGTAAGAAACCTTGAAATAGCAGGCAAAAAAGAGTATTATTATAATGATAACGGAGAGATATCCGATACAAAATATTTTTATGTCAGAGATGGATTCCGATAGAATAATAGATTCCAAGGAGGCTTCGGGCGATGACGCGCTCGACCTGTCTTTGCGTCCGCAGAGGTTTTCCGATTATATCGGACAGGAGAAAGTCAAGAAGAGCCTGGAGATAAGCATTCAGGCGGCCAAGACGCGCAACGAGTCTATTGAGCACGTCCTGCTTTACGGCGCGCCGGGTCTCGGGAAGACTACTTTGGCGCATTTGATAGCTAACGAGATGGGCGCCAATATGCGCGTCACGACCGGACCGGCCATCGAGAAGTCCGGCGACTTGGCGGCGATCCTTTCCAATCTGGAAGAGGGAGACGCTTTGTTCATCGACGAAATACATCGCCTGAATAAGACCGTTGAAGAGATTCTTTATTCGGCTATGGAGGATTATGCTTTGGATATTATTTTGGGCAAAGGTCCGGCCGCGCGTACGGTGCGCATCGATTTGCCACGCTTCACTTTAATCGGAGCGACGACGAAAGTCAGCATGCTTTCGGCGCCGTTGCGCGATCGCTTCGGACATCATCATCATTTGGATTTTTACGAAGACAGTGATATAGAGAAGATTGTGGAAAGGAGTGCCAAGATTTTGGGCGTCGATATCGATCCGACCGCCTTGTCGGGCATCGCTACACGTTCTCGCCGTACGCCTCGCATCGCCAATCGTCTTTTGAAGCGCGTACGCGATTACTCCGCGGTCAAAGGCGATGGTTGCCTATCGGACGGGATTTGTCAGGACGCTTTTTCGATGCTGGAGGTCGACGAGTTGGGTTTGGATTGGGTGGATAGAAAAATTCTAGAGACCATCATCGACAAGTTTAACGGCGGACCGGTCGGACTCAATACGATCGCTGCTGCGACCGGCGAGGAGATGGCCACCATCGAGGATGTCTATGAACCATACCTCCTGCGTCTCGGCTTCATCGATCGTTCTCCGCGCGGGCGCATCGTCACGCCGGCGGCCTACGAGCATTTGAAGAGAGAGAATAATAAATTATTTTAAGTGATTAGACAGATATAGTATGTTCGAAAAATCCGCTTTCGAAAATTTAGTCAATCCGGAGTCGGCTGAAAACGTCGCCGACAAAAAAGAGATCATTAATGACAATATGGATAAGATGAGCCTGACTTTTTCCTTGGAGAAATTCAAGCACCAGGAAGGTCGGGATTTTTCGTATTTTTTCGAGAAATACTCGACTCTGTTCTGTGATTTGAAGAAATTAGTCTCAAGGCATGACAAAGATAAGAGCGAGGAGATAATCGATTCTATAGAGGGGGAGGTCAAAGAAATGATCGACAATGGTAGAGAGGGTGAGGTTTATGATTACCTAAAACAGAAAAAGGAGGAATTTAAAGAGGAGAAAGAAAATCGAGATAACAAGAAGGAGAAGTTCGGATTATTGAAGTACACCATCGACGGTATCGAAAAAGGCGAAGACATGAGAAAGGTTTTTGAAGAATTGGGATTCGGCGAATACGACGAGGTGTTGAGTGCTCACATAGAGGAGGCCTATAGGCATGACGGGGCTATAATATTCCGTAAAGGATTCTCCGATCTGGCGGTTAAGATAAAAAAAGAATTCCCTTCCATCAAGGCTGTCATCGGCCGGTCGTGGCTCGTGGACACGCCGATCGCCGAAAGGTTGGGTTTTAAAAAAATCGACGTCGAACTTTCTCAAAACAATCCGAATACTTGGTTGCAATTCATAGACCAAGATGGCAGAATAAGTGATAGGAGGTTCGAGGCTTTGTTGGAAAGTGGCGAGATACCGCACAAGAATTCGGCCGCCTATATAGCCGTCGAAGATTTTTTGCGCCGTTATTTGCCGGAGGAAGAGAGAGGAGAGATAGTCTTGAAGGATGTGAATGAGAAATGGTGCGAAGATTTCGCCCCCATCGAGAAAGGATTCGTCTGGTTGAAAAAGAATTGGGAGAGTATAGGCTCGGTCGATGAATTGAAGAGGTGTTTTGACGGGGAGCTTTCCAGCGTGATTGATTTTATCGGTAAATATCAAGAATTCGATGGTTTGTCGGATTTGCTTTTAGAACTGAAGGGCGAGAAGTTGTCTTGGGTGCAACTCAGGGAAAGAAGTGATTTTGTCGCCTATGGAAAGGCCGTCGACGAGTTTGTCGCTAAAAATAAGTACTCGGAGAGAGTCGTGAATATATAATTCGAATATAATTAATTTTTTAATCTTTGATTATATGGCTAAAGAAAAGAAATCAGGCGGAGCGCTATCCTTTTTCCTTATCGTGATATTTATGGCCACCGCCGTGTTTTTCGCCATCATGTATTTCGCGCAGAAGACCAATTTTGACGAGTCGAAGGTGGCTTTGTCGGAGACCAAGAATGACTATAGCGCTTTAATGTCCGACATCTCCGATCTGCGTTTGCAATTGAACGCCTCAGAAGACAAGAGTAAGAAGCTCGAGGCTGCCGCCGCGGCGGTCGTATCCGATTCGCAAGACAAGGGATTTATAAAAGGAGTTTTGGCTCACGAGAAGACGCCTATGCCTCTCGGTCTTTTGGCTTGCGCCGAGAGCAAGGCGGGCGATAAGCTTTTTTGCATGAATCATCAGGATAATGGAAATTACGAATTGAAAGTGCCGGCCGGCGAATATTACGTATTTGCCATGGAGACTTGCTATCCTCCGATCAACAACGGTCGCTTGAGCGCTTGCCCATCGAACGTGGCCTATTATACGGAGTTCGTGAAATGCGATCCGGCCGAGGCCGACAACCAATGTCCTCATGATAAAGCCTTGGTCACCGTCGCCGGCGGAGCTACTGTGGAGAATATCAATCCGGTCGATTGGTTCAAAGAAAAGAAAGTTCAATAGCCTTTGACAAAATCACTTTTTGCCGTCATTATTTTAGCTATCTATGACGGAATATAAATTATCAGACTTCGATTTCGATTTGCCGGACGATCTCATCGCCACACATCCGGCCGAGCCGCGCGACCACTCGCGGCTTTTGGTTTTGGACAAGAGCACCGGTCAGACGGAGCATAAGCATTTTTACGACATAATCGATTATCTTAACGACGGTGATGTCTTAGTTTTAAACAACTCCAAGGTCATACCGGCCCGCTTGATAGTCGAAAAGACCGGAACGGGCGGTCGCGTCGAAGTGTTCTTGCATAAGAAGATCGGAGATAGCGTTTGGCAATGTTTGCTGGGCGGTAGAATCAGGGAGGGTTTGAGATTCGAGGCGTCCGGTCTTCTTTCCGGAGAGGTCAAGAAGAACAACAACGACGGGACTTGGGACGTCGAATTCGATCGAGGAGGCTCGGATTTGATGGGGGCCATAGAGAAGATCGGCCAAACCCCCTTACCTCCATATATATTGAATCAATTGAAGGCTAAGAACGAAAAGTTAGAGATGGAAGATGTGAAAAGGACCTATCAAACCGTCTTCGCCAACGATGAGAAGAAGGGGAGTGTGGCGGCACCGACGGCAGGACTGCATTTCACTCCGGAGCTGTTACAAAAGATAAAAGACAAGGGAGTCAAAGTTCTAGAGATAACCTTATATGTAGGTATGGGGACGTTCGCCCCGGTGAAGACGGAAAACATCGCCGAGCATAAAATGCACGCCGAATGGGTGGAGATAGACCGTTCGACTATCGAAGAAGTGCGGTCGGCAAGCGAAAAAGGAGGGAAAATCGTCGCCGTCGGAACTACGAGTGCTAGGAGTTTGGAGGCTTGTTTTTCGAATTTACCCTCGGAAAACGATGATTTTAAGGCCTGGGTGGACATTTTCATCACCCCGGGCTACGAATTCAAGGCGGTCGATTCCCTGATAACCAACTTCCATTTGCCCAAATCCACCCTTTTGATGCTGGTTTCGGCTCTTGCCGGCAAGGAGAGAATCGAAGAAGCGTATCGGGAGGCCATCGAAAATAAGTACCGTTTTTACAGTTTCGGCGACGCTATGTTTATTAAATAAAAGCCTAAATGCCCCGACCATTTGACTTTCTCCAATTTTTTGGTTATTCTTTTAATATAACAAACAATAATTGCCAACCCGACCATAGTCGGACCAATTGTCAATTTGATAACTGAATAAAGATATGCCAGTTCCACCAAAGCGAAGGTCTCGCAGTACTGTCAGAATGAGAGCTTCTCATTTCGCTTTAAAAAAGACCAAATTGGGAGCTTGCCCGAAATGCGGCCAGGCGGTTGAACCGCACTGCGCTTGCTCGGTTTGCGGCTCTTATAAAGGGCGCGAGGCCGTAAAGGTTAAATCCGAAATCAAGACTAAAACAGCCAAAGGGAAATAATCCCCCTGGCCGTTTTTGTTTACGAATTCTTTCATTCCTAATTTTTTCTTCAAAATATGTCTAATAGACACCTGGCCAGAACGATGGTCATGCAAATATTGTTCACTTGGGATTTCAACGGCCGTAAGGCTGAAACCGATTTCGATGAGTTAATCAATAACGATTTCGAGAATTTCGCCCCGGGTTTCGACGACCATGGCTTTGTCAGGGTTAAGCTTAAGGGTGTCATGGATAATTTGGAGAAGATCGACGGCCTGATCACCAAGTACGCCACCGATTGGCCACTCGACCAGATAACCGTGGTCGATCGTAACGTTTTGCGCATCGGCGCTTTCGAGCTTCTGTTCGACAAGGAGATCCCTCCGAAGGTCGCCATCAACGAGGCCATCGAAATCGCCAAGGCTTTCGGCGGAGAATCTTCCGGTAAGTTCGTCAACGGCGTCTTGGGCGCTATGTATAAGAACGAGATGGACAGTCAAGACGATCATAAATTGGTCGGGGAGGGTGTGACCGCGGAAGCGGTTTTGCCGGAAAGTCCGAAGGTCGAAGAGGTTAAGCCGGCAGAAGAAATTCAGGCTCAATAAAATTATCATTAATATTTTATAATTGATATAAATTGTCCGCCTGTTAAATCTTTAAATTGTCGTTTCGATTAATTTAATGAGCTAACAGTCTGACAACTCTTTGTTATGAACGACATCGTTTCGCTTCAGGACAGAATCGGAGTCTCTTTTAAAAATGAAGATCTCTTGCGCCAAGCCTTGGTCCACCGTTCTTATCTCAACGAGCACGGTGATTTTCCTTTGGATCACAACGAGCGTTTAGAGTTTTTGGGCGACGCCGTCCTGGAATTGATCGTCACCGAGTATCTGTTTTTAAATTTTCCGGATAAGCCGGAGGGCGATTTGACCAATTGGCGCGCCAGCTTGGTCAACGCCAAAATGCTTTCGACCATCGCCGCCGAGCTCGACATAGAGAGTTGTCTATATCTTTCCAAAGGCGAATCGAAGGACAAGAATTCCAAGGCTCGCCAATACATCTTGGCCGATGCCGTCGAAGCTGTCATCGGCGCCATGTATCTGGATACCGGCGTGGAGACGGCCAAGGATTTTATCGGTCGAGTCGTCCTCTCCAAATTGGATTATATATTGAAGAACGAGCTGTATTTCGATCCGAAGTCTAAATTCCAAGAGATGTCCCAAGATAAACACGGATTCACTCCGCACTACGACGTCTTGAAAGAGGAGGGTCCGGATCATGCTAAGATTTTCGAAGTGGGATTGTATATCGCCGACGAGTTGATCGCCGTGGGTAGCGGTTCATCCAAGCAAGAGGCGCAAGTTCAGGCGGCTAAAGCCGGACTGGCGAAGAAAGGTTGGGAGTAGGCTGAATTATATATTGCAAGATATGAATAGACGAACGGTTTTGGCCGTTCGTTTTTGTTTTATAGAAAGTATATTGTAGAAAATTGGCACAGCTAGTAATAGGGCGTATAGTGTAAACAGTGTTGTTGCGCTTAAAAAACTAATTAACTTTTGATTTATAATTTTTTATGGAGGGGGGGAGAAAAATTAGAAAAAATGGTGGAATGGACAAAGTTGAAAATGCGTATCCATTCCAAGGAAGAGAGGATTATTTATTTTAACGAAAGGGAGGTGTGGTGGGCTAGCGTCGGCATAAATATCGGCAATGAAGTCGATGGAAAAAACGGTTATTTCGAGAGACCGGTTTTGGTTTTAAAAAAAATAAACCCAAGCACACTTTTGGTTGTTCCGCTAACAAGCCAGGAGAAGACAAGCTGTTATTATTTTCAACTTGAAAGAGAAGATGGAAAGAAGACTTTAATATTGTCGCAGATTAGACTTATAAGCTCAAAGCGGTTAATAAGAAAAATGAAGAGTGTTTCAGCTTCAGTTCGTGAGTTTGCGGCCATCAAGGAAAAGATAGTGGAAATTATCCAAATAAAAACGAAACCCACTATCCTTGCGGAGTAGCGGGAATCTCGGAGCCTCAAAAAATGAGGCCAACAATCGTATTTGTAGTATATTATTAAAATGTTGATTTGTCAATTAAGCCAGTTTGACATTATTTATTGTAGTTGGTAGAGTAATATTACAATTTATTGTGGCCTAAACCTTGTAGAAATATAGGGCATGGCCAAAATCCACGAGTATAAAGACGGTCTTGCGATCGGTACTATACTCGTGGTCAATATTCGAAAGAATATTGGGTGTCGGAAACGGCGCCGCCGTTTCGTGAGACCTTTTTTGTTTTGAAAGTTAATTTTTTTAAAAATAAACAAAGTATAAATTTCTAATTATCTTTTTATATTTTCTTAAATGCTCGTAA
>CAYNAR010000014.1:0-34221 GCA_964395625.1 uncultured Gammaproteobacteria bacterium | reverse complement strand
TTTTGACATATGCCCCTAGATTAGCAAAAAGTGCAATATGTGTGTGCACATTACCCGGACATCTTGACAAAACTACAGACAGTCATCGAAGCCGGCTATACCAGCTTCGAAGCCAAGCAGAGAACCAAAATCGACCAAGTGCGAATCTATGAGACATACTTGGGAAATTTCCCGCAAGGCCCGATTGCTGGCTTATTCGGCTGGCCCAAAGTGGACATGAAAGCTTTAGCCGAGGTCATTTCAACGGCTGAAACCAAAAAAACCTTCGAAAATAAAGAAATGGAGACAATTGATCCTTTCGCAAAATAAAGACTAAAAAAGTCTAAATTCTATACGACTCACAGCAATGTGAGTCGTCTTTTTTTACGCAAAAACCGCCCTCTTAAAAATAAGGGCGGTTTTATATATTCGACTATTTATTCTTCATTCTCTCTTCCAGGCTCGGCCTTCTTTCCGGAATCGGCTTCAAGGGCTTTTCACCGCTGGCCACTTCCGGCGACACATACAGCGTGCAGTAGCAGGTTCCGTATTCGGCGATGTCCGGTTCGCGATAGACGCATGGGCAAATAATGTCGGAATCCTTCTTTATGTCATGTGCCGGCAAGCGACACGGACAACACATATAACCGTAATTATTGCGCGCATTGATGAGCGAACGCACCAACTCTTTGGCGTCGGCCTCATTAGGGTTCAACTTGTACCCCTTTCTTTCGGCAGCCGGAATAAGCTTAAAGTGAAGATCGTCGACTTGTTCTTGCGGAATATCTTTTCTTTCCATATTATTTGGCTAGTTCGTCGAAAGCCTCTTGGTCGAAGCCGATGATTACTTTTTCGCCATTATTGATTACAAAAGTCGGGAAAGAAAGATTCGGATTATACTTAGAGATCTCGGAGATAGCCTCTTGCTGATCGGCGCCTTCCAATTGATCGACGACGATATAATTATAGCCGAGACCGATCTGTCCTAAATAGTCCTTAGCCTTATCGCACCAAAAACAAGTGCTCAAACTATAGAACATTATCTCCTTGCTCCCCTTGCCTTCCACTTTGTGGGCTTTCTCTTTGAATGACATATTTATCTTTGCAATATTAAAGAAGTGATAATCATTTTTGGGAATTTATCTTTTAAAAGCTTCTTTTGGTCAAATTTGCTCGGTTTCGCTGTAAGCGAAAAATTTGACCAAGAAGCAGAGTGAGATTTTTCCGCTGGAGAAAAATCGAACGTCTTTTAAAAGATAAATTCCCAAAAAAACAACAAACTTTAACTTGCTGAATTTATTAGCTTATATATTTTACCCCTTAAAATACCCAAGGTCAACCGAGCGTATTTTCAAAGGCTTTGCGCTAATTTTTCGCCGAATTCCCGGCATTTGGCGAGAGCCGATTCGTCCGGGGCCCACATAGCCTTCAGAGGCTCGGAAATAATCTCGAAACCGGCATTCTTGAATCCCTCCTCAACCATCTTCGCCCCCTCTCCGCTCCAACCGAAAGCCCCGAAAGAGGCGGCTTTCTTATTCTTGAACGACAATCCGCGAATCTCCTCTATAATGCCGGCCATAGCGCTCAAAATACCTTTATTAACAGTCGGCGAGCCGGCCACAACCATCTTGGATCTGAATATCTCCGTGATTATATCATTCTTGTCGCCCTTAGAGACGCTGAATACTTTCACTTTCCAATCCTTGCCCAATTTTATCTCAAGACCCTTGGCAATATTCTCCGCCATCGCTCTCGTCCCATTCCACATCGTGTCATAAATGACAGTCACCTGCCTCTCTTGATAATCTCCCGCCCACTCCTTGTATTTCTCCACGATCTGCAAAGGATTGTCGCGCCAAATAATTCCGTGACTAGGCGCAATGATATCGACCGGCAAATTCAAATCCAACACTTGGGCGATCTTCTCGCGCACGAAATGCGAAAACGGTGTCAGGATATTGGCATAATATTTTATAGCCTCGGCATAAAGCTCGCACTGATTCGATAAGTCATTGAATAAAAACTCGTTGGCATAATGTTGACCGAAGGCGTCGTTAGAAAAAAGGATATTATCACCGGTCATATAAGTGAACATCGAATCCGGCCAATGTAACATCGGCGCTTCAATAAAAACAAGCTCCTTGCCATTACCCAAGGACAAACGGTCACCGGTCTTAACGATCTGGAAATTCCAATCCTGATGATAGTGCCCCTTGAGCGACATCGTGGCCGCGCGTGTACAATAGATCGGCTTGCCGGGGACGAGCCTCATCAACTCCTCCAAGGCCCCGGAATGATCTATCTCGGCATGGTTAGCCACGACATAATCTATCTTGTCGAGGTCTACTTCTTTCTTTAAATTCTCCACGAATTCTTTAGAAAACGGCTGCCAAACCGTATCGATCAAGACTATCTTCTCCTCCTTTATTAAATAAGAGTTGTAGGTCGAGCCGCGATGAGTGGAATATTCGTCGCCGTGGAAACGGCGAATCTCCCAGTCGGACTTGCCGACCCAATAGACGTTATTATTGATTTGTTTAGCCATATTTTTAGCTTTATTTTGAACTTTAATTATACATTATAATCGTCTTTTAATGAAGAGAATGGTATTAAAGACGGGTTTTCAACAAACAAAAACACCTCTTTTCAAGGGAGGTGTTTTTTATCGATTTTATTTTTTCTCTTCAGTAGACTGAGCCGGTTTTTCTTGATTTTGAAACTGAGAAGAGTCGACGAGCTGGATGCTGCTGGCCATCAGACTGCCGTCTTGACTCGGAGATCCGCTGGCGAAAACGCTCTGACCGACGGATACTTCATCGACTTTGATATCGGCCATGCGACTGATTTTTGTGGACTGGGAGTAAAAGATTATCTTAGAACTTCCGGTCGCAGTCTTTACCGTCATACTCTTATCGTCCTTACTGACGACCTCACCGTTGACCATTGCTCCTCCAGTGCGGTTCATCATGCGCGGATCGGTCATTCCACGAGTTTGCATCTGTTTCATCCTTTCCTGGCTGGACGAATTTCCGGGGAAAGGCATATTGCTTGGGTCGAAACCCTTTCCGAGGACTCCTTTTTGATTCTGGCCGACTTTTAATCCGGCAAAGAACGAGCCGGCGCAACCGACGACGAAGACGACGATAAAAATAGGGATGATTTTTTTCATAATTTTGATTTTTTATTATTTTAATTATTATTCGTAACGCAAAGCGGTGATTGGATTCATCTTGGCGGCACGGCGAGCCGGGTAATAGCCGAAGACTATCCCGATAGCCGCCGAAACACCAAAAGCCATAGCAACCGAAGGCATAGAGATGCTCGTCTCTATCTGCGCGAACTTCTCGACGATTACCGATATCAACCACCCGAGAATTACGCCTACGATACCGCCTATCAAGGTAAGCATCACGGCCTCGGCCAAAAATTGATTGCTAATCTCCTGCCTCTTGGCCCCGACGGCTTTCCTTAATCCTATCTCCCTCGTGCGCTCCGTGACGGTGGTGAGCATCATATTCATTATACCAATTCCGCCAACAAGCAAAGAAATGGCTGCCACAGAGCCAAGAAGTATTGTGAAAGTCTTAGTGACAGAAGAAGCTGCCGAGACTATGTCGGCTTGATTTATCGTAGAAAAATCGGCAGAACTGGAATCGGAAATATTATGGCGAGACAACAACAAGGTTGTTATCTCGGTCTGTAATTCCGTCATCGAATTCTGATTGACCGCTTGGACATAGATATTGCTGACATTCTTCGAGCCAGTTAAAAATTGTTGGGCAGTGGAGAGAGGGATGAAAATCATGTCATCCTGACTACCGAATCCGGTACCACCCTTCTCTTTGGTCACACCAACGACTTTAAAATCCATATTCTTGAAACGCACCGTCTTGCCTATGACATCAGAAGCTTCGATATCCTCGCCAAATAAATCGTCTACGACAGAAGGTCCGAGAACGGCTACTCTGGACATGGAGTCTACCTGCTGATTGGTGATAAAGGAGCCTTGATCGATCTGCACATTACGGACAGACAGGTATTCCGGCATGACGCCGACTATGGAAGTGTTTGTATTATTGGTCTTGGCTTTAACCTGTTGACGAGAGGAAACCTCCGGAGAGACCGCTTTGACCAAGGATATCTCGGAAGCAATGGCTTTGGAATCTTCCAAAGTCAAAGTGGTGGCACTACCGCGACCCTGACTGACTTGCATGCCGACGCCGCGTTGCATTCCCGGCATGACCACGATCAAATTAGAACCCAAAGATTCTATGTTCGAGGCTATACTATTCTGCGAACCCTGACCGATGGCTATCATGGCGATAACCGAACCGATACCGATGACTATTCCCAAGATGGTCAATCCTGATCTGGCTTTATTGGCCAAAAGCGCGAAATATGTCTCCTCGAAGAGGTCGGATATTTTCATATATTTATATTAAGCTATCGAGGCTTTCCTCTTTTTAAAATTACGGCTATCATCGACTATCAATCCGTCGCGAATGGAAATTATCCTATCGGCATGTTCGGCGACATCAGCCTCGTGAGTTATCAATACAATGGTACGACCCTGTTTCTCGTTCAATTCTTGAAAAGTCGCCAAAACCACTTCTCCGGTCTTGGTGTCCAAATTACCAGTGGGCTCATCGGCCAATATCAAACTCGGATTATTCACCAATGATCTAGCGATGGCCACGCGTTGCATTTGTCCTCCGGAAAGCTGATTGGACAAATGGTTGAAATGCGTCTCACTCATCCCGGCGTCCAGTAAGGCCTCTTTGGCTATCTCCTCCCTCTTCTTTTTATCCATTCCGGAATATATAAGAGGCATAGCCACATTGCGAAGCACGGAAGAGCGCGGCAAAAGATTGAAAGCCTGAAAGACGAAGCCGATTTTTTTCTTCCTCACCTCGGCAAGCTCGTCGTCGGACATTTTAGACACATCCTTGCCGTCCAAAAAATACTGTCCGTCGGTCGGCGCGTCCAAAGCTCCCATGATATGCATCATAGTGGACTTACCGGAACCGGACGGACCGATAATAGCCACGAACTCGCCATCCTTTATAGTCAAAGACACTCCTTTTAAAACAACCGATTCGTTGTCGCCGTTCTTGTAGACTTTAGTTATATTTTTAAGCTCTATCATATTTTTAACGAGGCATCATTCCACCGGCACCACCACCTTGGAATAAACTGCGATTACTGCTAGAGGAAGAAGTTTTGCCAGTCGACATCTGACTGACGGTCTTGGATACGTATATATCCCCCTCTTCCACGCCCGTCAAAATCTCGGTCTGAGTGTCGTCGGAAATTCCGGTGGTGACGATTTTTCTGGTGACGCCGGAAGGCCAAACGATCGTCTTATCCAAATCGCCTTCGCCGACGGTGCCGTTAGGAACCTCAATATACGAGGACTCGCCAGAAGTCTTGACGACAGAGCTCGGAACGACGACTATATCCTGCTTGAAGTCAGTGATAATTGAAGCCGAGACGCTCATGCCGGACTTTATATTCTCATTTTCCTCGTCTAAGGATATCTTGACCGAATAGGTCACAACACCCTGACTGACGGTACCGATATTGTCGATATCGATGACCTTTCCCACGATAGTGAGATCGGACAAAGCGTCGAAAGTGATATTGACCTTCTGTCCGACTTTGACCTTGGCGGCATCGACCTCATTCAAAGATATCTCGGCGATCTTTTGTTTAGTTATCAAAGTCAGGAGCTCGGCGCCGGAAGACACGGAATCCCCTTTCTCGATATCCATCTCGGCTATCACGCCATCGAATGGAGCCTTAATCGTATAATCTTCTAAGGCCTCATAGGCTTTAGCTAAAGAATCCTGCTTTTGACGCACCGATAGTTCATAGGTCTTGATATCCAACTCGTCCGGACCCTCTTTAAGGTCGGCTAAGGCGACCTCTTTCTCCCAAATAGACTGCTCGGAAGCCTTATATTCTATCGGCTGACTAACTTTTAAGTCATTGATAGTTCTTTCGTAATTATCAATGCTTTTCTTGCCGTTGATTATGTTTTTGTTAGCGGTCGAAAGACCGGAGACCCTGCTCTGTATTTTGGAAAAATAAGAACTGACGGAAGATTGATCGTCCGACAAGGCGGAAGGGACGACAAGGTTCTTGCTCTTCATATAATCGTAGACGAATCTCAAAAAATTATCAGCCGCCTTGACCGCATCGGAAACGCTCTTGGAGGTTTCGTAGGTCTCGTCCAAAAGACTCTCCACGTCACCATCGCTCGAAGACCTCGACTTAGCGCGGTAAGACTCGAGAGCCTTCTCGTAGTCGGCCCTAGCCTGCTTATAAGACGCTTCGAAGTCGTCGCGATAGATATTGACCGACCCGAAGCTGGTCTGATTGGAATACCAATCGATATTGAGCCTGTAGCCGTCGATAGAAGTGTTGTAGAACATCTCCTTTAACCCGTCCAAAACGCTCGGAAAATCCAAAAAGGCGTCGGATATCTCATTGAAGGCCGAATCGTAATAATTGACCAAAGAGGTCTCGGCATTGGCCTTGTCGTCCAAGGCCTTCTGATATGCGCTAGCCTGACTGCTCTTCAATTTTTCCAAATTATCCTTAGCTTGAGCTATGGCGTTCTCCGCCTTTTTCACATCGACGTCGTCAGCGGCCTCCTTAGCTTTAGCCAAAGAAAGCTTGGCGTTCTCCAAAGAGGATTGCGCGTCACGAACCGTACGATAAGCGTCCTTGTAGTCTATCTTAGCCAAGACGTCGCCGGCTTTCACTTCGGCTCCTTTAATGGCACTAAGAGAAACTATGTTACCGGACACCTCGGCTTTGACGATCATTTGATTGGAAGCGGAAATTTGACCACTACCGGAAACAGAAGAGACTATCCCGCCCTTCTCGGCGGCCGAGAAGGTATAAGATATCTGACCGGCGGTCTTATTTTTGCCTTTGACGTAATAATAACCGCCGCCTATCACTACGACGATCACCAAGAAAATCACTATCTTGTGTTTCGAAAAAAAACCGAATATATTTTTCATATTATTATCTTATCTGCTCTTTAATGAATTTTTCAGGAGAAGGCATCACCCTGATAAGTTTAGCTCCGATTTTGCCGTCGGCTTCCGGCTCACCCATCACGACGACATAGTCGCTCTCTTTGAGGTCTCCTATCTTTATATCGTCCTTAAAACGCCTGATGGCTGTATCACTTAAAACCTCTACTACTTTCTCCTGCCCGGACGGATCATCGACTGTCAAAATGTTCCCGTCGATCTTAATGATCTTGCCGACACCGCCATTGGCCTCCATAAAGTCGCGATCGCCCATCATGGGAATCATATTCTGCGGACCGCTGAAGTTATGGCGATAATTCTCGCTCCAACGGCAAGAGAAATCAGCCTTCATCTGTCCGACCATTATCCCTGCTTTGAAGACGAAGAATAGGACCAGTAAAACGGCCAGCGACCAAGTTATGATCGCAAAGACCTTCGATTCGAAAAAATCTTTCATAATTTTAAAATTAACTCATTAATTTGAATTTCCCGCGTCGCGACAAAAAATACCTCTTCACATCCCTGTCTATCGCCTTCAAAGTGATGGCAAAGATAAACAAAGAACCGCTGGAAGCGATCAAACTGGCGAGCGGTAATCTCTCGGCCAACGAAAAGGCGAACGACTTCCAATAAGCGACTACGACCTCGAAATCCGAGAATAACAACGAGAACATAGTCCAAAGACCGCTCTCAGAAGCGGAAAGTTGCGTCCTATATAAAGAGAAAATGGCCACAAATAAAGACAGGAAGGAAAAAAACGACGCTAAAACAATATGTTTTTTCCCTTCCTGCGCCAAAGAGGCGGCAGCCACTTTGCCCATAACCGACTTCAAAAGTCCGGCCGGAGCAGCAGGATAATCTTTTCCGGAAAAAATTTCTTTAGTGATATTCATAATAAATCTATAATATTGCAAACAAAAAACGACCTTCTACATACTATACGGACAGAAGGCCGTTTTTGGTGCACTCTTCTTTTAATTTCTTTAAAGCCCGCCGATAACGGCTTTTTACCGTATTGAGCGGTTCTTTCATTATCTTAGCCATTTCCTCAAACTTCAAATCTTCCTTATGACGCAAAAACACTACCAGACGATCGGCTTCGCTCAAATTATCGATAGCTTGAGACAGTGCTTTTTCATTGCTTTTTCTAATCAATGATTCTAAAACGGACGGCGACTCGTCCGCAGGGTCGAATCCTCCGTCCTCGACGAGCGAATCGAACTCCGAGAAAGACATCTCCTTATTCTTTCGCAAATAGTCGATGGCGGTATTGCGAGCGATAGTGAAAAGCCAAGCCCTGAAATTACCGCCATTCTTGAATTTCTTCAGATTACGCCAGGCCTTAACAAAAGCTTCCTGCGTAACGTCCTGAGCCGTGTCGTCCTTACAAAAACGCCGGACGAAAAAATAGACCGCATCTAAATGTTTAGCGAATAATATCTCTAAAGACTCCTTGCTTCCTTTCAGATATTCCTCTATTAATTCTTGGTCGGTTTTGTTATTCATAACAACTTAACAATACACCATTTTTAAAAAAATCAAAATTAATAAAAAACAGCTCGAATGACAAACTGTTTTTTACACTTACAATCCTTCTATTTATTAACGACCCCCCTCGTGATAGGACCGAATAGGCCGGATGATGGGAAAATATTTTTAGCCTTTTGGAATTTTATCAAGGCGTTCTTGGTGGCCTGACCGAAATAAGTAGTCTCTTGTCCGGAACTGCCGGCACCGGAGCTGGCGACTGCGTATCCGTTAGCATTTAGGAATTTCTGCAGCTCTTTGACGTCGCCATGTTTCATTCCTAAACGAAGATCGTTTTTAAAAAAGAACTTCGCGACCACCTTCTTCACTGTCTCCGCTTTGCCGGATTCGGAAGATATCTTGACGATACCGCTTTTCGCCGCGATCAAGCTATCATAAGGATTAATAGCTTTCCCTCCCGGCTGTCTGATCTCGAAATGCAAATGAGAACCGACATTCTCGGCGTTTCCGGAATCGCCCATCCAGCCTATCAACTGTCCTTTTCTGACAGCCGAACCGCGACCGACGAATGGCGCATAGGCGTTATCCACGCCACCTTTGCCATCGTCAGTGCCGGGAGTGTCGTTGTTGACGTGCAGATAATGATAAGTGTAGCCATCAGCATCTTCCAGCGTTATAGCATATCCCCAAGAAGCCTCTGGAATCTCCAAATCCTTAACGACGCCGTCGATGGCCGAATAAAGAGGCGTCATCTTCTTGCCCATCATGTCATTGCCTTCGTGTGAGCGCCCGCCGGAACGAGCATCGCCAAAATCATCCTTGAACGTTATCGATGTCTCTGTCGGAAAAAATATATCGCGCACTTGAGCGGATACTAAAGAAGGAGTTAGTAGACAAAGGCAAAAAAATAAAAAAGCTATTTTCTTATCGATCCCAATGCTCATAGATTTTATTTTAATAGAAAATAATTAACGACACCAAAGGAGACGATGATCGTTATCAATAAAGAATTGATGAACATCCCGACCTGTCCAGCCTTCTTATAAGCCTTCCATGTCGAATATATCCAAAACGGCTGGGCGCAAAGATTGGCGACCAATCCCCAACCGGGGAACTTCAAGCTAATCAACAAAAAAGAAGCGACGGTGAATACGGGGATGGCGAATTGCGACATCCGATCAATTATACCTCTCATATAGTCCACTGGTCATGAACGATGGCTTTAAGCATTAAAGCTCCGCCAACCTCGTCAAAAACAAACCTTATGCTACTCCAATCCAAGCCACTCTTGTCGCTAGGCGCGATATAGAATTCAGAGAATAACGAATTCGGATAAATCTCTTTCATGTTATTAAGAGTGTTTCCTCGAGAAACAGGGTCTCCGAAGAAATACTCGCCCTTCTCGACATAATCCTTATTGTAAATAAATTTTCCATAATAGTCGGCGAAATTCAAGACTATCTGCTCACCGCTACCGTCATAGGCGCCCCAGATATATTCTAATTTATCATCCATGGCCGCGGATAATTCGCTGCCGAAGAAACAATTCGCTCCGGCGCCGATATTGGCATAAGGAGAAAAACACAGCTTGCCACTGCCAACAAAAGAAGCCAAAGACTTCATGTCTTTATTCTTTAATGCCTCCAAAACCTTCTTCGAAGAGTCTTTCAGAAGACTGGAAGTCGAAGAGGCGGCCGGCATTTTCCAAGACGAGACGATGCGATCGATCATGACCGGCACCATCGCGTTCTCAGCCTCGCAATTCTTCACTTTGACCTTGTCACCCTCATAGACCGAACAAGAGGACACGGTTCTTTTAGTGAACTTCAAAGAAGAGCAACGACCGGTAGAGCTGGCCAACGCCTTGGTGTATATATAAGTCGTGTAGAAGCTTCCGACCGCACCCTCCGACCACTTCTGAACGCATAAGTCACCCTGTCTACTAGAAGTGGCGACACGAGAACAAAAATCATCCTCGTCTTCATAGCCGGAACCTATTATGCAAGGACATTCCTTGGATATATCACAATCAATTTCACTTACCACCGGCTTCTCGACGAAATAATTGGTCGGATAGTCGAGCGAGTAATCGATACCTTCTTGATAATTCTTAGACGATGTTGTGGCGACCAAAGCTTCGTCTTGAGTCGTTGTGGCGAAAGATTCGACGACAGAAGAGGCGGCTTCCTCTTTATTATTTTCCAAAGGCTTCGTCTCTAGCTTACCAGGCAATAGACGACACCCGGACAAAACGAAGACTCCGAAGAATAAAAGAGCTAATACGGCTAATTGTTTTTTATTCATATAATTTTATTATTACCTATACTTTAACATAAAAAATCCCAGAGGAGAAATAGAAAAAAAATACTTACCAATAAAATAATACCCAATAATAGCCAAAAAAATATAAACCTTATTTTCGCAACTTGACAAAATGGCTAAAATAACTATAATAAGTGGACAGCTCTTTATACAATATAATATAACACCCAAAAAGAAAGGACTATCAACATGGTAATAGACATCCATGCACACACTTCGAGTCATAAAATGCGTGATTTTCACACCTCCGACGCTAGCATTTCCACCTTGGAGAAATTAGCTCGCCAATACGGCATCGATCGCATCTACCTAATGGCGACTTATTTTCCGCTCAAAAAGACCGGCCTTAGCAATCTTGAATTACTGAGCCGAATAAAAGACAAAAAACTATTCGGTGCCTTCGGCAGTCTCAATTTAGAAAATAAGAAGGAGCTTTCCTTGAACATCGCCGAATTGCACGACCTGGCAGAAAAAGAACTCATAGAGGGGATAAAAATCTATCCTGGATATCAAAACATTTTTATCTTCGAAAACTGTTTCATACCCCTATACCGTCTGGCCGAGGAATTCTCTCTGCCCGTCGCCGTCCATCTCGGAGAACTGCATCACTGCTGTAAAAAAAATAACGAGAAAAAAGAAGGGAGATGCGGGAAAAAATTCTGCCCATTGGACGACCGTCAACATCTTTCCATGCCCGAACAGTTGGCCAAAGCGGCTCGTATTTTTCCGAAAGTTAAATTCATCGCGGCGCATTTAGCCAATCCGTTCTTCGAAGAACTGCGAGAGGCGATGGAAGAATGCCACAACATCTTTACCGATATCTCCGGACAATTTTATTCTGGCAGTACAGAAGACACGCCTGATTACAGGAGGACGATCGCCGGAGAAATAAACAAATTCCTGCAAATCACCGGCGGACCGGAAAGAATTATGTTTGGTACTGATTTTCCGATCCAATCCTACGAAAACACAATCGAAATCGTAAAAACACTTGAACTTGAACCAAAAACAGAGAGAATGATCATGGGCAAAAACGCTCAAAGAATTCTTTCAAGAAAGGGAAGGTAGTCTATATGAGAAGAGAAAGAACCAACGTCTTAGTGACAGCCGGAGCGACGATGGTCATGATCGACCAAGTGCGGGCAATCACGAACATATTCAAAGGAAGGACCGGCACGGCAATCGCCAAAAAATTCGCCGAAGCGGAATACAATGTCACACTAATCACTTCATCGCCTAATCTTTTGGCAAAACCGATTCCTAAAAATTTAAGGGTCATTGCCTACAAGACCTACGATGAACTTTTCAGCGCCATGAGCGACGAGATACAAAGCAAAAAGTATCACGCCATAATACACTCGGCGGCTGTCAGCGACTACTATGCAAACGGCGTATTTGTCAAGGACGAACAAGGCAAACTTATCGAGATAGACAGTAGCGGCAAAATACCATCCACCATAAAAGAGTCTTATGTACGAATGACTCCTACTGAAAAAATCATCGACAAAATAAGACCAGAGTGGGGATTTACCGGGTATCTGGTAAAATTCAAACTTCAGGTGGATATCAGCGAAAACGAACTACGAGCCATCGCCGACAAAAGTCGCGAAGCAAGCCGGGCGGATATGGTAGTGGCCAATTGTTTAGAGTGGTGCGAAGAAAGAGCTGAGGTCCGAACAAAAAACACGGTCACACCTGTCAGTCGTAAAGACTTGGCAAGAGTCATCATGGAAATCATAGAAGAGGAGATTCTGTAATGAAGATTGTTCTTGGTATTACCGGCAGTGTAGCCGGAATTTTGACACAAAAGATGGCCGGCGCCCTAATCGACGCCGGACACGAAGTGCAAGTCGTCTCCACCACTCCGGGATTATTTTTTCTTCCCCTAGGGGTTGGCGACGAGCTGGAAGTAAAATTCGCCGACGGACGAAACGGAGTCAAAGTTCCGCTTTTCCGCGACAAATACGAGTGGCCGGAAGGTGGTTATCATAAAAACGATCCAGTCAGGCATATAGAATTCCGAGAATGGGCCGATATGCTTTTGATAGCGCCTCTTTCAGCCAACACCTTAGCCAAAATCGCCAACGGAATCTGCGATAATTTCTTGTGCTGTATCGCCCGCGCCTGGGTGAAAGACAGACCTTTTATCGTGGCGCCAGCGATGAATACCGAAATGTGGATGGACTCGATAACAAGAGATCAGCTTAATTTATTATCGAATCGTTTCCACAAATTTCACAAAGTATCGCCAATCGAAGGCAACTTAGCCTGTGGCGGAACCGGTTTCGGAGTAATGGCTCGCATCGATACCATCATCGAAGCCGTGAATAAATTTCGTACTTAAAAAACGACCGTCAAAGCGTGAAAACGCCTTGACGGTTTTTAAATACTCGCACGACAGAGAACTATACCGATGCTAAGAATTCCTTAATCCTCATAAAGGCCTGTCCGCGATGGGAGATCTTGTTCTTCTCCTCTTCGCCGGCTTCGGAAAAAGTCCTGTCCCAGCCGTCCGGAATAAAAATAGAGTCATAAGGTAAACGGCTATGCAAGAAATCACCGCGACGCTCATGCGTTATCTTGCCATGGACCTGCCCGGAAAAAATATATTCCTTGCCGGAAGGATCGATTAAGGCGATAGCGGTCTCGAAATAAGCTTTACGCTTCTCGTCCGGCAGATCGCCAAGTTCGCTTAAAATCTTTTCGGCTTTCTCCTCGCCGGTAGCCCCCTCTCCGGCCCAACGTGCGGAAAAGACGCCAGGAGCCCCATCCAAAGCTTCGACGCAAAGTCCGGAATCATCGGCCACTGTCCATTCTCCAGTCTTTCCATGGACATATCTAGCCTTAATCAATGCGTTGGCCTCGTAAGTCTCACCGTCTTCGATCGGCTCTTCCATGATACCGGCCTCTTCAGCGCTGACGATCTCCCAATCCAAACCGGACAAAACGCTCCTCATCTCCTTTATCTTCCCCTCGTTGTGTGTAGCAAAGATTATTCTCATATAATATTTTAAGATTAAAAACCAGTAAAAAGATAATAGCACAATAACATAAAAATCTCCACAACCTAAAGGTTGACAAAAATCCATAATAGTGTAATATCTAAAGAAGTCCAAAAAACAAAAAATCGCACTTTTCAAAGGAGAATAGTATGGAAAAGATACTGTTTTTGACCAAAGTCCTCATGTTGGCGTTCGCCACAGTCCTGCCCTTGACCGGAATAAGAAAGACGAAAATATGGCAAAAAACTACTAGCATCCTGCTAATAGCATCTTACTGCATCCTCTGTATCCTATTCATGGCGAACAACAAAACATTCAACTATCCTTTTTGGATGGTCTTGATCGTATCCTTCATTCCGGTAATATGGGCAATGTACATGTCCATACAAAAGGCTGAGCCGATGAAAGACGATATAGCGAACGAGAAGACGCTGATAAATTGATCGACAAAATAAAACCCGGAAATCTCTTTCCGGATTTTTTTATTTAGAGCGCCGTACGTCTTTTCACTACTTAGATTCGTTATATATTATAGAATCTAATTTATTATTACTATTAACATTCTCATCCACGGAAGTTATCGTGGCAAAGCAACCACCGATAGACCTCTTGAAATGATACAATGTCCCGACACCATCTTTCTTCTCTTTAATCGGACCATCGTAGGCGTCTCCAACCCTCGCCTCTCCGCAACCATAAAAATGAACCAGTAATTCAGGGGAATAGACTATGCCGTCAGAGACGATCTCGGCCTGCCTTTTAATAGGATAGCAATCTATATTATACTCGTTCCTGTCATTGCAAGCCCAATCGCTTCTATGGGAAAAAACGAATTTGCCATTTTTGGAGACAAACTGCCTATACTCGCTCCCGGTCTCTCCGGAAACGGAAAAATTATAAAATATCTTCTCGAACCTGTCGACGACCGTCTTGTCCGTGATATCGATATTGAATTCGGCGACAAAACTCTCTCCGAAATAATAATAGCTCAAAGATTCGATGTCGACACCGGTCGCGTGTTTAACGGCGAAAAAGGTGTTGCCATTGAGCTCTTTGATCGTCGACTCCTGATGCATCTCGTTGCCTAAATAATTCATCGCCTTTTCCTTGTCCATAAAACTGATGAAAAAATTTCCCGGCCCGCCGAAGATAGCTTGATCGATGTCCAAAGAGTCGTTGCGATAGTCTTTCGGCTTTCCGAATTCTTTTGGAACGATAAACTTCATACCATATCGGTTGTTTTCATAGACATTGCCGTCGGCTCTTTCCTCTATCAAAAACAGCAGCGCTTGCGATGAATCTTTCTCACCACTATCTTTATTGATCGGACTGCTTCCGGCCCTCATCAAAAAATATATCTTCTTCTTGTCCATGTCGTATATCTCGATTCCGGAACTCTCGACTTTCAAGCCTTTGTCGTTAAAATATTTCGTAAAGGCCGGGTATGCTTTAGTGGCACCCAAGGAATAGGATAAAAGATTGCGAATCGGAAATTCCGTCACATAATAATCGGCCTCTTCCAAAATCTTAAAATTAAGCTTATCGCGGCCGGACTCGACTTTCTTCATATCCTCGCCGGAAATCACCAATCCGATATCGCTTTTCAATTCATCGGCCGGAGTCGTCTTCGGATCGCCATAATAGATACCGATACCGTTCTTAGATTCGTTCAAGCCGGCTTCAAGCATCTTGCTCTCCAGCTCAATCCTAGGTTTTGCCACATCGGAATAGGACCCGATATGCTCGACGTAGGCTATCGTGTATGGCCCCATCTTAGCCTCATAGACTTCCATTTTTTGGAAAACCCCCATATAGAACGAGGATGCTACCAAAAAAAGCGCGAAAAAAGCGCTAACGATAATGATTCTTTTTTTCATATTTTTTCCCTCCTGCTATATAATAGCTTATCAAGCTTTTACCTTTTATCCAAGCGATGTCGATATTCGAATAGAGTCGGACAGCCTTCTAAACTCCAAATCCTTCTTGACGATCTTCTCGCTTACTTTAAGAGCCATATCGTTTATGCCTAAAAGTTTTATGCCGGAAAGCTCCCGTACGCGCGACAAGGCGACATAACCCATACCGCGCTCGAAAGATTTGGACAAATCCATCTCAGCCGCATCCAAACTCATGCCTTGGCTTTTATGGACAGTGATCGCCCAAGCCAAACGTAAAGGCAACTGACTGATACTGGCAAGCTCCTTCTCGTCGCCATCGATGACCCAGACGGCCGGCTTGACCGTCATCTCTTTGCCAGATTTGATTCTGACTATCGGCATGCTCTCGCCATCGAATCCGACGACTACTCCAAGCGTACCATTGACATATCCTTCTTCGAAATTATTTTTTATGAACATCACGGCCGCTCCGACCTTCAAACCCAACTTCTCTTTAGCCAAACAACCTTTCTTTATGGTCGCGACCAAATCCTTAGGCCCGCGAGCGTACATGGAATAATTCCTCTGCTCGCCGACTATCTTCTCCAATTCACGGTCGTTTATGGCATCGACATCGATATTGTGCGTATATAGTTTGACCGGCCGGACCATCCCGTCGAAAGGAGAATTCATGCGCGTACGCAAAGCGGTCATCTCCGCCTCGCCCGCCTCATTGCCCCTGATTTTGTTCAAAATACCGCAAAAGACTTTATCGCTCTGGCGATACTGCTTGTCCAAATAGCAAACCTTGATGTCCGCCTTTATCCAAGACGAAGCCTCGTAAGCGAATAGCGCGTCCTTCTCGCGATCGACCGGCGGCAACTGGAAAAAATCCCCGCACATGACTATCTGCAGACCGCCGAACGGCAAGAACGGCTCTTTGATCAAACGGCACACCTCGTTGAGCAAGTCCAAACGCCCGGCATCCAACATGGAAATCTCGTCGATGATCAAAACCTTGGCCGCTTTGATCTTCTCTCGGCGCTGTTTATTGCGCAATATCTTCTTCATCTCTTTCTCGCTTATCCAATCCTTGATGCCGATACCCGACCAAGAATGGATGGTCAATCCGCCGATATGCGTGGCGGCGATGCCGGTGGAAGCGGTGATGCCGACGGGAATCTTCTTCTCTTTGAGATAGTCTATGAATTGGTTCAATAAAAAAGTCTTGCCTGTTCCGGCCGAACCGGTAAGAAAGACATTGGCGCCTGACTTTAGAATTTTAAGAGCCTCATTTTGAGTCATTTGATTTATCTTATCAATCCCAACTAGAAGAACTGGATCCGGAAAGCGGAATGGCCGGACCTAAGAATTTCGGCTTTACTTTAAACAGAACATTTAAAAAAGCTTTGACGCGAGCGGCGTTCTCACGCAATTCCCATCTCTGCGAGCCGAAATAAGGCTGTAAATCTGCGCTAATCCCGCAAACCTCGAGGCCCAACTTACGGCCAATATACACGGCGCGCGGCAAGTGGAAATCCTGTGTACAGACGATCAACGACTCGGCCTGAAAGATATCGCGCGCCCGATATAGGCTGTCATAGGTGTCGAAACCGGCATGGTCCAAAAACAAATCATCACCCGGCACGCCTTCCTTCAAAAAGAATTCCTTGGCCGCATTCACCTCGTCGTAATCCTCGCGTCCATGATCGCCGCTGACCAAAATCTTTTTTACTTTTCCTTCCTGATACAGACGCAAAGCTACTTTAGCGCGATCCTCGAAGATCGGACTCATGTTGCCATTCTGATAGACGCGCGCGCCAAGGACCAGCGCTACCTGCGACTTAGGCACTTTTAAAAATCTATCATCGCCCTGATAAATGAATCCGTGACCACTTCTTAAAATAACTTGATTGGCGATGATCACAAAAACAAAAACCAATCCGGCCATCGCCAGAAGATAAAAAAACGTCTTCACAGAAATATTCTTGAAACTAATCTTCATTTAAAAACGATCTATTAAAATTATACGGCGCTAAACAAATCTATGGCTTTAGCGACTTCTTCTTTAATCCCTTTGATGCAATCGTACCCGCCGACCTCCTCTTTGTTGACCCAGGCATAGGCGGTGAAAGCGCCCTGTTCCAGCTTAACCTCCCCGGATTTATACTTGGCGGCGAATTTTTCGAGCATCACCGGAATGCCGTCCGGACGAATGAATCCTACGCTGTTTATATAATGGAAGTCGTCCTCCACTTCGATTCCCGACTCCTCGAGCGCCTCTCTTTTCAACAAATTTTCCAAGGCGTTCTCGAAATCATAGACATCGCCGTTCATCCTGGTCGGATTGCTCATATCAAAATTATCCCATTCCAATTTTCCTCCCGGAACGCAATACTTGCCGGGATGGACTTTCTCGCTATCGCTCCTCTTAAGGATGAGGCAACGGCCGTCGCTCTCTCGGTAGATTATCAAATTGGCGACAAAATAAAAAAGCTTGTTCTCTTTAGCATTTTCCAAACTGATCTTTTCCGCTTTCATATAATTATTACTCTTTGATATTAAGACCTAAAAGACTGGCGAAATAGACGACCTGCGAATGGTCGATGGTCAGATTCTTGAAATTATTCACTTCCACCCGCAATCCGTTTATCTTGGAACCGCGCAAATCGATGTCGGAAAGTTTAGCTACAGAAAAATCGGCGCCGGAAAGGTCACAAGAGACGAAAGAAACTTTATTCAAAGTAGCTCCTTGGAAGCTGGCGTTCTCTAAGACGCAATCCGAAAATTCCACCTCCTTCAAATGAGCGAAGGAAAAATTGGCAAAATCGATCTTGCACCCCTTGAACTTGACGCCTTTAATCTCCCCTTCGGAAAAATCGATGCCCGTAGCTTTGGAAGACGAAAATAGGCTGCCCTTAAGATAACTTTTCTCCAGCTTGGTATTGGAAAGATTACACCTCTCCATCTCGGAATCGATAAAACTGAAATCGACGATCAGGCAATTCAATAGATTGACGCCGATAAGCTTCGACGATTCGAAAGAAATATTCTCCAACTTGGCGCCATCCAAAAAGACGCTATCGACCTCGCATTTCTCATTGCTAGTGTCGCTAGTGAAAATAAAATTCCCGGAAGATCCGTCGGCAGTATTTTTAGTTTTTACATCTTCCATAATTATTATTGAGCTTCCCCCTTAAAACGCTCCCTAAAAGAATTGGCGAAAAACTTCTGACAGTCCGGTGCCCTATGGCCCAAATCAACAACGGCGGCAACAATAATATCCCAAATCTCTTTAAGCTCGGGCAAAGAAGCCTCGCGCTCCATCTTAAAAGATATCTCGTCGGGCGCGACTTTTAAAACGGCGCCTCGCTCGGACAAAGCCGACGATAGCTTCTCGATATCATCGACCGACAAAGGATCGCCGTCCAAACGGACGACCTGTTCTTCGGCCCAATCTTCGAAACCGGAATAATAAGGGGAATAGCCCTTGTTTCTTAAACTCAAAACCGCCTCGCGCACCTGCGGCTCGATCTTTTCTATGTGTATGCCCAAAGATAATTCATCGGCCGTCGGCTCCGGATTTTCCGCCAGACGCCTCTCGTATTCGATTTTCATATTATCCAAAGTCGCTCGCCTGACACGAGAAAAATGACGATACAGATCGGCCTCGTCCTCCGCCCAACCCTGCAACCGCCGAACTTTCTCGAATTCCATATCCTCACCATCCTCCAAGACGGAGACTATATAATCCTCGTTGCGATATTTGTCATCATCAAGATCGTTATCGAATTTTTCGAATCCCATATTTTTAAACTTATTATAAATCGATATGCGCGGAAAAACCATAAAAAACCAAGCGTTCCCCCTACATTCTAACACATCGGCGGGTACCATTCCACCTCGACCGGGAAACTTGACTTAAACGCGAACAATGTTATAATAATCTGTTTTCCAATGATATCAACGGTTCTTTAACACAATTTCAAAACAGGAGGTTCGAATGAACATCGTTATGATCAGCTCTGAAGCGTATCCATGGGTAAAAAGCGGGGGCCTTGGAGATGTTTGCGGCGCTATGCCAAAACACTTAGTAGCGGCGGGACATACTGTAAAGCTATTCGTACCATGGTACAAACAAATTTCAGAAAAATATTCCGACAAAATCTCTACCGGGCCAAGTGAACGCTATTACAGCCTCAGCGTAACCACTAACTTCGAAGTAATCTTCGTAAAGAACAACGCCTTCTTCTGGCGCGAAGGGATCTACTCGTCCTACAAAGGCGAAGACTATTCCGACAACCTGGACAGATTCTCGTTCTTCTGCGAAAGAAGCCTGTGGCTAATGAAAGAGATGGATTTTCAAGCGGACATCATCCATTGCCACGACTGGCAAACGGCTCCGGCGATCATCATGCTCAAAACGTCGCTTCGCCAAAACCCCTTCTTCGAAAAGTCCAAGACGATCTTCACGATACACAATATCGCGTATCAAGGCTCGTTCAGCGGCAACGATTTCTGGATTCTGGAACAACGAGGAATCAACCGCTGTTTCTACAATATGCACGAATTGGAACACTACGGCAAAATCAACCTAATGAAAGGAGCTATATATTTTGCGGATTTCGTCTACACCGTCAGTCCTAATTACGCCAAAGAAGTATTGACGGCCGATTTCGGCGAAGGCATGGAATACTATCTGCGAAACAAAGGCGGAGCCTTTTGCGGAGTCCTTAATGGCATCGACTTGGACGTCTGGAATCCGAAAACCGACCCCAATGTACCACAAAAATACGATACCGGTTCATTCGTCTTAAAGAAAGAGAATAAGGCGATCATCCAGAAGAAACTGGGACTGGCGATAGACCCGAATGCCACTTTACTGGCGCTAGTCGGCCGTTTGACCAGACAGAAAGGGATCGACGTCGTGGCCGAATGCATATCCTCTCTGCCATCGAACTGCCAGTTGGCTATCTTAGGCGATGGGGAAGAGAAGTACAAAATGCTTTTGACGGAACTGAGGAACGGCCGAGAAAAACAATTCTCATTAAGCATCGCGCTCGACGAAAAGCTCGCACGCGAACTTTACGCGGGAAGCGACGCCTTTCTCCTACCATCGCGCTTCGAGCCTTGCGGGTTGACTCAGATGTATTCCTATCGCTACGGGACACTTCCCGTAGTCTTTCCGGTCGGCGGTTTAGTCGACACTGTCAAAGACTATTCGGTCGGCGGATACGGGTTCGTCTGTGGACGAACCGAAATGAATTCCCACGGATTCACGAAAAAGATCGAACAAGCCCTGCATATCAGGCAGTATGATCTTCGAGGCTGGAATGCCAGAGCGATAGAAGCCATGTCGCTGAACTTCGGCTGGGAAAAATCGATTAAAAAAGTCTTATCTATCTACGATTATCTGATAACTGGAGATTTTCCAGCCAAAAATCAATGATCGTCGATGACAAAAATAAAAGCGGGTGCTTATAACACCTGCTTTTTTCTTAAAAAATGCTCCAAAAGCCATGGACTTGAATTTAATAGGATTTTGTAGGATAATAATGAGTTGAACATTAAAAACTAACATCTTGTACAACTCAACCTATAACCCTAGGGGGCTAAATGGATACTAGAGTACGCGTCCAATACTTGGGCGGAGTAGCTGGCGGAACTAATTTGACCGGTTCATGCATCCTCTTATCGATAGAGATGGGGAAGCAAAGAACAAAAATATTAGTAGACGTCGGTTTAATCCAAACTCGCTTTCGCGATTCTATCGAAAGGAATTTGGAAATTTTCGACTATATCAAGACAGAGGAGGTGAAAAGGATAGACGCGATAATCCAGACTCACGACCACATCGACCATAGCGGACGCATCCCGTTGTTGGTGAAGAACGGTTTTGCCGGGAGCATCTACTGCACCGAACAAAGCGCCAATCTTCTAAGGATAATGCTAGAGGACAACGTCAAAATCCAACTGTCCGAAGCCAGATTCCGCATCAAAAAGATGTTGAAAAGGGCCAACGACGACAAAGGACACTCGCCGGACCGCTGTTGGGGCGGGAATTACGACCGAAAAAAAAGAAAAGCCAAAGGAGAAAAAAGAGGAGAAGGCGGTATTGCCGTATTGTACAGAATGGAAGACGTGGAAAAAACCATGGCTTTAGTCAAGAACGGAGGCTATCCTTATCACAGATGGGTGAAAATAGCCAAAGGCGTCGATCTGAAATTCTACCCCTCCGGCCATGTCCTAGGCGGAGCAATCTGCGTCATCAGGATAGGAGAAAGGAATGGTTTTCGCTATCTTGGTTTCAGCGGAGACCTCGGCCGAGAGGATGGCGTGATACTGCCACCACCGGAAATACCGAAGGAACCGCTAAATCATTGGTTCACCGAATCCACTTATGGAGGAAAGAGACACCCGGCCAGAGACGACGAGATCGAAAAACTTTTGGAGCTGGTGAGAAAAGCCGTCAAAGAAGGCAAGAAAATAATCATACCATCTTTCGCATTAGAAAGGACTCAGGAAATTATTTTTCTCCTACTTAAGAACATCGATCAATGTAAAATACCGAAGATCCCGATATTCTTGGACTCGCCGATGGCCACAAAAATAACCGGCGTGTTCTCCGAAAGCTGGCGTTCGCCCGGACTATTCAAAGGACAGGACGAATTGTTTTTCAATCCTTTCTGTCCGGAAGAAAACCAACTGCTAAAAGTCGTAACCAGCCAAGAAGAGTCATCAAGCCTAATAAAAGAGAACGGTCCTCACATCGTCATTTCCGGATCGGGCATGTGCGACGCCGGAAGGATACGAGGCTATCTGCGCGAATGGCTTGGTAGTGAAAAAGCCGTCATTTGTCTGATAGGCTATATGGCCGAGGGAAGTCTGGGTCGAAAACTGAAGGACCGCCTGCCGATCGTGCGAATGAACGGAGAGGAAATATTGATCAAAGCGGATATACAAATATTCGACAGTTTCTCCGCCCATGCCGACAGTCCTTTCTTAACATCCTTCGCCGAAAAGATCGTCAAAAATAATCCCGGAGTCTTGAAGGGCATCTTCATCGGCCACGGAGAAAGGAAAAGCGGACTGGACTTGAAGGTCGAGTTGATGGAACGTTTAGGAATGAGCGCCGAAAACATAAGAATCCCCAGCCTTGGGGAATGTTTTCTCTTAACCTGATTCCTTAAAAAACAAAAGAGCAAGCCAAACGGTTTGCTCTTTTTTAAATCGATGAAAAAAATTATTTCTCGCTTATCGCGGACAAATCGGAATTCGTTATGCCTAATCCCAATTCGCGCATGATGCGGTAAGCCTCGGCGCCATTGGCCAAATAATAGGCTTGGCCGGTCTTGGGATGGATATAATACGCCTCGCCTTTGGACTCGACTTGCAAAACTATCCTACCCTTCAAACGATCGACCAGCGACCAATCGCCTTTCTTCAATTTTTCCAAATTCGCATTAGTGATACCAAGCCCGAAAGAACGCATAATGCCATAGGCGGCCGCACCATCTTTCATATAGACTTTCTTACCGGAGACCGGATCGACGTACCAGGCCTCGCCGTGCGCTTCGACCTGCAACAGGATATACCCCTTCGTCCTTGCCAAAATTTTAGACTTGTTGGCCGGAGTGACGACGGCCGAACCGGGATTCACGCCATAGTCGAAATACTCCTTCGACAATTCGTTGTTGATCGTGCTCTCGGTCGTTTCGGTCAAAAGAACCGCACCGGCCCAGCCGATAGCGCCGGTCTTGTCCTTGACCTTGAACCAGCCGTCGGTGAAAGCGATGACATCCACGGTCTCGCCGGCCGGCAAAGTCTTCATGATTTTCGAATTCTGCATGCACGGCTCGTCCCTTAACCAAACGGCGATGTTCGGCTTAGCTTGATTGTTACGCTCATAGAGAGCGTCGCCTTCGCAAGTACCGGCCGAGGCGCCAAAAAACGGGAAAAGGACGGCTAAACTCAAAATACCAATGACTTTTTTCATATACTCTATTTAATTTCTAATAAAAATTTTATGCTTTTTTTGTCGCGATATAGTCGATTATCACTCCATAGACGACCCCTGCGAAGAAGCCGGGAGTATCTTTAAAATCGGTCGCCAGATAAAAAGGCCCGCTAATGATCAAACCGAAGAAAGCGCCTCGAAGCATGGCCCTCTTGGAGCTACTTTTCACACCGGAACACACCGCCAAACCGATGACCAAGCCCATTATCACCCTATTGAGCCAAGTAGAGAGTATAAACAACTCGTTCCCGGAAAAACCGAGACGAACGCTCACTCCGATTATGCAAAAGACACCAAGCACGGCACCGGTCAAAATCGCAATCAAGACTCTTTTGTTCCTCATATTTTTGTTTTAGCCGCAAACCCTGGGAAACGGGCCACTGGCCAATATTATTTTACTCGACTCGCACCTATATTTCATTTTTAATAATTATTTGTCATCACCTATAAAAATATCTAAATATTTTTTATAGACATACGACTGACCATATTTTCCATCTTTGTATTTCGGAACAAGTATGCCCTTTTTTATAAAACGGCTAATTACGGTTTGCGCGCCGGCGCGAGTAAAGCCTGTCCATTTTTGAATAATGGCATTATTGACAATCGGTTGATTAAAAAGCTTTGGCAAAACCATAACAGCGCTTTCCGAAGCTCTTTTTCCAAGAGTTTGGATTTTCTCCATGTCTTTTTCTCTTAAACTAGTTATCTTGCCGACAATATCTATCGCCTCATTGGCAATCTCGATAACCCCATCTAAAAAAAACTCGATCCAAGCCGACACGTCTCCTCCTTCACCGTGGTACGCAGACAGCATTTCGTAATAAGTTTTCTGATGTTTTTTAAAGTATGACGACAAGAACAAAACCGGTTTCTCCAAATAACCCTCTTTCCATAGAAAAAAATTAATCAACATTCTACCGGTTCTTCCATTGCCGTCCAAAAAAGGATGGATAGTCTCGAATTGCGCATGAACAAGTCCCGCCTTTATAACTATAGGCATCGAATCCGCTGTATGCATAAATAACTCAAGATCATTAAGCGATCTATTCATTTCACTGACCGGAGGCGGAACAAAGCGCGCATTGTCCGGTCTAGTGCCACCTATCCAATTTTGACTCTTTCTAAATTCACCTGGGTCAGAAAAATGAGTCGCCCTCGCCCTTTGCATGAGCTTCTCATGCAACTCACGGATAAACCTCAACGTCATAGGAAAATTCTCGGTCGTAACTCGCTTTATACCATAATTAAGAGCACCGATGTAATGCAGAATGTCATCCACGTCATCTGGAATATTTTCATTTATTTTCGCCTCGGCCTCGATAGCGTCAACCATCGTCGCCATTGTTCCCTCGATCTGACTTGAAGAAGCGGCGTCTTTTCTTAAATACATTAATAGAAAAAAATCGGCATCAGGAAGGAGCTTGGTGATCCCATCGAGCTTGCCGAGCAAGCGAGTCGCTTCATTGTTTTTTCGTAAAATATTCGGAGCAAAATCAAAACCTTCTTTAGGAGGAAAAGGATTTGGAATAAAGGCTTTAAAACCCTCTTTTTGCTCTATATTCGAACCTATTCTAATTGCGCTCATATAGTTTGTTTACATCTTTTTTGTAATATATACAAAGTATAGCAGTTTGTATCTATTTAGTCAATCCATGTATACAAACCATCCCTTACTAAAAATTGAGATTTTAGCCTAACAAAAAACAAAGCAAAAATTACTACAAAAATTAACTAATTTATACAAAAATACAACAAATGGATTGACAAAAAAATAATAAAATACTACTGTTTAATGATTTTTATTTTATGAATCCTGCCATATTAATAATTTTTTTCTCAATTTCCCTACTTGGACTCCTGCTTATACGCGCTATTAGCAAGCCATCAAAAAACTCAAACACAATCGAGATTGATTTTTATCGTGCCTACATCAACGAAGAAGAAAAAATTCATACAAAAAATTTAGGTGGCGCAAAAACAATAAAAATAAATTACACAACCAAAGAAATAGAAGAACTATCAGCGACCGAAAACGAGAGAACTAAAATTTTTATTGAGGCGTTTATAAAGTCCTCTCCAAGAACCAGAGAAACAAAAAATAACAAAGAACGAAAAACATATATCGATAGCGACGGATACCTCCGCTTCAAAAAAGGGGATTTGCTTGTCCATCGCTGGGTGGCAACAAAAAAAATTGGCCGCCGACTGCGCAAAGGAGAAGTTGTGCATCACTGCGATGGCGACAAACTTAACAATAGGCCAGAAAACCTAAAAGTTTTCAAAAACCAACACGAACATAATATACATCACTATAACAACTTGAAAAAAACCGGACGTTGGTACGAAAAAATTTCAGACTACAGATATTCGAATTAATCTCAAAATATTATTGCTTATATCAACACTTTCTATCTACTCAAAAACTTATTTAACATACTTAAGTATTTGGTCTGCAACCTCGACGACACAAACCATTCCTGCAAGGGATTCATCACGCCATTATTCCTTATAATATCGACGCATTTATCGAAATAGAAACAATCCGGAGTGGCCACGAACAAATAAGACGGATTCCAGCGCCTATTCTGTTCGCTGGCTATCTCCAGATTGTTCTTGGCCGTGATGTGTCGCCTGAATTTTATCTCCACAATCAAAATATTCTCGTCGTTCTCGTCCCTGGGAATAAGGACAAAGTCCGGAGCAGAGCGAATCGGCTTCAAAACGTCGCTATTGTGGCGTTCGATCAATTCCGGCAGAACACTCTCGTAACCAAGAGGAAGAATAGTGTACTTGCCCATTTGAACCATCATCTGTTGAAAAACGATCTCGGCGATTTTGCCCTTGATCAATTGCTCTTGAAAATCATTTTGCATATTTTTATAAATTTATATACCTAATCGGATTTTGAGATCCGTGTTTTATATAATTTCTGACAGACTTCTTTAAATACTTATCAAGAATATTTTTAGAAGCCACTTCCCCAAAAAAATAAGCCCGACCAGCCAGCTTAGAACTTTTAGTTCTTGACCAAAACTTAGGCTCATAAACCGCCCTAACAATACCTTTATAAACAGCAAAAACATATTTAGCCATTTTCCCCTTTTCCAAATTTATCCGCCAATATTTTCTAGTTGCTTCGTATAATGCCTTCTCACTCATGTCACGATAATAAAGCTTATTAATTATAATTATTACCGCTGGCTCATCTATTTTCACCTCTTCAGCTTCATATTTAATCTTCACCTCCTCCACTGTCATTCTGCCACAACTATTTGACCTATGTCCTTTTACTTTATTTGTGAGTCCTTCGAATAAATCTATACAAGCGGCCTCCACTTCAAACGCTTCTTTTTCAGAAAGACCATGTCTCAATATTTCCAAGCTTGGCTCAAGGCCTTTTTTGTTTATAGCCTTAATCACCCTCAATTTTTCACTATTTTTTATATCGGCTATTTTTGCAAAATTAGCGCTTATTAAATGGCTATAAACTCTACTACCCTTCCCCTTACCAACATAAAAAACTCTTCCATTTGCCGGATCTTTTAGAAGATAGACGTAGTAATTTAATTTATCAATTGTCTCTGGGGTCAAAGAAAAATCGTTTTTCATTTCTATAGATATTTATAAAAAAATCAATACCATTTTAGGATATATTAGATTTTTTGTCAGAAGACCCGACCGTCTTGGCGCGATCTTTTAAATACTCCTTAATCCTATCTTTATCCTCCGCCTCTTTATTGCCTTTAAAATAAAGCTCGATGAATTCTATAAACTCTATCTCCGCGCCATTATACGAATAAATAATCCTCAAGGACGAGCCGCGCAAAGATTGGCAGAACAATCTAGCTTTAACGATCTTTATTCCACCGACGACAGTCAAAACGGCGAAATGCTTGCCGGTGCCAAGCGGTTCGCTATCCAAGAGTTTTTTAAAGGTCTCCAAATCCTTGCCTAGCGAGCGATATTTACCAGCCAACTTTTTAAACTCCTTAGAAAACTCCGGCAATTCCTTATAATTCATCGTCATAGCTCCGGACGGAATGCTTTTCATCGCGATAAAAGACGCTTTCGTAATCAATCCTTTCGCCGTCTTTATGTATCTTCCAAGGAATGTCGTCGTGGGAATAATTTTTTATCTCATTGGCCGTCTTGTCGGACAAACGGCACAGAACATCGTCGATATGTTCGATTTCGCGGGCGGTCAATTTTTCCAAATTCGGCTTGCGCAAAGGCAAAAATTTCTTCTGATCGAATTTAAAGAATTTATTCTTGACCTCCATTATCTCGCCCTTAACTTTCATATCCTCCACTACTTTTAAAAGCTCGACAGGAGTTGGGCCGTAATGATTTCTGATATAATGAGCCCCGATCAATTGCTCCTCGTATTTCTCGTAATAATCGAAGTCGATAAAATAAAAAAGCTTGTTAAGGACGCTCTCGCCGACATTCGGCTTGCCACCAACCTTATTCAAGACATACAACAAAACCTCCTTGAATTTATCGATCTTAGGCCGATCCAAAATTATTCTGACATCATTTTTAACCGCCTTCTCTTTGCCGGATTCTTTTATTTCAACTTCAGGCGAATCGTCGATGCCGCCGATCAAATCATTAAGGGTGATATTAAAAATCCCAGACAGCTTTTGCGCTTGCGGGATGGTCAACGGCTGTTCGCCGTTCTCGATTTTGGCATAAGTCGGGCGAGAAACGCCGATTTCCACAGACAAAAGATCCTGTGATAAATCAAGCTTCTTACGCATCTTCTCGATAAAACCCTTGGTCATAAAATTACCTTTTACCTAAATTTAGCTATTTATATAATAGCTTATGTAAATATAATTGTCAAATGTGATGTAAAAATGTTTGACAATAAGTAATATAGTAATAAACAAAAAAACAGCCAAAAATCGATATGGACTGTTTTTATGTTATACGAAAAAGCCTTAATTCCAGACCCAACCCTAAAACCCTAAAATTTATTTAATAAATCAAAGGCGCCGCCTAGCAACACAAGCAGCAAGACCGTAGAAACCGCTCCGGCAATTTTACCCCAAAAAGAATCCCATGTTTTTACAGCCAACACTTTAATGCATTTTACAATAACCCAGAGCGGAAACCAAAGAGGAAAAAATAAAATTATCAATATTTTCATATTTTTAACTCCTTGTTATGGATTATTAAAATATAAAATTCTCAGTTGCTAAAACCACTCTTATTCTTTCAAATTCTTCCTTAGTTATGACCTTATTTCCGAGCATCAACTGCAATAAGATGGCAGTATCTTTATACTCTTGCGATGCTGGAATAATTAATCCGTGATCTTTTGGTAATAAAATTCCAATTTCATTAGACTGCGCTGTTTTCTTGGCCAATTTATCATCTGTCAAAAATATTCCGCCAATCTCTTTAGCAAGAGTCATGGCGGAAATTTCCCCCAAGCCTAGACGGCCACCCTGTTGCAATTCTGCCATCAACAGAAAACCGCTTTCACTGCCAACACTTTGAACGCAAAGCCTTTCCTCTTCCACTAAAGACAATATTGAGGCAAGTTTTGGTTTTTTGTCCACCCCTCGGTGAATCTCTTCCAAGACTTCGCGGGTCGTAAAAACACTTCTTGATATTTTAAAAATCAAATCTACTATTTCCGCTCGGGCAAAATTACTTAAAACAACATTATCGAATATAAAATTTTCATCAGATAATTTCTTTGCCATCTTTGGCTTTTTCAACCCTGGCAACTTGATCGCGAGTTTCTTCGTGAGATTGGCGGAGAAGTTCGGACAAACGCCCAAGTGATATCTTATTTTTAAAATACGCTTCAAATGCTAAACGATAATAATCGGCAGGCATTTCAAAATCGCCATCACCGCCCATCTCTTCTGGCTTAAAATTAAGCTTGGCTGATAAAAAATTTAAGGCCTTTAAACTTTTCACTTCCTTCTTCTGATCATATGAAACATCGAAAGAAAATCTTAAGGCGTGTAAACGATGAATAACTGCTGACCAACTAACACCAAATTCATTCTTTATCTTAACCAAAGAAAGATCATCTATTTTAGCTCCCTCCACCCCCAAAACCTCCTTAATATAATTCTCCAGCCCATCCTTTGGCATTAAAAAATTAGCAGCGAAACAATCCGCCCGCTTTTCTTCATCAGTCTTTTCGTCGCCATCATCGATTATAATATTTCTATCCTTATCCAAAAGATAATGGCAAAGCTCATGAGCCGCGGTAAAAACCTGTCGGCCACGAGTGCGATTACTATTAATCAAAATCTTTCCTAAATCTTTTTCTTTATCATAAAAAAAGGCGCCGGAAAAACCGTCACCTCCAATAGGCATCCGCACCACAAACAAACCCATCTCTTCCATTAATTTAAAGATATCTTTGATTGGCGCATTACCAATTTCCAACTCTTCCCTTAATTTGGCAGCGGCCCGCTCGGCCTGCCGAAAAACATTTTCTGTCATACTATATACTCTTTAAAAAATCATAATCTTTATTGATTTTATCAAAATCAGACAAAGCCTTATTTTCAAAATCAGACAACGGTTTATCCTTGCGATAAAAAACAGCCGCTTCCTGAAAATTCTTAACCTCCGACTTATCCTCACTAATCAAATCAATGGCACTTATTCCAAATAAATCGGAAAGTTTAAACAATTCAAAACTATCCACCTTTCTTTTACCAGATTCAATATTAATGATTGCTTGGCGACTCAAACCCAGCTCGCCAGCCACAAAATCCTGACTATAACCAAGATTTTCCCTAATTTGTTTTAGTCTTTCGGCTAATTTCTCTAAAGTAAGCATAAAAAAGCTTATTTAAATATTAATACTATATCCTATTATAATAATAGCAAAGTATGTTTAAAAAATCAACATAGCTATGTAAGAAAATTATTGGCAGAGAAAAAGTAAAAGATTAAAAGAGAAAAACAGTCCCGAGCATTCGGGACTGTTTTTCTCTAAAATATTACAACCAAAAATTAACCAGCAATCATAAAAAGTCTTAATTACGGACCTGACCACAAAACAGCAAGGCGGATTGCATGTGATTTTATAAAATTCGCAATTAAAAACTTGGCCCCAAATTTTTATCTAAAGAATATTTTAAAAATTACAAAAATCTCATCTCTAATTTATCCTTAACTTTCTCCCAATTCGGCATTTTAGCCGTTAACAGCTTATAAAACCTATTACTGTGATCTCGGTGCCTAAAATGGCAAAGCTCGTGAATTATCACGTAATCAATACAATCCCTGGAAGCCTGAATCAACTTTGGGTTTAAAATAATTCTCCTTTGACCGGTAAAGCTTCCCCATTTTTTATCCATTTTTCTGACTATCAATATCGGATAAAAATTAAAGTCGAATTTCTTAATCATCTCCTCAAATCTTTTCGTAAAAATTTCTCTAGCTCGCCTATTATACCAATTTCTTAAAATAGTTTCATTGTATTTGGTATTACCCTTGCCGTCTTCAACGAATAAATGCAATTCGCCGCCTTTTAAAACAATTCTTTCATCCTCGCCTTTTTTTATGACTAATTTATATTGCCGGCCCAAATACAAAACCGCCTCGCCGGAAATATATTGTTTCTCCTTTTTGCCTTGAAATTTCTTAAAAAAATCCAGCTGCTCGGCAATCCAATTATATTTCCTTTTTAAATATTCTTCCAGCTCCGAATCTTTTATTTTTTCCGGGCATTTCACTATCACTTTCATTTTCGGCGTCACTCGAACACTGATTGTTTTCCTATCTTCCTTAAAAATAAAATAATCAAAACTATATTTACCCCAAATAAATTTTTTTTCCTCCATATGATTTTATTCCCTCCCATTAAGGGGGGGGTGCCAAAGGTGCGTTTTTTTATTAAAACATCTCGCTGTTCATAACTGCCAGCTCCATAATTCTTTCGTTAAGCTTCACCATCTGCTCATTGCTTAAATCAATACCTTTTTGTCCTCTCACCACATCATACAAATAATCATCTATTTTATTCATAATCTGTCTTTTCACTTCGGAATTCCTTTGCCAATCAACTCTAATCTCTTTCTTTAAAATATCGAAAATCTCTTTCACTATTTCAATATAGTCATTATCCGACAAATCATACTCAACAAAATAATCGCGCAAATTACGATAAAACACATCCTTGCCGGAATTAGGCTCTATGCTGTCCGGCAACTCCGCGTCCTTTTTATCCAACATCTCGTCGCGCAACAACCTCATTTGATTAAACGCTTCCAAGTCCTCCATTTTTTTCTCTCTCATACTGCGCAGTATCTCTTCGACTTTTTTGGAAAACCTATCATAATATTCCGGATCGCTTTTCCAATTATCATGAATAACCTTATCAGTTTGCGCGGCAATGGCGGCGGCGCGGGAAGCATCGGAATTCAAAGTTTCCACAACTCTATTCAAAGACTCTTTGTCGCTCAAATCAATCGGCAAAGTCAAAACCTCCGCCTCGCGGGCATCAATATATCTATCCAATATTTTAACCAACTGGCGCCGATAGTCGGAATAATCATCCAAGTCCGTATAGCGGACGCGAACATTTTTCTGGATTTCCAAAATCTTCTTAATGTCTTTTTGATAAACATTCAAATTAGAAAATTCTTTAGGAAAATCCTCCAACATCATGCACTCGCTTAAATTGCGAAGCAAATCATTAACGGCCTTATAAAAATCCTTTCTTTCTTTTTCTTCCTCAAACCTTCTGATATATTCTTCCTGATCCTCCTTATTTTTAATACCCTTAAAATATTCCGCCACCGCGCCATAAGACTTTTCCAAATCTCCAATTTTGTCTTTCAAATCAATCAAAGTTCCGCGCACATCATCCTCGTCGTAATTGCCGAATAATTTCATGGCTCGATCAAGATTTTTGGCATTCTCGGAGTAATCAATAATATAACCGGCCGTTTTTGGCAATTTATCTTTTTCATTATCAAAAAGACGATTAACGCGAGCAATAGCTTGAAGCAAATTGTGGTCGCGCAAATCCTTAGCCAAATACAAAACAGTATTGCGCGGAGCGTCAAAACCGGTCAAAAGCTTATCAACCACAATCAACAAATCCACGCCGGAAGGGTCTTTCTTAAAACTGTCAACAACATTGGTTTCGTAAGATTTCAAGTCGCGATATTTATGTTTAACCTCGGTCAAAAAATCAACCACTTCTTTTTTCTTGTCATCCTCCGGATCCTCGCCGGCGCCAATGTCGGAAATAACTACAGCCGTCTTTAATTCAGTATTCTGCTCAAAATATTTCCAAAACAAAACCGCCGCGTGCTTGCTTGGCGCCACCACCTGCCCTTTAAGGCCTGTTCCGGAAAAATTTTCACCAAAATGTTTTTGGATATTCCTGGCTATTTCCTCTATTCTGCTTTGATTTTGCTCGATTATTTGGCCGGAAAATTTATTTTGATAAATTTTCTGTTTTTCCTTATCAAGATCGGTTTTTATATCATCAACATGCACGTCCATCTGCTCCTTTGAGAGCTGATACATCTCAATAAAACGCCCTTCATAAATCAAAGGCAAAATAACATGATCAGCCAAAGCATCATCAATCGTGTATTTATCAATATAATCTCCAAATTTGTCCACCGAAATATGCTTCTCATTTTTCATCAACGGCGTGCCGGTAAAGCCTATAAAACAAGCATTAGGAATAATACTATTCATTTCCATGTTAGCCGAACCGCCTTGCGTACGATGCGCCTCATCCACTAACACGAAAATATTTTCATCCAAATCAGCGAAGTCTTCTTTCTTGCCGGCGCTCTCGAATTTATGAATCAAAGTCGTGATGACATTAGGATTTTTTTCCTTGATTAAATCCAGCAAATGCCGGCCGGTGCGAGCAGTAATAACATCCTTTTTGATATTGCAATTATTAAAAGTCGTGGCAATTTGCTTGTCCAAATCAATTCTGTCGGTCACCACTATAATTCTCGGGTTAACAATCGACGGCTCTTCAATCAAAGCCTTAACCAGCATTACCATAGTCAAAGACTTGCCCGACCCTTGCGTATGCCAAATTATACCTCCCTTTCTTTTTCGGCCGGTTTTGGTTTCCCTAAACTGCGAAACTCTTTCCAATATTTTTTCAATGGCAAAATACTGCTGATAGCGAGCCGATTTTTTGTCTCCGGCATCGTAAATAATAAAATTCTTAACAATAGAAAGCAGTCTTTCCGGCCTAAGCACGTTATAAACCCCTCTGTCTTGGCCGGTCACTTGCCTTTCCAAAATTTGCTCATGGCCCAAAGTCGTGCCGTTTAAATCCGCCAAAACGCGGGCATAAACCTGCCGGTCAATTGGTTTGCCTATTAGTGATAAAATACTTTTATCTATCTCTTCGATATTGGCATCCTTTTCTTTCCAAGAAACATAAAATTTGGCCGGCGTGCCGGTATTACCATAAAGAAAATTATCACAATTGGCCGCAATCAAAAGTTGAGGATAGACAAAAA
>CAYNAR010000013.1:0-37487 GCA_964395625.1 uncultured Gammaproteobacteria bacterium | reverse complement strand
TTTGACATATGCCCCTAGATTAGCAAAAAGTGCAATATGTGTGTGCACATTACCTCTTTTTATTGACAAAATAAAAAAATAATGTTAATATCTCAAGATCTTTTTCAATAAATCCAAATAACAAAAGGAGGGGTTATGAAAAAAATATTAGAAATTCTTTTTGGCGGCAAATGCCAATGCGGGAACAACACTCATCAAAAAAATGAGGAAGGTGAATACGAATGTATTCCTTGCAAAAGCAAAAAAGGATTGCAAAAAAGGATTGCCGCCGAAGAATCATATGCCTGCCCGGTTGACGGAGAAATAATGATGAAAAACGTCTTATTCGGGGCCATCGTCAATAAATGTCCGAAATGCCACGGAATATGGATTAGCTCTGAAGATGCAAAACATCTCAACGAAATTTATATTCAACGGAGACTGGCAGTGGATTAATCCCGAAAATCATCGAGCTTTTTTTAAGAGCGTGGCAGCACGCTCCTTTTTTATTTTTCAAACACTTCACCATTAAAAAAGACGGAATCGAGCTTTACTCTATCCGCCTAATAATAAAAATTCACTTAATCTCACGAAGCTTCTCCAGCAGACTTCTTTGCGACAACAAAACTTCGATATAAAATTTTTCCGGCAAAAAAGTGTTGGGATTCTCCCGGCCGACGTCATGATAAATGAATGTCCCGCTGGTGGCCAGCAGAGCGTCTTGAACCATTGGATTCTGCCGAACCTTCTCGCTGATAAACATGGCGATGAGCAAACGATGTTCAATCGAGTTATAGACTATCTTTTGTCCATCCCAGTAAACATACTTTTCTTCGCCAGCCACGATAGAATTGGTTATCTTGCGTCCTTCTCGCAAAGCGGAGATGCCGTCGAGTTTAAAAACTTCCTCCCTTTTCTCCCGATCGGAAATCTTTATTCCCTGTAAAGGACTTTCTACTGAAAGAAAAAGAAAATTACCAATCCTAAACGGCGTATTAGCAAGATTGGAAAGGATCGCTCCGCGCCAATCTTTCGAGTCGGATCTAATATTGAGGGAATTCACACCTATCACCGCCTTCCTCTTTTAAATTTTAAATGAGCGAAAAACGCCCCGTACCGTCAAACTTTTTCGATCGCCCTGAATATCTCTTTCATCGAATCAATATCGCACCTGCGCAAACAGGATGGCCTCTCCAGAAGATCCCTCATCATCCTTGACATTCCTTCAAGGTTAAACGAACATCCCTGAAGCGACTCAATGATAATTCGCAATTTTTTCGCCTTTTCGCGGTCGAATTCCGGCAAAAATTTACACTTGCCATACCCTTTCTTTCTCAAGATAGCCCCCTTTCAATATTTGTTTTAATATTCGAAATTGCGTTGTTGATACAATTTATAACACACAAATCATTTTATGTCAAAAGACACCCTAAAAAGAAAAAGGACTTGGATATACCAAGTCCTTTTGTTTTTCTAGTGTTTTCGGAGTTTCAGAAAGGAAACCACCGAAACAACCAATACTTCGTTGACTAGGCCCCTTAGAGTCTCTTTGATGAGTTCCAATGGATCTCCGGAAAACAAAGTCAGGATGGATATCACAAGCAATGCGATCACTAATGATATCTTGATGCAAGTAGGGATAAAGGAGCAAAGCGAAAAATTTCTAAGGTATGAAATCTTTCGCTTCTTCCTACTCAAGAACGGAAAGATTCTCATACTTTTTTGTTTAATAAACAAAAACCGCCACTTATTACGTGCCGGACATTTTGAAAACTAAATTCAATTGTTATTGCGGAATCGTATTTACATATCCCGCACGTTGATTTTTCGCTCGTTTTTCAAGGAGCTTGAACCTGGACACGGACACCGAATCTCATATTCAAGTTCAAACCCCCACTCATTGTTCTGGATATATTACTATAGCATATTTAGAAAATTTGTCAAGGATAAACATTAACCTTTTTTAAAGTGGTATAATAATAATTAGATTAAATAAAATTTATTTATTATGGCTAAAAAAATATTAATTCCAGCAAGTATCATAGGCGGGATAATTCTTGTTTTAACAATAGGCACTATCATTACAAAACTAACCGTCAAAGACCTAGTAAGTGTTGATCAACTATTAAAAAAAGATATTCTACATTTAGCTTATGAGCATTACGACAATCCTCTAGAACGCATCTTCATTACTCTTGGCAAGGGAAGGATAGTCTCTGTTAACCCGCCAGCTAGCGCCGAAATGCAATTCTTTACTTTGTTCCACATACCATTGGGAATTTTGCGCGGACAGCCCAATGCTAGACTAGGAATATTCATCAACCCTATAAATCCGTACGAAGAAACGGACAAAATAGAAAAAGCCAAGGAGTCTGTCAGAAAATTCATGGGCAACGAAAAAATGGATTTGGTGTATTCCTATTTCTCCTACAACCCCTCCAACTTCTTCGTCGGCAAGGCTAGTGGCCAAAATAAAGAATCAATGGCGATGCACGGCTCCAGGGAGTGGATGAGACCCGTCTATGTCTTCCAAGAAAAAAGATTCATCAATAACGATTGCCAGGTTTACGGATACGAGGTAAGCGCCGAAACATTCCAAGTCATACAGATACAACCGGCTTGGCCACAATGGTTTCAAGCGAAAGAAAAAAATGAGTGCCCTGATGTATATAGTAAACCGGCTAAAGACAAAGAAGAAGTGGAAAAATACGCTTTCGATATCCTAAAGAAAGATCCTGAATATACAAGCAACATCCTCATGCGTTCCGATATACAACCAAAATTTCAAGAATTCAAATATTCTTATAGCTGGATTTGGGAAGACGAGAGCGTTTCATTGCCGGAAGGATTGACCGGCGACCCCTTCCAGCATCCGGTCATAAGAGTCATGATGACGAAAGATGGTCGGCTGGACTACTACCTAAATACGACCGACCTGTTTAAAAAAATAAAACCTTATAATTAAAGACCTAATCACGAAATGACCACTGAAATTATAAAAAAAGTCCTTGGGGAATAAATTCCACAAGGACTAACTCTTTAAAAAAATAATCATTTATTTCATTTCTGCAAGAATACCGGCCTCCTCTTTATTTTTTTCATCATTATAAGCTCTTTCTTCATTCTTCCTTTCTTCATATTTAAGGAAAAGAATTTTTATTTTTTCAAAAAGCTCTTGATCATCACCAAACTCCTCAAGAATCTTTTTTGCAGCTTGCTCCGTTTCCTCGCTATAAATACTAAACTTTGAAAAATCTTCACATTCTTCCAGCAATACATATCTGGATATTTCGTGACGAAGTTTTTTAAATTTTTCCCCGGAAAACAAGTTAAACAACACGATCACATTCCAATTGGAAATTAACCCTCCTCTACCCCGACTAACATTCAGAATAAACTGAATCTGGTCAGCTAAAAATTCCAAAGAATGACCAAAATTGCCACCGAGTTGAAGTTGAATAATACGAGCATATTGACCCAGAGCCTCCTCCCAAACCTCTCTTGGCTTCGTAACCCCGTTCGCCTCATTGTTAATAATATTCCTCATTCTAGCATCTGCCATTCTTTTCCATTTTTCATCAATCTCCATATAGAGAAGGTTTTCAAAAGGACTGTAGCCAGAAGAATCATCCAAACTCTGAAAAGTAGAGATATCAATCAGAGAAAAAAGGGAAAATATTTTTTCAGCCTTTTCCTTGGGAAGAACTTTCAAAAAATAAGGAATACAACGATTGTAGAAATTTAAAACATTGTGATATTTACCAGGAAATGCGAAGCGATCCATTCCATCACTACCACACTCAACGTCTTCTAATCTCAAGCCATTACTTGGCAATAACACTGTAATAAATCCTATAATCAAATCAGCGACATAATCCAGCAAGTCAACTGGAATGTTTTCCAAAAGATTATTTTTATAATAGAACTTACCGACTTCTTCCTTCCAATACAAAGGATTGAAATCAGCCCCCGGAACAAATAGGAGAAATAGAGCCCTTCTCTTAAAATTACACCTTACATCCGAAGACAGAAGATTAATTAAATCTTCCAACCCCCTATCTTTGTAATCAACCCATTTTTTCCACGTGACATCTTCTGCTGACGGGAAAAACTTAACTTTCAAACTTTCAAAAAAACATCTAAAACTTTTCACGACTTCCTCCTTGTATGCTGTTTGCTCGTCGGACAACAACCAATATCGTCCAAATTTAGCCCGCCAACCGGCGCGCTTCATTCTAAGTTTAGTTAAAAAAACGACGGCTCCTTCCTCTGGCCAATCCTTCTCCCTCCAGACAGTCGGCTCGAGAGAAAAAGTTATCGAACCTTTTATCTCTTTAGAAGTCGCTATCGCGAACGGACCATGTTTCCCCGTTGATATAATTTTTTCAACCACTGCCCTTAATTCACTCTCAACCATTTTTCACCTCCTTTCCGCGCAATAATCTTACAAAAAATAAATAAATATTTTAAAGTACAATTGAATAAATATAACATATTTTGCCAAATTGTCAATATTAATACCCAGAAAAAACGGCCTCACTCCAAATCATTCCAAAAGAAAAAGGACCTGGATATACCAAGTCCTTTTGCATTCCTTAATGTTTTCGGAGCTTCAGAAGGGAAACCACCGAAACAACCAATACCTCATTCACGAACCCTCTAAGAGTCTCTTTGATGAGCTCCGAAGGATCTCCGGAAAACAAAGTCAGAATGGATATCGCAAGCAATGTGATCACTAGCGATATCTTAATGTAAGCAGGGATAAAAGAGCAAAGCGAAAAATTTCTAAGGTATGAAATCTTTCGCTTCTTCCTGCTTAAGAATGGAAAGATTCTCATACTTTTTTGTTTAGTAAACAAAAACCGCCACTTATTACGTGCCGGACATTTTGAAAACTAAATTCAATTGTTATTGCGGAATCGTATTTACATATCCCGCACGTTGATTTTTCGCTCGTTTTTCAAGGAGCTTGAACCTGGACACGGACGCCAAATCTCATATTCAAGTTCAAACCCCCATTCATTGTTCTGGACATATTACTATAGCATATTTAAGAATTTTGTCAATAGTAAAGACGTCACAAATTTTTTAAAAATACCAGAGCTCTGTTACCAAAAAACAAAAACACTATCTTAGAAGCGAGTCTTTATGATTTTTTTTAAAACCAAAGCAAAATCCAAGCTAACAAACCACAGAGGGTCGGAAAAAATCTGACCCTAAAATTATCACCTTATTACAAACTCCTCAAAAGCATCAAAACCTTTTTTGCCCAAATAATCAGCTAATTTACTAATCTTCTCCCTCAATCCTGGCTTATTATTTACCAAAGATCGCCTAAAAAGATCCGAGTAATCATTTATTCTGTAAGACAAATGCCAACCGTGATCATCGTTTTTTATTATCAGCTCAACGCATTTCACAACCTCAATTGGAAAATCATCCACATATTTGCTTAATTCTTCATTTATTTTGTGTTCATCATCAAGCTGTCCGCTTGTAAATTTCAAAGTCTTTAATAATTGCTTAATTGTGAATTCGGCATCATACGGACTGTTCGCAAACCACCAACCAAAACCTTTCGCCGCTTCTATTGATATTTTTTCAAGCATTGACTCCCATACCCATCTAAGATTTTCTGGGTTTGGTATTTTTTCGTCTTCAATATTTTTCAGTTCAGTTTTAAGAATATTCGCCCCAGCGTAAAAAATTGCATGTTTTACAATGTCTTCATTTTTAGACTCCAGCATTAGTTTGGCAATCTCTTCGGCTCCCTCTGCTCCATGCGCAACGGCCAGCATAATATGCTCCGATAGCTTATCGGAAAAAGCATCACGTGTTTTTTCCTTCAACTCAAGACTTTCGACATGTTTAATGCCACGTTTATACTGATTGATTAATAGTGGAAACAAATCAATATACATGCCCCTATATAAATATCCGCTAAACGTAGCTTTCCAGACTAAGAAGCATTTCCTCTCTCGCGGAAAAATCACCTCCAAGTTTTCAATAACCCAAGATTTTTCATGGTAATAAATAAATGGAAAATAAAAACCGTAAAGACAATGAATCGTCTCCGTCGGTTCATTTTCATAGACCAAATGGAATTTCAGTTTTTCCATAACCTCTTCTGCCAACCCTCTTTTTTTCTCAATCTTATTAGCAACCCAAGATGCATATTTAACTAATGCGTGCATAGCCTCACCCCTTGTAGTATTAATCGACATGGTATACGGATCGGTATTATTACCGCCGTATTTTTTTTCATGTTTCAAATCAGGGTTTTTACTTTGCAAACCTTTCTTGATTATTTTCCAAATACTATCTCTTTGCTCCTGCTTAATTTCAACTTCGGCCTGATTCAAACCCTGATCGATTAGGCTGATAATCGCCCTTAAAACACCGTCGTAATCATACGCGAAATCATCGTTTTTTTCTGGAAACTTTTGTATCTCTTCCTTGCTTAAGCTGACAAATTTGTCAGCTGCTTCAATTATCGGCCACCAATTTAATTTATGGCCATCCCTGATTGCCAATTCAAGTCCCCAGAATAGGTGATGAATATAAGTAAAGTGTAAACCACTATTAATAAACAATGGGGATGCTTCGCAATATTTTGATGGTAACTGCTTGATCGATTCGCTTAAATTTCTCCCCCTACCCTCAACACTATCAACACCAAAGCCCTTCGGCGGAACCCAACTAATCAACTCTTCAACAACAACACATATCGAAGTCGAGTTGAAATACTCAACAGAAAGATCACTCGTTGGACCAACCCACGAGTTAGTAGACCAACATCCATATTCAGGAGCTCCTTTTGTCTTACTAAAGCTCAAAACCCAATCTTTCTTTTCCTGACCCAAGTAGTCTCTTATGCAAAATAAGATTTTATATTTCCAATTTTGATAGAACTGTTCCACCTCTTCAATAGAACAATCTTTTAAATTTTTTATATGATCAGGATGTTCTTCGGAAATAGTCAGTATTTTGGCCTTATCATCGTTGCTCAATGCGTCATAATTATCACGTAATAGCTCCATAAAAGATACTCCGTAATCATCCAAACTATCATAATTCGACATATCAATCAGACAGGCTTGAATTTGCTCTTTGAATTTATCACTAAATTTATTAAACATCCTGAATTTTATCATCTGAAAAATTCTTACTGGGTAATCAATCATCATCAGGAGCTGTGATAAATCAGCCAAACCGCTTTCCACGATTTGTTCCATTCTTACCACTAAAGACCGCAGCAGCATAGTCCTGGCGTCGCGCGAATAATTCATACCACCATCAACATTCTTGTAGTCAAAATAGGAACAATCCCTTTCTTTAAGATAATTATTGCCCTCGTAGCATAATGTTGAATACGTGGCTTTCAACAATATTGATATTATTTTAACGGTATCAAGCGGAGCGACTCTAATTAGTTGTTCAATATTTTTTTCGAGCAACTCCTGATAATCAAAATCCCTAATCACGGTTTCAGTCGCATCAACACCGAATTGTTTTTTTACAATCCTGTATTCAAGAAGGTGTCTAAATAATCTTATTGCCGCTTCAATCTCACCGCCTCCAGCTAAATAATCAACAAGCTTGATGGCGCTGTGGCCAAGCCAATAATTACTAAGGTATCCATTCTTTCTCCACTTCTTGTCATAAACAATTGAAACAACTTGAACTGATAGCTTAGGATCAATCTTCAGTGCGATATCCAAGAAATCACTCATCACGACTGGATTCTCAGTATTTGAAATAAATTTTATTATTTCAATCGATTCTTTTTGCTTCTTGTCACATATGCGCATCAGATATTTGGTGGGTGGCCATTCTCTAATATTGTTGCCTGGCATACAAAAAAAACCGACTTCGTAGAGCGGCGTGAGCCACTCAGAAGTAGCTTGTTGAAATAAATATTCAAAATTACGCCAGAAAACAATTTTATGGATCAATTTTTGCGCCAATTCTTTGCTTGGCTTCTCGGCCAATATTTTTTTTATTTCGTCTCTTATGTCGAAATAGTTGCTCGTCAACTTAAACAACACCTCTTCAAGGGCGCCCAGCTTATTGTAAAAATCAGTATCCGTTATTTCATTTTGAGGATTATCTGATTTTGAAATCCCATTAAACCAATTATGAGAAACGGTCAACTGCTTCAATACAGCGTCCATAATGCCGACAGGTGCTCCACCGCGAGGATCATCTTTTATTATTTTATTTTTTATTTTTTCTATCATTCCATTTCCGGATACAAACACCTTACTTTCCAGATCTTCAATTGTTTTGTTTAAATCCTGACAATCTTTTAATTGGTCGTGAGCAACTTCAAATATTTTAATTGGCTTTTTGTCTATTGAGCTTTTTTTAGTTGTTGTAATTTTGTATTCACAATCTTTTTCTGAAGAAAATTCATGCGATCTCATTATGAGACCGGGGAGCATTCTTAAAGAATGAGCCGCCTGACGAAATCTATCTGGATTATCTTCTCTGGCTGAATTCAAATTATACAAAGCACCTTTATAAGCGGCGGCGGCATTGGAATTATATTTTTCTAATTGGTTATACAATCTTTGTCTCTCCGTATCATTAATAATAAAATCTACTTTAACGGAGTTTGTTCCGGACAAAGCTTCTGAATCCTGAGAATTTTTTATTCCGATGTCTGACATTTATTTATTTTTGGTTATGCGACTTTACCACAACAACTTACCAGCAAAAGAGCCGATACACTGACCTTCATCAACCACTCCTAATTTTCCCACCTTCTTTAATATCAGTCAATCAACGCTTAACATGATACGTATTTGCCAAACCTCACAACCTTTATCCAGTGATTGTAATTATCATGGGAAAATTGAAAAAAAACCATTAACTAACTAAAATCTATGGTAAAAATCTTAATTTCAGCCCCCAACACCAAACCAAAACAAAAAATCCAGTTAACACTGGATTTTTATAAAAAACTATATAATCAAAGACTAGTTTACGGTTATCATATATTAAATTAATAATAATTATTATTTTTTATCTACCCCTATTAACTTAGGAGGGGGTGTGCTTTTTTCTTTTAACTCTTTTCTGCGCGTATTAAGCTGTTCTAACACATTTTTTTGTTGTAATTCAAGTCCCATATCTTCGAGCTTACTATACCACAGTTTATATAAAGATACAAGGTTTGTATATATATTGTATTTTCTATCTCTTAACTGACATATAAACGCCGTATTATTTTTTACAAATAAACAATATGTCTGAGAAAGGGCCGTAAATACAATTTCTTCATCAGCAATTCCTTTCATGAAGTTCATTGCTAACGCCTCACAAGCATTTAAAGCTTCAACTGAGACTTTATACAAATCTGGATTACCTTTAAAAAATTCAACATCTTTTTCATGCTGCTTCTTTTCGTCTTCGCTCACTATTTCATCTAAATAAAAATCGACAACATTATAATCTGAATGTTTAAAACCCTTATCGCGAACGAGTTTATTATAGGCATCCATTTGAGGTATGATTTCTTTTGCATATTTTTCAGATAAATCCATAGCTCTAATACATGACTCCCGTATACACCTAGTTCGTAAATCTGTTTTTGATTGCTTAACTTGAACAAACACACCAACACCCAACAAAACTAATACAAATTGAAAAACAATACTTAAATAATCTAAAATTTCCAGGGGCGTCTTAGTCGAATCAATTTTAATACTTAATGCTATTTTCCATAAAAACCAGACAACTGGCGCTACAAGTAGAATTACTACTATATAAAATAAACTATTTTTAGCATATTGAATGACTTTGTCTATTCTTTGTTTCATAAAAAATTATTTAAGATATTGTCAATTCTTCTAACCACTCCTAATTTTCCCACTTTCTTTAATATTAGTCAACCAACGCTCTCGTGGTCGGTTTTATTAGGGTCAAGTCTTTGCTTTTAGTGTTTTACTTAATACCACTCCGCCACCCCACCATGGCGCGAGCAAGTGCCACGACGACTCTGGCTAAAACTATATGTGCCATCCTTGCATCTTGCCGAAGCTCCTTCTGGCACACTTGGGGCATTGGCCGGCGAATGGACTTTATTACCGGCACTATTGGTGTAATAATTGTCATTCGATAGCTCGGTGTTTGATGTTGGTGCTTTTTCTTGGACTTGTGGCTTGGTAACTTCTTGAACCGCTTTAACCGTCAGGGCGGGATCAGCAACAAACTTCTTTACAACCGGCACATCAACAACGGGCTCAACCGGCGACGAAATATCGTCTTTATCTAAAACTTGAACTTTATCCTCGGCATTTTTTACCGACGCATCTTCTTTAACGGCTGAATCATCAATCGCAATCGCCTCTTCCTGTTTAGCGGGAACTTGAGAATCAACATTAGCATTCACCGAAGATTCGATTAAAGCAGGAGATTCGTGGACAACCGGACTTATTGTAGTAGCGGAATAATCAGCCGAGCAACCAGATAAAATTGCCAAAAAGAATGGCAAAAGGAGAAATTTCTTCATAAAAATGAGAATCCCTCCTTAAAAAATTAATTTAAATCAAATATCATTTAAAATCAACCTTCTTAAATCTTCCCACCATATTTAATATTAGTCAATTAATACGCTAAGGCACAATAATCTTACATGATCAATATAAAAAACCGCCCAATGAAAATAAATTTCTTTTTTGGGCGGTAGAGCATTCATGAAAAATTTTAAAAAGTGACAATGGTTACTATAGAAGCGAGTCTTTCTGCATCGGAGTTCTTAAGATAAACATCGAACTGACACCTATCGGTAGTGATACCAAATCCTTTGTATCCAGCCTTGGTAAATGCGGTTGTTCTAGCATAGGCGAGCATAACCACAACACCAATGTCTTCCGCTTCAAAATTATCGACTTTGCCCCAAAACCCTAAAATTAAACACCATAGACAAAAAACAATAAATATTGTATAAACAAAGGAAAGACAAAAAGCACTTTAACAACTAAACCGCAAAATATCGGAGGAAAAAATGCATAACTACAGCTTAATTCTTTTAAAACCTGATTTTACGGAATTAAATCTTCACCAAGAACTAATTGAATTGCTAGAAAGCCAAGGAATAGCTTTGTTGACCCACTCAAACGTTAAAATGGATATCGATTTTCTTAAAGAATTTTACCAGTGGGGAAAAATATTTTACCCAGAAATGATAGAAAAATATCTCTGCAAGGAAAAAATGCCAGTTTGGATCGTTGCCGGAGATAATGCTATAATAAAAGTCCTTGAAATAAAAAGAAGATTGAGAGTGAAGTATTACTTGGACAAACTAAGGACACTCATGCACTCTTCAGACTCTGAGAAAGATTTTTTCAGAGAATATAACTTAATAAACAAAAGAGTTGGGATAAATATGAGAACAAACAATCAAGTGGAGGTGATAGTCTTTCAAAGGACTGGCAACGACATTCTATACCTAATGCTGAAAAGGAATGAAAAAAAAAGGTGGCTTTTGGCAACCGATTACCGGCGGAGTCGAGGTTGGTGAAAATTTTGAAGAAGCCGCAAAAAGAGAGCTTGGCGAAGAACTTGGAATATTCGATTATTTAAGAATCTTCGACACGGGCTATTCTTTTGAATTCTTCGATGACAACCGCCAACAATTCGAGAAAGTTTACGCAGTAGAAATCAACCCCGAAACGACAATAAAGCTATCTGAAGAGCATACAGACTTCAAGTGGGCAACAAAAGAAGATTGTCTCAATAACTACCTCAAATATCAAGGCAATAAGACCGCCTTAATAACCCTTTCAAAAACTCTGGAGGACTAAAAATGAATACGGAAAGATACAAAAAATATGTCGCCGACAAATTAGCAACAATAAATGAATTAAGCGATTATATAAGGGAAGCATCTATAATTTTCAATTCATACGAGAACGACGCCATCTGGGATGTACACTTCCTAATCGAAACTGAATCTTATGAAAAAACGTTTGCACCAAAAAATGGCAGACATTTCGTAGTAGACGATCATGACAATAGCCCTCCGGTATTCACAAAAGTAAGAAGTCTTAACTGGTTCATTGAAGATTTTGCAAAAAGGCTACCAATAGCCCTATGGATCGCCCAAAATTCATCAGTAATAAATGATAACGGAAAAATTCGTGAAATCATAAAAGAAAACGAAATTAAATTCAAAAGCTCACTAGGCACAATTGCTAGAAAAAAATTCTTAGAGATGCGTAGCGACCGACACAATCTTCGTTACTCCATAATCAAGAGCTCAAACACTGCCACCACTCTATTAAAAGCCAATATTGCAAAACTATGCCTTGAATTAAGCTTATTGGCCGAAGGAAAAAGTTACCCTTTCCGAGTATTACTGCCGGATTATGCAAGAAAAAATTCTTCAATAGGTGATAAGCTGTGCGAATTAATAGACGAATTCTTATTGGACGTAGACGCAAAATCATCAATCGCAAAAACCGAAGAACTTATAGCGCTGGTTTCCAGAGCAATTAAGCAAGCTAACATTTTACCAAATGAGTTACTTGAAAAATGGTGGCTCAATCTCGATTAACATGGCCCCACTCGCTTTCTGCGAGATGGGGTCTTTTTATTGCCTAGGGCCATTTTTATGACTAGCTTATCCTGTGGCCATTTCGCAATATCAACAGCCTCGCTACCACTAAAAAACTTATTGATAAAACACTCATGGGATTGCAAAGTTTTCTTAACCTTTGCCAACGAATCTATTTTGGCCAAAAAAACATGAATCGTTTTATATACTATTTTATCCTTTTTTGGATAATGATACTGATATCTAGTCAATTTCCCCAAAATAGTTACTTCGCTGAATCCTGTCTCCTCAACCATCTCCCTGGCCGCCGTCTGCCTTAGACTTTCCCCTTCCTCCCGATGCCCCTGCGGAAGAACATAATGTTTGCAATTCTTATCATACAACAACAAAACTTCATCACCATAAAAAGGAACGATACTAGAACAGACCTCAAAACTCTTATCTAATAAAGGTAGCTTTAAATAGAACTCCTTAAACACTTCATCCACTTCTTTGAATAGACAATTTCTATCAACTTTTATCAATACAACATTGTTAAGATGTTTAGTCAGAATATTTTTATAGAAATATAAATAGCGCCTATAAAAATCCGACTGTCTTAAAAGAATTTTCGTGTCCATGTTCTTGATTTTATCCAAAAAATTAAGGATAAAATCATGTCTGCCATATAAAAAATAAATAAAGCAATTATTAAATTTTTTAAACTTTAAAATATTTCCTATGTCAGATTTGGAAATCTTGCCAAACATTGCATATTTATAGGCAATACTAGATATCGCAGATCTTTCCATGACAACTTTCTCCCCAAGTCGCAAAAAATCCTTTGCCATAGCCAATCTCTTTTTGTGCTCTATTTCATACCAAGAGGATATATTCGAAGTGACACCAGCCGTTAAGTGATCCGGTTCGGATATGACTCTTGTTTTTCTTGACTCTGAGATCTTTTTTATCAAACTCGACTTTCCAACCTGCCAAAACCCCTCAACTATGATCAAATCAGGCAATCTTCTTTTTAAGAACTCTTTTTCCATTGCGTATTATATAATAATTTTTATTCGACAACTTTTTAACCCTTCCCTCCCTGAGCCACATTGGCATAGAAACATCACCGCGATAGCAAGTAGCCTTAAATGAATCAGTAATAGTAAATAAATAATCGTAAGCCGCCCTCATTGTCGCGGAAGCAGATTTAATACTGTAGAATTCTTTCACTGATTGCCTATTTTTAAAACCAATCGATCTTGCCAATATTTTATTATGCAAAAGATGCAATACTCTTTCATGATATGTTGATATGTCATCATCTACTATAAGACTTTTAATTTTTTCATAGCCAGAGGCACCTAAACTGGTCGTTATTACTGGCAATCCAGCAGCACAATAATTCAAGATTTTTACCTTCATCCCCGATCCTTTTTCAACAGGACAAAGTGCCACTGCCGCACCACCTAAAAACTTGCTTAAATTTCCAACCTCGCCGGTAAAAACAATATTTTTGGATGCCATTCTCCTTAGACTATTAGGAGCCATTCCTATAAAATAAAATTTTGCCTTTTTAACCTCCCCAATAACCTTCGGAGCTACTTTCTTTAGTATGGTTAACACCGCGTCTTTGTTTGGTTCATAGTGCATATTCCCAACAAACACAATCTTATTCACCGTCCTCGCAGAACGACACCTCTTGAACTCATTGCAATCTATGGCCAGGTGATTTAAGATTATTTTATCCTTTCCCACACCAACTTTATCGATCAACTCTCGCCTGTCAAATTCTGAGAAACAGACCACCATGTTTGCGATTAAGCAGGCTTTCCTACTCTCATTCAACGACTTCTTTATTTCCTTCTGATGACATCCCAACATTTTCCTCAGCGACGGCTCAACGTCATGCATAATAAGACAAGTTGGTTTTCTTAATTTAGCCGATATGCGACTATAGCGCAGCAAAGATGAACAATCTTCAAATTGCAGAACGTCAATCTTGTTTTTTTCAATAATGCCCTCCATCTTTTCCAAACAATAAAAAACATCTTCTGGTATGACATGGAATTCTATCCCTGAATTATCTCTAAACAATTTTAAACAGGAATCATTCACAACACTTCTATTACAAACAAAAATCTTAATCGATACTCGATCAAGGCTTAATTGTTTAGAAAGATAGTAAAGTCTATACGTGAAGCCTGTTATTGGTGGGATGCGAAAATTTGTATCAACAATAATTCCTATATTCATTACTTCGCTAGAATTAAAAAACAAACGAGGGCAACCTCGTTTGTTTATGAGAGAACATGACCCGAAACGGGTCGCTTGGCTCCCCCTGTTGAACGCGTTTAGAACTTTAAATTGGAAGACAATAACTGAAGACTTAAAAATATTCGATTATTATACAATTTAAAGTAAAAACAAAGATTCAACTCTCAAGCTCTGCCTGATTCATCAAAAGAAGATGCAACTTTTGGCTATGCTATTTTCTTGATCTAGTAATTTCTAGCGTCCCATATATAAGCATTTATAAAGACGTTCGTGGCATAAGGCATGTCATTATAATAATCAGCACGCAATGCATTTACATTTTCACTAGAAGCAACATATTGTCCTGGGCAATTAGTGCTAGCAATAGCTCCGCTACCAGCATTGCGATTAAAAGAAGTCATACTCGTATCATTCCACACCACTTGATTTGAACCTGTACCATTAATAACATAATCAGGATACGAACTATACGTCCATACCTGCCAGCCCACATAGGTAGAACTATAAGTACCGGCACCAGCTTTGTAATAAAAATTTTGATACCATTGATATCCATTAGCATAAGTATTTCCAACAGAATAACGAATATTGTCATAGCCAGTAAAAACCTGATCAATCACAGGATAAGCAGTGCCAGGACCAGTCCTAACGTTAGTTGTTGCGCCAACATTTCTAACATCCCTAATAGTACAAGAAGCTGAAGCGGCGCTGGCAAATACAAAAATTGAGAATGAAAACATTACGCCAAATATAGCCATACTAAAAAACACCTTACTTTGTTTTATTGGTTTTGTCATTTGAATTATTGCTATTTAATGTTGTAATCACATAGTCTGAAGGAATTTCTACGATAAATAACTCAGGTGATTCGGTCAAGGAAACAAGATTATATTCACGCTCGTTACTGTCTACCAAAATATTTCCTTTTGCAGTTTTTTCATACAAATCTTCCTTAACAGTCAAAAAAGAAACTGGATCAACATAAAGTCTAAAAAGGCCATCAACTTTTACAGTCCTGCCTTCAACAACCTTTTCAATTGCATCTGCTACAGTGCGCTCAATAACATATACCTGCGAACCACGAACCACTGCATTTGGCAAACGAGACCAATCACCAGAACTAAGATTATTTTTAAGCAAATCAAACTGCTTAACATTATTAAGTGGCTTATTGAGTTCCATGATTTCAGAACTCAAAACTGTCACTGACGCCTTCTTTTCTAAAGGCACAAGCTGAGTCACTGTACTCCCCCTAATAATAGTAATATTTTGAATATTGCCTTTTAAATCCTTACTTTCGGTGCGCCACAAATTATTAACTGGATCATGCCAACTTTCAAAAACACTAGTTGACATAATCATTTTCACATGCTCTATAGTTTTTTCTTCATCAGAAAGCGCAGCATTAGCTCGCTGCACAATAAAACTGGCGGTTAAATAACTACTGTTATTTTTTGATAACAAAAAAACTGAAACCGCAATAAGTATCATGGCCGAAAACACGCTCATCTTTAAAATAATTTTTTTTTGCATAAATATAATTAATAATGTTACCATTATTCAACTTTCAACACCTCCTATAATTTATTTTTACCAAGATTAATCAACAACTAAACAGCTAATATTTATAATACCATAAACAAGAAAAAAAAATAAAGGAGGCATCTAAGCCTATCTAAAAATTCAGAACGATAAAAAAGACCTATATAAAACAAAAAGAGGCGCGAAATGCGTCTCTTGTCCTGCTGTGCTCTCATTATTGAACTACATCCGAACTTTTTTTAAAGAAAACCCCGAAGCCGAATTTTAAAAAGAAAAAGAAAAAAAGGTATCCCGCCGGAGGCGGGATGAGAAAAAAAAGCATCCGGCCGGAGGCCGGATGAAAGCCCCCCCCCAAAAAAAAGATTTCGCCGCGAAGCGGTGAAGAAAGCCCCCGATCGCCCCAGCCCCTGCGGGGCGGGGCGGAAAATTTAAAATGGAATATCTTCAACTCCAACTTTTTCTATGGCTGATTCTGGGCTTTCTGCCTCTTCAATATTTAAAATTCTCTTTGCCCTCGACAAAACATGATCATAAGTCAAAATTGTCAAATTATGATAACTCGAATTTAAAATGCGGCATGCTTCTTTTTGCTCGTTGTTCCAACTAATTGATCTGCCAAAAATTAAAACACATCTAGGTTTTATAGTTTTAACATTTCCAACTCTTTCTAAAAATTTAACACTGTTTGCCTCACGTTCCACCTCATAAATATATTTTGTCGCCTGCGTAATGGCTTTTGTTAAATCTGATGACGGCACATAATTTCCATGATCTTGTGCATCAGCCCAAAACCGCAAATCTCCGTCTGGCCGTTTAATTTCAATAATATCCAAAAAGCCATCATACGCCTGCATTAAATAATCTGTTATGTTTGCAGTGTCAACTTCCCGCTCGTCCAAAATTCTTACAAACTCACTTCCAAGAACCCATGCGTTTTGCTTTAACCAATCTTGCCACTCTTGCTCAACTAAATTTTGTCCAAGCATAACTTCAAATTCATTGACAGCCTTGATTCTTGCTTGATTTTGTAAACCGGCCATCAAATCATCTGGCAAAATACTATTTTTTGCAATAAAATCCAAAACCTTACCCTTGTCTGGATTGTCAAAAATTGCTTTTAAATGTTCAATGCTTTCTTGGTCAAACTTTTCATCAATCGGAATATATTTTTTTACGCCTTTTTTAAAAGGTTCATAATTTTCTGACAAAAACTCAAGTAGCCTTTGCAATTCTTCATTATCTAAGGTTAATTCGCTCTTAGGATTTTCGACTTCGAGCATTTCTGGTGCAAATCCATTTTTATTATATCTACCAATTTTTAAACAAACGTCTCCGTCTTCATGCTCCTTGTGGGGAATTTTCCAAAAAATTGCACGCGTTATAGTCTTGGCCTTTTCCTTCAAAAGACCTACTAAATATCCTATTCCATTTTGCGTTGTTTTTATTGTAGCCATATTATTTTTTAAAACGTTCCATTATTTTAGTCCTGTGTTCAAATTTAGGCATTTCTAAATCAATAATTTTTTCGCCATTCCCTGCATTATAAAGTTGGCGCAAATACAAAGACACCGAAAAAACAGAAAGCTTGGAAAAAATATTTTTCATTGGCAAATTAAAATTTTCAACTGGGACTAAAAACAACGGATTTAATTTTTCTTTATCAGGAGAAATGGGCATCCAATAAATAAGCAGTGGCTCAACCTCGAGCGACTTATACTTATCTGGCGGTTTCATTTTAAGCAAAACTTTAGTAACCCCATTTGGATGTTTTCCAAAATCTGATAAATCGCTTTTTAACTGCTGATCCCAATGTTCTCTGGCAATCGCGCCAATCTCCAGGCTATTTGCATCAGACTTCAGCTGTTTGCCACCAATAGCCGTAGCGGCCCAATTTTTAATCTCACATTGATACAATAGGTTCCCATCCACAATCCACCTATCCAACCGATGGCCGCTTTTTGTCCCTTGCGTTACGGAATCACTAAGAATTTCGACTTTATTATTTCTAAAATGCTTATAAGCAGAGGCGTTTAATTCCTCACCGAAAACAGATATAATAGCGTTTGCATCGCCTTTTTCAGAATCTTTTTTATCATCTAGAAAATCCAACAATTCTTTAATATCCAATTTCATAAACTTATGCGAAAAACTTTTAAAAAACTCTTTTTAATCTTCGGAAAAATAATCAGAATCGACATCTTTTATTTCGTACTTTTTATTCAAGGAAACTCCTAAGCCGTAATCAATCATTAAATTAACCAACCTCTTGCCGTCAATCAACACAACGCTCTTCTGACTTCTTTGCACAACATCCAAGGCATCACTAGAAAATTTAGAGGTAGTTATAAACACTCCTTTATTCACCCTATGAATATCAAGTGAGCCTATAAAATCCCTAATCATGCCCGATCCGACGGTACTGCCGTCGGCATAACGCTTAGCTTGAAAAACTATTTTATCTAAACCAAGCTTGTCTTGATTAACAAATCCATCAACACCGCCATCGCCCGACCGGCCAGAAACTTCACCCTCCCCATATCCCATCAAAGAAAGAATATCTAGGACAACCTTTTCGAAAAAAGCCGGGCTATTTAATCTTAATTTATCTAACAACTCCTGCGCTAAATCAGCTCTAAGCAAATTATAGCCGATTTCAACCATTTCATCTGGCGTTTTATCTTCTTCAACTTCTTCCGTTTCCACTGATTCATCGTCAGAAACAGAATTAATTTTATTCAATTCTCTAAACTCCTTAAATTCAGGAAATCTCTTTAAAAAATTAATATTTATTAAGGCGGGCGATTCTTCCAGGACGCCAGATCCTCTTTGTGTTATTTTCATCGTAGCCCTTCCTGGATATTCTAAAAGGCCTGCTTTTTTCAAATACGTTCGCGACCAACCGACTCTATTCCTAAATTTTGGCTGTTTACCGCTGGGCAACGGTTCATTTAATTCCTCCTCGCTTAAATTAAAATCAGCAGCCAAACCGGCAACTACGTCGCCCAATGAGTGTTCTTGGCCATCGCGAATTTTATTAAGCAAAGGAAGCATTATTGATTGAAAATCTGGCACTGGCATAATATTCTCATTATTATATTAAAAGGGTTTTTAAATTAATATTATTATTTTTTTAACAGCAATCGCTCAATCGCTTCTAAAGTTTTTTGAAAATTTTTAGCTATTTCATGCTCCCAAACCCTTAAAACTTTCCATCCGGCTTTTCGCAATAATAAGCGATTTTTTCTATCCCTTTTTATATTTCCCTCTATTTTAGCGCGCCAATACTTTTTAGGCAACCGGCTCTTTCCCCGGCTAAAACGATAGCCATGCCAAAAATCGCCATCTATAAAAATTGCTATTTTCTTCCTTGGCAAAGCAATATCCGGCGATCCTGGCGCTCTTTTATAATGCTTCTGAAAATATACTCCGCGTTTTCTCAATTCTCTAAATACTAAAACTTCCGCCTTGGTATTTTTAGAGCGTATCTTTGACATTATTTCGCTTCTTTTCTCTTTAGAAAACACATCAGCCATAAAAAACAAATTTAAAATATTTTCTAATTATTTTCTATTGTGGTATAATAATGTTAGGTTGTGGAAAACTAATACAAAATAGAAAATAATTAGAAAATATCATATGATGACAAAAAAACAAAAGCAAGTTTTAACCTTCATTGAATCCTATAAAAACAGGAAGGGATATTCCCCTACCCTGGAGGATATAAAAAAGAACTTCAAGCTGTCATCCGTTTCCACGGCCCATCACTATATAAAAAAATTAATGGAAAGCGGCCATCTCAAAAAAGAAAATAACCAGCCGAGAGCTATTGATATCTGCCAAGAACCGATCTTAATGATAAACTTGCTCGGCAACATCGCGGCCGGCCAGCCGATAGAAGCCATTGAAGTCGGGGTTGAAACTATAACCGTACCAAGCAAAGGATTGAATCTAAATGAAAATTATTATGCATTGCGCGTCAAAGGCGACAGCATGATTGAAGAAGGAATTTTTGACGGCGATACTGTTGTTATAAAAAGGCAATCTAGTGCGGAAAACGGCCAAACAGTGGTTGCGATCATCGATGATAACGAAGCGACTTTAAAAAAACTTTACCGCGAGAAAGGCCAGTTCAGACTGCAACCAAGAAACCCCAACATGCTTCCTCTTTTCAGGAAAGAAGTTGAAGTAAGAGGGGTTGTCGTTCAGATAATAAGCAATTTCAGCCGGATGGCTCAAGGATTCAGGACAATAGATTTGTTTGCCGGAGTCGGCGGAATACGCCTTGGCTTTGAAAATGCCGGATTTGAAACAGTGTTTTCCAACGACTTCGAAGAAAACTGCAAAAAAACCTATGATCTTAACTTTAAAACATCCAAGCTTGTTGTTGAGGATATCAGAAATATAGGAATTGACGATTTGCCAGAGTTTGATTTTCTTTTGGGCGGATTCCCCTGCCAAGCTTTTTCTATCGCCGGATACAGGCAGGGATTCAGCGATAAAAAAGGCAGAGGCAATTTATTTTTTGATGTGGCTAGAATTATTGAAGCAAGAAAGCCGACAGGCTTTCTGCTGGAAAATGTAAAAAATCTAAAAAACCACGATGGCGGAAAAACTTTCAAGATAATCCGCGAAACCTTAGAAATGCTCGGCTACCATATCAAAACAAAAGTCTTGAATTCAATGGAATATGGAAATATCCCGCAAAACAGAGAAAGAGTTTATATTGTCGGATTTAAAGAGCCGAGGCACTGCGAAAATTTTGAATTTCCAGAGCCGAAGAAGCTCACGAAAAAAATTACCGATCTTTTAGAGAAAAAAGTTCATGATAAATACTACTACAACGGCAAGCCTCTTTATGAAAAAATAAAGAACGACATCAAGGAAATCGGCAAAGTCTATCAATGGAGAAGAAAATATGTAAGAGAAAATAAAAAGGGCGTCTGCCCAACTCTTACGGCTAATATGGGCATGGGAGGCCACAACGTGCCGATAATCAAGGATTCTAAAGGTATAAGAAAATTAACGCCGATTGAGTGCGCCAGAATCCAAGGATTCCCAGAAAACTATAAATTGCCGGCGGAACTGCCTGATTCTGCTTTATATAAGCAATTTGGAAATTCCGTAAGCGTTACGGTTATAGAAGCAGTCGCTAAAAAAATAATGGAAGCTGTAAAATCTTAATTACTCCTCGCTTTCTTCGTTCTCATCAGAAAATTCATCATAAGAGCCGGACTTTCTGAAATTAATATCAAATTCGCTATTTGATTTTTTATAGATGACCACGCTATCAAATCCTATTTCTTGCAGCTTCTTATAAGTCAAAAGCTTCCTCTCCTTAAGATCCAAAACGTCTCTCAAAAGCCATTCTCCAAGGGCAGAATTTGGATTACTCATCAAAGCTTTTGATCCATCTTGGCAAAGCTTGGCGCTCATCCTATTTCCATTAGGAAGGATAAGTTCGAAAGGCGTATCTTTAGCAGGAAAAAATCCTTCAAATTTGCGATGTATCCAAGCTGGAATCGGTATATAAACTTCATTTGGATTTCTCGGACGGCCCTTGGCATTCCATTGATTAAGTCCGCTCTTGGGCGCAACAAATTTCCCTTTTTTATCTTCAGAATACAACGGAAGAAAAATGCAAGCTTCTTCTCTTGTGGGCGCAAGCGCTTCAGCGACGCCAGATCCCTTCAGCATTGCTTCAAGCGAATCAAAAGGACTTTTCAGCATTTTTACCTCAACCCGCAAAGCAACATCTTTTGTTTCAAACCTTTTATACAAAGTGCTTTTTGAAACATTAAAAGAGTAGCTGTTTAATCCATCCTTAAAGCTAATAATATTTTTATTTTCCTTAACGTTCTTTATCTTTTTTACCTGCACCAAATCCATCGGCGTTTCGTAAGCCAATATTTCCCCTTCTTTTCTTGTTACACAATGATAAATGACAGAATCTAGACCGTGGATTCTTTTTGTCGCCTCTATTCTTTCGTTTCTCAGCTCGGAAATTTTTAAGATCTTTTCTTTCAGCGGAAGCTTATTAAAAAGAGAAAGCTCGCTGTTAAACTCGGCAACCTTTTGCATCGTGTTGCCGTTTTTTTCCAAAAAAGTTTTTACGCCGATGCCGACTTTATTTTTAGAAGCATCAACAGAGCAATCGCTTCTGGATAAATTTTCAGCGCTAAAAGCTTTGCAGAATAAATTTTCTGCAACCCTATAAGGAATATAAGGCTCGCTGCTATCAGAAAAAAGGCGCGAAATAGAGCCGACCGCCTTCAGCATCTCGCCGTAATATTCTAAGCTTTTTTTATCCTGCTTATCTAAAAACATATTAAATAAAATAACTGGTCTTTTTTCCGTAAATTCTTGCCAGCTCTTTAAGCTCGACTACATCAATCCTCTGCTCTCCGTTTTCAACTTTAGAAATATAAGACTGGGGCTTGCCGATCTTTTTAGCAGCTTCGCCTTGCGTCAAACCAGCCTCAATTCTGGCCTTTTTCAAGCTTTCTGTGACCTTTTTATATTCTTCTGTGTGTATTGTCTTGACCATGCTTATATGATATATTCAAATTAAGAATATTCAAAGTTAGAATATTACGCCATAGGCGTATTCATTTAAAATTTTCCGCCCCGCCCCGCAGGGGCTGGGGCGATCGGGGGCTTTCTTCACCGCTTCGCGGCGAAATCTTTTTTTTGGGGGGGGGCTTTCATCCGGCCTCCGGCCGGATGCTTTTTTTTCTCATCCCGCCTCCGGCGGGATACCTTTTTTTCTTTTTCTTTTTAAAATTCGGCTTCGGGGTTTTCTTTAAAAAAAGTTCGGATGTAGTTCAATAATGAGAGCATTTCTGTACACGCCTTCGGCGTGAGGGGCCTTTCTTTTCCGCCCGCAGGGCGGAAGGGGGCAAAATTTGTTTTAAAATAAAGAATTTTCCAAACTTCTTTCGGTTCAATAATGACTTCCCCTTCCTTCAAGGCGAGGTTCGCGTAAATTTTAATTTACGGCCCCGCCTTTTGCGGGGCAGCCGATTTTTCCGCTCCCCGCTTTTTAGCGGGGGCTTCAATTGCTAATCAGTCCCGCAAAAATAATTTTTAATTTTTCAATTATGAAATATTTTCTTTACTTGCGAAAATCAACGGACGAAGATGATAAGCAAGTTTTATCGCTGGAAGCCCAAGAGGCGGAATTGAAAGAATTTGCCTTGCGGGATGGCCTTAATATCGTTTCTGTGCTGACCGAATCGCAGACGGCCAAATGCCCGGGCCGGCCGGTCTTTAACGCTATGCTCACACGGATTGAAGCCGGAGAGGCGGACGGAATAATCGCCTGGCATCCTGACCGGCTGGCTCGGAATTCCGTGGATGGCGGGCGGATAATATTTTTGATTGATACTTTAGTAATTAAGGCTTTAAAATTCCCAACTTTCTGGTTTGAGGCCACCCCGCAAGGCAAATTCATGCTTAATATCGCCTTTGGGCAGTCAAAATACTTTGTGGATAACTTAAGCGAGAATGTTAAACGAGGATTGAGGCAAAAACTGCGCCGCGGCGAAATGCCCGGGCTGGCGCCTCTGGGATATTTGAACGATTTGCGAACGCATACTTTAATCCCCGATCCAAAAAGATTTAAGCAAGTAAAGAAAATATTTATTGATTATTCCACTGGCAAATATTCTTTGCGGGACTTGCGGGAATCAGCCATTTCCGCCGGACTATTGAGCCGAAGCGGAAACACGCTCTCCTGCTCCACTATTCAGCTTGCTTTATCCAATCCTTGCTATTACGGCGCTTTCAAATACAATGGCGAATTGCACGAGGGAAAGCATAAGCCAATGATCTCAAGGAAAATTTTTGAAGAATGCCAAAAGGTAATGAAGGATAAGTCGAGACCGAAAAAACGCAAGCTGGGGCATTTACACGCTTTCAGGGGACTTTTAAAATGCGGCGAGTGCGGATGCGCCATAACTTCGGAAGTGCAGAAAGGCCATGTATATTATCGCTGTACGAAAAAGAAAAATGCTTGCTCGCAAAAATACATTCGCGAGGAAAACTTGACTTCCGTTATTTCGGGCATTCTTCAAAAATTTTCCTTGAGCGCGCCTTGGGCTGATGAGATGATAAAAATATTGGAAATAGAAAAAACTAAAGAAGCCCAAGGCGCGGAAGGCTGGCGGAAAAATATTGATATAGAAGTTAGTACTGTTAATGAAAAGCTGAACAAACTTTTAGACGCGCATTTAGATGGCACGTTAGACAAAGAAGAATATGTCGCCAAAAAAGAAGAGTTGATCAATTTAAAAACATCGCTAAATGAAAAATCAAAGAGTTTTTCCGCCAAGCCATATCATTGGCTCGAACAGGCAGAAAAGTTTATTTTAGACGCGAAACAAGCCGGAATCATCGCTTTAAGCGAAAACCTCCCGGCTAAGGGAGGTTTTCTCGGAAAAATCGGCTCGAACCTCGCCTTGAAGGAAGGGGAAGTCATTATTGAACCGAAAGAAGTTTGGAAAATTCTTTATTTTAAAACAAATTTTGCCCCCTTCCGCCCTGCGGGCGGAAAAGAAAGGCCCCTCACGCCGAAGGCGTGTACAGAAATGCTCCCGAGGTCGGATTCGAACCGACGACCAACTCGTTAACAGCGAGCTGCGCTACCGCTGCGCTACTCGGGAATATACCGGATACTGCAACTAAAAACGACCTTTGTAAGGCGTTTAATTACATTATATAGCAAATAGGAAAATAGTCAATATTGGTTTTTCGGCAAAGTAAAAAGCGCTTTGGATAAATCCTCGGCGCTTATTTTTTTCTTTTTTTTGTTTTTTATTCTCTAACTTAATAATATCACTTTTAAACAATTTTGTCAATAGACATTTTTTATGCTAAATACTAGCTAAAATTTAAATAAAAAACTCGGCCTTTTTTGACCGAGCTGAATTTTTATCGTTTGCCAGTTCCTTTACAATCCCAACATTTACCAGTGCCATTACAAGCACTGCAAACCGACGATTGTCCATAGTTCGAATACCTTTTAGTCCCATGGCAAACTCGGCAAGTCTTGATTCCATGACAAGTATAGCAAGGCTCACTAATACTGCTGCTTGATCTGCCACTACCACCACTATAACTTCCAGAATTCTCACTATTATACTCTCTTATGCTTTGAGTGTATCTATCCTCATCACTATCATAGACGGCGCAGATAAAAGGCCCATTAATCCCTACAAATTTAACCTTTTCCGAATTTATCCATACAAGCCTGAAAACAGAGCAACTTCCATTAGTCGCGCAGGTCTGAACCGAATTATCATCTTCTGTGTACAAACCCCGCTCTATGAATGTTTGTGCGGATGACATATCCAATGTTTTACATAGGTATGTGTCATTGTCATAAAACCACAACGTTATAGATTTTAACCCAGAACCTTGAACTTGCCACACTTTCCCAGAAACTGACTGGGAAAAGCTTTGAAAGCAAAAAAACGGAATTAAAAGAAAAGCGAACGCGATACTTAAACGTTTCATCAAAAACCCCTTTTGTATTTTGTTTAAGAAAAGAACTTTATTTATATTTAAAATAATACATAACCAATAAATTGTCAACAAAGTAAAAAGCGCTTTGGATAAATCCTCGGCGCTTATTTTTTCTTTGTTTTTTTGTTTTTTATTCTATGATTCAATAATATCACTTTTTCATCATTTTGTCAATAGGCAAACTTGGAATAATAAAAATATCGCCAATATTTAATAATATTAGCGATATTAAGAGGTTTCTATTTATATGACAATTTTATGAATCCATCCCCCACTTCTATCTTCGGATATTTCTTGTCTTTTCCGGATAACAGGAATTCTTTGGTATTCTTCAGCTCTTTATTGATCATACTATTAAGCATGAAGGCCGGAACGGCGATTCTCCCCAAGCGCGCCTTGGAAACACTGACCACTGGCTCGCCATTCTCTTCTATTATCTTTATATCGGCGGAAAAATAGCCTTGTAACGGCTTAAGGCGCGAATAGCCAGAGACACTGATCAAATCCTTCTTGAAACCAATGGACAGATTACTGGCGACCGACGACGTGGAATTGTATTCCTTCTTGGCAAAATAATTTATCGCCTCTTCGGTAAAAGTAAATTCTTTGGTTTTGATCAATAGCTCAGAAATGTCGTTCTTGGAATAGGCTTTTTCCCAGAGGGCGTATTTCTCTTGCCATTGCTTTTCTTTATTCTTCTGCTCATCTTCTGTCTTATTTTCGACAACTATTTTTTTCTCTGTCGGCGGCTCGTTCTTCTTCAAAAAATTAAAAATATTGCGACCGTAATTTATCGTATCAACGAAATTAAAGGCCAAAGCCGAAGAAGGCGCTGTCAAGCAAAAAAGAAGCAGGACTACGACGAACAGATTCTTTTTCATATAATTCAAATTTAAGAGTCTATCTTATCTTTATATTTATTATACAAGAAAGACGAGCCGAGAAGAATCAACCCTAGAGAGATGTAGGATATCATGCGGTATGGCGTCTCCAATTCGGAGGTGTCGTATAAAAAGACTTTCAACAAAGTCAAAGCCAAGATAGCTATTCCTTGATAACGGAAATTCTTGCTTCTAAAGATGAAGCCTAAGGATATCAAGATGATGGCTAAAATCGCCCAGCCGACCGAGATGGAATAGCCGGACAACTCCATGACGATACTTAAAAATATCGTAGTTACCGCCAGCCAGCCGTAAATATGCGGTGCACTTTTAACATCATTGCTAAGCTTATTTCGAAAATGTCTCCAGAGCAATCCGGCACCGGCCAAAATAGCGAAAACCCATAGACAGGATAACAAACGACCGCCAGCAAGGTCGGCGTCAGTAATGTTTTGCCATAAATCGTAAACAAATATCTTCATCACCAATAAGAAACCCAAAACCGGCGCTTGATGGCGCATCTCTTTAAACATTGGCGATAACGGCAAAAGACAAACCGGAATAAACAAAAGGCCCAGCCAAAAATTAAACCAATTCCAATCATCGATATGAGAGACTTCTAAAGTGGCTAAAAGAGTCAGAAGAAAAGTCGGCACGACGCTATAGAAATACAAAGTCGGTGTCATAATCTTATCACTATCCTTGTCACGCCAAAGAGACAGAAAAAAATAAGCGACGGCGAAAAAGATCGCGGTGGCGACAAAGGCTATTATTCTTGTCGATTCAAAAATATTGTTGACTGAAAATCCATCGAGAGAACTGTCGATGAAGAGGACTTTTATCAAAGTAAGTGCGAAAACGCCATGAGCGGCGTATCTAAAATGCGGTAAGCGAGCCTTCAGGCCGGCAAGCAACAGCACCAGGGACAGAGCCGACCAAACGATAGTTATCACCTCCTCATTCAACCACAACGGCACGGCGACGGCCATGGCGCAAACACCGAAATAGAAATAAACCCAAGCGGTCAACTTTTTACCCAAGCTGAACGCCGCCCAATAGGCGACGAGATGCAAGGTGCCGAATAGCGCACAGAATAAAGCGTCATAATCCCCTTTTAATTCTTTGACCACTAGCAATCCGCTAACAAAGAAGAACAAAGAGTTCAACATATTAGCCACGACAACCTTTGTCTCCAGTTCTTTATCATTGACGGCCTTGGCGGAAAATATTATCGACTGCAAAACGTAAGCTAGAAAAAATATGGACAGGAACGACATGGCCATGGCATTGGAATCGGCATTCTCCGTCCGCCATAGAGAGTAAGAGACGTATGTAGCGAAGACTCCGCCGATACCGAACACCGGCCACTTCTTGAAAGCGGCGACAAAAATCAACGCGAAAGTCAAAATCAAATTATAGACCAAAAGCATGTTGCCATAATCCCTATTCAAAAGACAAGTCAAAAATCCTAATAAGAAAGCTTCGGCGGCGATGAGCTTAGAATTATCCTTAATCGACAAAAAGACCGCCAAAGCGGCTATTAGAACCAATAAAGCTATATCCAGCCCCTGACTCATCCCTATGACTTCGCGATAATCGAGAAAGGCATAGGCGGCATAGACGGAAAAATACATAACAGCCAAGCCACCACCGATCAAGACTTTGCCCCAGTTAGCATATTTCTCTTTAGTGGCGGAAAATTTTCCAGCCAGAACCAAGCCGACACCAGAAGCCACACCGATCAAGATGCGGGCGCCATGACCGATAAGATTGTTGTCGCTGACATATTTGATGAAAAACCCAATACCAATAACTAAGGCCAAAATACCAAGACGAGAAAACAACGAGACGCCGATTTTCTCCTCGAAGCGCTTTTCTTTTTTATTATTTAAAGGGACCTCGTCTTTTTGTGGCGGAATTTCCGTAGTTGGTTCGTAGATAACGGCTTCTTCTGTTTGACAAAACGAAGGACGCGCCTCTTCCACCACCGTCATACCGTTCCTCGCATCGAGCTTCTTATTCAAACTAATCAGCGCTTGAGCAAAGACCTTATTCTGCTCTTTAAGCTCTTTAAATTGCTCTTCTAACGATTCTAAAGTTGGCATATAAAAAATATAAGCCGTGTTTAAAACGGCCTATATAATATTAGTAATCTCTCAATTTTTTAATCTTATCGTCCTTTTTAATCTTCTCTAAGGCCTTAGCTTCGATTTGACGGATGCGTTCGCGAGTGACGTCGAATTCCTGACCGACCTCTTCCAAAGTATGAGCCACGCCATCGACGAGACCGAAACGCATCTCCAAGATCTTCTGTTCGCGTGGCGACAGATTGGCCACGATATCCTGAACGTAGTCCTTTAGCAATTTCAAAGCGGCACTGCGATCGGGGGCGACGTTCTTCACGTCTTCAATGAAGTCTTCGAGCACGGAATCCTCATCGTCGTCGCCGACAGACGTCTCAAGAGAGATGGTGTCCTGCGATATCTTCATGATGTATTTGACCTTCTCGATATCCTCGCCCATTTCCGCGGAGATCTCTTCCGGCAACGGCTCGCGTCCTAAATCTTGCACTAAACGACGCTCGACCTGCTGGAATTTATTGATCGTTTCGACCATATGGACCGGGATGCGGATGGTGCGAGACTGATCGGCCAAGGCGCGGGTTATGGCTTGGCGGATCCACCAAGTGGCATAGGTGGAAAATTTATAGCCTTTGCGATATTCGAATTTTTCCACGGCGCGGAACAGTCCGATATTGCCTTCCTGAATCAAATCCAAAAGGGACAACCCCTTGGCGCCGGCGAATTTCTTGGCGATAGAGACGACGAGACGCAAGTTGGCTTCGATTAATTTTCTCTCGGCGGCAACCTCTCCTCTTTCTTTGCGCTTAGCCAGCTCGACCTCTTCTTCCGTAGTGAGCAAAGGCACGCGACCGATCTCCTTCAAATACATCTGTATCGAATCGGAACTCAACTTCGACAAATCAATCGTCGACGAGCCGACCACCGTCTTGCGCTCTTTCTTGCCAGGGACGGCGACAGGTTTTTTCGGCGTCAAATCGGCCATATCCAAAATCCTGCCGGTATCCTCCATTATCTGAATACCGTTATCCTCCAAATTGCCAAGGAAAAGTTCGTACTCGTAGACGTAGTCTTCGATGTTCGCGAACAAAAACAAAATCTCGGTCTCGGTCAAGAAACCTCTCAGGCGCCCTTTATTGATTAATACTTTTATTTGTTCCTCTGTCGGACAAGGGGATAATTTGATCGGTTCTTTTGGGGCAGATACCGCCTTTTCCTCTTTGACGACTTTCTTTTCGACCGGTTTCTTCACCGGCTTCACGACTTTATGAGAATGCTGATGAGATGCGTGCTTCACCGGCTTAGAAGGTTTGACGACTTTTTTAGGCGCCGGCTTCTTTACGGTCTTAGCCGCCTTTTTAGACGGCGAGCTCTTGGTATTCTTTTTCATTTTTATTGTTTTTCATCGTCGGTGGCGACAGCCGGAAAGGCAGGAACTAATCCTTACCCTAAGCAGCGCTCCAAAAACGAAAAAATTAGGAAACTATCGCTCAGGATCTTCTTTGAAAAATCCTAAACGGCAATCCCCTATTCCTCGCTATTCAAATTTATCCTTCTCTCTTCCTTCAATTCGGCCAACTCGGAAAAGAGTCTAGTCGCTCTTTCCTGATCGCCACGTCTTTCCTCTTCGGCTATCAAATGCTCTTTTTCCTTGCACAAATTAGAATAATAGGCTTCTTTCAGTGAACGGACCGTTATTATCATCTCGTTCTTGGCCTTATCCAGCTCTAAAGGACCGAAATCGCGTTCGGCCGCTACGGCCAACTTTTCCAACAATTTGACCTGTCCATCCCTCTCGCCGGCTTCGACATTAGAACCCAGCCATTCTCTGAAAACGCCATATTCTAGCCATTTTTCTCCAGCCTCGGATAGTTGTCCGCCAATAACATCATTATAGTAGATAATAAGATTTCTGTAAAATAACCGATTGGATTGCCCGAATAAGTGCTCGACGGCCATTTTGTCCATGGCGTAGTTTATTAAAGCTGGGAAACTGATTATCAAAGACAAGGCCGCCTCGGAAAGTTTGTCCTCGCGCGTCAATTTAGCATCCTCTTTGGCCGACTCTTCGGTCTCTTGCTGAACCGGTCTCTTTTCCTTGGACAGAAAACGACGCAAGGTCTCGCGTAAAGCCTCTTCGGCGACGTTCAACTCTTGAGCCAGCTCTTTAAGCCAATGGTCGCGCTCGATCAAATCCGGCATACGACCGATGACAGGCAATAGTCGGCGAGCCGCCTCGCGTTTCCCGTCGCCCTCTTTAATATCAAAAGAAGAGAAAGTCTTCGTGAAATAATATTGCATGACATGTTTAGAGTCGCGAACGGAATCCTTCCAAGCCTCGACATCTTTACGAATCAACTCGTCAGGATCTTTTCCCGAAGGCAAAGTTATGACTTTGATATTCATCTCCGCGGACATCGCCTCTTTGATGGCGCGATCGGCGGCCATCTGTCCGGCCTCGTCCATGTCGAAACAGAAAGCGATGTTATTGGAATAACGTTTGATCAATTTCAATTGCTCGGGAGTGAAGGCTGTTCCCGACGACGCGACGATATTATTGAATCCGGCCTGATGGGCACTGATACAATCCATCTGCCCTTCGACGATTATGGCATAGCCGGCCTCTTTGATAGGCATCTTGGCCTTATGCAAACCGAAGACGACCTTACCCTTGCTGTAAATCGGCGTTTCCGGACTATTGACGTATTTACCCATCACTTCGGTCGCCTCTTTTTCCGGAGAGACGCGCGCCGTAAAGGCGATCACATTGCCGTTGACGTCGCTGATTGGGAACATGATGCGCCCGCGGAAACGATCATAGAAGGAGTTGCGTCCTTCTTTTTTGGAAGCCAAACCGGCGGCGAATATTTCGCTCTCCGCGAAACCGTTCTTCTTCAAATGATTCATCAGACTATCCCAAGTGTCCGGAGAATAACCGATCTGCCAATCCATCACCGTCTTTTCGGAAAGACCGCGTTTATCAAAAACGTACTCACGCGCGGCGGCGGCAAGCGGAGACTCCATTAAAGTCTTATGAAAAAAGGACGTGGCGGTCTCCATTATATCCAGCAGACGATTTCTTTTAGAGGTCATTTCCGGATTCTCCCTCTTTAAGGTCACACCGGCCTTAGGAGCCAGGACGCGCAAAGCCTCGACAAAAGACAACCCTTCCATCTCCATGACGAAAGAGATGACATCGCCACCTTTGCCGGTAGAGAAACAATGCCAGATCTGCTTATCCGGAGAAACGAAAAAAGACGGGGTCTTCTCCCGTTTGAACGGCGAAAGCGCGGAAAAATTCATACCGACCGCCTTTAAACTAGGCACGTATTCGCGTATGACATCCACGATATCCAATCTTGATTTTATCTCTTCGGAAATCTGCATTTAAAAATAATTACGAATCGAAAAAACTATTTTATATTTATTTAAGCGCTGGCCATCTGACGCAAGACATTCTTTAATCTATCTATCTCCTCTTCGACGACCGGACCGTCGTGCTCGGCGTTGTGGGCATGCTCGGCGCCTTGATAGCTGGCCTGCTTCTGATCGAGATGTAAATCGAAGATTATCCTGTCCGACAAATCCTCATAGTATAGATGAAAACGAGGATAATGATCGCGAGTAAAGCGTCTGACATAGCTGGTCTTGCCGGTATGATAGCTATTTATCATACCATATCCACAGCGACGCAAAAAATCGTCGGGGTTTATATTCAAACGGCTCTTATTGAGAATGATTTTCATACCTCTATTATTAGCTAAAAATAAGCAAAAGTCAATCCGATAAACACTGCCTAATATTACAAAATCTTCCCCTTTTTAATCCATTGGGGAAGATTTTATTTAAAGACGGGCAAAAAATTATTCGATGACGACCTGTTTTGGGGCAGGAGAAGTCCCTCCCAAATCCATAGGATCTATAATAGGAGCCCCACTATTAACATTACTAGGCACGACTGGCGCAGAAACTTTTGCAGGATCGACAACATCCATGACGGGGGCGACTGAAGTAGTACTAGACACGGTAGGAATTATCGAAGTGGCAGGACTAGCCATGTCGGCGGTCGAAGTGGCTGTCGATGTCGATGTTTGCGTCTCGGTAGGCGTAACCACAATCTTTTGAGCCAACTCCTCGATCGGACTCAAGAAATAACGCTTGCCATCCTGTCCGACATACCACAGATACCCACCACCCCAAGCTTGACGGAAAATTTTGCCTTTTTGTTTATCGGCGAAAGACTTATCGATAGGCATCGACCCCTCCCCTAAAGGATTGAATCCACCGGTCAACTCGGCACCATCCTCATAGCCATCACTATCTGTGTCGGAACTAGTGGCGCTAGTACCTAAAGATTTTTCAGCATCGTCCGGCAAACCATCTTTGTCGGTATCAGTGGACAATGGCCAGACATTGGCCACTGGAATGCGTCTAAGATCCTCGTCGCTAATGCCCGCAGCCGAATCGGCTATATTCAAAAAGGCCGAATTTATTCTCTCCAATCTGGCGATAGCGGACATCTTCTCGCTGGCCGAAGACGACAACTCGCTTATCTTTCTGGCCAGCTCGGCCTCGGTGGACGTTAAGCTTCCAGTCAATTTCTCCTTTTGCTGATCCAATTCTTTCTGTATCTTCGACAATTGTGCCGCCTTAGCGTCTAAGTCGTCTCTGACGGATTGCAATTCGTCCGTCTGACTATCGTAATTCCTTTGTGAAGACGCCATCTTCAATAAAAGATCGGAGTTCTCCGTATATACCTTTATTATCGCCACGACCATCCCCAGGAATAGAAGTATCAATAAAGCATAGAAAAACCAACGCTGACGACGGCGCAAATGAATCTCTTTCTTCACTTGCTCTTTATGAAAGACTTCAGCGCCACACTCCGGACAGCGCGTCGAATCGTCCGGGATTTGCTTCTTACAGCTCAAACAGATCATATTTTTATGAGAGGTGAGCTCTCCTTATTTAATAACTAAAAATATTATAACACAAAAATAAGCGACGCGAAATATAAAACAAAAACATGGAGCGAATATTTCATGCTCCATGTCTTATATTTACCTAATCACTCTTTGAGTCTTATCGATTCTTCAATTGTTTGATGAAAGCGTCGACATCGGCACGCAAAGAAGGATCGATCTTAGCGGCATTATCAGCGGCCTTCTCGGCTCCTTCGATATTGCCGATCTTGGCATAGAGCAAAGCTAAGTTCTTCCAAACATTGGCGTCCTTCTGACGGAAGTTGACCAACTGCTCATACAATTGAATGACTTTATCCAAATCCTCTTTTTCCGAATAGTGGTTGATGGCTTGGACGATGACGCTTTCGACGGCCAACATGTCCCCGCCTCCATTGACTAGACACTTATCCAAAGCTCCATAGCCCTTATCCTGCAAACCGGGCTTTTCAGCATCCGGAGTCTCTTTCACGCTAGCCTTTATCAGATATATCTGACCGAGCTGACAATATGTCTCGAAAAATTTGTCGTTCAACGGTGCGACACGCTCCAAATCGGCTATAGCCTCGTCGATTTTACCTAACCCGACCAAGAATTGCGCTTTTATGAAATACAACGGGATACGGCGCGGACTAGCCTTAATGGAATCGTTCATGGCGTTCAAGGCCTCTACTGCATACATCGCCGACTTACTCTTATCTTTGGATAATTTAGAAGCGGTGTCGTAAGTTCTGGCCAACTCCATCTGCATCATGCTGTCGCCCTTATTATATTCGACGTTCTTCTTGGCCAGCTCTATCGCGTAAACGGTAATCCTCTCTTGGTCTTCGCTCTTCAGACGTGAAAGGTCGCTAGGACGTCCGGCATATGAACGCAAGAACATGGAACGCCCATCTCTATCCAAAACGGTATCCTTAGCGAAAGACTTTTTATAGACTTCGTAAGCTTCGACGAATTTTCCTTGACCGATCAATTGCTGTCCCTTAATGACGCCATCCAACATATTGAAAACGGCGATATTGTATTGGAACATGATGAACAGCATCACTGCGCCGGCACCGGCCAAAGCATAGATCTCCCTATTAATCAAAGCATTCTCACCTCCATGAGAAATCAAAGCCTGTGCGTTTCCACTGCTCTCGTTGGTATTGGCCAACCAATGGACATACCCGAGGACGACCATAAGACAAAGATAGGTGACGAAAGAATCAAAGACGACCAAATTCTGAACGAAATAAGCTACATACAAAGAGGACCATAGAGCGAACTCCACTCCTCCGATGCGCCCGCGACGGAAAGCCTTAATCAAATAAACGGCCACAAAAACGAAGATAGAAAGATAGGTCAAGAGACCTACTAAACCGGTCGTGGAAGCGATATCGACCAAATTATTATGGGCACGATCGAAATAAGTCTCTCCTCTGGAATAGTCGTAGAATTTAGGATCGAAATATTTATCGAAAATTATAGCATAGTTGCCATGACCGACACCGAGTATAGGGTGATTCTTGAAATCCTCCCAAGCACCGCGCCAAGAGATCAAACGAGTCTGAAAGGTGTTCTTTTGAATGGAGATGCTATCCAATATGGAAATCTTCGGAAACGACGGATTGTTGATATTAGCATAATAGACTGCGAAAAAGCCGACTACGATGGCCAAAACGGCCCAAGCGGCCAAGCGTATCTTCTTTGTCTTATTGGTGATGCCGAACAAAAAGACGAAAACCATGAAGCCCAAGGCAGTACCGACAAAAGCACCGGAAGTATCGGTCTTCTTTAAGACAAAAAGTAAAAGAGGCAACGGCAAAAGATATAGCCACTTGGTCAAATTATCCTTGCGCTTGGCCTGATGGCTCAAGACCGCCAAAATGAACACGAACCAAGAAGCGAACATCATCAAAGCGGCGGTATAGGCGTTGTTGCCGATAGTACTCTTGGAATCGTTAGTGCCGAGCATAGCCACGCCGATGGCTGATGCCAAAGCGGCACCAATCAATAAGCGCCAATCGTTTCTATCCCTAAAAACCGTAATAATAATTAAATACAAAATACCAAAATGCAAAATATGAAAGACGCCAAGCATTCTTTCCACATCACCCCACATGCTTAAATTAAAATCAACGCTTATAAAAAGCGAAATAATTAAAGCAACAAAAAAAGACAACAACCCATAAGTCACTAAGTTTTTAGTCTTTTGTCCGGCAAATTTTCCAAACGGATTCCATTGAGGAAACTTAACAATGAAAGCCAGCCAAAAAACAAAAAGAATTTCTGTTAAAACATTAAAAGCGATTTGCTTGGAGGAAATAAAAGGGAAAAGCAAGTTCTTAAAAATAATCCAAACACAGATAAACGAAGCTATGGAACCAAGCCTCAATATCCAAAGATAAGTTTTTTGCGACATAGTTTTGCTATTGACAAGAAGTAAATAAAATTGGCCAAATTTTATTCTAAAATTGGCTGATTATATTTTAACAGAACCTCACCGCAAGTCAAATACAAAATTAACAAAAAAAAGACCACCCGGTTAAGGGTGGTCTTTTGTGAGTTTTAAAGCCGCTCACTCGGCATTCCTTCAAGATTATTAACTAGCGGACTAGTTAGCGACCTTGACGCCGGACACCTTGGAGGTGGACAAGCGTAACGGATACTTCTCGTTAGCATCGGAAGAATCCTGCCAGATGAAGTTGCTAGCACCTGAAGTGGTACCATCAAGATCGTTAAGATCAAGTTGGATGGAAGAAGCACCAGCAGTGGCGGAGATACCGGAAACGATAGCTCTCACGACGTAGTAGACAGTGGATTGAGCGCCAATCTTGTAGTCATTGACCCAAGTGGTGGAGCTGGTACCAATGTTGAAGGTGACAGTGGCGGAAGTAGTAGCGCCAGAAATGGCGGCATCAGTTCCGTTGGCCTTCTCAATGCTGTAAACAGCACTGTCGACAGCGGTCTCAGTGAGATTGAACTTGACGGTGTTCAAGAGAGTCTTGATTTCATCGCCATTGCTCAAAGTGTTGGCAGTGTTATCGGTGGTGACCTTCAAGATCGCCACGACGTTGCTGCCGCCGGACAAGGAGGAAGCGATGGAAACACCAGCGCCGCTGCTAACCAACTCAACAGAAGAAATTCTGCTGGAGATGATAGCGGTCTCCTTGGAGGAATCAGTGCCGTTAGCGGTGTCAGCTCCGTCGGTGACGTAGCAGACATAGCCGGAAACGCAAGAGGCGGAAGAAGAAGCGCGAGCAGCAGTCAAAGTCTGGTTAGAATCAACGCCCTTGGCGACGATTCCGTCGACTCTGAAGGTGACGGCCTCATTGTTGACACCTACACGATCCTTACCAATCGGGTTCAAAACACCCTTGAGGTAAACAGTCTTGGAAGACTGAGGAATAACGACATTGATATCTTCGATCAAAGTCTCAGCAGTGACGTTGGAAATTTCCTTCAAAACAGTGGTCTTGTCGGAATCAACGATCTGCAACTTGGAGAAGATAGAATTGGCGTTAGTGGAGGAAGCGGCGGAGGCATCCAACACCTTGATTCTCAAATCTTCGATGGTGATGTTCTCGTTAGCACCGCGAACCTTAATAGCAGCCAACAAACCGGTGGAATTACCGGCAACTTCGTAGCGATCCTTCTGGGCATCGATATTGGAGTTATCCATCTCGACAACCAAAGAACCGGCACCGACGATCTCGACAGT
>CAYNAR010000012.1:0-38344 GCA_964395625.1 uncultured Gammaproteobacteria bacterium | reverse complement strand
CCGTCGGCGCATCCGGAAGAAAGGAACCCGAAAGAAGAAAGATAGTCGGCGGTCTCCTGGCGTCCGGACTTACCCTGATCACTGACATGATTATTGGCGATAGTAAAATAATTGAAATAATACTCACCTAAAGAAGCGACATCGTCCGGCAAAAAAGCGAAGTCATAGATATTGTTAGGAGGATAATGTTCGCCGTCGGTCGTGACCGCGCCCTCCAAATTGGCGCTGACCACATCGTATCCGGAAAAGAATCCGTCCTTAGCCAGACCGGAAAGGAAATAGGCCGGACCGGAAGTGCCGATCTTCTCTTTGACGTCACGGTCCATCATTAGGTCTCCGACGAATAGAAAATCTATCTTGCCGTCTTCGGCTTTCGGTAAAGGTTTAGATTCTCCGGTGGAGCGATAGAAATATCCCAAAGCCTTTTGCGTCGACACGAGACGGTTATCATCGTCTTTCAATCCGTAGAAAGACTCTCCCGAAAGAGAGGCGTAATCGGACGCCAAGCGCGCCAACCAATTTCCGCTTCGGCCGGTCTTCAAAGTTTTATTTCCAGAAATAAGCTCGCCCGAAGAAAGGTCGGCTGAAAAGACCAACAGCGTTCTTTTTTCCCTGGACAAAGCGTAAAGACGCTCGGCCAATTCTTGAGTCTTCTTTTCCGAAAAAGACGACGAGATAATCAAAGGCAATATCTTCACGTCCGGCCAATATTTTTTAACAAGAGAGACTTGCTTTAAAAGATCGTCGTTGCCACCGACGACCTCATCGTCAGGAAACACCTCGCCTATCCTAGCCAAGGAAGAGAACATCTTTTTGTCCACCTCTAAAAGACCATAGGCGGTACTGAACGCTTTGGAAGAAGAGAATATTTTCTCCTTGTCGCCATCCGAAGAAGAGATAAGAACCACTGTCTCGTAATTGTCGCCATCAAGAGAGGAAAAAGCCGCCGAAGAAAAAGATGGTTCGGCGATACCGGGAGAGATGACCATAGCTGAAGGAATCGAAGAGGAAGAGATGCCTCTTATTGGTGAAAAAGGCGCGATGTCATAGAAAGACCGATCAAAAGGATTAGCCAAAAACACCTTCTCCGGTTCGTATGTCTTTATGATAAAAAACCGCAAACCGATGCTAGACAGGGAGCCGAAAATAACGAGGGTGTAAAAGACGATTATCCACCAGTAATTAGGCTTTGTTTTATCAATGAAATTACCTATTTTTTTGTCCATATCCCAATTATAACAGAAGATAGGAAAAGGCGCTATTTACTATTGACAAATTTAATAAATTATGCTATACTTAAGATATAGAAAGTTAAGGAAATTCTTTAACAACAAAATACAAAACCGCCCCTAAAAAGGCAAAAAGAAAGGATTACGCAATGCGTAATAAAATCATTTTTTCAGCGATCGTCACAATCCTCCTCTCCCTTAACGCCAGCGCACAATACAACTCCGGACTTGGTTATGATGATTTCAGAACCGACTACTACAACAACTCTTATGGCCGAAGCTTGAGTTTCGACTACACCCCAGAACCTATCGTAAGAGACACAACCAGTAATACAACAACCACAGAAATCACCACAACAACCGCCACAGAAGATTCAGTGGCAGCAGAATGGGCAAAATTCGCCGAAGAATCCGCAGCGAAAGCCGCAAAATACCAGGAAGAAAGAAACAATCGCAAAGCCGCCGGCGAAATGGCAGCAAAAAATGGACCAAACAAACAGTCACTACGTGATGTGAAAAATTACAAAGTCGCCCCGGCAAGCAAAGAATTCATCGCTCTTATAACAAGAGCCGCAACCCCGGGATACACAGAAAACACAACCGCCGTATCGGAAGGATACGGAGAATAAAAAAAGCACAAAAAATCAGAAGGCAAGTCACAACGACCTGCCTTCTTTTCTTTTATCCAAAAATTACTTTAAAAATATTTTTTGCCAGCCATAAACATTAATTCTTTTTTTTCTTGTACTTTTTTAAAAAAGTACCAAAAACTGCGAGCAGAAAAAATTCAGAGCATCCATCTATAAAACCTAGCAAAATTCCTATACTTGACTCAAGAGTACTTGAGTCTTCGGACAACGGAATTTTGCACGGTTTTTACGACTACTGCTTCTTCTGAATTTTTTAATGCTCGCCCAAAGAAGGTAGCAAAAATTGACAAAAAAAATAAAAAGGACTACTTTAGAGGTAAACAACCCCTTTGGGGGCGCCCGCAAGGGCTAACATTATCTTTACAACATTGCAAAGGAGCAGAATCATGAGAAAAACGTGGCTTTTCAGCATCGCCGCCATAATCGTCATTTGCCTGCCTCCGGAGATATCCGCCGAAGAAAAAGACACCGTCTCGCCAGATGAGTCTTTTAAACAAAAAAGCGACAAACGTTTTGAGACGGACAGCAAAATGAAGATAATAATGCCTCCAAAAGACGACAAAAGAGAGGAAATAAACCGAATAAGGAAAGGCCTAGAAAAATACAGCGACAACCCTTTGCCAATCACGGCCTTTCTCCTTAAAAAAGTTAAGAAAATCGTTCATTTTCGCAAAATATTAAAGGTCGGGAATTTCCCGATCTTTTTTTATTTTGTCCACTTCTTATTGACAAAAATGATATTTTATGATAATATACAATGATTTTAGTACATTCAAAAAATAACCAAAACCAACGAAAGGAGCCTTTCATGACAAGGCTTAGTATTCTTTTTTTTGTGATAATTTTCGCTCTCCCTCTTCTTGCGGAAGAAGTAAACCCCTGCATCACTCTACCTCTAGACACCCTCTACGATGAAAACGGCAATATGGAGCTACGTATAGGCCGTGTTCCAGGAACAATAACCGAAGAAGCGAATCTCTTTACCGCTCCCAGCGTGGATACTATCTATGATGAAAACGGAAATGTCACCGAACTGCGCATGGGTCGCGTACCAGTAATAGAAACGACTGAAAACGAAGAAATAGTATGGGAATGGAATACTGAAGATAGCTCTGCTAGCGAAAACAAAACCCTTGCTTATCAGGAGCCCATTCAACAACCAAAAATCACCGATGAAAAAAATATCGAAGATTCACTCTATTCTGCCCTTCCAGGTAAAAAAACTCTAGAAAAAATGATAACGTGGGTAGAGAAAATCTCGAAGTTCGAAATGGAAACCTACCCGCAAGCAGACGAAGAAGAATTCAAGCTCTTCATTAAAAAGCTAAAGGAGATAAAGAAAAATCCAGAAAAATCTTTGAGACATCTTAGCCAAAAAGAAAAAGAAAGCATCATAGTAATCGGACAATTGACCGATTGCCCGATATTCAACCCGGTATTAATCCAAGACGTACTCATCAAAGACGTCTGGAAAGGACATCCTAGTCACAACAAAGAAAAATTCATCCCCTACTGGAATGAATACGAAGAAAGGGTGTACATTCACAGACAGTTGGAAAAACAGAACGAAACGGCCTCCGGTTACGGCCGTTAAAAAAACAAACGGACAGATCACAATGATCTGTCCGCCTTTTTATATTCCAAAAGAGGTATAATGTCTTAAGCCCAAGTCACGCAAGCCACGCTATCGTCGGCATCCTTGAAGCGCATCAAACGCACGCCTTGAGTGTCGCGACCAAGCTCATTAACCTGTTTGAACGGCAAACGAATGACTTGCCCGTGCTGAGAGATGATGACCAAATCACGATCAGCCATGTGTTCGGAATTCAAGACGAAGGCGTTGGTGATCTTGCCGGTCTTGTCGGTGACATGAGCGGTGCGGATTCCGGAACCGCCACGTCCTTGCTCTTTATAGAGAGACAGCGGACTGCGCTTACCGAAGCCCTTTTCCATAATAGTCACGACTTGATATTTCTTCAAACGCTCCTTGTCGGTCGGTATGACGCCGATGCCGACCACGATGTCTTTCTCGCGTAATCTGATACCGCGAACACCGGCGGCGTTACGACCCATCTCGCGCACATCTTTCTCGTTGAAGCGGATGGATTGACCGTCGGCCGTTATCAGATGGATATCGTCGGTTCCGGAAGTGGCCTTGACCCAGATCAGACGATCGTCGGAATTTATCTTGATAGCGATCAAACCGCTACGACGGACGTTCGAAAAGGCGTCGAGTTTCACTTTCTTGACCACGCCCTGTTCGGTGGCGAAGAAGAGGTATTCGGCACCGGCGAACTTGTCGAGAGGCAAGGTCGAGCTTATTTTCTCTTCGGAAAGCAGTTGCAAGAAGTTCACGATCGGCGTGCCCTTGGCCGTGCGAGAGGCGACCGGTATCTCATAGGCCTTGAGCTGGAAGACGCGTCCTTTGGTAGTGAACATCAAGATGTCGCTATGAGTCATGGTGTTGAACATGAACTCGATAGTGTCCTCCTCTTTGGTGGTCAAACCGATTACGCCTTTACCTCCGCGCTCCTGTTGCTTGAAAGTATCCGGTGGCATGCGCTTGATATAACCGTCGCGAGTCATCATGACGATGGCCTCTTCGTTCGGGACTAAGTCCTCCATGGAGAAATCCTTGATTCCGCGGACCATGACCTGAGTGCGACGTTCGTCGCCGTATTTCTCGGTCAACTCGTTCAATTCGCTTTTGACGATACCGAGTATCTTGGTCTTGGATTTTAGGATGCTTTCCAATTCGGCGATCAACTTCCTCTTCTCCTTTAATTCTTCCTCGACCTTCAAGCGCTCCAAATTGGCGAGCTGTTGGAGTTTCATCTCCAAGATGGCGACGGCCTGACGATCGGAGAATTTGAATCTCTTTATCAAATTCGTCTTGGCGTCATCTCTATCCTTGGACTGCTTGATTATCTTGATGATGGCGTCGATATCCTCCAAAGCCATCGCCAAACCTTCCAATATATGAGCGCGATCCAAAGCCTTGTCCAACTCGTACTGAGTGCGGCGACGGACGATCTCCTCGCGATGTTTCACGTACTCCTCCAAAACCGATTTGAGGTTCAATATCTTAGGCTGGATGCCATCGACCAAAGCGAGCATGTTGACATGGAAGGTCGTCTGTAAGTCGGTCATCTTATACAAAGCGTTGAGCACTTTTTTAGGATAGGAGTCCTTCTTGAGCTCGACGACGATGCGCACGCTCTTCTCGCGATCGGATTCGTCGCGCAAATCTCTGATGCCTTCGAGCTTCTTCTCATGCACCAAATCGGCGATCTTCTCGACTAAGGAGGCTTTGTTGACCTGATACGGAATCTCGGAGATGATGATTTGGAATTTCTCGCCTTTAAGCTCCTCTATCTCCGCCTTACCGCGCATAACTATTCCGCCCTTACCGGTAGCATAGGCCTCTTTGATCTCCTTTTCATTATATATGATGCCTCCGGTCGGGAAGTCGGGACCTTTGACGAATTGGCAAAGGTCGTCGACGGTGGCCTCCGGATTATCTATCAAATGATTGATGGCCGCCGACAATTCTCGCAAGTTATGCGGAGGGATATTCGTGGACATACCGACGGCGATACCCATCGTGCCGTTCAAAAGAAGATTAGGCAACTTGGAAGGAAGGACGCGCGGTTCTTTCTGTGACCCATCGAAGTTAGGGATGAAGTCGACGGTATCTTTGTCGATATCGAACAACATCTCCTCGGATATCGCGGATAACTTGGCCTCGGTATAACGCATAGCCGCGGCGCTGTCGCCATCCAAAGAACCGAAATTTCCTTGACCGCGGACCAACGGATAACGCAAAGAGAAGTCCTGAGCCAGACGAACCATGGAGTCATAAACGGCGCTGTCGCCATGAGGATGGTATTTACCGAGCACCTCGCCGACGACGGTGGCGGACTTACGGAATTTGGCGTTGGCCTTAAGACCAATCGACCACATGGCGTAAAGGATACGGCGATGAACCGGCTTCATACCGTCACGAACATCCGGCAAGGCGCGCGAGACGATGACGCTCATGGCGTAATCCAAATACGAACGACTCATCTCCTCGGTGAGAGGCTGTGGCTCGATGACGCCGTATTCGGTCTGAGTCCTTTCCAAGACGACTAGATTATTGCCGGAATCTCCGGTTTTCGTTTCTTCCGTAGCGCCATCCTGACCTTCGGACGGAGACTCGATCACATCCTCCTGCTCGTTGCTCTTTGTTTTATCTTTTTTCATATATTATTTTTTTCTAATTTCTTCTTCTCCCCCTTGAACTTTCATGTCAACGGTATTATCTTTTAACTTTTTCCAAGCCTGCTCGAACTCGGAAGTGAACTCGGTCACGTCCAAACCTCCGCTCTTTTTGACGTTGTAATAGTCAAATAGATTCTTGGTATTCACCATCCAAAGAAAGACTATCAGAGTCATAAAGAAGAATATGCCGGCCCATAGAGCCATGTGTTTCTCGGCTTCTATACGCTCCCACATGACTTTTATCCTTCCGGCTTCATTCTCTTTGAATGGTTTATTGAAAGGTTTGAACATAAAGGCCTCCTTGCCGTTATTAAAATTTAAGCGATATCCAAAATAACCAAATCCATACCTTCTTGAGGCAAATCCTTTTTGACTATCTTCAATTTCTCCTCGTTCTTAGGTTCGACACCGAGCTCTTTGATAAACTTCTCTATCCCGTCGATGGCTACTTTGGAATCGGCAGTCTTGTAATGCATCGGGATGACTATGCGAGGCTCGATCTGATTGATGACTTCGACCGCTCCCTTAGCGTCCAAAGCGGCACCTCCGCCGACCGGTACCAACAAAATATCAACGACCCCTAAGCCTTCCAACTCCTCATCCGATAATTTATGCCCGAGGTCACCAAGATGAGCTATAGCGATATTGTCGAGTTCGATGCGATAGATGATATTGGAACCGTGCTCGGCACCCTGCTTGTCGTCATGAAAGGATTCGACACCTGTGACCATCGCGCCTTTAATCTCGTATTCGCCAGGAACGTCGATCAAATAAGTCTCGCCACGCAAAGATTCGGAGTTGCTGTGATTTTCATGAGAATGACTGATGGTTATCACGTCGGCCTCGAAAGCCGGAACTTTCAAACCCAAAGCTTTTCCGAAAGGATCGGTTACGACGGTGACGCCATCACTAACTTTGTCTTGAATTTTAAAACAAGAGTGCCCCAAATAGGAAATAATCATATTATGGCTAAAATTTAAGTATAAATATAAAAGCAAGACGCCTCCACGTCCTGCTTATATTATAGCAAATTCGACAACGGTGTCAAACAATTTATATTGACAAAATGATAAATTTATGATATAATTACAGTATCTAAAATAGTTCCTAAAAAACCAAATAAAAGGAGTCTCTATGTTACGCTTTTCCGTACTCTTCATCATCCTTGTCGTCTCCACTTCCTTTGCTCGTCGCCATCAACCAGCTAGCGACAGCTCCCTCGTCGCAAATAGTTTGAAAACAAAATTTCAAGCGAAATCTGTGACTGTCATAATGGATAGCAGTGACTGCGTTGGTTTCGTTGCGAAAGTAACAACAAAAGACGGGACCATCAATATTATCGTCGGTGGAATCGGTAAATCGCAGAGCGACGACATCGCCAGAGATAAGGCAAGCTTATCTGCTTCTTGGGCAGCCGTAAAATTCCTGCAAGGAATTTTTGCAACATCGAAAAAACCCGAGAAAATGACTATAAGCACTGCATTTGCCGGAAAAGGCGAACTAATGTTTGAGACAAGCGATAAATACATCGCTTTAAATTTACTGGACATTGAGAAAGTCCGGCAATAAAAAACAAAGGTGATCTTATCAATTAAGATCACCTTTATTATTTTTGATAGACTTTTTAAGACATACCCGCCAACTTGCGCAGTGAGTCGCTATATATCTTCTTAACACCCAGTCGACCGGCATATTTACGTTCCGACAGCTCTATGACATTTTTCAATCCTTTACGCAGAGATTCGAGCTCTTCGACGTCATTGGAATTCTTCATCTCGCTCAATCCGGTTTTTATCAATGATGTGATTTCGATAACATCGCTTTCCGCCATCGGATTATCGATAATTTTTCTAGCAACTCCGGCATCAATCATCTTAGTCCAATCGGCATATCTCAACTTGTCATAAATACCATAGATCTCTTCTTTGGCCTTTAAAAACTCCGGGGTAGAGAAAATTCCTTCCATCTTTTTAAAAACTTCATCGGAAACGATCGCCCTATCTTTCATTTTCCATAATAACTGCAAAGACTCGTTATCAAGCTTGTCGACATCCAAACTATTAAGAACGACTTTTTGATTATTTTGGTCGGCTAAATATCTTAAAACATCTTTCGAGACTTCCGGCACATTGCGCAAGTCGACCACATCCCCTTGCTTAACTAATGATTCAACCCTATCAAGATTGGATAATTCCTCTCTCGTCTCCCTTGTCGTCTCGAGATTTACTACCGGCCTTTCGACGGTCGCTTCGACAACATTGTTCTCCTTCTCTAAAATATTGTTCTTTATCGGAGTGAAGTTGGCCGGAGCCCTTCTGCTTAAATTCTCGACTTCTTGCTTCGGATTATCGTTTACGGTTTTGTCTAAATCGACTTTCGCGCTTTTTTCTTCGGCTACCGACAATCCTTCCGGTTTTTTATCGGATAAATCCTCGTCTTGGATCGTCGGGCGTTCCACTTTTTGAATATCTTCGACCGACTTCCCTAAGCCGGCAGATGCCTTAATATCGTCTTTGAAGACTGGCCCGAATTTTTCCTCTTCAGTCTTAATCACCTTGGACATAATATTCTCCAAAGACTTCGCTTTACCGCCCGCTCTTTCATTCCCCAAAGCGGCCAATTTCTCGGCCTTCTCTTTTTCTTGCTCCATGACGCCAAGACTATGAGCTGCAGCCTTGACCTCGGCCTGAGCCTTGGGCTTCAAATCATCCACAACACTCTTGTCCAAATCTTCCTGACCAAGAATCCCATTATTACTAAGAGGTTTGCTTGGTGTTTTAGTGAACACTTCCTTAAGACCGGTAGTCGCCGAAGGTGCTTTGCTTTTTTCCATTCTCTCCCTCATTTCACTAAAAGCATCGCCAGAAGACTCTTTAACACTTCTCAACTTGGCTAAACTAGAGAAAGCTTCAAGTCTCATATCAGCAATGTCGGCCGGTGGAACTTCTCCGGACGCAGTAAGCTCTATTTCGCCATTGCCGGCAGCGGCCTCGACAATCTTCTTTAATGCAATATTGTCTTTAGCTAGATTTTCCCTAACAATCTTTTCAAAAGCGGCATATTGCGGACGATCGCCATATTTTTCCTTCCAAGTAGATAGCTGTTTAATCATCTCATCGCGCTCAGTCAGGCTTGTCTTGAAATATCTTTCAAAATCAACGCGCTTATCATTTGGAAAATCCTTGGCGAAAACCAATTCCTTTTGTGGGAATTCCGCCATCGGATTTTTATCCAAAGCCTGAAAAGAATTTCCAGAGGTCATTTTCTCCACGACAGGATTGGCCACGCCTTCTTTTCCTGTAGCACCAGAGTCATCGTTGATTTGTGTCGCGACCTCAGGAGTCGGCTTATCCGAAACATCCTTGCTGAAATCTTTCTGGTCTAGAATATTTTCTTTTCCCGCCGGCGTGACTATTTTTTCAATATTTTCCACTACCGGCTTCGAGACAGTGTTGTCTTCCGTCAAATTCTTGATCTCATCGTTGAATATTTGACGACCGTATTTTTCTTCGGCACCCTTCATTATCGCCTTCATAGCCTGACGTAAAGTAGCCGCCTCGACTTCTGGAGTATCGGAAGATTTAAGCCTGTTCGCCATCGACGTCAATTGTTTGGATGTTTGCTCTAAGCCTCTTTTCTCCATCGGACTCATTCCATCCAAAGCGCCCTTATTCATATTGACTTCGGCCGGAGATTTCAAGAGGGCTTCGACTTTTACTTCCGCGTTACCTTTGCCGTCGCCTTTTATTTCGAATTTGTCAGAACTCTTTTCCATCGAATCGACGATATCGTTGTCTTTTTCCAAAATCTTTTGCGCGTAGGCCGTAGCTCCGCCATTGGCGTCGAAGAGACGAACCGATTCTCCTCTGTCCTTTATCAAATTTATATTACCGTTAAAATCGATGGTGACCTTGCCGCCGAACTCGTCTTCTATCGGCTTCCTCATCTTACCGATTTCCGTCCAAATCTTTTGGGTTTGCGCAGGATCATCTCCAGGGTTGAACAAACCCTTGTATCTGGTCGGCATATTATCCATGTGCGAACGATACTCCAAAACTTTTTTCGAGAGCTGGGACAATTGATTGCCGTGCTCCTCGACATAGGCCTTGACGTGTTCCGGAGAACCTGGCGTGACGGTTATCTCTTCCGTCGGATCGACGTCGTGCGTCGCTTCGTTCATAGGGATTACGCTCTCTTTTTTGCCGTAGAGAGTCTCGTACAAAGCCTTGAGTTCGGCGTCAGTCGAACGGTCGACCGGCGCTTCCGCATTTGCCGAAACATCGTCGACACTTCCCGGACGGACAGAGTTAAAGGGCACTCTCTCTGCCACCGGAGAAGCGATCGGTCTAGCCGGAATATTCTCCGCCACGACACGAGCTGGCAGTTCTTTATTTAATCCGGCATCACCAATCGCTTTATCCCATTGGACCGCTTGAAGCTGAGCAGTAGTCAGCTTGTCTACATCCGTCCCAGCCGGTAAACCATATTTTTCCGGAGAAATCTTTATAAGGTCCTTGACTTTGTCGATGTCACCAACTGGCATGCGTCCGCTAGTTCCACGAAAAGAGGCGATCTGTTTCTCCGCCTCGCTCCACACTGAACGACCGCCCAAGTATTTAGACTTCTCAATAACATCATTGGCTTTTTCAACAGCTTCGCCAGTAACAACTTTTTCAGCGGCGCTATTACCGCCCACCTGCTGATTAGGAACTGCTCCTTCGACAGAGCCGAAGTTCGGGATATAGCGCTCAGCATTAGCCAAGAAATTCTTTTCCACATTACCAATGAAGCTCCCCTCGGAAATAGTATCGATCAAATTATCATAAGCCTTGCCGTAAGCCTGTCCGCCCATACCAACACCCAAAGCAATACCAGCCAAACGAGCGACACTACCCCAAGACTTAACAGCAGAAAGGGATTTTTGCAAACCGGTCTTGCCCGTCTTAAACCTTATGCCATCCAAAGTCTCTTTAAAACCGGAGGCAAAAACCTTGGAAATACCGATTTCTCTTTCTGCCAGCTTCTTAGCATCAACGGCATCCAAACCGGAATCACCACTCATATGAGCGGCTGCGGCTTCTTTACGCATCTTGTCGGCTTTTTCTTGATAGGCCAAGGCACCATAAGCGATGCCCCTAAAAGCAAAGGCTCCGGAAGCAACAAAAGCCGTGTTCAGAGCATCCCTGGCCGCCTGAACGCCGGAAATCTTGGTGGTGGTATAATTATCCAAAATATTATCAATCTCGTTGCCACGCTTTTCATCATCCAATTTTTTCTGCTGACGATTCTCCCAAAGCAATTTAGCCAATTTCTTTCTCTGCTCGGAATGTTTCTGGTTTCCTTCCTTGGTCATAGCCAAACGCTTATCAAAATCTTTCAAAGCTTCGGTGACAGCGCCTTTATTTCTTTCTTGCCCGCGATCAATAGCTGTTTTTCTATCCTGGCTCGCCTCGAGTAATTCTTCGATGGATCCAGACAAGCCTTTGCCGCTGCCGATGCCCATAATATTTCCGCGTACGGCATAGCGCTGCCTAAAATAAGCCGGGACATCATAAAAAGATTTGACGCCCAGAATGGAGGCGGCAGAAGAAATGCCCACCTTACCCAAAGTCTGCCAGAAAGCCGGCTTGTTCAAAACATCCTTAGCTTTACCCCAAAAACCAGCAGCCTTTTCTGGAGTTTCCGGTCCTGGCGGGATTGGTCCCATGACTTCTAATTCAGCCTTGACTTTATCAAGCTCCTCTTTTCCATCAGAAACATTCTCTGCCGGGGCTTTGATGTTTTTATCTACACCATCTATGCCTTTTATCAAGTCGCCACTAGAACGACGATCGATATTAGGTTGTTCTTCAGAGACCTTCTTATTCTCCTCCACAGGAATATTAACTTCAAAAACGGCCTCACCATCTCCATTCTCGGTCTTAGTTGAAGGATCATAGCGCCTTCTTGGGTCTGGATTATCTTTTCTGAATTGCACAAATTCACCTTTATCTTCGGCGGCGAACTTTCTTTTCTTTTCTTTATTGATTTCAGCAACTTTATCTTTCATTCCCATTCTCATCTCATCCTCAAAGCTAGCCACTGGCGGAGTTTTTTCCTGGCGACCGAATTCCGGGGCGTCTATTACCTTAAGCTTCTCGATCAATCTTGGGTTCATTTCATTAACAACAGCTGCCTCCTTTTTTTCATCCTTAGATAAATCCCTCAAAATCTCAGCTGCTTTATGATGCTCAATAAGGCTATCGCTCTCTGTCATTGCGTCAATATCCTGCGCGATCTCGTGCGGCATCTTGACCTCGAAGACCTCTTCTTTGTCGTCGACGGCTTTTTCATCCACTATATTATTTTCCTTAAATTGCTCTTGCCACAATTCTTCGTTGGTCTTTTTATCGACCGCCGCATCGACACTTTCAAGACTTGAAGCGATAACCTCGGCATGAGAGTTCTCTGCCTTTTCCCTAGTCTTGCTACCAGACATCGCCTTTCTAATATCATCGACAGCTTGCGACAAACGATCTTCTTTGTCGCTAATCTCGACAACGCCATTGTCATCGACGACTTGGATTTTTTTCCTCGGCTCTTCCGCTCTATTTAAATTAGCCCTCACTGCCCGATCATGCTCCATGACCAATTCATTTTCACTGGCATCTCTAGCGATTCTAGCCTTTACATATTCGATATCGGCTTCCGGCTCCTTTACGACAGCATCTTTTTTACCATAAGATTCCTTAATTTGCTTTCTGATGTCCGCAACAGCCGCGGAATCGACGCCTTTCAACCTATCCCTATATTCGTCTATATGTTCATATTGGTCTTCAGTTCCTCTTTTACCGACGAAAATGTTTACCGTGCCCGGCTTGCGATCACGACCAAAAGAGGCCGCCTCACTCTCGTTGAGCGGCGGATTGACTTCGGCGATAACATCGTCAATCATTTTTTTCACCTCTGTATCCTCGGTATCGTCTATCAGTTCGTTTCCGATTTCTATCTTTTCCCGCTTTTTTTTCTTGCGATCGGCGACAGCAGTAGAACTGCCTCCGAAAATTTTATCAAAAGGAGGGAACATATTTAAATTTGTTTGATGGCGGCGATCAAATCATTGGTCGCGCGCTCATCTTCAGCTTGATATTTTTTAACGACTTCTTGTAATTGCTCCTTTAGACTGTCTTCAATAAAAGAAGTTTTCTCGTCCAGATATTTAGCTTCAAAAACCTCTAAAAGTCTTTCTTGCTGCTCGGGAGACATTTTCGGAACAACCTCGGCTAAACCGTCTTTAATATCCTCCGGCAAAGTGGAAACAGCCAATAAAAACCCAAGGCGGCGGCCGTCAGCCATAGCCTTGGACACAGGATCACCTGCTTGCTCCTTGATCGCAGTCATATTTTGAAATTAAATTTTATCTTGAAAAAAACATCCCGTCGTCGTCATGAAAATCCGTCTTGACGGTTTTATCTTCTTTTTTATCCTTTTCTTCATTCGCCTCGTCATCGGAATCTTCCGCATCATCCCCGAAGACATCCTCTTCTTCCTTTACCGCGCCATCATTTGAAACATCGTCGGACGAGTTATCTTCATCTTCCTCTTCCATATCCTCGTCGACTTCCTTAGTTGCAGTTTTAAAGACGGTGGCGTCGTCACCCGGAGCCTCTCCTAAAGAATTACCGCCTGGCAGATATTCGTCCTGAGCCTCGGTCTCCTCCCTGTCGTGCAAAGGAGCGCCGGCGGCCGGGTTGGCCAAAAATCTATCCAACTGGCCCTTGTCGAGCATGATCTCGCGCGGTTTGGCGCCATTGGCCGGACCGACCACGCCCATTTCTTCCAATATATCCAAAATCTTAGCGGCGCGAGCATATCCGACCGACAGCTTTCTCTGTAAGAATGTGGCGGAAGCCTTACCGGCCTCTACTATTATATTAGCGGCCTCGATAGCCAAATCGTCGCCTTGCTCCTCTCCACCTTCCATGCCGACTCCGGCCACGCCACGGACGCGCTGCGGATCGGTGATGCCTTCGACGTATTCGAATTCGCCGGCCTTCTCCTTTATATATGAGACGATATGATGGATCTCGTTATCCGAAACATAAGCGCCTTGCAAACGGCGAGGCTTGGCGATTTCAGGAGTCTGAAAAAGCATGTCTCCTTTTCCGAGTAACTTTTCCGCGCCCAAAGAATCCAAGATGGTCTTGGAGTCGACGCCGGAAGCTACAGAAAAGGCGATACGAGTAGGCATGTTGGCCTTGATCAAACCGGTGATGACGTCGACCGAAGGACGCTGGGTTGCCAAAATCAAGTGGATACCGACGGCACGGGCCATCTGCGCTAAACGGATGATACTGCCTTCGATATCGCGACCGGCAGTGACCATCAAGTCGGCCAACTCGTCGACTATGAAGACTATGTAAGGCATCTTATCCTTGGAAGACTTGTTGTATTCTTGAATGTTGCGCTTCTTGAAATTCTGCAAAACGTCGAAGCGACGATCCATCTCGTTCAAGCACCAACGCAAAGCGTTGATGGTCTTATCGACTTTGGTTATAACCGGAGTCATCAAATGCGGTATGCCGTCATAGACGGTGAGCTCGACTCTTTTAGGATCGACCATAATGAAGCGCAAACTCTCCGGATCGTTTTGATAGAGCAAAGAGACGATGATGGAATTAAGGCAGACAGACTTACCGGAGTTGGTGGCACCGGCCACCAACAAATGGGGCATTCTTGTAATGTCGTAGAATGAAGCGCTTCCAGAAACATCTTTACCTAAGGCGATATTGAGGTCGTTCTTACGATTATAGAACTCCTTGTCCTCCAACAACTCTTTTAGTCCGACCATTGCTTTGGTCTTGTTCGGAACCTCGATGCCCACCAAAGCCTTGCCAGGAATCGGCGCTTCGATACGCAAAGGATGAGCCGCCAAAGCCAAAGACAAGTCGTTATTGAGAGTGGTGATACGAGACAGCTTCACGCCATCGGCCGGCTTGAAGGTATATTGAGTGACGGTCGGACCGACCTTGGTCTCGTCCATGTCCACAGGAATACCGAAATTCTCCAAAGTCCTCTGGATGACGATTTGATTGTTCTTAATGTCGCCGGCAGTGGCTTTGCTATTGTTGACGTCCAAAAGGTCGGTCGGCAAATCTATCTTGATATTCTTCATCTTCCAAATCTCCGCCTCGGTCTTCTTTTTGGCGTCCTTAGCTACCGCGGTACTCTTAGCAGGAGCCGGCTCCGCAACATCATCATCTTCTTCCTCGACCTCCTCCTCTCCTACTTCCTCGACTATAGTCTTCTTAGCGAAGAGAACCTCCTCTTCATTGTCCGACTCCACGGCGTCTTCCTCCTCGACCTCCTCTCCCGCATCGTCGTCGCTCACCATCTTTTTGGAAACCTTTCCGACCGGTTTTAAGACGTCCGCACCTCTATTCAAAAATTTCATCAAAGAGCCGTTGGAGATCAACATGAAAGACACGACCAATAAAGCGACCAAAACGATCAAACCACCCCAGAACCCCAATATCTTAAAAAACGAAGAAGCCATGAACAACCCCAAGAATCCGCCCCCAATACCATCATCGACAAATTCACGCCACTGATTGAACGGTAAGAAGAAATGAAAAAGCCCTTCGATAGACATCAAAGCGATGAACATTCCCAATATGCCGGCACCGCGAATATACGTCTTATCCTTTCGATACATGATCAATGCCCAAGAAAAAAGAAGGACTGGGAAAAGCCACTTACCCCAACCAAAAACCAAGGTCTGTCCGCGAGCGAGCAAACCGCCGAAGGCCCCCGCTTTACCAAAAAGCCCTAAAAGCGACAAGGCCGCCATAATTAAAATAAAAATAATCAGCAAGCTCTTTTTAACTTCCTGGCTTATACCCATCTCGGGGATCGGTAAGTTCTCCAAAGGATTTATCTTTTTCTTTTTCTTTTTTCCCATAGCAAAATTAGTTAGGTTTCGAACCTCCCTGTCCTTGTTTCATACAATATATATAATAACATAGCCAAAAGATTAAAAAAAGTGGAAAAAATCAAATTATATCGACGTTTTATCGACTAAAAACTACATTATCCGGATTTATTCCTCCTGCTTAGAACAAAAACTAAGAACGAGAAGATTCCTAAGAAAATTATTAAAAAATAAACAAGGGGGCGATTCTGCCGACCACGAGAAGGTAAAACCCATTCGCGTGGCGAAGATGTGGCCTCTTTTTCCGCCTTTTTAGCCGCTTTCGGCGAAGATACGGCACTCTTTCCTCCCTCATCTTGATTTTGCAGGACTTCAATGTCGTCAGGTCCACGCGGAGCCAAGGATATTCCCGTAGGAGTGCTAACGATTAGACCGACAACGGAGACTTTTTCTCCTGTTTTGAAATCACCAGCACTTAAATCGACCCCGCTTTTCAAAAAGACCCGAACTTCCCCGCCAGCGAAAGACAATAATATTTTACCAGAATCCTTTTTTATCTCCCCCTTTATCTGCAAAAAACGACCGATATCGTCATCGGACAATTCGCCGATCATTTCCTCGGGCAAAGGCGGTGTCCCGGGAGATTCTTTTTTCACATCACCACCATCCTCGATCTTTAAATATTTTTCCGTCGTACCGGAAACCTCGCCTTTTACGCTAACGACATCACCGAGCATGATATTCTGAAAATCACCGTCATAATCGTATATTTTCACGGCCGGACAACCCTTTTCGATGATATAGAAATATTGACGACCAAAATCGCCCGGGGCCACGACGACTTGTCCGCTTACTTGCGCCAATTTGCCAACCGACAATGAAGAGAATCTCTTTGTTTCGATCTTTTCGTATTTATCGGCATTTCCGACTACCAACCAATCGGAGGAGATAGGCTTGGTGTTGACTGCTCGATTCTCCTCTTTCTTTAAAGTGCCCTTTGCTGGCGTTTCATCGGCCATGGTCGACGGAAAAGGCTCGATTCTCATGGACTTCTCCAATAAATTAAAAGACTTACCGTCGCTAACCGATAAGCGAACGACGTATTCTCCTCCTTTTACGAAGATATGTGCCGGGTTTTCGCCATTCAGAATCGTCCCATCGCCGAAGTCCCAATCGAAAGCCAAATCGTCGCCATCCTCGTCGACACTGTCCGACGCATCAAAAGTCAAAACCTGTCCAACAGACTCTTCCCCGAAAAAACTGAATTTAACCGAAGGAGCCCTGTTCTTCGACCAGACCTCATTCCTCGCCCCCGGTGTCGACAAGTCGGAAAGAACCCATCGTTCTAAGGACAAGGAATTAATGAGGAATTTCTTTGTAATCGCCGAGGAGGAAGAATTTAAAATACTGGTATCGACAAAAGACTGCCCTTCCTCGACCATCGGATACTCTAAGACTTGCGAAGCCGTCTTTTTGCCGGGAGGAAAAAGCTCTAACCGTCCGCCGTCGTTATCCAAAGCCGCCAAGCTGTCGCGTCGATACAAAACTAAAAAACCTCTGGCGGGAATATTTTCAGCTGGCAAGAAATTCTTTCCGAACTCCAATTCCTTGCCATCCTCTATCACAAGACGCCAGCCCGAGACATCTACCGTCGATTCTCCGAAATTATGGAATTCGATGAATTCGTCTTCCCTGTCCGCTCCTTTAGGGTTGGCAAAAACCTCGGTTATACCAAAAAGATATTCGCCGCTCGTGTTAACTTTACCTTTTTCGGCCGGCGCAGATATCTTGTTGGCGCCATCAGGAGTCGGTGAACAAGAGATGGAGAAAGATTCGGAAAAATAAGTCTTGATTAACCCATCGGTCTTCAAAGCAATAGAACAGCCCGAGCTTGGCAAGGGAGCGTTGTGCGAACTCGATGACCCGAAGACGCCATAGACCATGCGATCGACCAAATTACCATCCAAGGAAAAAAGATTTATCTCATCGCCGGAATTATTGAGCGAACCCTTTATCTTTTTGACGAGGAAAAAATTATCTCCCCCTGCAAAAGACCCCGTCAGAACAGTCCTGGAACCGGAGCCGTCCACGACATACCATCCGGACAATTCCAAACCCCCGACTTTAGAATAAAGTTCCACCCATTCGTCGCCACCATCGCCAGGAATCGGAAAGACTTCGTTTATAACGACGTCTCCGAAACGATACAAGACCTTCTCTTCCTTAGGAGAATCGGCATTCGCCCCATAACAAGAGTTCTTCTTTTTCGGCGTACCACCGGCCGAGGAACTAAAAAAAACCTTATCGCAAATCTCCAGCGTCGTCTTGTTGGTATTATCTCCACTAGCCCATCCGGAAGAGGCGTCCAAAAAATCTACCTCTGTACCGTTGTTATCAAGCAATCGCAAATACTCGCCATCGTTACCAAGAGAACCGGAGAAGAACATGTCGGCCTGAGGTGGGGCCGAACCGTCATCGGTCCTTTCTAGTAAAAAATAAGACTTAGCCGGAATATCGCCGTATAAGTCTATTTGCGGAGAAGCGTCGTCGGCCAGAATCTTCCAACCGTCGACATTGACATCCTGTGAAGAGTCGTTGTAAAGCTCGATCCATTCGTCGTTGGCACTTTCTAAGGAACCGGCCCAAGACACCTCGCTGATCGTCACACCGGCCGTGGCGAAACAATTTTCGGCCAAAAAAAATCCTGGCAGAAAAAACACAGCCAAGAAAAATAATAGCCTTATTCTTTTCATCCCCTCCTTGCCCATCGTATCAATCGATCAATAGAGCGGCGCCGATAGCTCCAGCCTCGTTTCCGAGTTTACTCATCAACAGCTTGATACCACGACCCTGAGGAACGACATCCTCCAAAACCTTCTTCAATTCCGGCATGAACAAATCGGCCGACTCGATGACTCCACCGCCGAATATTATGGCCTCGGGGTCAAGAAGATTTATGATGTTGGCGCAACACATACCGAGCATACTACCGATCTCCTCATAAGCCTTAGAAGCCAAATTATCACCGCGATAGACATCGACGGCCAAATTCAAAGGGTTATTCTGCGTCAACTTCTGATAAGCGTTTTCGATGGTCGCCCTAGAGGAAAAATCGACCAACATCCTGCCCGGCTCGGACAAACCGCGCTCTCCATAATATATGTCGCCATTAAACCACCAAGCTCCGCCGATGCCAGTGCCAAGAGTTATCCCATAGACGTTCTTCATTCCGACCGCCTTACCAAGAGTGGCCTCGGCGCGCAAGAAGCACTCGGCGTCGTTGTCTATCTTGGTCGGAAAATTCAACCTCTTCTCCAATTCCTCCCCCAGATTAACCCCGTTCAATATCGACAAGTTCGGGGAATCCATTATCTTTCCGGAAGAAGGATTGACTATGCCGGCGACCCCGATGCCGACGCCCTTTATCTTCATCTTACCTTCGTTAGCCTTTTTCAATAGTGGATCAACTAAGGCCGTCACCATTATAAGTAAGTGCTCCAAAGAATCCTTAGGTGTTCCCAGAGAATAGTCCATTAGAACTTTTTGACCGTCAAAAAGCACGGCCTTTAAATTGGTGCCGCCGACATCAATACCTATCGTATATTTTTTTTCTTTTTTGACAGTCATGCTATTACTATCTTTTGATAAAATATTTTACAAAAAAATCTACTACTTTGTCTCGAACAAATGCTTAACTTCCTCCCAATAGATCGGATTACCTTTGGTCTCTTTCTCCCAATACCACCATTCCACTCCCCAGAGATAGAACTCGCGAAAGCCGGACAAACGACCGAACTCCAACATCTTACGCATCTTTTCCAAATCCATAGTCCTAGCCTTCTCCTTTTCCGTCATTTCGGCATAAGATACTTGCCCCCAAGGCTCCGCCTGCATCTCAATGACCACCCATTTTTGCGGATGAGCAAAGAAAGACGAAACGTTCTTTTTGAAATGGAAAAAACCCGGACCAATGGGGTAATGAACGTATGAATTCAAGACCTTTGAAAAAGTATTGAGATATATAGAGGTCCCAAAAATATCGGCGCGCTTAGCCGCCGGCACCCAAACCGACAATTCTCCGGAGTCGGTGACTACGACCGGTCTGGAATCCAATTCTTTGACAAAAGCTATCTCTTTATCCAAAAAATCACTGTCGAATTCCGGACATTCTCCAAAAAGCCTTAAAAAAGGCTCATTTTCCACCTGCCAAGCGACTATCGTCTGTCTTTTCTCATATCTTTCTACGGTCTTTTTTATGTACGAGAGAACCTTAGCACTTTGCTCCTCTCTTGGCAAAGATTTGGACCAAGACGGCAAATGACACTCCGGCCAACGCGGTAAACGATAGCCAATGGCCATAATTATCTCGGCCTGACGCTTTTCCGCCTCATCGACCATCCAATCCAATTCCTTATAATCGAAATGCTCACCGTCTTCGGACTGCACCTCGTCCCAATAAGCCGGCAAACGAATCTTTCTCACACCCAAATCGTCCAACATGGCCAAATAATTATCACTCCATTTATCACCTGACAAAGATTTGGCTTGCTTTATAGAAAAAGTGACACCGTAAGACAGATCCTTGTTACGATAGACAGGACCGCGACTCAAAACGGCTATTGCAGAAAAAATCAGTAATAAAACAAAGAATATTGTTATTACTTTCTTTATCATTTGAAGATTTGCTGATAGGCCCTCTTTATGACGAAGGTCGTTATACCCCATGCCGACATCATTACCACGAAACCGATAGCGGCTCTTATCATTATGCTCTTAGATTCGTCGATCTGTTTGCTGTCGCCTCCGGCGGTCATATATTTGAAGCCGGCAAAGAGCATCAAGCCCAAAAATATCAAAGCTACGAATTGCAAGGCTACCTGTATGACTCTTATAATGACCAAACGTATATCGGTCGGCTCATTGGCGTAACCGAACTCGGCTGGGATTTCCGCTTTAGAAAAGCCTTCTTGGTTTTTGAGATCGAGAAAACTGGCCGAGGACGGCAAGGACACGACAGCGCAAGTTAAAGGAAATACTATCATAAAAACCCAAGAAATAACCTTTTTCATATTTTTTTATGTATGTTATAATTTAAGTCCGGCCGCCATTTCGGCCACTGTTTGAATTATACCTAAAATCACCTTTTTTTTCAATATGAGATTGGCCACAAAAATAGCCTACAACACCATAGTTCAAATAATCAGCAAGGTAGTCACTACGGCGATTGGTCTTTTCGCTATAGCCATAATGACCAGATATCTCGGTCCGACCGGATTCGGAGAATATACGACAGCCTTCACCTTCGTCTCCTTCTTCGCCATAATCGCCGATCTAGGATTGACTTTAGTGACAGTGCAAATGATATCGCCGAGCGATGCCGACGAAAGCAAAATCGTCCGTAATCTGACGGCTATGCGCCTTATTAGCGCCATCTCTTTATTGGCCATCGCCCCGATATTCGCGCTATTCCTCCACTTCTCGAAATCGACACATTTAGCTATGTTGGCAATATTGCCTTCGTTTTTGTTCACCGCAATGAATCAAGTGTTAGTCGGAGTGTTTCAAAAAAAATTACGCATGGACAAATCGGCCATAGCCGACACGGTCGGTCGCATCGCCATGTTCGTCGGCATAATAATATCCGCGAAACTCGACTACGGACTGACCGGAATCATGCTCTCCTTTTCCGCTGGCGGAGCGATAAGCTTCATCCTGCACTTCATATTCTCATTGAGCTATGTGAGACCGGGAATGGAATTCGACTTGAAGCTATGGAAAGAAGTCGTCTCTCGTTGCTGGCCGCTCGCTTTGACCATAATCTTCAATCTCCTATATTTAAAGACCGATACCATAATATTGTCGGCCCTAAAAAGCCAAGAGGATGTCGGAGTATACGGAGCTTCGTATAAAGTGTTGGACATACTGACGACATTGCCGTTCATGTTCGCCGGCGTCGTCATGCCGATATTCACGGCCGCTTGGAGCGAAGGGAAAAAAGACTACTTCAAGAAGATATTGCAAAGATCGTTCGACTTAATGGTCATATTAGCAGTCCCCTTAGCCATCGGAGCACAGATATTGGCAAACCCGATAATGCTGGCTGTTACCGGCGAAGGATTCTCCGCCTCCGGGCCGATTTTAAGCATACTAATGATAGCCGCTTCCTTGGTATTCACAAGTTGTCTGCTATCCCACGCACTAGTCGCAGTCGGAAAACAAAAGGAAATAATTCCTTCATACTTATTCACCGCCATCACGTCGATCGCCGGATATCTGATATTCATCCCTAAATATTCCTACTTCGGAGCGGCCGCAGTGACGATTTACAGCGAACTGGCCATAACGTTGTTCATGCTCTACTATGCCAAAAAACACATAGAGTTCCTCCCCAAGTGGAAAATTCTAATCAAGGCGACGACCGCCTCCTTATTAATGAACGTCTTAACGATGCTCGTCTCCCGCCTCGTGCCGACAAATAATATTATAGCTTCCGTCCTCATACTCATGTCTTCAGCCATAATTTCCTACTTCGGAATCCTTTATTTGATCAAGGGGGTAAACAAAGAAGACTTGGCGATATTATTCAAAAAATCATGAAAATATTAATAATCAGTTCAGCGAAGATAAAGAACAAACCGATAATCAACCTTTTTAGCGAGATAAAAGACTCGGTGAATATTTCCATAGCGTCTCCGGACAAAAAACTACGCGACTCTTTCCCAAGAGGCGGAAGTATACTCTTCGGGCCAAGTGAATTTTTTTTCTACGGCCTACCATTCCTTGTCTATGCCGTGCTGACCGTTCCGATATATCTCGTCTTTCTATCGATAAAAAAATATAAAAACAAGATAGACGCCATAGTATGCATGGGAGAAAGAGAAAGAATATTATTGTCCTTGCCGGCGAAAATACTCGGCACAAGAAACATCTGGCTATTCTTTCCGGAAAAAACTAAAAACATAGGATCGGCAATTTTTTATCCGCTCGCCAAGCTATCGTCATTGGCCATTTCAGGATGCTTCACTTCCTCGTCGAGGAACTACTTGATAAAAAAGGGGTTCAAAGAGAAAAACACCTTTCTTATTCCTCCGGCAGCCGACACCAATTATAACCACCAAGAGAACATCTTTAACAAGATAGCCGCCAAAGAGATATCGCAAAACTTCTTTTCGATCGGCGCAGTGATAAATTTTTCCGACAAGGAGCCATTCGAAACCCTTTTGAAAGCGGTAAAGAACTGCCAAAATTCCATACCGAACATCAGGCTGATAGTCATCGGGGCGGACGAAGAAAGGCGCAATCTCAACTGGCTATCTCAGAAAATGGGAATAGAAAGAAACGTCTGGTTCGTCGGAGCCCAAGGCGACCTGATAAAATGGTTCAACGACTTCGATATATACTTCTCACTATCTTCGGAACCCAATCTTTTCGACATAGAAACCGTCCTTCTGGCCATGTCTCGAGGGGTGCCGGCCACGGTCTTGCATCATGAGTCCTTTTCAGATATCATCATAGACAACGAAACCGGCTTCATGATAAATGACGGCGGAGTCGAGGAATTATCTAAAAAATTAGAACAAATAGAAGACGACCGCGACCTACTGAAGAAAATCGGGATAAACGGTAAATCCCTGGCCAACGAAAAGATGAATCGCGAGCAACAGGCCAAAGCTTTTATGAATCTGTTCAAAATATGAAATATAAAATAAACGAGGAGAGGGCCGGTCAAAGACTGGACAAATTCCTTTCCCAAAAAGACCCGAAACAAAGCCGTAGTTCATTACAAAAGATGATCGAAGAAGGCTTCGTCCTGGTCGATGGGATAAAAAAATCCAATCACTACAGCCTCAAGGAAGGAGAGACGGTAGAGATTAAGAAGGCGACGGCGAAGACCAAGAAGAATCCTGTCGACTTCGACATCGAGATAGTGTTCGAAAACGACGACTTCCTCGTAGTGAACAAACCGGCCGGACTCATCGTTCACGGAGCGGAACACATAAAATCACCGACCTTGGCCGATTGGTTAGTGAAAAAATATCCGAAGATAAAGAAGGTCGGCGAGAACGAATTACGTCCGGGAATAATGCATCGATTGGACAAAGACGCCAGCGGTCTATTGGTTATAGCGAAGAACAACGAGACTTTCTTCCATCTAAAAAAATCTTTCCAAGAAAGAACGGTCGAAAAAGAATATACGGCTCTCGTCTACGGACAAGTGCAAAAGGACGAAGGACAGATAGACTTCCCCCTTAAAAGAGCCACGACCGGACATCGACAAGCGGCGGTTCCATCCGGTTGGGACGACATAGAGGATGCCGGAAAACTTAAGGAAGCCTTCACGGAATTCAAAGTCATAAAACGCTACTTAAACAATACCTTGTTGTCGGTAAAAATAAAAAGCGGACGCAAGCATCAAATCAGAGCGCACTTCTACGCCTTCGGACACCCACTGGTCGGAGACGACCTCTACGGAACTCGTAAAACGAAGGAGTTGAATAAGAGAAACTCCCCGGGAAGAATATTCTTATCCGCCGTGAAACTCTCTTTCACCGATAAGGATGGGGAAAAACATTCATTCTCGTGCGACCTGGCACCGGAATTAGAATCATTCTTAAAGACCATCTCGTAAAAAAACTCCGAGCCAAGACTCGGAGTTTTTTTATCCATAAGATATATTCATCGAAAAAATCATTTAAAAGGGTCTTTTATCTGCATCTCTTCGGCACGCTCCATCTTCTTGTCGACATTTTCCACCACCTTCTTGAAACTCTTTAAATCTATCGGACTGGAAGAGGCCGTCTGGGATGCGTCCGCCGTCTCATTGGATTGCGACATCGTCCTGTAAACATTATTATAAATAAACAACCCGGAAAACACAAAGCCGATCAAGAGAGATATGATCGCTACGGTATATGGGATATTTTTCACCTTGAAATGTATCTTTAGCATACTTATTGATTTTGCCAATATGTTTCAGCTGATATTTGCAAATTCATCTGTTTAGATAATCCGACATCGCCAAGGATTTGCGAACTCTGCTCATAAGAGTTATTCACTATTTCCAATGATTTTATATTAATATAATAATTCAGCGCCCCCAAACGAGACAAGTAATCCATTTCTTCAGCAAAAGAACCGCTGGAAGAAAGTGATATCACTACGGTCTCATTAGTCTTCGTCTTGGAAGTGTTGCGTCCGGCGGCGCTAAGGTTTATCTTCTGTTGCACCCCCGACGCGTCCGCTACGCTCTCCAAAGCCGTTATAAAATCCAAAGCCTCGTCTTTTTTGACGAAGATACCGTTAACCTTCTGAAGATCCCCTTCAACCGTCTTAAGGCTTTCGGACAGGATGCGCAAATTAGCTCCGGTTATATAATTATTCTCCAAATCGGCCCTAGCCGAATTTATGTTGTTTTTTATATCCACTATTTTAGAGGCTGGGGAAATTATTCCAAAATACAATAAGACGACAAAAAGGACGGCCGACAACGAAACATGCGTCAACAATTTTATCTTATAATCCGAGTGGTTAAAAAAATTAGCGCTCATGCTATTTTGACATTTTTAATGTGTCTATCTTAATGTTCATTTCGAATTCCACATCCTCTTTTTGTAAAATATTCTGCAAAGGCAAATCTACCTCTATAAAAATCGGAGACTCTAATATCTTCTCTTTTAGCAAAAGCAATGTCCCTCTCTCCTCGGAAAGACCGACGATCTTAATATTCTTGTTCGACAAATCTATCTTCATATAAAACAATCTGACCCCTTCCGGTATTTTCGACGAAACCTCCTTTAGAATATCGGAGGTGTCCACGAAGTCGGATTGCACCTTTGAAGCCATTCGCAACCTTTCATTTATCTCCTTGGCTTTTTCGATATATTTCTTGCCATCGGAGCCTGTCACAGCTTCCTTGCCGGAGAATTCCTTATAAGTCATCGAAAGCAATTCATACGAACCGATAAAAATCAAAGATAAGAAAAGAGCGCCTATTAAAATGATGTAGTCTATATTCATCACCAAAGAATATAGGCGCCGAAACCTTAAATCGTTTTTTGTCTCTTCCGAGAGTAAATTTAGTCTAAGCATCTATTTCCTCACTAAAAGCACCGCGTAGGCCGAGACCTATCGCCGTGGTATAGGATAAACTGGCGTCATGAGTTATCTTCATCGTCTTGTCTCCGCGACGCTTAGCGCCGCGCTTCTTCTCTTCCGGGATGAAATCTATATAGACGGAAACGGTCTCTTGGAAAGCCTTTAAGAACCCTTCTTGACGATCATCAAGATTAACCAAAGAATCGCCAAGGACTGTCTCCACGCCTATTTCCTTCTGCATTATCTTGTCTATGTCTTTAATGCTCGACCCTCCGCCGCACAATATTATTTTATTTATCGGCCCCCAAGTAGCATAATGGTGATAAAAAAAATTCATAGCCTCGTGGCTTTTTTTCACAAGATCGACTACCATATCGGACAATATCTTCTTGATCACCGGATGCTCGTCCCCCTCCTGCATGCTATATATTATCTTGGCCTTCTCGGCGCGAGCGACATCGATATTCAATATCTCGGCTATCTTTTTGGTTATCTCTTCCCCGGATATCGGCATACTGACGGAAAACAATATCGAATTCTTGGCGTATACGGACAAGTTAGCCGATGTAGCCCCAATATCTATTATCGCATAATTCTGTTTATTCTCTTGTTTGTAACGAATATGTTCTTCCGGCAAAATGGCGCGACAGATGGACAACGGCTCACTCTCCAAAGCGATCACGGAAAGATGGCATTCGTGCAATATCGAGGTATACTGGTCGACGACTTCGCGCTGAGCGGCTCCTGTCAAAAAAATCTGGGAACGACTCGATTCCCTAATCGCCTGAAAATCGTAATACATCTCATCTATCGGCACCGGTATATGTTTGACCAATTCACCGCAAATAGCATCCTCTATATCAGGCGAAGTCTTATCAATCTCCACGACCTTCAAAAAAGTCCTTGTCTCTGGAAGGCAGGCTACGACTTCATTGCCTACCACCTTGCCATAATCCGGATGAGCGATTATCTTACGCAAATAACGAATCAAGGTCTCCCTGTCCTTGACCTCCCCGTTCTCCAATACGCCTTTTGGCAAATCGGTCTTGCCGATAGCCTGTATGCGAATCTTCTCTCCTCTTTTTTTGAATTGTATCAACTTGATGGACAGGTCGGAAATATCCAAACCCATCGGACAAGGATGATAATCGAGAATCATCATACATTGATTATAACATACTTTCTTCGTTGCAAAAAACGCCGCTTTCACTGCGACGCTTTCAATATTCATATCCTTCACTCCACTTCACCCCATGACAAAACTTCATACTGATCGGATGTCTGTGGAAAGCTTGGTGGCGGAGAATAAAGAAGGTTGGTGTCATAGACAAGATTCCTGTTTTGATATCCGGTGCCATCGGTATAGGAGAAGCCGTAACGTTGATTACTGACAATCATCCCATAAAGAGTTATCGTCTGTCTTGTAGCGTTCGACCCGCAATATACACCACTATAATAATAACGCCCGACTCGACCGTTTTGCGCCATCAAAGCACCATCGACGCGCAAAGTGTCCAGACTATAAAGACCGACATTGATATTGTTTTGAGCAATCAAGGAAATGACGTCTCTTCCGTCATAATTGCTATAGAGCAAATTATTATTTATGGTTATATTCTTTCGCGTAGCGGGATTGTCCGGAAAGACCGCCGCGACGATAGTCACGCGAGAACCGTTTATCTGCCCTTCGATATAGATATCATCCTCTAAAAATATCAACCCATTGGCGGGTATCGGGTAATTTCCAAGAAACGTCCTATTGTTGACGCTCCATGTTCCCCATCCGGCTTGACCGGCCGAATTAGTACACCATCCGGAAGGAACAGCCCTTAAAGAATTGACACGATATAGATTAAAAGAGTTCGCAGTCGTTAAAATAACTTGATATCCCAATCCGCCGGAACTAGAACGATGAAACCCGGCCGACTGCGCGTCGGCTCTCATAACCGATATATCCGCAGAAAAACCGCTAAAATCTATTACCGGAACAGCCAACTCTCTTCCGGCCATAAACACGTCGGAGCGAGCCGAAAGGGAGGCTGGTGGTAAAGGATCGGTGGGAAAATCATGGGTATGCACGGCATATTCCAAAGAACCGCCATGATCAGGATCGTCGTACTGGGTCAGGGCACTACTCACGACGTTGTGCGCGACGCCGTCGAAACGTATGCCGGAATTAGAGTGTATCGGACCATAGACTTCCGTGCCGGCACCGAAGCGCATCTCCTGATTGGCCATCATGGCGAATTTCGCCAACGAAGGTTTGGCCAAAATACTTCTTATAGTCCTTTGACCGGAATAATCGCCGAAAACTCGACCGGAAGATTCTATCGTGACGATCGAAGACCCTATCGGCGGAGGAGTTATCTCGAGAATGAACTGACCAATCGCCTCACCGTCTTTGTTGTAAAAATTATGGACATACGGACCAGGGGCTCCGGTACCATCTTGATAGTCGTTGTCAGCATGAGCCAGATGCCAACGATAGTACTCTATACCGGACTCGGCTATCTGAAAAGCCAATTCCCTTTCGACGGTTTGACGAGCCGCTCGCAGATTCATAGTGCCCCACCCGACCATTCCGACCAATATGAAGATGGCGATCGTCCCCATAACCAAGACCATCGGCAAAGTCATCCCTCTCTTATCCTCTATAAACTTCATAGATTGTCTTTTAGATTTCTAATGACCACCTGAGTCGTAAAAGAAGTGGCGGCCGGAGACTTAGTGGTATCCTTATCGATCAAAAGATCTATTTTGATAAGTCGAATATCCTGAACCGCTACCGGAGACGGCAAAGACGGCTCGACACCGCTATAATCACCATCGTAATAGGAGAAAATTGGTCTTGAATCATCATTAATCACATAATGCACCAGCGTCGTCACTTTTTCATTAGCCACATTATAAACCAAAGGATTCCCTGTAGGCTCTATTATTCCTTGGCGTAAATTGCCACCGGAAATAAAATAACGTATCTGTTCTCTCACCCCATCCTTATCGATATCGGAATAGTATATCAATCCGGTGGAACTGGCGGCGGCTATCGGATAAGACCCTATATTAGAGGTAGCTGCGCTTCTAATTCCGGCTGTCATGGACGTAAACGACCTTCTTATCTCCTGTTGCGTACTCATATCGTCGGATAAGATATTGCTACTTCTAACACTCTTGCTATACAAAGACCATATGGCGTTGAATAAAGCTAAAAACAAAAGGACAGCAATCATTACCTCGATCAAAGAAAAACCATTTTCGTCTTTAAAAATTTTATTCTTGATAATCATTCTGGTTGCAGAATTATATCCTTTTGCATCCACGGAGAAGACATATTCAAGCTCTCTGTGAATACCTGATAACCGGCTTTAGATGCCGTCAATGTATAGATATCGTTATCCAGTCCATCGAAAGAGGCTTGTCCGGACGGGACGCACAACGAGGAGAAAGTAAAACTAACCTCTGTGACTGACGGGGTGACGGTCGAGCTGGCCGTGGAGAGCATAAGACGATAGCGAAAATATCGATCATTATTATGGACAGGATTGATGTTGAGGTCCGCCAATGTATAGAAGGTGCTAGAAGAGCCATCCGGACCGAAATAATTCCAAGTACTATTGTCGTTGTTCGTGGCGATCTGCAATCTGACGCTCTCGGAACCAGCCGCTATCGGCTGACTCAAAGGCAAGAAGCCCAACTGATAAAAATTGCTAGCCGAGCCGGTGTCGAAGGCCGACGAAGTCAAATATCCGCCTGAAGCGTATAAAGAAGCGATACTTTTCAATCTGACATCGCCGGACGGATCATTATCTTCGATGTCGCCATCGGAATCGAAATATCTCGTCGTATCGGAAAAAACCGTTTGACCGTCACCACCAGACCAATCGGTTTGTCTCAAAGAACCTCGTCCAGTCATCTTTGTTATAGTCGAAGTGCCTTTTTCCAACTTTATCTCCACCCCGGATAGCGGTAACTGGGTCCCGCCCTGTTTGACGCTCACTAAAAGAGTATTCAGATCGTTCGCGCCGACTACCATTTTCACGTCTTGAGTATTGCCCGGATTGAGCGTGAAAGGAACCATGGATATCGACCCGGCCAAATGTTTGCCTGGGTCATTAATCACCAAATTGTAAGTATCCCACTCCAATCCGTTGACGGCCAACTTACCGTCGGCGCCGGTCGAAAAAGAGTTCTGATATTTTAGAACGTCCGGACCGGTTCCGATTAATTTAGTACCAGTTATATCGAATCCTACACTAGGAACCGGAGCGCAAGTTTCTGTCACCGTCTCCATATTGACCGTTCCCGTGACATCTATAGCGAAACTAAGCTCCGTAACAGTCTGAACCGCGACCGTGGCATGTTTTTTGTTCGGATTAGGATTGGCGACCGCCCCGCTTTGATAAGTCTGCTCGGAGGAATAACCGACCTTCGAGACGGAGACCTCATAGGCCTCGACCGCCGGCGGAACATCGACTATCTGAAGATATCCATTGTTATTAGTGATGTCATCGATGACAATAGGAGGGATCGCTACGTCATTCTCGATATGCACACTAGCTCCAGAAACAGGATTACCACTGGCGTCTATAACACGGACGAACAAAGCGCCGTTCGTCGAAGAATTTTCCAAATTCTTAGGAGCTACCATCTTCGTATACCTTAAAGGTTTAAACTTCGGATTATCCGGCAAAGATATAGACACCTCCACCAACTTATAATCGGCCGGGGATGTATCGTTAGGAGATCCTCCCAATACCCCGTCGAAAGGGTCGTCGACATTCCTCACCGTCGTCACGACCAAAAAATTCATAGTACCTCGAGAGACCATTTTACTGGGCTGTAATTTGCCGGAAGGAATACCTGACACAAGACCGACATCCGAGTATGGTAAATTTTGAGCGAGTTCGAATTGTTCGTTGGCCACAGAAGAAGCTTCGACCATAGTTCCGGAAGTATGCACAAGACGCATCGTCCCAATGAAGGCCTGATATATTCCCAAGGCGAAAATAGCAAAGACAGACATCGCCACCAATGTCTCTATCAAAGAAAAACCTTTATGGTTCTTTTTGTCCATATTTTACATCGCGTCGGTCAAAGAATACATCGGCATTATGACGGCCAACGCCATTCCTCCTACGCCGATACCTAAAAGCAAAATAAGTAAAGGCTCTATTATCGAAGGTAGGTTTTCCATTATCTGGCTAACCTCCTCTTCATAGAAGACGGATAATTCTTCAAGAATGTTGTCTATCTCTCCGGTCTGCTCTCCGACGATGACCATTTGCGTGACTATCGGTGGGAAAAATTTCGGATACCTTTTTAACGTTTCGCTGATCTGTCCGCCCTTCTTTATCTTCTCGCCGACCTCCTCCAAAATACGGCGATAATGAAGATTGCCCAAGGTATTACCGGTAATACGGAAAGCCTCGGTTATCATGATATCGGTCTTCATCAAGGAGCTGGAAGTACGAGCGAATTTGGCCAGATTGATCTTTTTTATTATCCCGCCGACAATAGGCAAATTAAGCACTATCCATTGAAATATATAGAGCCCTTTCTTCGTCTTCAATATCTTCGCGAATATGGCGACGAACAGGGCCATGCCGACAAAGACCAAGACTCCATTATCGGCCATTGCGTGACTGACACCTATCAATATTTTAGTCGGCAATGGCAACTCCGCGTTACTCTGTTTGAAGACGTCACTGATTTTCGGGACTATGAACATCATCATGAAAATACCGATAAAGATCATAATGAGAACAACGATGACGGGATAAGTGAGCGCACCTTTAATTTTGGAAACCAATTCGTATTGTTTCTTCATTTGCAAATGAAGTTGTCTAAAGACATCTTCCAGCTTTCCGGAAATCTCGCCGGACTCGACCATGTTGACGAAAAGCTCGTTAAAAGCTTTAGGATAACCCCTTAAAGCCTGAGTCAAACTAGTTCCGCCTTCTATCTTGGTAGCTATTTCTTTTAATATCCTAGAAAAAGCCTTGCTTTCGGTCTGCTCGGCCAAAGTTCTAAAAGCGGTCAAAATAGAGATGCCTGCATGTATCATCACGCTCAAATGTTGAACAAAAAAAAGCTTCTCCTTGACGGGGACGCCAGAATTCAAAAGGAGATAATCGTCTATTTTTTGAAATAGACTCTTACCGCCAGTCTTTTTTTTCTTTTTCTTTATCTTCAAACCCCCATCGACCGGACGAGTGTCCTCTGGTCTTGTATTTTCCATATATAATTTTACTCCTTAGTTACTCTAACGACCTCTTCAAGCGTCGTAACTCCGGAAACGGCCTTCAAAAATCCATCCTCTACCAATTTGAACATTTCCTGTTTAGCGGCCTCCTTCTCAATATCACTGATATCTCCTCCTTTTAAAATAGCCTCGGACAAGCCCTGGGTCATTTCCAATGTCTCGTAGACGCCGACACGCCCTTTATATCCGGAATCATTGCAACGCTTGCAGCCATGCCCGCGATAAAAAGTTATAGTCTCAAGATTTTCTTTGGATTTTATAGCCCCTTCCTTTTCCAGGCGAGCCAATATTCCGACTATGTCCAATTGCCGTTCCATGTCCTCAATGGCCTTTTTGGACAACTTATACTCCTCTTTGCAAAAAGGGCAAATTTTACGGACCAAGCGCTGAGAAATAATCATGTTCGTTGTTGATGCTATGAGAAAAGACGGGATGCCCATCTGAGAAAGGCGCGGCAATGTCGTTATAACGTCATTGGTATGCAAAGTGGAAAGCAATAAGTGTCCGGTCATAGCCGCATGAACGGCAGTCTTAGCCGTCTCTTCGTCACGGATCTCTCCCACCATTATGACATTGGGGTCTTGGCGCAAGAGCGCGCGCAAACCGGAATCGAAAGTAAAACCGATTTTGGAATTTGTCTGGGACTGATTGACATGCGGCATGCGATACTCGATAGGATCTTCTATTGTAGATATATTAACCTTGGGGGTATTCAAAATATTGAGTATCGTGTAAAGAGTGGTCGTCTTTCCCGAGCCTGTAGGCCCGGTGACCAAAATCATCCCATGAGGCTTGGTTATATTGCGCTTGGCCATCTCGAAACTGCGCGGCTGAAGACCAAGACTCTCTAGAGACAAAACTTGAGCTCTTTCGTCCAAAAGACGGATGACGATCTTTTCGCCATCAAAAGTCGGTATTATGGAGACGCGAAAGGATACGCGATATTTTTCCGAGTTGATCTTAAAACGACCGTCCTGCGGCAGACGATGTTCGTCGACTTTAAGATTGGAGAGAATCTTGATACGAGCGATGATGCCGGGTTGGATATTCTTGTCCAAGTTCATCACAGGATACAAGATGCCGTCGATACGATAACGGACAACGACGTCGTTTTCCTCCGGCTCGATATGGATATCGGAGGCGTCCTTAAAAAGGGCATACTCCAAAATGTTATTGACTATCTTGACGATCGGCAAGTCTTTGGCGATCTTCTCCAAATCGTCGGCTCCGGTCGGAAGACCGATGCTCTCGCCGACACGCCCCTCGGAAAACTCCTTTATCTCATTGCGCAAAGACTGACGATATTGCTTCAAGCTCTCTTCGATGTTGTCCGGAGTGGTCAAATGGATTATCGGCTCCAACCTCAATTTCTTTTTTATGAACTCGAAAATCTCTATATCCTCCGGATCGAGAACGGCAAGTTTAATATTGTTACGATCGAAATCGAAAGCTATTATATTGTGGGCGATGGCTATCGGTTCGGGAATCATAAAAAGAGCGTCTTTCTTTATCGTCTGTTCCTTTAGATTGATGAATGGAACATTAAAGAATTCGGCGGCCTTCTGATAAAGGTCGGCTTCGGAGATTATCTTCTTTTCCAAAATAAAAGAACCGAAGTCCTTACTGCCGTCTTCAGCTTCTTTCTCCAGCTTGGCGAAATCATCAACCCCCACCAGCTGAAACTTGAAGAGAATGTCTTTGAGTTGCTCCTTGTTGAACATAAAGCCCTTTCCGTATTATAATATTGTATCACTTCTTAAAAACATTATAACATATTCCGTAATATGCAGAAAGAAAAATTCTACATCATTCTAGGCTTCATAATCCTGATATCGGCAGCGGTCATTTCTGGAATTCGTTTCTTCTCGACAGAGAATAATTGGACTTGCGAAAACGGACAATGGACCAGAAACGGCTCATCATTATCACCAAGACCAAAAGAAGAATGTCTTAAGAAAGAAGAGCCAAACAAAGACGATAAAAACGATGGTGATGAAATTCAAAAAGACTTGGCTGAGATAAAAATATACTCTCCGGAGATAGACGCCGAATTGTCTGATACAGTGGAAATAAAAGGCGAAGCTCGCGGCTACTGGTTCTTCGAGGCCAGCTTCCCTATTAAAATAATCGACGCTAACGGCAAAATACTAGCCTCGGCGACGGCAAAGGCCGACGGTGAATGGATGACCGAGAAATTCGTCCCCTTCTCGGTCAAACTCGACTTGTCCAATCCGACAGCCACTAGCGGATATATCGTTTTTGAAAAAGATAACCCGTCAGGTTTGAAAGAATTGGAAAAGTCTTATCGTCTAGCCGTAAAATTCCCAACTCCAAAAGAAGAGATGACCGTAAAGATATTTTTAGGTAGCAAAAAACTGAACCCGACCAGTGAAGACTGTTCCCTGGTCTTCCCAGTAGAGAAAAAAATCCTAAAAACCGCCTCGGTGGCCAAAGCATCGCTGGAAGAGCTCTTAAAAGGCCCCTCAAGCGCCGACATCGAGCAAGAATACTATTCTTCGATAAACAACGACGTAAAGATAAACTCGCTGGCCATAGCCTCTGGAACGGCCTGGGTCGATTTCGATGGCCAAATGGGAAAGGAAGTCGGCGGATCTTGTCGCGTTACCGCCATAAGATCGCAAATCGAAGCGACATTGAAACAATTCCCTACCATAAAAAAAGTAATAATATCGGTAGATGGAAATGTCGAAGAGGCACTGCAACCATAACAAGTTTTCTACGAATAAAAAAATATCCGACCAAAAAAGTCGGATATTTTTTATAGTGAGCATTATTTCATCAAATCAAGAAGAGCCTCCTTGGACTGGGAACCGGCGGCGGTCTTTATTACCGCACCATCTTTAAAAACCAAGATTGTCGGCAAGGACATGACGTCGTACTTCTCTACGACAGTCGGACAAGCCTCGACATTCCCCTTCACAACCGCATAAGCTCCTTTACTTTCAGCATCCATCTCTTCTATTATCGGAGCCATCAACTTGCAAGTACCGCACCATTCGGCAAAAAAATCCACCATCACCGGTTTATTCTTAGAAGCCTCTATGACTTCTTGCTCGAAATTTGAATCGTTCACTTCTATCATAAAATGGTGGCAGCGGACATAGCTGTGTTACGCCGTTCGCTGCGCGATTAATTATTTTTTAATGACTTTATCGATCAATCCGTACTTCTTCGCCTCTTCGGCTGTCATAAAATTATCGCGATCGGTGTCTTTCTCCACTATCTTAAAATCTTTTCCGGTGTGTTTAGCCAAAAGAGTGTTCAGCTGATCCTTCATCTTCAAGATCCTTTCGGCACGAATCTTGATATCGGAAGCCTGCCCTTCCACGCCACCCAAAACCTGATGGATCATAATCTCGCTGTTCGGCAAAGCGAAGCGTTTACCCGGGGCTCCGGCAGCCAAAAGAAAAGCACCCATAGAGGCGGCCATGCCGACACAAATAGTGGATACATCGCTCTTGATGTATTGCATCGTATCATAAATCGCCAAACCGGCAGTGACGCTTCCGCCCGGAGAATTGATATAGAATTTTATATCCTTGTCCTGATTCTCGGCATCTAAAAACAAAAGCTGAGCGACGATGATATTGGCGACATGGTCGTCGATCGCCTCGCCTAAAAATATTATCCTATCCTTGAGAAGGCGGGAGTATATGTCATAAGCCCGTTCCACCTGCCCGGACTTCTCGATTACTGTTGGAATCAATGTCATATTCTTTGAATTATGTTTATTATAAAATAATAGGAAAAATAAGCTCTTTTGTCAAAAAACGACTATGCCTTGCTTTTTAGACATAAGTAACTTAAAATAACTATCATATGGACAAAAAAATCATTTTTTCCGGCGTTCAACCGTCCGGCAATCTGCATCTTGGCAATTATCTTGGCGCCATCAAGCAATGGGTGGAGCTACAAAATGATTATAACTGCATCTTCTGCGTCGTGGATTACCATGCTATAACCGTACCGCAAGACCCGAAAATCCTACGCGAAAAGATCATCGAGATAGCTAAAATATATTTGGCCGCTGGCATCGACCCGGAAAAAGCCGTTATTTTCCAACAATCCGCCATCAAGGAGCACGCCGAGCTGGCCTGGATTTTGAATTGTACCGGAGCGCGCATGAGCGATTTAGAGAACATGACGCAGTACAAAGATAAAGCCGCCAAACAAGAGAACTCCAGTGTCGGTCTTTTCGATTACCCCGTTCTTATGGCCGCCGATATATTATTATACAACACCGACCTAGTGCCGGTCGGCGAAGACCAAGTCCAGCATGTCGAGCTCACTCGCGACCTGGCTAAACGTTTCAACTTCCAATTCGGAGACACCTTCAAAGTTCCGGAATATAAAATCCGCAAAGAGGGAGCCCGCATTATGGGTTTGGACGATCCAACAAAGAAAATGTCCAAGAGCGCGAAGAGCGAATACAACTATATCGCCTTAGTGGATAAACCGGAAGACGCCGAGAAAAAGATCATGAAAGCCACCACCGACTCCGAAGGAATCGTCAAATACGACACAGAAAACAAGCCTGGGGTTTCCAATCTTTTAGCGATACATTCCTTACTTTCTGGTAAATCGATAGCTGATTTAGAAAGTGAATTTTCTGGCCAAGGTTACGGAAATTTCAAAAAGGCCGTAGCTGAAGAGGTTAAATCATTCTTGACAAAATTCCAAGAAAAGTATTATAATATAAGCAACGAAAAAGTCGAGGAGATCTTAAGAAAAGGCAGTTCGTCAGTTAAAGATATAGCTGAAAAAAAAATTCGAGAAGTAAAAAATAAACTAGGTATTTTTTAATACTAATCCAAAAACGTTCTTTTGTTCCTTAAAGAAAGGGGGCAATTTTGTTTTCAAAGTTTTTCTCCTCCATCTTCACCATTAAAAAACATTAACAACCTTAACGTTCTTTTTTTATACATTTAAAAAGGAGCTGTTTAATGAACACTATTGTAGAAAAGACCTCTCGCTACATATGTCCTTGTTTTATTAAACTGTACGAAGAGGCAACCGATATTCTTATCAGAGCTAATGAAGATTATAAAAGACTCCATTCGCTATCAGAGAGACCTTCAGATACCAGCAACATCGCCCTGGCGATGAGAAATCTTTTACAGATAGTAGAGACCTTCTCTCCGATAAACTACAATTTCACGAAAGAAAAGTTGGGACGCGAACCAAACTGTGCCGAACTATTCGCGCATTACATGGACGACGAAAATGGTGGCAGAAAAACATTCACCCAAAAATGGCCAGCTTTATGGAATGAAATCACTTCCGAAGACAACTGCTATTTTTCCGGTTTAGAATTCGGACACCAACCGGACTGGATGGAAGCATACATCCATTATCTAGGGTGTAACGGCCTTGAAAACTTCTACTCCCTTCACAAGGAATACCTTCCCGTCAAAGAAAACGTGTGCTAGTTTTAAAACCCTGATAAAACAATATCAGGGTTTTTGATTTATTAAATCCATTCTTGCTTTTAGCCAAACAAAAAACACCCTTATTGGGTGTTTTTGCTATTTGGACAATCAAAACTTTTTGCTGCTAGCAGGCGTCAATTCATCACTTCTTCAGTTTCTTCTTGCGAAGACTTGAAAAAATGTCGACTATATAACCGTACTCATATAAATATGAGGGGTTAAATACTCCCTAGAAAGGAGGTGATCCATCCACAGCTTCCGCTACGGATGCCTTGTTACGACTTCGTCCCTGTCACCAGCCTTACCTTAAACCCCATAAGGGTCTTCGGGTATTGCCAGCTTCCTTGACGTGACGGGCGGTGAGTACAAGACCCGAGAACGTATTCACCGTGCCGTGGCTGATGCACGATTACTAGCGATTCCGGCTTCGTGAGGTCGAATTGCAGACCTCAGTCTGAACTGGGGGAGATTTTTTGGGATTTGCT
>CAYNAR010000011.1:0-40025 GCA_964395625.1 uncultured Gammaproteobacteria bacterium | reverse complement strand
TTTGATAAGATTAGATTGTTGTTTGTGGTATATTATATATAGAAGGCGCAAGAAATCGGTCTGGTGGCCAAGTGGTAAGGCAAGGGTCTGCAAAACCCTCATCGTGGGTCCGATTCCCACCCAGACCTCAATAATAAAAACCGCTCATATGAGCGGTTTTTATTATTGATATATTGGAAGGGGAATCGGACAGGTTGGAAGCAAGGCGATATTCGCGAGGGAACGAGTGAACAGAAGCCGAGCGTCGGCTGTAATCGGCCGCCAACCCCGGACAAAGGAGCGAGGCGCTGTCCGGCGCCAAGCGACTGCGCCTGGTTTTGTCGCAGATATTGGATAATACCTCATATGAGCGGTTTTTATTATTGATATATTGGAAGGGGAATCGGACAGGTTGGAAGCAAGGCGATATTCGCGAGGGAACGAGTGAACAGAAGCCGAGCGTCGGCTGTAATCGGCCGCCAACCCCGGACAAAGGAGCGAGGCGCTATTCGGCGCCAAGCGACTGCTTCCGAGTCGACAATGGTGGTCATGAGCGTCTTCTATTATTCATGTGTTGAGAAGGAAACCCGATCGCTTTGTCTTGCGGGTAGGTGATGGATAAGACGTGAGCGTTGATGGAAAGGCATATGAGTAGTTGTGCGGTGTCAGTCTTTAGAAGAAGGCCGGGTGATCGCCATGGATAAAACAGTGAAGCCTCACTTAATAATAAACAACTATACCCAAGGCTATATATAAAGACTAAGTAGGCGGACCGGCATGACTATTGTCCACGATATAATGGACTTTGCTTTTCTTTATGGTTTTTAACATGTAATGGGGTTATTTTATTCATAGTCCATAGTATTGTGGACTATGGCGGAATGACCCATTAAAAAGCTGTAAAAAACTTAAGTCCACAGTAGAGTGGACACAAAATGTGGAAAATTGTGGATAAGCTGTGATTTAGGTGGATAAGTCGGCAACTTAAGTCCACGCCAGTGTGGACTTAAGTTGTTGATTCTTTGGTATGTACAAAAAAGTTATACAGTATTTTGGCTTATATTAATAATTTTGTTAGACTAGAATTAGAAAAAGATAGGCATAATTGACGATGATTTTTAGATATGGTATGATATATGTAGGTGGTTGTTTAATGGATTGGCCAAAAGTTTCCACCACAGTTTATATAGTTCTTTTTTAAAATGGAACTTTGACAACAGAATACGCCATTTTATTTCGGAGAGAAATTTTCCTTCAAGGTACATTAGTTATTTAGGGATAATTTCTTTGCTTCCTACTATCTTTCATTCTTGGTAAGGTGGTTGGGTAAGAGGTCAGTAAAGTGTAGAGGTTTTACTAACGTCCTACCCATCCAGCTATCAGGAAAACCAGCCGAAGCCGACGCGGCTATCAAAAAAACAAAAACAAAATAAATTCGTAGATCGACTAACTCTAATAGTCTGTTTCTACAAAAGCTGGTAGGGGGCGTGTCTTTCCGAAGTTGGCAGAAAGACTCCTTTCAACCTCGAAAAGTAAATTAACTATTGATGAAAATTGTAAATTAACTTCTTGGGGATAGGGCTCAGATTGAGACTTACTTAATCAAAAAACATTAGAAAGTCCATCTGGGCCTTTAATTTACCCTGTTTATATTGACAAAATAGTATAAATATGCTATAATGTCAGTATATGAACAGGGATTTTTTATTCCCTTTTTCCTAAAAATCGAACATTAAAAAGGAGGACTGATGTCCAAAATATTATCAATCGTAATTGTTGTCGCCAGCTTGATGTTGGCGGTGGGTTGTTCCTCTTCCTTGACTCACATAACACGTGAGCAGTCCATAAGGGAAATGGTCCGTGCCAATAAATGGCCGGAACCTTCGGATTCCGGCTATGTCGTTCGGGATAGTCTTCAGGATGATCTCCTTGTGGATCGTATGATGCATAAGAAATCCAACGTCAAGGCTCACCAGGGCTATAATGTGTTGGTTGTGAATTATACCGACTCCGCAAAGATTATAGAAATCTATAAAAGGAGAGCTCTCTTCATTGTTGATCTAATCGCGGGTCCTTTCTATCTTGGCGAGGGTGGTCTTGATTCTTGTCGTCTCCCCCCTGGTCTCTATGAGAATCGGGTTTACTCCGTTGGTCGCGTGATAGAGGCTGTGAATGACAGGGAAGTTACAATACTACCGACCGTTTTTAATATTAACGGCGAAGAAATGAAACCTAATGGTGTTTTTGGAATAATCTCTCCAAGGTGGGCCTCTTTTGGTCACCGAAGATACAACACCAGGTATGGCAATGCCCGTAGATATTAAAGTTCTTTAATCGACACGCTTCAATAGTAAGCGTGTTTTTTTTTAAATCAATTCGCCTTAGTAAACAAAAAACCATCGATCGTCTCGATGGTTTTTAAAATAGTCTTGATTTTTATCTATCACCTTTATCCGCCAGTAGCTTTGTCGAACGAAGAGAAGACGAAGTATGTTATGGAATAAGCGGCTACGACTATCAATAATCCGATAATGGATGTCGTTATTATGCCCCTAGCCTTGTCGACTTGTCCGCTATCGCCTTGGGCTGTCATCCATAGAAATCCGGCATAAATCATTAATGAGACGAATATTAGAGCTAATAGGCTTAGAATTACCTGAATGACTGTGGCGACAAGACTGCCAACCTCGACCTGGGACATACCTGATTCAGTGACAAAGACTGCGGTTTGATCCGATTCGCTCGGGCCTTCGACGGCTCCGGCCAGGGTGATATTAGGAATGATTAGAGAAAGACTGAAAAAGGGGATTACTAATAAATTTAATATTTTTTTAAACATATGGTTATGTTAGTCCGGCATCCATTATTCTTAGGACTATGAGGTATATGCCGAAAGCTGCTGTGAGGACGATTATACCGATAGTCGAATTCTTTATAATGGTTTTGGCTTTGTCTACTTGCTTGCTGTCTCCTTGAGCTGTCATCCAGAGGAATCCGCCGTATAATGTCAGGCCAAGGAAGATTATACCCAAAAAGGAAAAGGCTATTCTTACGATTCTTCCGGCCATTGCCGATAGAGACGTCTTGTCGGCTTCGGCATAACCGCCGATAGTCGCGACGTCTTTCATGTTTTGCAATGGATTGCTAGGAGTTGCGGCGAATACCAGGTAGGGGACTATTAAAATTGCTATGAAGATTGCTAAAAAAAGCAATCTTTTCAGATTTTTTTTCATAATTATTGTAAAATTACAGATATTTTTTTAGTATATTTCCGAGCCAGTGTTCAGCGTGCCGGTATCCATTAACGAGGCTACGACGAAATATGATAAGGCATAGGCTGCGACTACGACAATTAGTCCGATAGTCGCCATTTTGATAATTTTTTTGGCTTTAGCCACATTATCCTCGTTGCCTTGATCGGACATCCAAAGGAAGCCACCGTAAAGGATTAACGCTAAGAACAACACGCCGATCAAGGAAAGAGCGACGGAAATAGCGTTTCCAATAACGAAGTAGACGTCGGTTTGCGCGGTGTCATAGCCGGCTCTGAGGGCCGCCTTATCAAGAGAGTCTTCGTTTTGGCCATCGTTTACTTTAAAGGCGTCTTCCAGGTTCGCAGCCAAAGCAGGACTTATTGTGAGACAAGTAAGGAAGACGAAACAGGTAATTGAGGAAAAAATCTTTTTTAGCATAGTTATTCGGCTATAGTGGTAAGCGTGTCGGCACCAAAGTTGGCCACGACGAAGTAGCTGATAGCATAAGCGGCTAATGTTAGTATGAGACCAATGACAGCGCTCTTGATTATACCAATAGCTTTGCCTACTTGCTTTTCATCGCCTTGGGCGTTCATCCATAGAAAGCCACCGTATATAGCCAGACCTAAGAAGATTACGCCGACTAAGCCGATAATGGAGTTTACGATCGAGCCGATGCCTGAAAAAAGGCCGTCGGAAAAGATGGCTTGTTTGTCATGTCCTGACAGAGCGGCAGTTTGTTCTAGTCCGCTATCTTCAGCGAAATTATAAGACATAATTATTTGGTGTTGGTGAGCTGTTGGCCTATAAAGGAAGTGATAGCATAGGCGGATAGTGTCACAATGAGGCCGAGTGTGGCTGAAATTATCGTTTGTTTGGCGCTGTCTATTACCGAATCGTTTCCTTGAGACGTCATCCATCTAACTCCCGATATGACAATCAACACAAAGAATATTACCCCGACGAAGGAAAGTACCACTCCTATTATGCGACCGGCTAATTGCGATGGAGTATTGCCTTTTGGGCTTAGAAAAGCTGATTCATTGTTTCCAACCTTCACAGTTTCGTCCAGCCCGTAATTTCCTTGTTCTCCTGCCGCCGCTCCAGCGTAGGCGAAATTAAGGCTTGATAAAGCAAAAAAAGCCGCTGAAAATAAGAAAATAGCGGTTTTGATAAGATTTTTCATCATAGAATTGAGATGATTCTTTGAAAATAAGCAGAAAGAAGTCTTACACTGCTCTGAAAACAAGAATTGTCTTGCGTCCAGAGCAGTGGACCGAAAAGACGGTCCACTAATTTCTTAAAACCGATTTTAAGAACTAAGCGTTGTTTGTAGCATTCAAAGCACTGGAGAGGACCAAGGTGGTGATACCCCAAGAAGCTAAGACGATAACCAAACCGATAGCACCGGCAGCGATGATCTTCTTCGCTTCGCCAATGGAATCCTCGTTGCCAGCGGATGTCATCCACTTAAAGCCGCCGATCAAGATAATGACAACGGCGATGACGGTCAAGAAGCCGAGGAGAACATTGATGACTCTCGCGACGATTTCTCTTGGGTCGTCATTGGAAAGCTGAATGGCGTTACCGACGTAGCCTTCTCCAAGGTTCACAGCGGCCAAAGCCGGAGTAGCCATAGGAAGTGCGACGGCGAAAGCCATAGCCATAACCATTAAAATACGAGCAAATTTTTTCATAATTCACCTCCCTTCATTGAAAAGAGTATAACCCTTCTCTTAAATTTTTAAAAATACAATTATATTTTATCATATCACACGAAGCACTGCAATCTTTTTGCCTTGGCTAGCCCCCGATTAAGCTGTATAATTTAGATATATCATGAAGATAAAAAAAAGCAAAATAGTGTTTTTTGGACTTTTGTTGGCTTTTTATAGCTTACTTTTTTTTATATTGTTGAAAAACTCCTTCTCTTATTTCGATCCGGATTTCGGGTGGCATTTGAAGTTCGGTCAAGAAATTTCTAAAACAGGGGAGGTGCCGAGTGTTAATCGGATAAATTATACGATTCCCGACTCTTCCTTAGTCGACCATGAATGGCTGTCTAATTGGTTCATGTATGTAATTTATGAGCGTTTTGGCTATGTAGGCCTTGGTGTCTTCTTCTCTTTTGTGGCGTTGTTGGTCTTCTTGTTGCAGTTCGTGTGGGCTTCTCGGAGGTTTCTGGGGTTTACATCGGCTTTGTGGTTGCTTTTACCTTTGCAATTTTTTGCCGTCTTCGCTAGTTTACCTTCTTTTGGTATTAGGGCACAGGAATTAACTGTCTTATTTTTAGTGTTGACGCTTTTTATTCTGGACGAGCATCGTCGTTCTGATCGACCTTTACCGCTTTTCTTTTTGCCACCGATTTTTTGGTTATGGGCATCGATGCATGGAGGATTTATGTTAGGTGTAGCTTTGCTTTTTGCTTATTTCGCCTTTCTGGTATTGGAGAGGGTTTTGCCTGAAAAATTCCGCCCTTCTTTTTTGGAGATAAATCCGATGTCGACCAATCAAATCAAGTCGGTTGGTGTCTTTGCGGTTTTGTCTTTGGTCGCCACTTGTTTGACTCCTTATGGGTTGGGATTATATTCTTTTTTGGGAAGCTACGGTAACGACTTTTATCTGAAGACGATCAGTGAGTGGTTGAATCAGTTTCGCTACCCTTTTATCTATCGCCAACTCTTCTTTTTGGAGTTAACCTCTTGTGTTCTCTTATGGTGGGTATTGTCGGTTTTATGGCTCAAGAAGAAGGAGGCTCGTCTTCGACCTTGGGAATTGTTTTTATTTGTCTTGCTGATGTTTATGGCTTTTAAGTCGCGTCGACATTTTCCTTTGTTCGCCGCTTCTTGTTCTCCGGTTATAGTTTTTTTGCTGGCCAATTCTTTTGGGTTGTTGAAGATGGGTGTCTATTTTTCTTTTTCAAAAAATGTCATGACTGACGGAGTGCTAAAAGGTTTCTTGTCTCTTTGTTTAATCGTCGGTGTCGCGGTGCAAGCGGTTTCCGTTAGGCCGGTGAATGACCCTTGGTCGGCTTTTCCGGATCGTTTTCCTGTGGATGGTGCCAAATTCTTTAAGGAGCACAAAGAGTTGTCCGGCTTGCGCATGTTTAACAACTTCAATTGGGGCGGGTACTTCATTTGGGTTTTGCCGGAGGAGAAGCTTTTTATAGATGGTCGTTTGCCCCAGTATCCTTTTGAAGGGCGTTCGATTTTGGAAGAGTATAAAGATTTTTATAATAAGGATAAGATCGGGGAAATGCTCGATAAGCATGACATAGAGAGTGTTTTTATCGCGTCCGAGCAAAAGCCTTTGGAGATAAGATGGTGGGAGAGGAAGTTCTTCGGCGTCGAAGAGAAGGAGGTTTCCGCCGATTCGGACGGAAAGAATCTATTGGATTCTTATTTGTCGTCTTTGTCCGAATGGAAACAGGTCTATCGCGACGATGTTTCCGTGATATATATAAAAAATAAATAATCGTTTATGGATATATTGGATTACCGTCGGCAAAAAGGGAAAGCCTGTTTGCATTTTTGGTATAAGGCGAGAAAGGAGCTTCTTGTCGGTCGCTTGAAAAAGGAGTTGGGTGCTTTTTCTTCGGATCGCGCGATTCTCGACATCGGTTGCGGTTGTGGGGCGGAGTTGGAGGATTTGAAGAAATTCGGGCAGGTCGTCGGTTTGGAGATAAACCCCGAAGCGGCGGAGGTGGCCAGGGCGCAAGGCGTCGAGGTGATGGTCGGTGATATAGCCGACGCCTCCTTGGGTGAGAGTAAATACGAAGTCGCCGCCGCATTGGACGTTTTGGAGCATATCGAAGACGATGTTTCGGCTTTGCGAAAGATAAACGAGTCGTTAAAGCCCGGCGGAGTATTTTTTATTAATGTCCCGGCCTATCAGTTTTTATTCGGTCCGCATGACAGAGTCTTACAGCATCATCGTCGTTACGATCGAAAAGTGCTGATCGAGCGCTTGTCGGCGGCCGGATTTACCGATATCGAAACGGCCTATTGGAATTCGTTTTTCTTTTTACCGGCCTTTGTTTGGAGGGTTGTTAATCGTTTTTTCTCTTCCAAGGAAAGGTTGGCTCAGGATTTTTCCGTCCCTCCGCCATTGGTCAACGAATTTTTTTATCTGATAATGAAGATCGAGAATTTTTTTTATTTTTATAATATAAGACTGCCATTCGGTATTTCCTTGACCGCTTTGGCCAAGAAGAAAAAGATATGAAGGTTTATTTTTGCGTTCCAGTTTATAACGAAGGAAAAGTCTTGGAGGCTAATGGGCGAAAGCTTTTGGATTTTCTTTTGGCGAAGAATTTTCCGTTCGAGTGGAAATTGAATTTCACGGTCAATGGGTCTACTGACGATTCTCAGGAGATAGCCGAGCGCTTGGCTATCCAGTATGCGCCTAGGGTCGAAGTGATGGTTTTGGGAAAAGGTAAACGAGGCAAGGGGCTGGCGGTAAGAAGTTGTTGGCAAGGCGGTGAGGCCGATATCTTGGTTTATATGGATTCCGACTTGGCCGTTTCCTTGAATGCCGTAGAGTCATTGATTAGTGGTATTATCGACGACGGATTCGACATGGTCATCGGTTCTCGTCTTTTGCCGGACTCCAAAATAGATCGGTCTTTTTGGCGAGAATTGGTTTCTCAATCCTATCTTCTCTTTTCTCGTTTGGTTTTGGGGCATCATTTTTCCGATTTACAATGCGGTTTTAAGGCCATGAAAAAAGAGGCGTTTACCGGCATTAGTCATCTTTTAAAGTCGGATGCTTGGTTTTTTGATACGGAAATGGTCATCTTCTCTAAAAGCAAGGGCTATAAAATAAAGGAGTTGCCTGTCGAATGGGAGGAGAATCGTTATGACCAGAGAAAAAGTAAGGTGAATGTGCTCAGAGACTCCGCGGCTTTTGTTTGGGAAACAGTAAAGCTTAGGTTTAAAATTTTGTAAAATAAGCTAAAAATTTTATAAAGATGGTTGACTTGATAGTCTTTTGGATGTTATTATAGGGAATAGTTTTATTTTGAAAAAGTATTTCCAGATTAAAAACAACAATTAAAAAAACGGCCATAGACGCGTCTTTGGTCGCCTTGAAGTCGCTGATTTTCGTGAAATCGTTCTTAGTGGCTTTTTTTTCTTTTCTTTTAAGACCGTTTGTTAAATTAGTTAGGTTTTTGGTTTTTAAATTTTTAGCTAAGACTTATTTGAACTACCTTTTTTTAGTTAAGAGACTCGGTTGGAATAAGTGGCGCGGTAGTTTTATCCATTTTCTCCTTAGTCAGAGGACGGTCCATGTTCTAGTCGTCTTCTTAGCCGTCTTAATGTCTTTTTCTGGTATATTATCGAGACTAGGTCAGGCCAAGTCATTATCGGAGGAGGCAAACAAGACATTGATTTCCAAAGTTGTTTCTAGAGAGTTTTACGATATCGGTGAATTCGACAAAGAGTTGATAGAGGAGGATATGTTGGATTTTTCAACTGACAGCACAATACAGTCTCATTATAATAATGGTTATGGCGAGCTTTCCGGGCAACTTGGATTGGCCACCACTAGCGACGAGGTCGAGGAAGAGAGTTCTGTTTTTAGTTATCTTGGCGACGACATTTTGAAGAAGCCAGAAATTGTCACCACGAAGGTGAGTAAAAAGACTAGAAAAGAAGTAATCGAGTATGTCGTTAAAAGCGGAGACTCCATCTCCACCATCGCTTCGGATTTCGATATTAGCGTCAATACTATATTGTGGGAAAACTCTTTGACGGCCTACAGCTTGATTCGTCCGGGCGACAAGCTGATAATATTGCCATCGACCGGCATCAATCATAAAGTAGCCAAGGGCGATAACTTGAATTCCATCGCCACCAGCTACGGAGTCGATGTCGAGATGATAGCCGTCGCGAATAAATTTTCTGAAGACTCTAAGTTGACCGTCGGACAGAAAATATTCATTCCTGGCGGCAAAAAGAAATACGTGGCCCCGGTCGCTTCCAAGCCGGCTACTTCCTATAACCCGATAACAGTCATAAAAGACCTAATAAATCCTGATGCCGGAACCACTCCGGCCAATAAGATGTTCTGGCCGGCTAAGGGTGTGATAACGCAATACTATACTTGGAAGCACCATGGTTTAGACATCGCCAATAAACAAGGGACACCAATCTATTCTTGTGATAGCGGAACGATCGTCTACGCCTCTTGGAGCAAGGCCGGTTACGGCAATATGGTCGAAGTCGATCATGGCAATGGTAAACATACTCGTTACGGTCATTTCTATCAGATTTCCGTCAAAGTCGGAGATAAGGTGGAGCGCGGTCAGTTATTGGGATTGATGGGTACGACCGGGCGTTCGACCGGACCCCATCTACATTTAGAGGTTAGAATAAATAACGTCACATATAATCCTTTAAGCTATATAAAATAATATGGTTTTTAAAATCCTTCTCGGTCTGGTTATGATGGCGGCCGGAGCTCTTTTTACCATTAAGTCCGAGGCCATCTATAATAATTTCGGACCGATCGCTTGGTTCGAACAGCATCTTGGCACCGAAGGCGGGTCTCGTTTGGGCTACAAGCTTATCGGCATAGTGGTTTTCTTTTTTGGTCTTTTGATGGCCACCGGTCTTATAAACGGTTTCTTGCTTTGGATTTTTGGTCCGCTCATTAGGGCGACCGGAGGACAAGGTGTTTAAAGTATGAGGGTAAAGGCTAATTTTCATTTGCATTCCAAAGAGGACGACTTCGATGTTTTGTCCTATACGATATACGAAGCTATAGATCGAGCCGTCGCTTTGGGTTATGGGGTTTTGGCTTGGACCCCGCATCGTCAGGTTTTGGGTCGCCGGGAGCACGTGGAATATGCCAAGTCAAAGGGACTAATTTTGTTTATCGGCATAGAGGCTAAGATAGGGGGGCGGGAAGTTTTATTGATAAATTGTTCCGTCGATGCGGAAAAGGTGAAGACCTTTAAAGAGCTCAGGGAATATAAAAAGAAGCACAAAGATCTTTTAGTTATCGCCCCACATCCTTTCTTTCCGGCCAAGACGACTTTGCGGGAAAAATTAGAGGAGAATATCGATTTATTCGACGCTATAGAATTGTCTTGGTTTCATACCAAGGCGACAGATTTTAATGTTCCGGCCAAAATCGTATCCGAGAGATATAATAAGCCGTTCATAGCGACTTCCGACACGCATTTTCTCCCTTGCTTGGAAAAATCTTATGCCGTCTTGGACTGTGAGATGGACGAGCGGAGCATTTTGGAGGCAGTGCGCAAAGGTCATTTCGAGAATCACTCCGAACAAATCTCTCTTTACTATGCGATTATGTTTATTCTGTGGCTGGACTATCGACCGATGGTGCTCCTTTTTAAACTTAAAAAGAAGATTCGTAGGTTTTTCCGCAAGCATTTTGGCTGGGGCTAGCTTTTTTATTTCTTTTGTGATATTATTTTTTTGTCGTTTTGTGTAGGGGCCCTTAGCTCATTTGGTAGAGCACCTGCTTTGCAAGCAGGGGGTGACCGGTTCGAGCCCGGTAGGGTCCACAAAAAACACCGAGATTATCGCTCGGTGTTTTTTATTTTGTAGATCTCTATATTGCCTATTTCCGTATCCTTATAATAATTCCTTTCTATGAACTCGTCGGCCGGGTTGTCCTTGTCGACCGGCATGTATTGACAGATCTTGTGTCCGGACAGGATGCATCGAGGTTTTTTATCCTCTAATTTTTTAACGGCTAAGTCGAAGTCGCTTGGCGAGTTCACGCCGTAAAGCAGGAAGTCGGATTTGAACGGCGCGGCTTTTTTGAAGTAGAAATAGAATCCAGGCAGGAATGGTCCGGCGTAGATTTGTTCTTCTCCGCAATTCTTTCGCAGGTATTCGTCATAGAGTGTGGTTGCCTTTTCGCCGTTAGTTTTGGTTATCAGCAGATTGGACGCTTGCGCGGATAAGAGGATGACGACGACGGGAAGGGAGATGGCTCCGATGAAAAGGCGCCTTCTATTCAATTTGTCCTGAAATATTTTCCATGACAATATTATCATCGGAAAGCTGACGGCGGTCAGGTGCAGGAAGTCGGCGCGTTGGATGTTTCCCAGATAAAGGAATGCTTGCAGACAAAGCAGATATTTTATCTCTGGTGACGATTTTTTAAAAAAAAGAAGAAAGACGAACAGCCAAAGGGTGGCCGCTATCGGGAAATAGGCCAATCCCATAGTGCTGGTCTTCACGTAGTTGAATAGAGGTAAGAGGAAAAAAGTTTCGTAGATGGTCTGGAATGGCCAGAGGAATAATACGAACAAGGGCAGGATGGATAAGGGAATGAAGAAGGATAGCTTTTTGAGTAATTCTTTCTTTTCACCGGTTTTAAAAAGATGGACCGATAAGAATATAATATTGGCGGCGAAGATCGCCACGAATTTGTGTTGCAAGACGAGAGCGGAAAGGCCGGATAGGATTGCCGATAATACCAGGTATGAATCCTTCTTTTCTTTTATGAAGACGAGAAAGGCCCATGACGACCAGATAAGGAACGGTAGAACTATTATATTATAGCTCAAGGTCGGCCATGACATAGCTATATATATGAATGTCGCAGTCGAGGCTAGGGAGAATTTTTTATCCACGCCGGATTTTTTGGCCAGAAGGTAGACGCCGAACGAGGATAGGAATAGCAAGACGAGAGAGAACGCTTTAGCAATCAGGTAAGACGGGACGCCGAAGATATTCCAAATCCAATGTATCAGATAGAAGCTACCCGGGGTGACATATTCGAAAAAATCGGTATATATTTTTTCTCCTTGCCAGAGGCGCCAAGCTCCACCTAAGACCAAGCCTTCATCGCTGTCGAAAGGGTTGGCCAGCTTCAAGTATGATAGCCAAAGGAGCGCCGCGGAGATAAAACAGACAAGCCCTATTTTGAGGATTTTTTTATTCATAACTATATTGTAATGGCTGACTGGTTTTTTTCCAAGGCCGGCACTATTGCCTTTTTGGCGCTTTTGGCTATAATAAAGGCAGAAAAATGCTTCATTGATTTTACCAAGGAGGTTTTATGGTAGTCGGTAGTTTGAATGCTTTTCAAAAAGCGTTGAGTTCTGGGTCGTTGGTGGATTTGCGCGAAGCCGGTTATTTTGTGGCCAGATTGGTCGAAAAGTATCAGGATTCAAGTGAACCAACGATCGTCGATGGTCTTCGGAGGCGTTGGAGCGAGCTTTTGGAGGCATATATCGCGATCGAACCAAGGATCGTCGACGAGCATGACAGGGAGACTGTCGAAAGAGAGATCGAACATTTAAAGGTTCTTTCCGGAAGGAGTTGATTCTATGAGCGGTTTTTAACCTCTTGTCATTCGCTTGACGAGAGGTTTTGATTTTTTGACAACTTTTCTTAAACGAAAAATCGGTGTATTTAAATTTTAATTGTTTTTTTATAATTAATATTAGTAAGTTTCTGAAATAATTTTTTTAGGCATTAAAATAAGAATTTATGGTATAATTGAGCAAAAGGAGATTAAATTCATTTTATGGCCAAAAGAAAGGGAAAATTGATGATTATTGATGGCAATGCCATTATTCACAGGAGTTTTCACGCTCTTCCGCCGACTTTACGGACTAAAGACGGGGATTTGGTGAATGCGGTCTATGGCTTTGCGTCTTTTTTGATCAAGTCTTGGAAGGAAATCAAACCGGATTATATAGTTTTGACTTTGGATAAGAAAGGGCCGACCTTTCGTCACGAGAGATATGCCGAGTATAAGGCGACGCGCGTCAAAGCCCCCGACGATCTATATAAGCAGATTCCGTTGGTCAAAGATGTGGCCACGGCTTTCAACATCCCTATTTTCGAGATGTCGGGATTCGAGGCCGACGATTTGATCGGAACGATTTCCAAAGTCGCCGACAAGGATTTGGAAAAGGTGATCGTGACCGGCGATATGGATACTTTGCAATTAGTCGACGACAATACCAGAGTCTTTGCCATGGGGCGCGGATTGTCCGAGGCCGTTTTGTATGACGCATCCAAAGTGCGCGAGCGTTTCAATATCGATCCGGAACAGATGATTGATTATAAAGCTTTGCGTGGCGACCCGTCGGACAACATTCCCGGAGTCAAGGGGATCGGCGAGAAAACGGCAACGGAATTGTTGGGCGAGTTCAAGACTTTGGAGAATCTTTATGAGAGATTGAAAATAGCGAACGACGAGTTAAAGATTAAGGATAGGATTAAAAATCTGTTAGTAGAACACAAAGAGGAGGCCTTTTTATCTAAAGAACTCGCTACGATTAAACGTGATGTGCCGATAGAATTCGATTTGGAAAAATGTTTGGCCAGCGATTTCGACACCAATAAGGTAGCGGAGATATTCTCCGAATTGGAATTTAAGACGCTTCTACCGCGCGTCCAGGAACTCTCCGGTAAGAACGCCACCGGCGAGGAGAAGGCCGCTTCGGCCGCCGATAAATTCGCGCGCGACAGGGAAAGCTTCAAATATGTCTTAGTCGATGATGATAAGAAATTCCAAAAGTTCTTGACGGAACTCAAGAAGCAGAAATTTTTCGCCGTCGACACGGAGACGACCGGCTTCGATCCGATCACTTCGTCTTTGCGCGGTATAAGTTTCTCTTGGAAGGAGGGAGAGGCTTATTTCGTCGCGATATTGGACTACAAGGCCTCCATTCCGAACAAAGGTGCCGACCTCTTCAACTATCAGAAAAAAGAAGAACCGAAAGAGGCGTCCAATCCATGGCTAGAGGAATTGAAACCGATCTTGGAGGACGAAAAAATAAAGAAGTGCGGACACAATATCAAATTCGATTGGCGCGTTTTGAAGAATGCCGGTTTGGAGCTCAATGGCATCGAGTTCGATTCGATGATCGCTTCTTACTTATTGAATCCGGGTTCGCGCGCGCATAGTTTGGACGCGGCGACTTTTTCGGAATTCGGTTTCGAAAAGATTGGTAAGGACGACCTTTTGGGAAGCGGAAGGGATAAGAAGACTTTTGCCGATGTGGAACTAGAGAAGCTAGCTATATATTCTTGCGAGGACGCCGACTTCACCTATCGTTTGGTGAAAAAATTATCCGGTGAATTGAAGGAAAAAGATTCGGCCGAGATTTTTAACAATATAGAGATGCCGTTGATCGCCGTCTTGGGGAAGATGGAGGAGAATGGCGTCCTGCTCGATAAAAAGTTTTTAGGCGATTTGGAAAAGAGACTCGCCAAAGATATAGGCGGTTTGGAGAAAAAGATATATGCCGCGGCCGGCGAGGAGTTCAATATCAATTCCACTAAGCAGTTGAAAGAAATTCTCTTCGAGAAATTGCAGATATCGACTTTGAACGTCAGTAAGACTAAGACCGGTTTTTCCACTGCCGCCGACGAATTGGATAAGTTAAAGGAAGAGCACGAGATAATCCCTTTGATCCAGGAATATCGCGAGCTGGCCAAATTGCAATCCACCTATGTCCAGTCTTTGCCGGAGTTGATCAATTCCAAGACCGGTCGCGTGCATGCCAGCTTCAATCAGACGATTACGGCTACGGGGCGTCTGTCTTCTTCGGATCCGAATTTACAGAATATTCCGACTCGCACCGAATTAGGCAAGGAGATTCGCAAAGCCTTCGTCACCGAAAAAGGATGGAAGATCGTCTCTTTGGATTATTCTCAAATAGAACTACGCTTGGCCGCTCATCTATCCGGCGACGAGAAGTTGATCAAGACTTTTAACGACGAATTGGACGTTCATACCGCTACCGCGGCTTTGATAAACGATGTTCCGCTAGAAGAGGTGACGAAGGATATGCGCCGCGAAGCCAAAGCGACGAATTTCGGTGTGCTGTACGGTCAAGGCGCTTATGGTCTTTCGCAGACCGCCGGCATTCCTTTCGCTCGCGCCAAAGAATTCATTGCCAATTATTTCTCCATATATAAAGGAGTGGAAAAATATACCGAGGACATGGTGAAGTTCGCCAAGGAGAACGGCTATGTCGAAACCTTGTTCGGTCGTCGCCGTTATCTGCCGGAAATAACTTCGCAAGTTCCGATGGTGCGCGCCGGTGCCGAACGTATGGCCGTCAATACGCCATTGCAGGGAACCAATGCCGACATGGTTAAGAAGGCTATGGTCTTGGCGCAGGATTTGATCGAGAAAGAATATACCGACTCCGTCCGCATGATGATACAGGTGCATGACGAGTTGGTCTTCGAGATGCGCGAGGACAAAGTCGAAGAGGCGTCGGCCAAGATGCGGGAGATCATGGTCGATATCATAAAATTAAAAGTTCCTGTCGTGGTAGATATTGAGGTGGGGGAAAACTGGGGAGAACTGCATTAATTTAGTCGTAATAAGTGGAAAACACAAAAGGGGCCTTCTTGAAGGGCTCCTTTTATAGTTGATAGTTGACAGTAAACTATCAACTATGATATAATGGTAGTATAATATTGTATATGACCACGGATACTTCACAAAAAATTAGCCAATATTTAAAAGAAAATGGACAGGCGACAGCCGCTCAACTATTCGAATATCTGGGCATCAGCCGTCAAGCGCTTTTTAAACAATTGGCTAAATTGCAGAAAAATAACGAGATTTATAAAGTCGGTCGCCCTCCGAAGGTCTTTTATTATCCGGTGGAGAAGAAAGACGTCAAAGAGGAAAATTTGGACATAGGAAAAGATGTGGAAAAGGTCATAGAGGATAATTTTTTGTCCATCACCCCGTCCGGAGAGAAGAAAGAGGGTTTGGAAGCTTTTTCTTTTTGGTGCGACAAGAATAAATTACCGCTTACCAAAACCGCCGACGAGTATCTACAGACTTTGAAAAAATACGATCGTCATCGCAGGTCGGACGGAATGATCGACGGGACGGAAAAATTAAAAAGCACTTTTCACGATTCATGTCTGAGCGGTCTTCTCTATTTGGATTTTTATAGCATCGAGCGTTTTGGCAAGACTAAATTGGGACAGCTCCTGCTCTATGCCAAACAAAGTCAGAATCGCCAAGTCATCAGAGAGTTGATCCGTGGCATCAAAGACAGGATCGAAGAGTTCGTCGAAAGGGAGGGGTTCGACGGCGTGGCCTATATTCCACCGACAGTAAAGAGGGAAGTGCAATTCATCAAAGAGCTGGAGAAGGGGCTTAATTTACCGCTTCGCAAAGTCGCGATCGAAAAGATCAAGACCGAAATAGCCGTACCGCAAAAGACTTTGAATAGATTGGAGGATCGCATAGAGAATGCTAGGAGCACCTTCGTCGTCGACAAGGACCAGCGATTTAAAAAAATCCTATTGATCGACGACGCTGTCGGTTCCGGTGCGACTTTCAACGAGATAGCGTGCAAGATTCGTCGAGCCGGCGTTTGCGACGGAGAGGTGGTCGGCTTGTCGATTACGGGAAGCGTCAAAGGATTCGATGTCATTAGTGAAGTTTAAAATAATAAAAATATGATCGACAAAAACAAGTTGAAAAATTTTCAAGGTAAGCGTATCGGGTTCATCGGTTTGGGCGAGGAGAATTTCTCCCTGATCAAATTTTTGTTAAAGAAGGGAGTTAAAGCTCATTTAACGGTCTGTGACGAGCGTCCGGTGGCCGAAATCGGCGATCGTTATTTCGAGATTCGCAAGATGTTGCGACGCGACAAAAAAGAAGTCGCCTTCATGACTGGGAAAAACTATGACGCCTATTTGACGGATTTTGACATCGTCTTTCGTTCCCCGGGATATCCTCTATTCGAAAATAATCTATTGAAGGCCAAGAAGGCCGGTGTCATTATCACTAGTCCGATGAAGGCCTTCATGGATTTGTGTCCGACTAAGAATGTCGTCGGCATCACCGGTTCGAAGGGTAAGGGCACGACATCTTCTTTGATATATGAAGTCATTAAGGCCGGAGGTAAGAAAGCGTATCTTGGCGGTAATATCGGTATCGCTCCTTTCGACTTCATCGAAAAGATAAAACCGTCGGATTTCGTCGTCTTAGAGCTTTCCAGTTTTCAGCTGGAAGACTTCGACCGCAGTCCGAAGATTGCCGTCATGACCAATCTTTTCAAGGAACATCTGGCGCCGGCTGATCCGAAGAATCCGAATTATCACAAGACGATGAAGGCTTATTGGGAGGCTAAGGCTAATGTTTTCAAGCATCAGAAAAAGGGCGACTATTTAGTCGTTAATAAAAAATTAGCTTCTTATATCGAAAAAGAAAAATTTTCCGGCAAGACCGTCTTTTATGAAAAGTCCGACATCGATAGTAATTTGATCGGCGAGCATAATAAAGAGAATGTGGCTGCGGCGGCCGAGGTTGCTAAGATATTGAAGATAAAAGAAGATGCCGTGAAGAAGGCGGTCAAAAAATTCCAAGGACTTCCTCATCGCTTGGAGTTGGTCGCGGAAAGAGGCGGAGTGAGATATTTCGACGACAGCTTCGCTACTGTGCCGGACGTTTCCGTTATCGCCTTGAAGTCTTTCGCGGGCGATAAGAATATCGTGCTCTTGGCCGGAGGAGCGGACAAGGGTTCGGATTTCAAAGATTTCGTCCGTGAAATAAATAAAAGGGTGAAATATCTGATATTGTTCAAAGGTGCCGGTTCGGATAAGATCGTCAAAGAGTTGAAAGCTAAAGGATATAAGTTAAAGATGAAGAAGGTCGACAACATGAAAGACGCTATGGAGACAGCCAACAGCCAAGCGAAGGAAGGCGATATCGTTATGCTTTCTACCGGCTGCGCGTCTTTCGGGTGTTTCCTTAATTACAAGGATCGCGGAGATCGATTCAAAAAAGAGGCTCTAAAGTCCAATAAAAGATAGCAAGAAAGCTCGGCGCTCGTCGTCGAGCTTTTTTAATTAGCCTTGATGATGGTATAATGAAAACGATATGCCTATCGACGATAAAAACAAAAAGACGTACGTATTCCCGGAAGGTTTTTTGTGGGGCGCCTCCACATCCGCCTATCAAGTGGAAGGAGGGATTATAAACGACTGGAGCCAGTGGGAGATGTCCGACAAACGCTTGGCGTATTTGCGCCGTAAGGGCCTGGACTATCGTGATTTCGTGGCCGGACGCGCCTGCGACTCCTATCATCATGTCAAAGAGGACGTTGATTTGTTGTTGAGATTAAATTGCAATGCTGGGCGTATCGGTTTGGAGTGGTCGCGCATCGAACCGGTGGAGGGCGAATTCTCCCATCATGCCATCGAGCACTATCGTCGCCAGCTTCTATATATGAAGAGGTGCGGTTTGAAGACGGCTGTGACTATTTGGCATTGGACCAATCCGATGTGGTTGGTCGATGAGGGCGGTTGGGCCAATAAGAAGGTGGTGGCCTACTTTAGGCGTTATGCCAAAGTTATGGCCAGAGAGCTCGGCGACGTCGTCGACTATTGGTTGACGGTCAACGAACCGACGATTCATGTCGGCAACGGCTATATCCGCGGTAATTTTCCGCCGAACAAGAAGAATCCGTTCAAGGCCTTAGCGGTCTATTTCAATTTGATAAAGGCTCACAAGGCGGCTTATAAAGCGATACATTCCTTAATTCCCAAGGCTAAAGTCGGTTTTACCCATCTTGGCAATAATTTCGATCCGGCTAGAAAATGGTTCTTGCCGGAGCTGTTCTTGGCCGGCGTCCTTAATTTTTTCTACAACGGATTTTTATTGGGGCGCGTCAGGAAGCACATAGATTTCATCGGCTTGGATTATTATTTCCATAATCGCGTGGTCTGGTATCCGCCGTTCATTAGGAATAAGAATAAAGAAGTCACCGATTTAGGCTGGGAGATCTATCCTAAGGGCATCTATAATATATTAAAGTATCTGAGTCGTTTCAGAAAGCCGATAATCATTATGGAGAACGGTTTGGCCGATGCCAATGACGACAAGCGGGAGAGGTTTATTATTAATCATCTGCGCTGGGTGCATCGCGCTATTTCCGAGGGGGTGCCGGTCAGAGGATATTTTCATTGGTCTTTGCTGGATAATTTCGAGTGGGCTCATGGCTGGTCTCCTAAGTTCGGACTGTGCGATTTCGACAAAGAGACTTTCGAGAGGCACGTCAAACATTCCGGAATGGTCTACGCGGAGATTTGCCGTAATAATGGTATTTTTTAACGATCGAAATCCGCGTCTATTGGATATTGAGGATTGAAAATCGACTTTGGTTTTTAGTTCTTAATCTTTAATTTAGCGGTTATGTGGCTTTCTATCGCTGTTTTAGCCTATTTAATCAATGCCGGCGTCTATATCGCCGATAAATTCTTGCTTTCCAAGAAGATACATTCTTCGATAGTCTACGCTTTTTTCGTAGGAATTTGGAGTTTTTTGAATGTGTTTTTATTGTTTCTCGACCCATGGGTTCCCCATTTTCAAGAATTGATAATCGATCTCTTGGCCGGTGTGTTGTTTTTGGCCACTTTGATTTTTTGGTATAAGGCCTTGCATCAATCCGAGGCGACTCGTGTCGTGCCGATAGTCGGCGCCTTGACGCCGGTTTTTTCTTTCTTACTATCGTACGCTTTTCTTGGCGATAAATTAGGAGAACGACAGCTTTTGGCTTTTACTGTTTTGATAATCGGAGGCGTTTTGATTTCTGTTAAACACACCAAATTCTACGAGCTCAAGATGCTCGCCGAAAGGACAAAGAATGTCTTTGGCGATGTCTTCGGCCATTTCCATGCCGGGTTCCGTCCGACGCAACGTCTCTTGATCAACTCGGTGATTTCAGCTTTTTTCTTCGCCGCCTATTATGTTATGGCTAAATATATCTACTCTCATCAGCCTTTCATTGGCGGATTCGTCTGGTCGCGTATGGGTAGTTTTATCGGCGTCATTTTGATTCTGTTCGTTCCGGCATGGAGACATCAAATCAGCGAACACAATAATCATCCTGGCAGTAAAAAGAAGATGAATTGGTTTTTTTTCTTGACAGTTCGCGCCAGTGCCGCCATCGCCTTCATATTTTTAAACAGAGCTATTTCCCTCGGCAATGTCTCTTTGATAAATTCCTTACAAGGAGTGCAGTACGTGTTCTTGATTCTTTTGGTGTTGTTCATCTCGCGTCGCTATCCGCATATCTCCAAGGAAGAGCTTGGTGGAGGCGTGATTTTTCAAAAAGTCTGTGGCGCCTTGCTTGTCGGCATTGGCCTGTATATGTTAGTGTAGGTAGCTATAATTTATAAACTTTTGCGATGTCTTTTGCGATAATATTCTTTTTATTATTCTCCGTTTTGGCATGGAAACGCTTGCCATGGGCTTTGATGTTGCTTTTGGCCGGTCTACCGTCCTATGTTTTGCGTTTTAAGGTCGCGGGTCTGCCGAGCACTATCTTGGAAGGCATGATTTTGATCGCCTTCGCGGTTTGGTTTTTGAAAGATACTCGTTTCGTCGATTTCATCCGTGGTCGTTATAAGGCGAAAGAGTTTTTTAGTAATAGTCCGTTCGCCAGAAATGGAGGTGGAGATGGGCGAATGAAATATCCTTTCGGAATAGAATTGTCCTTGCTGTTGATTGTATCCTTGGTGGCTGTTGCGGTATCCGGATTTTCTTTTTCCGCCTTAGGGATTTGGCGCGCTTATTTTTTAGAACCGGCCTTGCTTTATATCTTAATCATCAACGTCTTTGGTCGTCGCACTGATGGTATTCATAAGATAGTTTTTTCTTTGGCGATCGGTTCCTTGTTTGTTTCCGCTTGCGCCGTCTTTCAGAAGATTACCGGTTTCGGCATCGACAATCCTCTGTGGTCCGCGCCTGCGACTCGTCGCGTGGTCTCGTTCTTCGGCTACCCTAATGCCGTCGGTCTGTATTTGGCGCCGATCGTTCCGGTGCTTATGGCTTTTCTGTTCTTCAAGAGCGACAAGAAGGTCGGCGAAAAGGAAAAGAAATTTTTCTTTCCTTTGAAAGTGAAGGATATTTCCGCGCTCGGCCTATCGCGCGGATTCCTCGGTCTGATAGTATTGTTGTCGTTATTGTCCGTCTATTACGCTCACAGCGAAGGAGCTTTGATCGGTTTGGCTGCCGCTTTTTTTGTCGTCGGTCTACTGCTTAACAGCAAGACTCGTTTGGCCGTTTTAGCTTGTTCGGTTTTGTTCGCGGTCGCCATATTCTTTGTGCCGCAAATCGGTAGCAATGTTTTAGAGAAAGCCACGCTGAGGGATTTTTCCGGGCAGGTGCGTCGTGCTCAGTGGGCCGAGACTTGGAAGATGCTCAAGAGTGATAATCGTCTATTGATCGGAGCCGGTTTGGCCGGCTATCAGAAGGCTGTGGAGCCGTATCATGTGCCGGGGATCTTTTATGACGACGGCACCGATCCGAAATTCCGTTTACATGTCGTTTTTAATGACGATTATAAAAAGAAAGTTTGGCGTCCGGTGGAAGTCTATCTGTACCCGCACAATATAGTATTGAATTTTTGGTCGGAGCTGGGGTTGGCCGGCTTGCTGTTGTTTTTGTGGATTTTTGTGAAGACGATCTATCTCTTGTCGGCTATCATTCATCGTTTAAAGATTAAAAAAGATTATAACAGCCTGTTTTTACCCTTGGGCTTATTAGGCGCCGTAATAGTCGTTTTAGTGCATGGCTTGGTCGACGTGCCGTATTTCAAGAACGATTTGGCTTGCTTATTCTGGGTTTTTATCGCGTTAATCGCTGTATTGAAGCTAAAATTGACAAGCGATGAAAAATCTATAAAATAGAAGAATCACTATTTATCGTAGTGAATAAGAATTGGAGAGGTGCCAGAGTGGTCGAATGGGTCTGACTCGAAATCAGATGTGCCGGCAACGGTACCCAGGGTTCGAATCCCTGCCTCTCCGCTCAAAAATAAGACCTGACGCAAGTCAGGTCTTATTTTTGAGTAGAATAGACAAAGAGGGATTCGAACTGGTTGGAAGCAAGACAAGGTTTGCGAGGGAACGAGCAAACCGAAGTCGAGCGTCGATGGCCTTTTGGGGAAAGGCCATCGCCAACCCTGGACAAGAGAGTGAGGAGCTATTCGGCGACGAGCGAACGCGATGATGGTTTATTCGACAATCTTAATATAAACGATAATTCGAAAGGCGGTTTCCATGTCCGACGAAGGAGGACGGGAATCGCCTCACGTGGTGAATCCCTGCCTCTTGTCGTTTTTATTATGTTATAATGTAATCATGAAAAAAACAGCAATTCTTATTTTATCCATATTTTTATTTTTAGGCGTTCCTTTGGAATTTTCCAGCGCCAAGGTTTTGCCGGACTTCGACAAGGACGGTCTTTCCGACCGCGAAGAGAAGACTGTCTACAAGACTAATCCGGAGAAGGTGGACACGGACGGCGACGGCTTTGACGATCTAATGGAAATCGAGAAAGGTTTTTCGCCTTTGAAAAAAGGTGCAGCTTTAGGTTTTGTCGATTTGGACGTGCCCTATACCAACGAGGCGCCGGACGACAATTGGACCGGTCCTTGGAAGAACGCCTGCGAGGAATCCACTTTGGCTATGGTGGAGAAGTATTATTTAGGACAAACGACCATGACTAAAACGGAGGCCAAGGCTTTTATGCAGAAGCTTTTTGATAAGCAGGACGAAATCTATGGCTCTAATGCCGATTCTGATGCGGAGCGCAATAAGTATCTGATCGATAATTTTTCTTCCTATGGAGCAGTCATCAAAAATAATCCGACAATTCAGGATATAAAGAACGAGATAAACGGTCGTCGCCCAGTCATTACTATGCATCATGGCTTTAGTCTTGGTAACAAGAACATACCTTTCAGAGCCACAGGCTCTTCATTTCATGTTTTGGTCGTCGTCGGCTATGATGATTCCCAAAAGCAGTTCATTGTCAACGACCCAGGCGATCGCAAAGACGGCAAGAATCATCGCTATGATTACGATTTATTCATGAATTCTTTGCACGACTTTAATTTTAAGGAAAAGAAGGCCAATGGTCCGGCACGCGTCGTTTTCACTTTTCCTAAACTAGTAAAAATCTCTTCGTCTTCGCGCGTCTTTTATTTCGACGGTCAAAAATATTATTATATAACTTCGCCATCGGCATTCGTCTCTCGCCGTTGGAGTTGGGCCGCGGTGAATGTGGTGTCCGATCGCTGGCTATCCGGTTTTTCGATTGGCGAGAATATAACCAAGTAGCGTCTTAGTTTTTATCTTTGTTATGTTGTTGGGTTTTGTGTTATACTATGTATAGTAATATATATAGTAAAGAAAATTATTTTTCTACTCTTCTCAAACAAGGAGGGTAAAAAGAACTTTTATGTTTTTATATCGCGACATTTTAAAGCGTTCGGCTTTGATAACTTGGAAGAACAAGTATCTTTGGTTCTTTGGCCTCTTCGCTTCGCTTTTAGCCGGGACAGGGAGTTTTAAGCTTTCTTTCTCCGGGCAAGGTGATGCTTGGAACGGCAACTTTCTCGACACTTTAGGTAGATTTTTGGGTGTCGGCTCTTCTACGAGTCTAATAGGAAACATCGCACTCTACTATAAACACGACCCAGTAGCTACGACCATCTTCTTGATTTTTTTCTCTATTGTCTGCTTCCTTTTTGTTTTCTTGTTTTGGATGGCTGTCGTCTCGCAAGCCGGCTTAGTCTCGGATTCCTCCAAGATAATAAAATCCGGCAAGAACACTGAAGCGTCGGCTACTATCGCCTCCGGAATGAACGCTGGGCACAAGAAGTTTTGGCCGGTCGCCGGAATCAACGTGGTTACCGCTCTTTTGATCATTCTTTTTTCCGCTATGGCTGGGGCGCCGTTAGTTTTTATGACGACGGGCAATGACATGACTTTGATGTTGGTTTACATGGTCTTGTTCGTCGTTTTGACTCCTTTGGTCTTGATTATCTCTTTTTTGGGGAAGTTCGCAGTCTGTTTTTCTGTCGTCAAAGGAAAAAAATTCTTCGATTCTATGGAGGATGCCTTGAAGTTATTCGGCAAGAATTGGTTAATCAGCGTGGAAATGGCCTTAATAATGTTCTTCATTGATTTCATCGCCATATTTTTCATCGGATTCGTGCTTCTCGTCTTAGCTGTCCCGTATTTATTCGCCGCCATCGCCCTATCCATGATATTTTCGCATGCACTTTTCTTGCTAGCGGTTATCACCGGTTTGGTTGTGGCCATAATATTGATTATTCTGGCCGGTTCCATATTGACCACGTTCCATACAGTGGCTTGGACCGACATCTTCTTGAATCTGTCGGAAAAGAAAGGAAGCTTAGCCAAAATAGTTCGCCTCGCTGAGGGTATGAAAAAATAAAGAAGTCTCGATATATAAAAAACGAGTCCTTGAATAAGGGGCTCGTTTTTGTAATACTGGGATAGCTATGGATTTGAAGATAATTTATGGCAAAATAACGCTTTATCTGATAAAATAATAGAAGACAGCGATAAAATTTATTATATGCAAGCAAATAATCAATCATTAGAAGATCTTATTAAAGCCTCGCACGGCGATGTCGATAAAGATGACGAGAGTACTCAAGGCAAGTTTTTAAAAAGACAAGAGGAAATCAGGGTTAAGCAAATGGAGCGTTTAACCGAAGAGAAGGCCAATGGCCTCTCGATTCCCTATGTGGATCTATTCGGCTTTCCCATCAGTCCGGACGCTATCTCTTTGATTAAACGCGAGGATGCCGTAAAGATGGGATTGGTTTGCTTTTTTTATGACGGCAAGAATGTTCGAGTCGGTGTTTTGGATCCGCAAGGAGAAGGAGTCGCCGAAACTTTGCTTTATTTGGAAAAAGAATATCATGTGACTGGGGCGCTATATTTGATTTCACGACACTCCTACGATTATGCTTTAAAGGTCTACGACGCTTTGCCTAAAATCGATCGTGTCGATCGCGGAGTCAAGATAACCGAGGAGGATTTGGAGAAATATCGCAGTGTCATCGAGGATTATCATTCGTTGCAGGACAAGATAAACGACGTGACGATAACCGATGTCATCACTTTGGTTTTGGCGACGGCCATCAAGATGAACACCTCCGATATCCATATCGAGGCCGAAGAGAATCAGATAGTCGTTCGCATGCGCGTCGACGGCGTCCTTCAGGAAGTCGCCACGATAGAAAAGGAAAAATGGAAGAAGATTATTTCCAGAATGAAACTTCTGGCTAAAGTGAAATTGAATATAACCGACAAACCGCAAGACGGTCGCTTCTCTATTTTCTTGACCAAAGAAAAGATCGAAGTTCGCGCCTCTTTCCTTCCTACTAATTACGGAGAGAGCGTCGTTATGCGTCTTTTGCGCTCCGGCTCCATTTCTCTGAGCTTCGACGACCTCGGATTAAGACCCAAGGCTTTTGATATTTTAAAGAGGGAGATTGCTAAGCCGAACGGTTGCGTCCTCACCACCGGTCCGACGGGTAGTGGTAAGACGACCACTCTTTATTCCATTTTAAAAAAGTTGAACGAGCCAGGCACGAAGATAATCACCTTGGAAGATCCTGTCGAATATCAATTGGAGGGAATCAGTCAATCGCAGATCGATCCGTCGAAGGGCTATACTTTCGCTAGTGGATTGCGTTCCATTCTGCGTCAGGACCCGGACATCATTATGGTCGGAGAAATCCGCGACCTTGAGACAGCGGAAATATCCATTCAGGCCGCTTTGACCGGTCACTTGGTGTTATCGACTTTGCATACTAACGATGCTGCTGGCGTCTTGCCGCGCTTGATAGATATGGGCGTCAAACCATATTTTATGACTCCGGCCATCAATTGTATCATCGGTCAGCGCTTAATTCGTCGTGTCTGCCCGGAATGCCGAGTCGAGCACGTTTTGAACGACGAAGAGAAAGAGCAGCTGGAGAAGATATTGGCCGTCATATCACCTCGCTCCGGAGAGGAGATTCCGACGACCTTGCCTAAGATATACAAGGCGGGAGAAGGCTGTCCGAAATGTCACGGACTTGGTTACAAAGGACGTTTGGGTATCTATGAAATATTCTCCATGACCGATCCGATCAAAGAATTGGTGGCTAAGAACGAGCCGGCTTTCAAAATCTTGCAAGCGGCCATCGAAGACGGCATGTTGACCATGTTGCAGGACGGAGTGTTGAAAGTTCTCGATGGGAAGACCACTCTCGACGAAGTCTATCGTGTCATCGGCAAGTTCGACTATGTCGACGCCTTGTACGACATCGCCATCTCGCAAACATTCGGTCGCGGTATCAAGCTCTCTCAAAATGACAACGACAAGGCCGACGAATTCGATAAAAATGCCGACAATGTGAATGAGATGGCCAAGAGCGTCTCCACTCGCGAGATGATCAATATCGTCATCGCCTTAGCGATTAAGAAAGAAGCCGGCGATATCCACATCGAGCCGACGGAGAACGGCGTCAAGATCCGCTATCGTTTGGATGGTATATTGAGCGACATTTTCGAATTGTCGAAAGAGCACTATCTACCACTTTTGTCGCAGATAAAATTGATGATCGGCGTGGCGACCAACGTAAAAAAAGCTACTATCGACGGACGCTTCTCCATCTTCAATCAGGATGCCAAGATGGACTGTCGTGTCTCTATAATTTCCGGAGGTTACGGCGAGACGGTCGTTATCCGTCTACTCGCTTCTCAGGCCGAGTCCTTGGATATGGAGAAATTGGGAATGAGGCCTTATACTTTAAAATCCATCAAGTCGGCCATGACCCGCACTAGAGGAATAATCATCAATACCGGTCCGACAGGTAGCGGTAAGACGACCACTCTCTATTCCATTTTAAGCGCTTTGAATAAGTCGGACGTTAAGATAATAACCGTCGAGGATCCGATCGAATATCATTTGGCCGGAGTGATGCAGACGCAGATCAATAATGAGGAAGGTTATACTTTTGCGGCGGCCATGCGTTCCCTGTTGCGTCAAAATCCGAACATCATGATGATCGGCGAAATCCGCGATGAGGAGACGGCCAAGATCGCCATCGAAGCCGCTTTGACCGGTCACTTAGTGTTGTCCACCATTCACGCCAATAGCGCGGCCGGAGCAGTCTCTCGTTTCGCCGGTTTAGGCGTCGAAGTGAACATGCTTTCGTCGGCCTTAGAGTTCGCCATCGGTCAACGCTTGGTTCGTAAGATATGTCCATACTGCAAGAAGGAGGCTGTCGTCGATCAAGAGTCTCTCGTCGAGGCCGAGAAGATTTTAGCGACGATAAATCCTGCCGCTCCGGGCGTAGTCATTCCGCAAGAAAGGAAATTTTATACCGCTACCGGCTGTGATAAGTGCAATAAAGGGTATAAGGGGCGCTTGGCTATTTATGAGACTCTAGCCATGGATCCGGAGTTGCGTAAATTGTTGTTGACACCTAATATAACCGAGTACGAGATAGAACAGGAGGCGATAAAACACGGCACCGTGACGATGATCCAGGACGGAGTGCTTAAAGCCTTGGCCGGAGAGACCAGTCTTGACGAGGTCTTTAGGGTAGTCAGATAGTATATTAAGAATTAATGAAAATAAAATGCTCAACAAAGATTTTTTCGAGAAATTAAGAGTCGACTATCAAAAGTCCAATTCGGAGAGAAGGCAGATAATTTCTATATCTAATATAGTCCTCAACGATTCCAAACGCACCATCTTTGCTTTACATCGTGGCGATATCGCCGCTGCGGAGGAGAGTTTCGCCAATATCGAGAAGGAATTGAAGAATATGGAAAATAATTTCGGCTTCGATCGCAACGAGGAGGAAGGAGCCTACAAAGCTGCCGTCGAGGAGTATGTCGAGGCTAAGATGTTCTATTTCTTTTTGGCCGGCAAGAAGATCGATGAGATTTCCGAAGTCAAATTGAATCATGACAGTTACATCGGCGGTATTTCCGATTACACCGGTGAGCTGGTCCGTTATGCCACCAATCAGGCCGCGGCCGGCAACTTCGATAAGGTGGAGGAAATCAAGAAAGAGATAAACGACGTCATCGGTCAGCTTCTGGATTTCGACTTGACCAGTTATTTGAGGACGAAGTACGACCAGGCTCGCAATAATTTGCGCAAGATAGAGGAGATGGCTTACGAGATAAAATTGAGGATAAAATAGGTGAGTTAGTGTGGCAACTTTTAGCAAAACAATCTTTTAAAAGGCGCTCGATTTTTTTCCTACGAAAAAATCTCGCTCTCGTCCTCGCCGAAATTTCCGTTAAAGCGGAACCAAGCAATTTCGGCTCCGGAAGCTTTTAAAAGATATTTTGCTAAAAGATCGAATAATCATTAGATTTGTTGTAAAAAAAGACGGAAGGCGCTTTGAGAGCGGTCCTTCCGTTTTTGTTTTTAATTATGCCTCTGGCATTCTCTGAGCTTGGTCGATGTCTTCGTTTTCGTTGTCGGTTCTTTGTTGATATCTTCTATTGTCGCGCCCTTTTGTTTTTTGGGCCGCTATCCTTTTTTCAGCCTCTTTGATCAATGATGAAAGAAGTATCGTCAAGAAAAAAGTAGCCACAAGCAATAGTATTAAAAACCATAAATTACTCGTACTGCTAAAGAGTATTGTCGGAACTAACAACAAGCCCCAGAAGACAATGAGCTTTCCTGTTCGAATAAGTATTTCCTTTATTTCTGGGTTTTTTTTCAAGAGCATGGATGTTAATACTCCACATATCGCTCCGATAAAAGCGCTTATTATCGGTGCAAAATAGCTGTTTGGCCAAAATTCGTAAGATAGTAAAAGGGACGTTGCGGAAAAGAATAAGGCCATGGGCCAGTTTTTTGTCCTGTTTTTTCTCGCCTTGTCTTCCTGCGCCACGGATATTATGGCAAATATCGCTAAAAATATCGCGACGATGAAGTAGGTATTGAGCCTTCTGTCATTATCTATCTCTTCCCAGTTTCCATTAGAGTAGAATCGTAAATTCTCTCTATCTAAAAAGACATTCCTTTTTTCGTTAGAATAGTTGATTATAAAGCCTAGATGACTTATCCATCTTTTTGTCTTTTCTTGTCTTGCGCATCCAGCCTCCAGGGTTTTGGCGGCAGCTTCGGCCGTTATCGTCGAGTCGGTCGATTCGAAAGTTTGTTTGTAATCCCATAGTGTGTAGGTGGTGCCGTTTCTCCTTATGTCCCCGTTTGCCAGAACGATCGTCGCCAGTCCAAATACCAACAGTGAAGAAAAATATTTTCTCATAACTCCTCCTTATAGGGAAATTGTTTTTTGTTATCAATGTGCCTGATTCATCTTAAGCGTTTAAAAAAAAGGGCTTAAGGGTGGGGCGAACGCCCCCTAAAGAATGACTGAACTTTATTATGTTTTAACTTTTTTGTCAAGCGAAGAAGTCTTTTGCTATTGCCAAATCCTGTCAATGACGGTTATAATAAAAATATCGATAAATAGGCGTTTTTGGTTTAAAAAAGATATAAAAATAAAAAAATGACAGAAGAGGAGATAAAACAGGAGCAAGAAAAAATGGTTGAAATTAGCCAAGAAAAAACAGAAGAAACATTGCCGAAGAAAAAATCGGCAAAAAAAGGATTTTTTAAAAAGCTCGCCTGTGGCGGGATATTTTTTGTTGTGGCCTTTTTTTTGTTTTTTAATAGGGTCAGTATTTCCGAGCAGGCCGATTCATTTATCGAAAGGATTCCGATTATCGGTCAATTGAGCCATTTGGCCAATAGTGCCGATCGCGAACTAAAAGGAGAAAAGGAAGGAAGAATCAATATTTTACTTCTCGGCATGGGTGGCAAGGGGCATGATGGCGGTTATTTGACCGATACTATTATTTTAGCCTCTCTTGACCCGGAAACGAAGAAAGTGGCCATGGTCTCCGTGCCTCGCGACATGTCTATACCTGTCGAGAAGGCATCTTCCTCGGAGTGGACAAAAATCAATAATATTAACGCTTTTGCCGAGTTTAAAGAGGAAAATTCCGGTGGAATGGCCATATCTCAGGCCTTGTCCGATATTCTGGAGGTGCCAGTTGATTATTATATTCGCGTCGATTTCCAAGGGTTTAAGAATATAATAGATAAACTTGGAGGATTGGATATATATGTAGAGAAGGCTTTTGACGATTATAGCTATCCGATCGCCGGCCGAGAGGATGACCCGGACTACTATTCCCGCTTCGAGCATCTGCATTTCGACAAGGGATGGCAGAAGATGAACGCCGATACCGTTCTTAAATACGCTCGTTCCCGTCATGGCACTAACGGTGAGAATTCCGACTTCGCCCGCGCTCGTCGTCAGCAAATAGTGATTCAGGCGGCCAAGGAAAAGTTGACCAAGGCCAGCACCTTGCTAAATCCTGTAAATTTAGCTAATATTTTTACCGAGCTGAATAATCATCTAAGTACTAACCTGAAAACATGGGAAATAGTCAAGATGTGGTCGCAGTTTAAGGATGTGGAGAAGGATAGTGTCATCTCTAAAGTGATAGACAATAGTCCGAGCGGATTGTTGAAAGCGACCATCAATGAACAGGGTTCTTATGTATTACTTCCTAAAAATGGTGATTTTTCCGAGATAAGATATTTAGTTCAAAACATCTTCCAAGAAGCTCCGAAAGAGGAGAAGACCAATATTGTTACCGAGAGGGCTAAGTTGCAGGTCTTGAATGGAACTTGGGTCAACGGATTGGCTAATCGAACGGCGACCGATTTGGAAAAGTACGGTTTCGATATAATAGAGGTCGGCAATTCCACTCGTCGTAATTTCGATAAGTCCGTTATTTATGACTTGGCTATGGGAGAGAAAATGAAGTCACTTTCGGTCCTCAAAGAGAAGACCGGAGCCAGCGTCACTTTCGAACTTCCAGAATGGCTTAAAGAGGAAATGGCACAGAGACTGAAAGATGAAAATAATAAAGAAGAGCCGGATTTTATCCTGGTCCTCGGGCAAGATGCCGACAAGACCAAGACCGGCGCCGCTAACGCGGAATAATAAACAAAAAATTTATGCCAGAGACGGCGGAACTGATAAATCAAATAGCTGAGAAAGGGAAGAGGACACCGGTCGTGGCCGTTTTTGGTCGTACCAATGTAGGCAAATCGACGTTGTTCAACCGTCTTGTCGGCAATAAGCAAGCCATAGTTTCCGATATCCCCGGAACCACCAGAGATAGCAATTCGCAGATTATCCAATGGAACGGGATAGCTTTCGAATTGGTGGATACCGGCGGTATTCTAAATCCTACCGTCGAGACGATGTTCAAGAAGGACAAGATTAAGGTAGCGGCCAGCGTCGACGAGATAGACTTAAAAGTCCAGAAGCAAGCCGTTCGTTATTTGAAGAGCGCCGATTTGGTGTTATTCGTCGCGGACGTTCAGACCGGAGTATTACCGCAGGATCGCCAGATGGTGACTCTCTTGCGCAAGAATCTTTCTAAAGAGGACAAGAATAAGATAATCGTCGTCGCCAACAAAGCCGACTCCACTAAGAAATTTTTCGATATCGGTGATTTTTCTAAATTAGGACTGGGACAGCCGATGGCCGTTTCCGCCACTACCGGCTCCGGAACCGGCGACCTCTTGGATGAGGTGGTGAAGCGTCTTAAGAAAGCTAAGGTGGCTAAGAAGGCTAAAGACAAGGAAGAGGATAAGGCCATCTCCGTCTGTTTCATCGGTAAACCGAACGTCGGAAAATCCTCTTTGCTCAATGCCGTCTTGGGATATGAGAAGGTTATCGTTTCCCCGGTTCCTCATACTACTCGCGAACCTCAGGATACGGAGATAGAATATAAAGGGCACAAGATAGTTTTAATAGATACTGCCGGAATATCTCGCCGTACTTCCAGGCATGGTTTGGAAAAATATGGCGAAGAAAGGACTTTGGAGACTTTGTGGAAATCGGATATCGCTTTTTTGGTCATCGACATCAATGAAGGGTTGACCCATCAGGACGTTAAATTGGCTCAAGAGGTTATAGATCGCGGTAAGAGTTTAGTTATCGTCGCCAATAAATGGGACGCCGTCGAAAAAAGAGATACCAAAGAATACACTCGGAAGATTCATGCCTCCATTCCTTTCGCGATGTGGGCCCCGATCCAATTCATTTCCGCCAAGACCGGCGAGAAGGTCAGTAAGATATTCGATTTGATATTGGAAGCTTCCGAAATCAGAAAGAAGGAGCTTAGTGAGACGGCTTTGAAACATTTCTTAGCCAGAATAGTCAGGCTTCATAAACCGGCTAAGGCTTCCGGGCTTAAGCCACCGCATATCTACGAGATAAAGCAGGTGTCCAGCAATCCGCCTCGTTTCACCGTTCGCATCGGCGCTAACGACACTCTGCATTTCTCCTACCTGCGTTTCATTAAAAATAAATTACGCGAGCAATTCGATTTGGGCGGTTTGCCGATAAAGTTGAAAGTGGAAAATAATATCGCCGTCCACGGCAAAGCCGAGGAAGCTCGTCCTAAGTTAAAGAAGCGTCCGATCGCCGGTCGTCCGGCACCGGCCCCGCGCGGTTATCGCGGTTAAAAATATCGTATGAAGATTATCGTCGGATTAGGGAATCCCGGTCAAGAATACGAGAAGACCAGACATAATTACGGGTGGATGTTGATAGATGGTCTAGTGCAAGAACTTGGAGCGACTTGGAGGGAGGACAAGAAATTCAAGGCTTTGATAGCGCAGAGCGGTGATTTGTTTTTTTTGAAGCCTTCGACTTTCATGAATTGTTCCGGGCAGAGCGTCGAAGCTGTTATGGCATATTACAAATTATTGCCGAAGACTGCCGGACTGTTCAAAGTCAAAGATGCCGATTTGTCTTCCGTTTTGACTGTGATTCATGACGAATTGGATCTGCCGTTGGGCGAGTGGAAGTTCTCCACGGATTCGCGCAGTGGCGGACATCGCGGGGTCCAGTCCATCATCGACCATCTTAAGACTAAGAATTTTCGCCGTTTGCGTCTCGGAATAAATACTGAGCAGAGGAAGTTTATACCGACGGACAAGTTCGTATTAGGACGTTTCGGCGGAGAGGAGAAGGGGTTGGTGTCCAAGGTTCTGTCTTCTATCAAAATAGAGAATATAAAATAAACGCGCCTTTAAAGAGGGGGCGCGTTTTATTGTTGCAAAAAAAATAGTTTTATCGTGAGGAGGGGTGGGCAAATAAAAAACGCTCTATAATCCGCCTGAAAGCAAAGCAAGCTTTTTTAAAATAGAGTCAAATCAAGGAGGGGCGATTCGATCCCTACTACTTTCAAGCAGATTATAAAGCGTTTTAAGCGAGATTCTTGGAATAGCGGTCAATCTGCCGCTTGCTTGCCATAAATGAACAAGGAGGAATACATTTATGGTCAAGGCAAGCGACAGATCGATAGCCATTCGTTTTAAGAATCAAGCGTTAGTTTAAATTATCACGCCAAAAATTATTAGTCAAGAGTTTTTTAAAATGCTCAAAATTAGCTAATTTAAAATAAAAAATGATAAATAATGAAAAGATATTTTTAGCCGCTTTAGTCTCTTTCTCTTTTTTTGGCCCGAAAAGAGTGGATTTATTGAAAAAACACTTCGATTCTTTCGAGAAAGCCTATAAAGCAAGTGAAAAAGAGTTTGCTGGAAGCGGTATTAGTGCGAAGATCGCGTCGGATTTTTGCGCTTGGCGCAAAGATTTCGACGTCGGAAAATTGGAAAACATTCTATTAAAAGAAGATATTCGCTTGATAGAAAAGAGTGAGGACGATTATCCTGTATTATTATCCAAGACCTATGACCCGCCACCGTTATTGTTTTGCAAAGGGGTGCTTAATAAGGAAGAATTGTTTTTGGCGGTAGTCGGGTCCAGGAAGTGCACTCCCTATGGCGAGAGGATAATCAAAGAGTTCATTCCGCCCTTGGTCGCGGTCAAAGTCGGTATCGCGAGCGGATTGGCTTTGGGAATCGACGCCGTGGCTCATTGGGGCGCCCTGAAGAGTGGCGGACGTACTGTGGCCGTCTTGGGTTCCGGCATAGACAAAGATTCTGTCTATCCGCGCCAGAATTGTCGTTTAGCCGAAGAGATAATAGCTTCCGGAGGGGCGTTGATAGCGGAATTCCCTCCCGGCAGCGCTCCCTTGAAGGCCAACTTCCCTCGCCGTAATCGCATAATCGCCGGTCTTTCGCTCGGGACTTTGGTGGTCGAGGCGGCGGAGAAATCAGGGTCGCTGATAACGGCTCGTTATGCTTTGGAAGAAGGAAGGGAAGTGATGGCCGTGCCGGGCGGAATCTTCTCTTGGCAATCCGGCGGACCGAATCGTTTGATCAAGGACGGGGCCAGGGCGGTGCTTTCCGTATCCGATATAATGGAAGGGTTAAAATTGGACTGCTCCTCTGTTGAGACGGAGAAGAAGCGTCCTGATTGGTCGGGATTGGACAAGAACGAGCAGGTTATATTGTCTAATCTTAGTCAGGAACCGACCGGAATAGACGAATTGACGGAAAAGTGTCAGCTTGACATTAAGATTATAAATAGTACACTAACAATATTGGAAATAAAAGGATTAGTGAAAAATTCCGGAGGCGGAACCTACGTCCTTTTTTAGCTTGACCGTAAAAATATATGAATTTAATCATCGTCGAATCACCAACTAAGGCCAAGACTATCTCAAAATTTTTGGGCAAGGGTTTTGCCGTCGAATCTTCCTATGGACATGTCCGCGATCTTCCTAAGAGCGAGATGGGCATCGACATAGAAAAGGATTTCGAACCGAAGTATATCATCCCCTTGGCCGCCAAGAAGAACGTCTCTAAATTGAAGAAACTCGCCGAGAAGGCTGAGGAGATCATACTAGCGACCGATGAAGACCGCGAAGGAGAGGCTATCGCTTGGCACTTGACCGAGGCTTTGAATATCGACGAGGAGAAGGCCAAGAGAATCGCTTTTCATGAGATAACCAAGGAGGCGATCGAAGAGGCTTTAAAGAATCCTCGCACCATCGATTTGAAATTGGTCGACGCCCAGCAGGCGCGTCGTGTTTTGGATAGGCTCGTAGGCTATGAATTGTCCCCTTTCCTTTGGAAAAAAGTGGCTCGCGGACTTTCGGCCGGTCGTGTCCAGTCCGTGGCCGTTCGCTTGATCGTGGAACGCGAAAGAGAGATTCAGGCTTTTAAGCCGGAAGAGTATTGGGATATCATCGCCAAGGTGGCTAACGGTAAAGGTAACGAGTTCGAGGCTAAATTGCATCGCAACCACGGAGAGACATTGGAAAAGAATCCTGTTAAGACCAAGGAAGAGGCTGATAAGATTTTGGCCGATTTGACCGGTAAGGATTTTTTCGTCTCCGAAGTCGAAAAGAAGCAGAACAAGAAGAATCCTCCGGCCCCGTTCACGACTTCCACTCTGCAACAGACGGCCAATCGTATGTTGGGTTTTTCCGCCAAACAGACCATGATGGTCGCTCAACAGCTTTACGAAGGTGTGGAGATCGGCGGTGACGGACATGTCGGTCTGATAACTTACATGAGAACCGACTCTTTGAATCTGTCCGGTAAGTTTTTGTCCGATTCCAAGAAATATATAGAGGAGAATTTCTCTAAAGAATATCAATTGGACGCCCCGCGCGCCTTTAAGACGAAAAGCAAAGTCGCCCAGGAAGCTCATGAGGCCGTCCGTCCGACCGAGGCTTCTCGCGACCCGGAGAGCGTCAAGCCTTTCTTGAATAGCAATCAGTATAAATTATATAAATTGATCTGGCAGAGAGCCATGGCTTCGCAAATGCCGGAGGCGGTGGTCGAATCCATCACTGCCGACATCGAGCCGAAAGGAAGTAAACACGTCTTTAGATCTACCGGTCAGACTTTGGTTTTCGACGGATATTTGAAAGTCTATCCCGAGAAGTTCTCCGACATAATCCTGCCGGAGGTCGACAAGGGCGAGAAACTTTCCGTTTTGGACGTTTCAGGACAACAGCATTTCACTAAACCGCCGGCTCGCTATAGCGACGCTACTTTAGTTAAAAAGATGGAAGAGCACGGCATCGGCCGTCCTTCCACCTATGCTCCGACCATCGCCACCATAACCAGCCGTAACTACGTGGAGCGCGACGAGAATAAAAGATTGAAGCCGACGGATATCGCTTTCGTCGTTAATGATTTATTAGTGAATCATTTTCCTCATATCGTGGACCTTGAATTCACCGCCGAAATGGAAAACAACTTAGACGAGGTCGCCAACGGCGACAAAGAGTGGCAGCCTGTCATCGGCGATTTCTATCGTCCGTTCCATGATAATTTGCAGGCTAAATACGAGCAAGTGAATCGTAAGGATATAATGCCGGAAGAGAAGAGCGACGAGAAGTGCGACAAGTGCGGCGCGCCGATGATCGTCAAGACAGGACGTTATGGCAAATTCTTGGCTTGTTCGGCCTTCCCGGAGTGTAAAAACATCAAGTCTTTGGACAAGAATAAGGACGGCGTCGTGGACGAGAAGGATAAGAAGATCGGCGAACAGGTCGAGAAGTTGAAAGAGAAGTACGTCGGTCAGAAATGCGAGAAGTGCGGTTCCGACATGGTCGTACGCACCGGACGTTTCGGTCCTTTCTTGGCTTGCTCCGGTTATCCGAAATGCCGTAACATCAAGAGCATCGAAGAGAATAATAATACCACCGGCGTGAAATGTCCTCTCTGCGGTAAGGGCGAAATCGTCCAGAAGCGCAGTCGTCGCGGAGTCTTCTACGCTTGTAACAATTATCCGGCCTGTAAGAACGCCTACACCGGCAAACCGACAGGCAAGATCTGCAACAAGTGCGGAGCGTTGATGATAGAGACGAAAGACGGCGACGAGGTTTGTTCTAATAAGAAGTGTGAATAGAGATAGAATATTTTAAAACCTCCTATGAAAATAGGAGGTTTTAAAATATAATAAAAACTCCCAACAAAAGGCTATATTTTATTTAATGTTTGACATTCATTTATTAAAGGAGGAAAATTAAGATTCAGGAACAATAATTGGCCTCATGATGTTATATTGCCTAATATAAGATAATTAATTTAAAAAAATATGGACTCGAAAAAAAAATTTAAATCATTTGATGATTTTACCAATCTTTATGAGCTATCTAAAACTTTGCGATTTGAATTGAAACCGATTGGGAATACTCAAAAGATGCTCGAAGATGAAAAGGTTTTTGAAAAAGATGAAACTATTCATAATAAATACATAAAAACAAAGCCGTTTTTTGATAAATTGCACAGGGAATTTGTCGATGAGGCGTTTGAAAATATTTCCTTGAGCGGGCTGGACGAATATTTAAAATTACTTAAAGGCTGGAAGACTGATAAAAAGAATAAGGATAAACAAAAAAGTCTAGACAAAAAACAGGATGAATTACGCAAGGAAATTGTCAGTCTTTTTGATGCCAAGGCAAAAAATTGGGCTGAAAATAAATATAGTCATTTATGTTTGAAAAATAAAAACACCGAACTTCTTTTTGAAGAGGGTGTTTTTAAATTACTCAAAGAGAAATACGGTAAAGAAAAAGACGCTGAAATTTTAGACGAGGCTAGCGGGGAAATGGTTTCTATTTTTTCCAGTTGGAAGGGGTTTGTCGGTTATTTTGATAAATTTCACGCGACAAGAAGAAATTTTTATAAAGCCGATGGAACCACTACAGCTTTGGCCACAAGAATTATAGATCAGAATTTAAAAAGATTTTGCGACAATCTCGATGTTTACGAATCGGTTAAAAATAAGATTGATTTTTCAGATTTGGAAAAAGAATTATCAATCAAATTGGGTGATGTTTTTAGTTTGAATTATTATAATAGCTGCGTTTTGCAAGCAGGCATTGATAGGTATAATGAAATTCTTGGCGGAAAAACCGAGGAAAATGGAGAAAAAAAGAAGGGAATGAATGAGTTTATTAATAAATATCGCCAAGACAATAAGGGTGAGAAAGTGCAATTTTTCAAGCTTTTAGACAAACAAATTCTTAGCGAAAAAGAACAATTTATCCCAGAAATAAAAGATGATGCGGAATTATTATTATCCTTAAGAGATTTTTATCAAGTTAGTGAAGAAAAAATCAATATCTTAAAAAATTTATTTAGCCGTTTTATTTCTCAGAATGGTGATTTTTCTTTAAATGAAATTTATCTCTCCAAAGAGGCCTTTAATACCATTTCTCATAAATGGACTAGCGAAACTGAAGCCTTTGAAAAAGCCCTTTATGAAGAAATGAAGGCTGACAACCCGGCTGGTTTGAAATATGAAAAAGAGGATAATAGTTATAAATTCCCAAATTTCATTGCTCTAGGCTATATTAAAAATTCTCTAACTAGATTAAATAATGAAAAGTTTTGGAAAGAAAAATATTATAAAACAGAAGAAAATCAAAAAGGTTTTCTGGCTATCGAGTCTCCAAATTTTGAACAATTTTTAAAAATATTCGAGTTTGAATTCAGCTCTCTTTTAAGGAACTTGTTTGTTGGTCAAAAAACAGAAAAAGAGATGGAAATTGGTTATGATATTTTTAAAGATGCTTTCAAAAAATTGATTGACGGCAAGGAATTTTCTAAGAATAAAGAAAATACAGCCATTGTTAAGGATTTTGCTGATTCAGTTTTGACTATCTATCAGATAGCTAAATATTTTGCCGTGGAAAAGAAAAGAGCTTGGGATGACTCATATGAATTAGACAATCTTTTTTACAAAGATCCGGTCAATGGCTATTTGGAATTTTATGAAGATGCTTACGTCAAAATAGTCCAGAAATATAATCTTTTAAGGAATTATCTGACTAAAAAGCCGTATAGCGAAGAAAAATGGAAATTAAATTTTGAAAACCCAACTCTAGCCGACGGCTGGGATAAGAATAAAGAAAATGATAATTCGGCTGTTATTTTGAAAAAAGAAGGCAAATACTATCTCGGATTAATGAAATCTGGCTATAATAATATTTTTTCAGATAAGGTTAAGCAAGATTTTTTAAATAATATTGAGGGCGGGAAGTATGAAAAAATAGTTTATAAATATTTTCCGGATCAGGCTAAAATGTTTCCTAAAGTTTGTTTTTCTGAAAAGGGAAGAAATTATTTTAATCCGCCAAAAGAAATTATTGACGTATATGAAAGGGGCGAATTTAAAAAGGGCAATAGCTTTTCTATAAAAAGCATGCATTTGCTCATTGATTTTTATAAAGATTGTCTTAATAAATATGAGGGTTGGAAATGTTATTCGTTTAAAAATCTAAAGCCAACTAATGAATATAAAGATAATATTGGAGAGTTTTTTAGGGATGTTGCCGTAGATGGTTATAAAATTTCTACTGTTGATATTTCTGAGCTTTACATTTCTGAAAGAAACCAAAAAGGAGAGCTATATCTATTTGAAATTAAAAACAAAGATTTCGGCGAGAAGGTTGTTGGTAGAAAAAATCTTCATACTATATATTTTGAGAATCTTTTTTCCAATGAAAACAGAGAGAGTGGCTATTGTTTTAAATTAAATGGCCAGGCCGAGATTTTTTATCGCCCAAAGTCAATTGAAATTAAAAATGAAAAAAGAAATTTCCCCAGAGAGATTATTAAAAATAAAAGATACACAGAAGACAAAATATTCTTTCATTGTCCAATGGCTTTAAATAGAGGTAAAGATGATGTTTACCAATTTAATCAGAAGGTGAATAATTTTATCGCTAGTAGTGAGGATGTAAAAATTATCGGTGTTGATCGCGGCGAAAAGCATTTAGCTTATTATTCGGTCGTTGACCAAGCTGGTAAAAAAATAGAAAGTGGTAGCCTAAATGTTGTTAGTAATGTTGATTACGCCGAAAAACTTGAAAATAAGGCTATCGGCAGAGAGCAGGCCAGAAGAGACTGGCAGGATGTTGAGGGGATAAAAAATCTTAAGAAAGGCTACGTTTCTCAAGTGGTAAGAAAATTAGCGGATTTAGCCATAAGTCATAATGCGATTAT
>CAYNAR010000010.1:29274-46042 GCA_964395625.1 uncultured Gammaproteobacteria bacterium | reverse complement strand
GGCCACAGGTCGGATAGGCGTTGTAGGTGGCGGCGTTGGAAATAGTCGCGCAGGTGCAAGTGGCAGTACGAAAACTTTCTTCATTGCCATAAGTCACGCCGGCCTTATTAGAAGCGAAAGCGCGATAATAGTAGTCGGTGCCACACGATAAAGAGGATAGTGTCGCGGAATAACTTCCAATCGCATAGACCAGTTCTGATACTTCCCTGTTTTCGCGAGTCGGCGATGTCGTAGTCGCCCAAACGAAACCTCTTTCGACGCTAGCCGAACGACCGCTGTCGGAAAAAACACCATTCAATGTGGCTCCGGAAGTCGAAACATCTGAAGAGGAGGCAGTCGAAGCGACCGGCAAAGATATCGGATAATAGAAATAAGGCTCACCGCCATAGAAATCATCAAAATAAGGTATTACTATATTTTGCCCGACGACAGCGACCTGCTTATTAGCTTGATAAGTGTATCGATACGGATTAGCATCGAAGGCTGCATGCGTCGAAGTGGCCGAATCACCAACCTTCCAAAGCTGATTAAAGCCACCATCCTCGCCCATGGTCACATAGACACTATTTTGATATTTAAAAAACTTAACCTCACGATCCAACGAAAGTCCATACCAATTAGCACCATCGAGGTCGGCCAACCTCTTCGTCCCATCCGTCGTCAAATCAGAACTATATATATGATACATGTCGTCCAACGATGTATAAGTCACAAAATAATACTTATCGTCTATCGCCTCCCCACCCAGAGCCGACTCTGAACGAAAATTAGTCGGATCACCAAGATTTCCTGCTACTTTAATGACACTTGTCCCATCAGTACTCCAAAGATCGACGGTGTCGTCGGAATTAAAAGCCAAGAAACAAACATTAGTACCAACCTTTCTTATAAATAAAGGATTGGACGAAGTAGCACCCGGTATGACATCGGAAAGTAAGACAGTCCCGCCAGAAGTGCCGTCGCTTTTCCATAATTCTCGTCCATTGACAGCGGTAGTAGCCGAAAAAATAATCATATTACCGAGGGTGGTTATATCCGCAGGGCTAGACTGCCCAGCCGGATTCACATCCTTTACCAAATACGTACCGCTCCTTGTGCCGTCCGAACGGAATAATTCAGCCTGAGAATCAGATGGACTCTTGGCGGAAAAATAAAGGACATTGTTCATAACCGTCAGATACTGAGGCGAACGAGCGTTGGTCGAAGTTACGATACTGGTACCGGGAATTGTGCCATCGGATTGCCAAAGATAGGCATAGGGTGCGCTAGTGGTCGCGGCGGAAAAATAAAGCAAGCCATTCATCTCGACCAATGACGAGACGGTCTGAGAAGTTGTTATTCGCTCCACGCCATTTTCATCGTCCGTGACTTTCCATAGGCCGTTGTTAGAAAAATATACTTCACTATTATAAACACCTAGATTAATACCACTAACCACCTTGCCGGTACTCACTCCAAGCAATGGAACAGTGCCCACATTAGTGCCGTCCGACTTCCATATCTCTTTTTCCGTAGTAGACCCGTAAGGCAAAAAATATAATTCGTCGCCAACGACAGTAAATTCATTCCAATCGTAAACCATCGACCTGCCGTCACCGCTTTTTATATTCTTCACAATATGCGTACCCTCTATAGTCCCATCGGATACCCAAGGCTCAGCCCCCGAGCCATTGTGCCCGTCCTCAATCACGAAATACAATTTTTGATCAAGCTCAAAAATCTTATCACCATAATAAACATAGCTGAGAGGAGAATTCTTAACCGCGACAGTACCGCTGGCAGTGCCATCAGTCATCCATAATCCACCTTTACCGGAGCCGTAACCGGCAAAATAATAAAGCTTATGATTAAAACTTTTAGTCGAACCAAAAATCAATTGATCGGACAAGCCGTCTGAATCTTTAACCATGACGGTTCCGACCGCCGTACCGTCGCTCTTCCAAATCTCTCTTCCTGATGTAGCGGTGACGGCCGAAAAATATAAAGTAGAGCTACCGACATCATCATAGACGATGGTTAAATTACGAGGATAGGAATTAGCGGTACCGGTCACTAAGTTGATATCCTTAAAAATCGCCGTACCAGCACCAGTGCCATCACTGCGCCACAATTCGATATTATTATAAGTACCATTGACGCTACCGCCAAAATAGAGGTAATTATTCCAAGCGATCATCGTCGGACACTCATTGTTATTACTGCAATTCTGCAAATCGACATTACTAACCAATGTCGTACCGGCAAAAGAACCGTCGGTCCTCCAGAGCTCCGGACTTACGCTACTATTATAGGCTCCGAAATACAAATAACCGTTCATTGGCGTCAAGCTGAAAGGCTCCGACCCACTACTACCGGAACGGATATCTCTTATCATAGTAGTGCTCGCCGCCAGACCATTGGAACGCCATAACTCCAAACCGTTTGTTCCATCGTTAGCCGAAAAATAAACATAGGAGTCCATGACGGTGAATCTAGCGATGCTGGAATTGCCGCTGGAATTTATATTCTTGACCAAAACGGTACCGTCGGCCGTACCATCCGTCTTCCATAGTTCGCTGCCGTTAATCCCGTCATCGGCGATAAACAGAAGCTGTCCGTTAACCTCGACGAAAGAGTTGGGATTGGAATCACCCGAAGGATTTATGTCTTTGATCATATATGTCCCTGCCTGCGTCCCATCGGTACGCCAAAGCTCCACGCCATAATCGACGCTGTCGGCCGTAAAATACAGAACGTCGTTCCAAGTATAAAAATGCCCGGAATTAGGCGACGACCAAATGGTTTTGAACAGAATCATGTCGCCATCCGAATCCAAAACGCGCGTCGTACCATTAGCAGTGTCGTCAGTCTTATACAAATATGTATTATCGTCATCGGTGGCAAAGAAATAAGTCGTGCTGGCCACCATGCCGAAAAAATTATCCGAATTCATCGACCCCTGACCGAAGGTGTTGATATTCTTCACGAGGCCATAGCCATAAGCTCTGTCCTCGACATGAAAATACCACCAAGTCGAACTTGCTATGCCGGGAAAATATCCACCGCTACCGTCATGAAAAGCGTCGGAATCCACCTCAATATAATAGAAAGTATTGTTCTCCAAATTCACGTCAAGATCAATGGTGGTAGTCGCGGAATTTATCGTCACCATCGAAGATGTCGCCGGTATGTCGATAAATGTCGAGTGGTCAGCCGAACGTTTGATATGTATCGAACCGGAACCGGCCATTATAGCCTTGTCGAAGACCAAGGTTAGATTAGTCGTGGAAGCCACCGACCCTTTACTGCGCTCCGGGGAGAAATAAACCAAAGAAGCATCGCCGGCGGCAAAGGCGGTAAAAACGAACTCCTTCAATCCGCTATTGAACAGGCAAAAGGAGAAAAATAACGACAAAGACCCTAGCACGCCTAAAATAATCTTATACTTATTCGACATAATTCATTATTAATAAATCAAAAGGTTTTACCTAGTAATCTTATCATCTTTACCACCAAAATAAAACAGGCCGCCGGAAGCGACCTGTCTATCTATATACCCAATTCCTTCAAAGCTTTTTTCTGTTTTCCGTTCAAATTCTTAGGCGTCTTAATGACGACTTCGACGAGATGGTCGCCGACGGATCGACCATTGATGTACTGTATTCCTTTGCCCTTCAACTTAAAGACGGTTCCCGATTGAGTCCCCTCCGGAATCTTCAATTCCACCGGGCCGTGTATCGTCTCGACTTCTACCTTATCGCCCAAGGCCGCCTGATAGAAGAATATCTCCTTTTCCGACAAGACGTCATAGTCATCGCGCTTGAATTTATCGGAAGGACGGATGCGGATGTTGATATAAAGATCGCCGGCCTGAGCACCTTTGTCGCCGGCCTCGCCATAGCCCGATAGGCGGATACGCCCGCCATCGTCCACACCGGCCGGAATCTTCACTTCGAATTTTACGTTATCGCTGACCGAACCGGCGCCGTGGCATTTGGAGCATTTCTGCGAAGGGATCTTACCATCGCCTCCGCAAGAACGGCAAGTCGTCTCGGTCTGAATGGCGCCCAAAATGGTCTGTTGAACATGACGAACTCTACCTTTGCCACCACAAGCCGAACAAGTCTCGATTTTCGCGCCCGGCTCAGCACCACTGCCTTTGCAATGTTCGCAGACAACCCTCTTCTTCAAGGAGACTTCCTTTTCCGCGCCGAAAGCCGCTTCCTCAAAGCCGATAGTCATCTCGGCTTCGATGTCGGCACCACGACGCGGGCCTTGAGAACGAGAACGGCCACCACCGAAGATATCGCCGAAACCGAAACCGCTGAACATGTCGCCGAGGTCGTCCATATTGATATTCATCCCGCCATTCTGAAAACCGCCGAAACCGCCATAACCCTGCCCACCCCCGAAACCGCCCATCCCCGGCCCGGCCGAACCGAATTGGTCGTATTGCGCGCGCTTCTCCTTGTTACCCAAAACCTGATAGGCTTCGTTGATCTCCTTGAATTTACTATCGTCTCCGCCGGTCTTGTCGGGATGGTGCTGATGAGCCAACTTCAAAAACGCCTTCTTGATGTCGTCGGCGCTGGCACTCTTCTCCACTCCCAATACTTTATAAAAATCTTTACTCATTATATTAAAATTACAATTTTATGCTTTAAACCCTATCTCCTTGTTCAACTCTTCAGCCTCCTTTATCTTGCCGAACTTTTCTTCATACTCCTTTAACGATTTTTCCATTACCGCGATCATTCTCTTGAAATGCCCCGGATTAGAAATAATTTTCGCCACCACGCGACCGGAATTACCGACTAAATTGAAGAACGGCAAAGTGAATTCGTCCTTATTGAATAGAACCTGCATGGCATTGCTATATTCGCCACCCGGAATATTATCTGCGATCTTTATCTCAACCTGTCCGGAATTCTTTTGATCTTTTTCCATATTATTATATTTTTAATTTTTTAATCTTCACTCCTCATAAAAGACTTAGTCATCTACCTCCTCCTATCACTCCTAACCTATCGAAAGGATAACCGCGAAAAACCACCTCGCCTATTATCGCATCCTTTTTCAAGGCGCCGAGAGAGCGTGAATCTTTAGCAATACCACGATCGTCTCCTAAAACGAAATACTCATCATCGGATAATTCGATTGGACCATCGGCCAAACCGTAAGTTTTGACACTGGACAGTAGATACGACTCGTCCAATACCTCACCATTAACAAAAACCCTGCCGTCGTTCAAAGAGATCTTCTCGCCGGGCAAACCGACCACACGATGAATAGATACTTCCTTTCCGTTTTTCTGATTATGATAGACCACGATATCTCCACGTTCGAAAGCCCCTTTACCCTTATTCAAGACATCGACCAAGATATAATCGCCTTCCGACAAAGCCGGCGACATAGAGACCCCCTTGATATAGAAAGGCTGAACGGAGACGGCGCGCAAACCGAAAGACAAACCGGCTATGAATATCGGCAAAACGAACGATGAGATGATGCTATAGACTAAGAGGGAACCTATCGTCTTACCAGTCCTCTTGTCAGAAAAAGAAGGAGCGACCAATTTCCAAACGGCCAAAACACCAACAAAAAAGAAAATTATGTAAATAAACCCCTGAGCAAGCTCGCTCTTGATATTTGCCAGAAAAAAAATAGCACTAGGAAAAAGACCGGTGACGAACAAAATCGAAGCCGTCAAAACAGCCATTGGAATCTTTATCTGGCCTTTAAAGAGCTTAACGGAAAAGAGTATTACAAAAGGCAAGGCCAAAAAACCAAGGAGAAAAATCGCTGCCATGCCGACGAAGAAGATGAATACTGCTGTCATATTTTTTTATTATTTAATAAATATTACACTGTTTAACTTGACTTTTTTAATATTTTATGTTAGCATAAGCCATTATAATAATCAATAGCACATTAACATTAAAGGAGGTTCCCAATGTTCAAGAAACTCAAAGTAATGGCCAAGGAAGAACCGCTTCTTTTCAGGGCAAGCATCCTGGTTTCGATCTTTACGGCGATATTTGGCACCATCGCACCAATCTCATTACTTTTCACGATGTTTCATCTTGAAATAACTCTTGAAACAATGAAGTGGTCGTCATTTCTTGCGATTATCTTCTTGCCGATCAACTTCTTGGTTGGCTGGAAAATTTTTAATGGCATACACACCCTACATGCTTCTATGGCAAAGGAAATGCCGAATTTTTTACCTCAAAAAGGAGATTGCCATGTCTGATGATGAAAGAAGGGATAATATGATATTATGTAGCATGCCATTGACCAATGAAGAAATTAAAAAAGCTGGTCCTTTCTTAGTCATAACAGTCATCGTCCTGTTAATAATCATGATTTTTCTGAACGGTTTATCTGATGACGAAAATAATAAAGAGCAAAAACAGAAAACTGTCACAGAACAGAATCGCTAACAATTCCATTCCGCCACCCCACACCAAAAAGGTTTGGGGTTTTCTTTTATTTAAAATTTAAATTGCAATAAAACGAAAAATTACTTTTCTATATTTTTAATTTATAAAAATCAAAAACTTTTCCAACCTCCTCGGCCCAAAAGAACATCTTCTTGTCCTCTTTGGCATAAGGAGAAAGTAATCCGCCTTCTTGTGCCAATTTATAAAATCCCGGATAAGGCGACATCTTGCTTTTGTCCACCACGATGGCAATCAGCATAAAACCTTTTTCCTTAGCCGACTTGTTTATCTCGGTCAGAATATAACTACCCTTGTCTTGCTGCGAGAGGTCGGTGCAGTCCAAGCCGATGGCCGAATAAACGTCGCCGAAATAGACCAGTTGTTTCTCCTTGGCTTTCTGCTCTAAGAACTCTTGAGCCTTAACAATTAAATTTTGGACATCTTGATTGGACATTTATTTTAACGATAAGTGATAAATTATTAACCGCTGCGAACTATTGCAATTTTTCAAAAAATATGTTATTATTTTTTTAGATGATATTTGTGGGGGCTTTGGTCCCTTCGCGGTCAAAGATATCAAACTGCAGACAAGTATCATTGTAAAAAAAGTTTTTATTGCGTTTCTAAGTCTCCATTATGGAAGACTTTTTTTATTTCCCCCAAAAGCGGATTCTTTTGACACTTCCAAAAAGGAATTATACTCCAAAAAATCGGATCCCTGCCAGAAATTTCTTTGACTATCACCTTAAATTTTAAAGGCTCTCCGTTATTTATACTAGTTATTGCCACAAAACCATAGAACTTCACTTCGACTAAAATCTTCTCCCACCGAGAATTTCTCCGCAATCTTTCAAATATTTTTTGCTCGACATATTCCTGTATCGTCCCGGATTTCCCTATTATCACTGGTGCCTTTCTTAAAAATTTCAATCGCAGATACTGATCGACTGCCGGACGATGATTGTTCCAATGCTTGAATTTGATATGTTTTAAGCCAGCAGAATTAAAAGCAACATCCCTTCTCAATGCCGGACAAAAAACCTTCTTTATTAAGGCGTAGTTTTCTTCCGCCTCTTTTTTTATTTTATCAAAAAGCCCCTCCTTGCTCATAGATAATTTATTTTTATTTTTAATAAGCAAAATATTCAGTAATGCCACTTTTTCAAAAAAGTGGCGCAAAAATTGCTCGCTGAAAAATTTACTACCGCTCGCTATGAAACCTAGTCCCGCAAACGGGACACGGTTTCTACGCTTGCGCCTTAACGTAAATTTTTCAATGCTCGCAAATAAATCAACAAATACATTATTTAAACATCTCAATTCCAAGATAATGATTTAATATTTTACTCCCGGTTTCTTTTGAAATATGAGGTATGCTAATTTCACCATTTTCTTTTATAGCATTTTCACGTATCCAATCAGGGATATTATGTTTAGAAACAAAAAACATATAAACAAAGCCTCTAATAAGAAACGAGTATTTAAAACCATCGTTATTTTTTATCCTTTGTGGCTGTCCTACTATATCGGACGGTAACTCATTATTACTATTTAAATAAGTCGATATCAAACAAGGATAGTCTGTTTGTCGACCAGGATTACCGCTTAGAATCATTTCACGAATAATTTCTTCATGAGGACCAAGAGCAACTTCTTTAAAAAAATCTTTGTTGGAAATACTCGCTCTCCACAACAAAGACAAAAGAAATATTTTAAATTTTTTATAATCCACACCACTCACATGAGTAGTCACAACACCATTTTGATTCTTCCGATTCTGAAATTCAACATTCTCTCCAACGTACAGTTTGCCACCAAATAAAATTTTTTGCCCATAAGTCTCATATCTTCCTATTACTTCATTGTCACACTTTTTACATAATAAATTCTGATCAAACACGCCAGTGTATATTGGTTTGGATTTATGAAATTTTTTAATATCAATATTAAAAAATCTATTATTCTCATCACGCAACGACTCATACATGAAATTAGGAATAATATGCGATTTCTTCAATAAAGGCAATTCTTGCAAACATAACTTGCATTTCATATTTTTATCCATCTAATAAACTACCCATCAAAATAAAAGGCAACCTATAAGAAACTTTTGTCCGTGACCAAACTTTACACACCCCGTCGCGGATTACCGCGCCACCCCTCTTATAGAGGGGATTTATTCATCATCTAATACTTATCTTTCATCATTACCAAGCACTTTCCTTAGCAAACTGCCCCTTAGAATAATAAGAGGCAGTCTATAAGAAAACTAATTATTTCTTCTCTTCGTATTCGCCTTCGACTGGACCATCTTTCTTTGGCTCGCCAGAAGCTTGGCCGGCATCGGCACCCGGAGCGCCTGCACCGGCTTGCGCGCCTTGCGCGGCCTGCTGTTGGTACATCTTTCCTCCGATGGTCTGCGCGGCCTGATTCATCTCTTCCAATTTCTTCTTGATCGCTTCCATATCGTCGCCGTCCTTGATCTTCTTCAGGTCCTCGCAATGATCGGTCAAAGTCTTAATATCTTCCGGGGTCATCTTGGAACCCATGTCCTTGATCAATTTTTCGGTCTGGAAAATAACGGCCTCGGCTTGATTCTTCATATCAATCTTCTCTTTCTTCTTCTTGTCCTCTTCGGCATGAAGCTCGGCTTCTTTCTTCATCTTCTCGACTTCTTCCTTGGATAATCCGGAAGAAGCGGTGATGGTGATGTTCTGAGTCTTGCCGGAAGCCTTGTCCATGGCGGACACGTTCAAGATGCCGTTAGCATCGATATCGAATTTGACTTCGACCTGCGGAACTCCGCGAGGAGCCGGCGGAATGCCGTCAAGCATGAATCTACCAAGGGTCTTATTGTCGGCAGCCATCGGACGTTCGCCCTGAACGACGTGAATCTCCACGCTAGTCTGACCATCAGCCGCGGTCGAGAAGACCTGCGCCTTCTGAGTCGGAATAGTAGTATTGCGTTCGATCAAAGGAGTGGCTACGCCGCCCAAAGTCTCGAGACCCAAAGTCAACGGAGTGACATCAAGTAAGAGAATGTCTTTCACTTCGCCCTGCAAAACACCGCCCTGCACGCCGGCACCGGCCGCGACGACCTCGTCCGGATTGACCGACATATTCGGTTCCTTGCCGAAGAAATCTTTGACTAACTTCTGCACCATAGGCATGCGAGTCTGACCACCGACCAAAACGACCTCGACCAAATCACTAACCTTAACACCGGCATCGGACAAAGCCTTTTTACAAGGCTCAATGGTCTTCTGGACCAAATCACCGACCAACTCTTCCAATTTAGCGCGGGTCATCTTCTTGACCAAGTGCTTCGGGCCTTCGGCGCCGACAGTGATAAACGGCTGATTGATCTCGGTCTCCATAGCGGAAGACAACTCGATCTTCGCCTTTTCGGCAGCCTCTTTGATTCTCTGCAAAGCTAACGGATCTTTAGAAAGATCGACGCCCTCCTCTTTGCGGAACTCTTCCAAAATCCAATTGATGATGCGCTGATCGAAATCCGCACCGCCCAAATGAGTGTCGCCGTTAGTGGCTTTCACCATGACGCTATCGCCGGAAACATCCAAGATGGACACGTCGAAAGTACCGCCGCCCAAATCGTAGACGACGATCTGATGACCGTGCTTCTTGTCCAAACCGTAAGCCAAAGCGGCCGCGGTCGGCTCATTGATGATTCTTTTGACGTTCAAACCGGCGATCTGACCGGCATCCTTAGTGGCCTGTCTCTGAGAGTCGTCGAAATAGGCCGGAACGGTGATGATGGCTTCAGTGATCTTCTCGCCCAAACGAGCCTCGGCGTCGGCCTTCAATTTGGCCAAGACCTTGGCGGAAATCTCCTGAGGAGTGTACTCCTTTCCGGAAACGATAATCTTCACACCTTCGCCGGACTGCACGATCTTGTAAGGCATATTCTTCAAATCGCGCTGAACTTCGGCGTCGTTGAAATGACGGCCGATCAAACGCTTCATCTCGAAAATCGTGTTCTCCGGATTGGTCACCGCTTGCCTTTTGGCCGCGGCACCCACCAACCATTCGCCGGACTTGGAAACCGCGACGATGGACGGCGTGGTTCTCATACCCTCGGCATTCTCCAAGATCTTCGGCTGTCCGCCTTCGATGATGGCCATGGCACTGTTGGTCGTGCCAAGGTCGATTCCTAAAATCTTACTCATACTTTTTTATACTGCCACTTCTTTATTTCACCAAAAATGTGAACCCATCGGAATGGCAAAAAATAATTATTAATTTTAAATTCTGAATTTCACGTTTCGAAAATCGATTCCCAAACGCAAGATTAAAGACTCAAAACTTCCGATAATTGACAAAGATATCGCATAGTTGTAATTTAGAACCAAACTCGTTCGTCACCTTTCAAAAGGAGCTTCTAAATGACAGACAAACACTCAAAAACCAGCCCTTGCAGGAAATGCAGCTCGACCGACATCGTTTGCAAACCGGAATACTTCAGTACAGGTGGAGATATGGAATCGGTAGAATGGACACATGTCTGTAATGTTTGCGGATATATAGACCGCCATGAAACCATATCGCAAGGTTGCTATGGAACCGACCATGACTACCCATGCCCCTTCCCTGGTTGCGAAAACTCCTATCAAAACTGAAAAGCTCGGCACTTTCCGCCCTGCGACTTTTACAAGTCCGGGGCCTTTTTTATCCCTTAAAAGCATTCAACTTTAGACCATTATTGACAATTTTACTATTTTATGCTATCATTAAATGTTTTAATAGAACTTTAAAAAATCAAAAAAGAAAGTGGGGTATCCCATGAAATTACGAATTTTCCTAGCTATCCTAGCGGCTACAATATTTTTCGTCTTTTTGAATAAAGACGAAATAACCTTTAGAAACATCTCTAAAGTAGAAGCCTCAACCACCACAAATCCTGGAATAGAACAGGATCCGTCAGCCGAAGAGCGATTTATGGGTTCCGGAACGACGGAAGACATAAAATTATTTTCGTCTTATTTCTGTCGAAATAACGACAATAATCCGCAGATGGCGATAATCGAAGTAGGATTCAAAAAGAAATCCTTCTACGACGATCCGATAATGATTTACACCAAAAAGGCGCCGGGAATAATAATTCCCGGAAACATACAAGAAATGGTTGTAAAACATGCGGAGCGTAAAACGGTCTCATCAGTAAGCTACGTTAGTATCCGGTGGGCAAAGAGATCGGAGAAAGTTTTCTGTAAAAGCGACCGTTACGACGGACGCTACGAGCACATTCCAATGCAATAACCACTTCAACAGTCGTGTGAATAAAATCACGCGACTTTTTTTTATTTAAAGAACTTTCGATTCTATTATTTTTTCTCGATCTTAATCGTCTTTGGCTGTGATTCTTCTTTTTTCGGAATGGAAATCTTCAAGATTCCGGACTCGGAAACGGCACTGGCTTTATCGCCATCGACATGCGAAGGCAATTGGATCGTACGAAAGAAAGATCCGCGACGAATCTCTTTGCGATAATAATCTTTATCTTCCACCTCGCTCTTCTTCTCGCTCTCGCCCTTGATCGTCAGGATATCGTTCTCGATAGCGATCGAAACCTTCTCCGGATCGATGCCGGCCAATTGCGTCTCGACGATCAGATTCCCTTTATCCTCATACATATCGACGGCCGGAACGAAACCGCCCATATCCGTGCGTCTTACGACCGGTACGAACTCGGAAAACATCTTGTCCATATCTTCGAAAGTGTCGAAAAACGGACTCCATTTAATAATATTACTCATACTTTTGGTCATCTTATAGCGAAACTTTTTTAAATTATGCTATAAGAAAAAATAAGTTAAAATTATTAATTATAATTTATTATCAAGTGAAACCCTCGCTGCCCTTATAACCTTTCCGTTCAACTTATATCCCGCCATAATCTCCTTCGCCACTTTTTCACCAGCCCCTTCTATAGCCTCCATAGTATTGGGATCGAATTTCTCGCCGACGGTCTTCACCTCCTCCACACCATTCACGGACAGTAAATCTTTGAATTGTTTAATGGTCATCTCCACGCCTTTAACCCAAGCATTCTGCTTTTCCGCTTCCGGCAAGAATCCCACCGACATCCTCAAGTGATCGTAGACCATCAAGAATTCCGAAATTATCTCTTGGTTGGCGTATTTGACGAACTCCTCCTTCTCGGTCGCTTGGCGCTTAACCAGATTCTGCTGTTCGGCCAAAGCGCGCAGATATTTGTCGTTCGCGTCCTTCAACTCCGTCTCCAGGCGCAAAACTTTTTCCTCTAAATTATCCCCGTTTTTTTTATCGTCTATTTCCTTTTCTTGATCTTTATTTTTTTCTTCTGACATGTTTCTAAATATTTATTTTTTTAATTTACCCAAAATGTATTCCATCAGGCTCAGGTTGCGCTCGTAGTCCATCCTCATCGGCCCGATGATGCCGAATACTCCGGTCACTTGCCCCTTGCGATACTTGGCCACGATCGACCCGCAAAAACCTCCAAAAGGATTGCCTTCGCCGATCAATATCTCCGGCTCCGTCTTCACTTTCTCGAAGATGTCGTCGATGATTTCGTCCAGACGGTCGATGACCGAAGAAATATTATAGACCAAACCGCTATTGGCGAATTCCGGCTGTTGAAAAAGATTGGAAAGACCGGTGTAATACAGATTATTCTTATGGAAGGCCCAAAAGACGGCGCTATCGGTCAAAGCGGCCAAAGTCTTGGCGGCCAAACGATACGAATCGTCGCCATTACCGGACAAAGCCTCAGCCAATTGCTCTATCTCCCGATCGCACATCTTCTTCAATTTCTTCTTGCCGTTCTGCAATTCCTCGATCAAGATGGCATAGGCCTTTTCAGTCGGAACGCGTCCGGCCGATGTGTGCGGTTGCATGATCAAGCCTTCCTCCTCCAGTTCGGCCATGATATTGCGCACCGTGGCCGGCGAGCAGTCCAGACCGCATTTTTCCACCAAAACCGAAGACCCGATCGGAGCCCCGGTGGCGATATGCTCTTTCACTATAGCCTCTAAAATTTGTTTCTTTCTATCCATAATTGGATCGATTATATTTTCTAAAGACATTTTATTCCAATTAGCACTCACCTGTCAAGAGTGCTAAAATAAAAAAACAGCCCTTTCAAAAAAGGCTGTTTTCATCGATATCCTATTCGACGCTAATGGCTCCGACCGGACAACTGGCTAATCCGTTGTCGGCGCAAAGGCTCTCGGCCAGAACTTCGGCCTTGCCCTCGGCGTTGATGCCGAAACTCTCCGGACAAGCGCCGGCGCATGCGCCACAACCGACGCACATATCTTGGTTGATCTTTAAAGACATAGTTTTATGATTAGTGCTTGATTTTACCTTTCAATACTAACAAAAAGACGACAAAAAATCAAATAAAAAGACTCGCCTATGACAAGCGAGTCGCATTTTTCAAATGTCGAGAGTGACAATGACCTCTCTGACGATTTTCATGTTTTTCGGAGTGAACTTAAGACGAATCAGCGCATCATCGAGATTTTCCTTAAACCTTTCTTTTTTTAAAGGGAAATCCAATAAAACCGCTATTTTCTCCAATCTCTTATCGCCTAGCAAGCTGAGCGTTTTTTGCATAACCAGCTCTTTATTGCTTCCGATTGAATTACTAAAGCTATTAACTAAAAAATCGAAAGAGAAACGCGCCTCACTCCTTAAAGAATCGAAACAAGCGGAATCGCGCTCCAAAGAAAGCAAAACCTCTTGGAACTTTTTTCTAACTTTCTTGCTATGCGGAACAAAACCCAGTGCTAAATACAGCCTATCGGCAGCAATTTTTAAATCGACATTCGGATCCTCATCGATTTCTGCTATTATTTTTTCTATAGCTTCGTTTATCTTTGACGAAATAATTTCAATATTTTGTAAGACTTCCCTTTCCAACGGCATCTTCGCCTGCCCCAACAATTCATCCCTTGTTAAAGAAAAATAATGCAAGGCCGAAACATATCTTTTGCGGTCGAGCTCTGCCAAACCGGCGAATTGCAGAACAAAAGGATCTTTAAATTCAGTATCTCGCAAAGCCTCCTCGATTAAAGTAGTTCCTCTAAAATCATTACTTTTTATAGTGTCATAGCCAATTTTAGCCAATTTTAGCCAATCTTCGTGAATCCATAATCCACTCCTTTGTAAAAGTGCTTTGAATACGCCCCCTAAGGGCGCATAACCTGTCCCTATAATTAAACATTTTCATAGTTTTGTCAAGAGGATGTCTTATTGACAAAAATCTTAAAATATGCTATCATAGTATGATTTAGAATGTTCTAATGTTTTTGAATAAAAAACAGTAAAACATCATAAATCAAACCGAACTTTACAATCAAATAAAATAAACTTTTTTCAAAAGAAAGGAGAACATCTATATGTTCTCAAAAATCCACTTCTTCACTGCCGTCGCCATCGTTTTCGCGATGGTGTTCTCGATGTCTTCGTGCTCCTCAAAAAAGCACGCCAAAACCCCAACCACTCAATCTTCCGTTTCCACAGAAAAATCCCTCTCTTACCCCATGAGTATCGTCCGAGACACGCAAAAAATCTCCGCAATGACTCCACCAATCTCGTCATCGGAAAAGCAGCAGCCCAAAAAAGGAGGATTAGGACTCCTCGGAAAAGCGCTTTTAACTTTGTTGTTTGGTATCGCAATGTATGCGATACTAAGATTACCACAGACGAATAAATTCAAAGAAAAAATTGCTGTGATAATCAGTATAATCAAGGAAACTATCTTTGATGACTTAATTAAGGAGGTAAAAAGAATGGGTGGAAAGAAAGAAAAGACGCTGACAAGACAACGGAAAAACGTTGTTTCTCGAAACAACGCAAGAAAACCAGCTGACCCTATGCACGACGAGCAAAGCGAAAAGTTCGAACCAGCATTCGAGCCAGCAGGAATTAGTCCGGAGGAACATAAAGAACTCTTGGCAGTGGTCGGTTTAAATGATCCTGACACATTGGAAACCGTGGCAACAACGCCACAAAACGAAGAAAGTGCTCAAAATTTTGAGCAAAACACACCGCACCAAAACACAGGAGAAGATTCCATGGAAACACAGACAATGACGCTGGAGGCTCACTACAGAGAACATTTTGTTGAAGAAAGAATAGACGGACCGGCAGACGAACTAAGTTTCGATGAATACTTACAACAAAATTACCGTCACGAATCTCAAAAACCACAGCAACCCTCTCTTTACCCTCAACAACAGCCTCGGCAGACGCAACAATTCCAACAGCCGGAAATAATAATGTCACAGGAATACGGACTCCCAGAACTCAATTTTATGAATCCTGTAAGAGATCCGGAAATCGACAGAACGATTCATGAAGTCGAGACAAACCAGGAAAGAAGTGAGTCGAAAGGATTTCATAATGACATCATTCCGCCCTGGAATGAATTCAACGATCTCGTAGAGAGAATAAACTATGAAAGAACAGTTCTCTTTCCAGCTGTACATGAAAACCTGAACGCAAAAGATGTTATCCTGGAAAGAATGGCGACGCAAAACAGAAAAGCCCTCCGCATGATGGGAGGCGCTATAACTCAAAACCCTGGACAAAATCCAGCGAAAGCCATAAACAGAGTAAGTGAAAATTTACTCTGCAATTGAAAAAAGTTTCTTGAACCTTAAAGACCCTGAAGATTTATTCAGGGTCTCTTTTTTTATGCTAAAATTAGCATTTTTTAAAACTAAGCTATTTAAAGAAAAACGACTTGCTTGTATTGACTTTTTTTAAATAATATGCTATAATTTAAGTATTAAGAATGATAATTTTATATCCTTCTTAAAAACTAATGATGCACATTAAAATAAAATAAAAAGGAGTCTTCAAAATGGAAGATTTTTTTTCTGGATTAATCCTCCCCTTAGCGCTGACGTTCATATTCTTTTTAATAATCCTTATAGTGGTAATTAAAAAAATACTCTCGTTAGTACTCAAAGAACCGCCGGATGAAAAAAAACCACCACCTCAACCAAAACCTCAACCTCAGCCCCAACCAAAACCTCAACCACCACCTCAATCCCAACCGAAACCTAAACAACCGCCACCTCAACCAAAACCTCAAACAACGACAGGAATCAATCTAGATATTGAAAGGATAAAAGAGATGCTAGGAACAAACTTAACCGATAATACTCTCTCGCCTAAAGCACTACAAATCATCCAAGAGGTTGACCTCTCGGAGACAGCTCTTGAGAATGAAGAAACTTTCGCCAAGGCTGCTGAGATGGGCAAAAGAACAGAGACCGAAAGAACAACAGTCCTTGCCGTAAGAAGAAAAAACCAAGAAGAAGAGCTGGGCCTTA
>CAYNAR010000010.1:0-29174 GCA_964395625.1 uncultured Gammaproteobacteria bacterium | reverse complement strand
GACAGGGAGCTAGAGATGGCCCAAAACGCCGAGCAGACCAGACAGGACATTCTTCAAACAAATAAAAGGATTAACGAGGTGATAATTCAAAAAGCCGAAGAAAAAGCCGAAGAAGTAAAAAAAGAAAAAAAGAAAGCAAAATCCCACCCATTCAGAGACGCTGCGCTAATCACGGCGATAATCATTCTCGGATTAATGATCCTAGAAAAATTAAACTAAGGAAAGGAAGCGAAAATGAGTATTTTTTCTGAAATCAAAAAAGCATTCAATGGAATTAGTGGCGCACTGACCCAATTCGGTGTTGACGAAATCTTAGAAACGATTGGTGAAAAAACCGGACTACTCTCAATCACCAGAGACGGGGAAGGAAAAGTCTTAAAAAGAAGATGGTTCGGGCTCGGTCCTGAAGATGAGATGCTGGTACTTCTGGCTTGGTATGAATCATTCGTCTCCGAAGGATTAATCAAAGAAGACGGCTCCAGCCCGGCAAAAGACAGCGACTTCCTCAATCTTGATGCCGCACTGGACTCTCTCTCTTATCTTGAGAAGATAAAGATAAAATCAATCATCGGAATGAGAGAGAAAGAGGTCTATTCTAAGATAAACGAAATAACAACAAAAGAAAAGAAAAAAGGAGCTCCCGAGAAAGAGACGAAACTCATCGAAAAAATATCACAGATGAAAAACGTCGATGGCAGTAAAGTCCTCAAACTTCTTTTGACGATTTATAAAATCGGAAAAAAGAACGGCGGAATAGCAGGCGGGAAAAAGGCGGTCATTGATTTTCTGAAAGGAACCGTTTTCATCCCCTTCGAAGAAGTCTTGAAAGAAGCTGGCGAAAAAATCGGCTCGACAGTCGAAAAAATAATCATCAGCCGAGGGGAAGACCCAAACGACGTCCTTGCAAACTGCAGAACAAAGCTTAACGCAAAAAGAGCGGAGCTTGCAGCAAGAAGACTTGCAAAACAAATAAGAAGATCGTAAAAGATCAATAAACCCTCAAAGAAACGAAAGTTTTTTTGAGGGTCTTTTTTATTCAAAAAAACGACAAGCACTACCATGCAAAATAATAATCTAATAATAGCTAAAAAATAACCAAAAAAATAAACTTCTCAACACCTATGCACTATTGACTTTTTAATAAAAATATGCTATAATTTAAGTATAGAAAACATGAAATAAACACATGTCTTCTTTAAAAAAAGAACATTAAAACTAAATAAAAATAACCAAAAAAAGAAAGGTGGTCAATCATGACTATCGGATTAGAAATTATTGTAGCAAAAGTGGAAAGTCTTTGGGTGTCGTTCTTAAACGAATATGAAAAATTCTTAGAGAAAACCGACAATTTCAAAGAAGAAGGGGCTAAAAAACTAAAAACCTTAACTAAAGCGCTAAAAATCGCTGGTAGCATCGAAATCATACTTCTTATTGCTACACTTATTTCCGTCTTCACAGGCAATGATATGGTGCGTTTCGCAACAGCAGTAATCTCATTAATCGGCATCATTGTTCTAACAAACCTATCCTCCGTCCTAAAGGGTTTGCTAATTTTCTTAGCCGGTCTTGTCCCCCTTGAAGACAAAAAGAAAAAGTATGAACAAGGATTGAAAGAGCTTGATGTTTCTCTGACTAAAGTAATTAACTTCGTTAATTACATCGGAATGGCTCTTATAGTCATTGCCAGCTGGGCAGCGGTTTTCGGACCATACGAAATCAGTGAAATTGGCAATCTGCAGATTCCGGTAATGATTGTGGCATTTTCCATCTTCCTTATGTCTTTCATTAAGAAAGAAAATCCTCTTCCAAGAATCGTTATGACAGTTGGAATGATAATCATCAGCTTCTACTGGTTCCAACAGCAGGACAATGAAATCTCAAGAAGAGCAGCGGCACTGGTCAATAGCAACAATCTAGAAATAGGAGATAATACCGACAATAAAAACAGTGCGCTTGTCAAAATCACTTGTTCAGGCTACAGCCAAAACTTCGATTCTGTAAAGACTATCGATGCCTTCACAATCGTCCGCCTCACAACAGAGACGAAAAGATACAAAAACAACCTCTACACAAGGATGATGACGACGAACGGCTTCGGAAATTTCGACGAAGGAAAAAGCTGTTGGGTGTTATCCGGCAATCTCGAAAGAGGAATGGAGTTTTACCCGGCTACAGAGCAAGCCGAATACGCCGTAAAAAGGCAAAGCGTCGGTCTTTTCAAAAAGATCGTGACAGTATACTCTCTTACAGACGGTCCGATGACTATTTCCAATCTTCCACTTAAAAAATTCCAAATTTCCGGTGTCAACGCCGGGGAAGTTCTAATGGACGACTATCGTTCAACGGATGGAAAAATGGGAGAGGCATCGATAAACCACCCCTGCTTGAACACTGTCCCAACTCGTATATTACAATGCGAGAAAGGCAAAACAATCCTTCTTACTTTCTTCTGAAAGTAAATCGGTCGAACCTTTTCAGAGGAGATGAACATAAGTTCTTCTCCTCTTTCTTTTTTTATCCGAAAATGTTAATATTAAATAAGAAAATAATTTATTTTTATGAAAAAAATATCTTTCATATTCTTCTTGCTGTTTTTCATGGTATCATTCGCTTCTTTCTTGCCACAAGCACAAGCCAAATGTACATGCACTAACGGACCGTCCAACGCGAAAAGTCCTGATGAATGCAAAGAACCAGAGTGCACTTGGACAGACGACCCATCCGGCTCTGCCACTTGCTCCGGCGATAAATGCGCCACTCTAGACAACCCGATAAACATCAATACGCCTCAGCAATTCATCGGCCGTATCATCAGCGTCATCTTCGGTCTCGTCGGTTCCATAGCTTTGCTCATGTTCGTCTATGGAGGACTTCTCTGGATGACCTCGCAAGGTAACGACAAGCAGGTAAGCAAAGGAAAGGCGACACTGACTTGGGCGGCAATTGGTATCGTAGTCATCTTCTCCTCCTACGCGCTGGTCAACTTCATCATCAACAACGCCATCAGAGGAAACTAGAAAAAACCATATAAAAAATCGAGGCTCTCGGCCTCGATTTTTGTTTTATCGAAAAATTATTTGGAGACGAACTTCACGAATCCTCTCTTGCCTTTCTGAAGCAGCACTTCCTTTTCCGAAACGGCCACTTCGCATTCTTTGTCGCTCATCTTCTGTCCATCGATCTTGACGGCGCCTTGATCGACCAATCTGCCGGCCTCGCTCTTGGAAGAGGCTAATCCCGCTTGAACCAATAAATCCACTAAATGATAATTACCTTCTTTCAATTTTATTTCAACAATGTCGGTCGGCAATTCCTTATTCTGGACGGTATCCTCGAAATGCTTCTGCGCACGCACCGCGTCCTCTTCACCGCGAATGGACTTCACTATCTCGAAAGCTAATAATTTCTTGTACTGCATCGGATTTACGCCACTCGAAAGTTCCTTCTTTATTTCGGCGATAGCGTCCAATGGGACATCGGTAATCAATTCCAACCCCATCAAGATCTTGTCGTCGCCATAGGACATGGCTTTGCCGTACATATCCTCGGAAGTGTCGCCCAAATTAATACCGTTACCTTTGGTCTTGGACATCGTACGGCCGTCCGGAGCGTCCATCATCTTGTTGGCGCGAACGAATTTCTCTTTATTCAGATAACTTTTGACCAAATCGCGCCCCTTCAACATGTTAAAAGTTTGATCAGCACCGCCTATTTCCATATCGACTTCCATGGCCACGCCGTCGTAGCCCTGCATCAGCGGATAGATGAACTCATGCAGACCGATCGGGTCGCCTTCTTTCATTCGACGCTGAAACATGTCGCGCTCCAACATCTGTTGAACGGTCATCTTGGACATCAATTGTATCAAGTCGTTCAAATTCAATTTGGAGAGCCATTCGTAGTTGCGGGCGAAACGTACCGGATTGTCTCCGCCGAAATCTATCAATTGCGCGGCCTGCTCCTTCCAACCCTTCAAATTCTCCTCGATCTCCTTTTCAGTCAACATCTCGCGACCGACATCCTTGTCCGGATCGCCGACGCGCGCCGTATAGTCTCCGACCAGAAATATCACCTCATGACCGAGTTGTTGCAATATGCGTAATCCTCTAATACCCATAGCGTGTCCGACATGAAGGAATTTACCCGTCGGATCGAAGCCTTGATAGACACGAAGCCTCTCGCCGGACATCAACTTCTCGCGTAAAACGTCGGCGGTCGGATAAATAGCCTCCACCCCTCTGGTGAGGAATTTTTCTATCAAATCTTTATCGACGATTACTTTTGACATATTCGAAGCTCTTAAACCTTAATTAATTTGTGCTGGGAAGAGGACTCGAACCTCCACGCCTCGCGGCTCTTGCTCCTAAGGCAAGCGCGTCTACCAATTTCGCCATCCCAGCCGATGATACATTATAAATTATCGCTTTTTAACGACATTGTCAATCTAAAAAACTATTCCGGATAAATTCAGCTACTAATGTCCCGCCACTCGTTACTAAGTTTTATTGTAGCACGAAAATATGATATAATATTAGAGTAAGCAAAATTATTAACATTAAAATCAAGCAACTCCTATGGCCGGAGAAAAGAAAACAACGACCGCCGACGAGCGCGACGCCCAAGACAATAAGTATTTGGCCGCCCTATCCTACATCCACATACTTTTTTTAGTTCCTTTGTTAGCCAAAAAAGAATCTAAGTTCTGCCAATTCCACGCCAAGCAAGGATTAGTCCTGTTCGTAGTCCAAACCGTAGTCTTCATGGTCGCTTGGTTCCCGTTAATCGGGTGGATGCTGGCCGCCGCCGCGATATTGGTCTCGGTTATCGGGGTCTTTAAAGTCTTGGCCGAAGAGTATTGGGAAATACCCTATCTCCACAAATATAGTCAAAAAATTAAAATATAAACAATAAGTTAAAACAAAATGTCCAAATTCGTAAAATTCTTCGATGAATTGCGCATCAAGGATGTGCCACAAGTCGGAGGCAAGAACGCCTCTTTGGGAGAGATGTACTCCAAGTTAAAGAAAAAAGGTATTCGCGTGCCGAATGGTTTCGCCACTACGGCCGAAGCTTACAAATATTTCATGGAAGAGTCCGGTCTCAAAAAGAGGATTCAAGAAATATTGTCCGATCTCGACACAAAGAACGTCGCCAACTTAATGGAGCACGGCAAAGAAGTTCGTCGCGCCATAATGGATGCCGAGTTACCCACAGAATTAAAGAAAGAAGTCGCCGCCGCCTATCGCCAACTCTGCCAATCCGAAGGCCGTCAGGTCTTGGATGTGGCTGTCCGCTCCTCTGCCACTGCCGAAGATTTGCCTGATGCCTCCTTCGCCGGTCAACAGGAGACTTTCTTGAATATCCGTGGCGAAGAACAAGTCGTTGCCGCAACCAAAGAGTGTATCGCCTCTCTATTCACAAACCGCGCCATCTCCTATCGTGCCGACAAAGGTTTCGATCATTTCTCCATCTCCCTATCCGTCGGCGTCCAGGTCATGGTTCGTTCCGACCTCGGATGCTCCGGCGTCATGTTCTCCATCGACACCGAATCAGGTTTCAAAAACACCGTCCTCATCCACTCCATATACGGCCTCGGTGAAAATATCGTGCAAGGTCGCGTCAATCCTGACGAATTCTTCGTCTTCAAACCGACTCGCGCGATCATCTCCCGTGCCATCGGCAAAAAGGACTTGCGCATGGTCTATAACAACAGCAAGGACAATCCGGTGAAGCAACAAAAAGTGACAGCGACCGATCAAGCCAAGCAATCGATAACCGATAAGGAAGTTAAGCAATTGGCCGACTGGGCTATCGAGATCGAAAAGCATTACAACAAACCGATGGACATGGAATGGGCCTTGGACGGACGCGACCGCAAACTTTACATCATTCAAGCTAGACCGGAGACAGTCAATAGTCAGCGCGATTACAATGTCATCGAAAAATACTCGATAGGCAAAAAAGGAACCGTTTTGGTCGAAGGTCAATCCGTCGGCAATAAAGTCGGCGCCGGCACAGTCAACCGCATTATGGAAGTATCCGGTATCAAGTCCTTCAAACCCGGACAGGTATTAGTCACCGACATGACCGACCCAGACTGGGAACCGATCATGAAAATCGCCTCCGCCATCGTCACCGACAAGGGCGGACGCACATGCCATGCCGCCATTATCTCCCGCGAGATGGGTATTCCTTGTATCGTCGGTTCCAACAACGCTTCCAGCAAACTGAAAACTGGCGACAAGGTCACCGTCTCCTGCGCCGAGGGCGACCGCGGACATGTCTATAGCGGAATATTGCCTTTCAAGGTCACTAAAACCAACATCAAGAATCTCAAGAGACCGAAAACGATGATTATGATGAACGTCGGCGAACCGGACAAGGCTTTAGCCACATCCTTCACTCCTAACGACGGTATCGGTCTAGCTCGTCTGGAATTCATCATCAACACTTACATAAAGATACATCCGCTCGCCTTGATCAATTACGCCAAACAAGCGCCGGACGTTAAGAAAAAAATCGATGCGATCACTTTAGGCTACAAAGACAAGACGCAATTCTTCGTCGAGAAGATGGCCGAAGGCATCGCCACAATCGCCGCTTCCGTCTACCCGAAAGATTGCATCATCCGCTTATCGGATTTCAAGAGCAACGAATACGCCAACTTGATCGGTGGCAAAGAATACGAACCGATCGAATCCAACCCAATGATCGGCTGGAGAGGCGCCAACCGCTACTACACACCAAAATTCGTCCCGGCCTTCGACTTGGAATGTAAAGCGATGAAGAAGGTCCGCGACGAGATGGGCATGACCAATCTCAAGATAATGATCCCGTTCTGCCGTACTGTCGAAGAAGGTCAAAAAGTCAAAGCCATTATGGCCAAACACGGATTGGTCCGCGGACAGAATAAATTGCAGATTTACGTCATGGCCGAGATACCTACGAACATCATATTGGCCGATCAGTTCGCCAAAGAATTCGACGGCTTCTCCATCGGCTCCAACGACCTCACACAGTTGATGCTCGGCATCGATCGCGACGCCGGAACGCTCGGAGTCGTCGGCACATCGAACGAGAAGAACGAATCGGTAAAGATAATGATCAAACACTTGATCAAAGCCGCCAAGAAGGCCAAACGTAAAGTCGGCATCTGCGGACAAGCTCCGTCAGACTTCCCTGATTTCGTGGAGTTCTTAGTCAAGGAAGGGATAGACTCCATCTCGCTGATACCGGACACCGTCATAGACACGACGATGAACGTACTGAACGTCGAGAAAAAACTCAGAAGGAAATAAAATTTAAAACACCTCGCCAAAAGCGGGGTGTTTTTTTATTCAAGCGAGGATATCGACATTATTCCCTTTGTTACCAAAAGGATCTGGCGGTAAAGACTTTTTGTCTTTTCTCTCCTCTTTGTCTTCGGAGAAGTCCTCCCCCTCATTCGACCGATTATTGTCGAGCTTATTGCCCTTTTCGATCGACTTGAGCTCGAGCTGATTCTCCGGCAAATCGATATTGAATGGCGGATCTGTTCTCATATTTTTTTCCTTCGTTAAAATTCCAAATTACAGTTAGCCGATACTTTCTTCCAAGGTATGAAATCTTTTTTCTTAGCTTTCATCGCCCCGGACGCGGCGATCATAGCGGCATTATCGGTGGTATATTTGAATTCCGGTATACGGCACTGCCAATCATTATCTTTGGCGAGATCCTCGAAGCTCTCACGCAAAGCCTTATTGGCGGAAACACCGCCACAAAGCATAATGGTCTTGGCGTCAAACTTGTTAGCCGCCTTCTTAGTCTTGGCTATTAAGACTTCGACTACGGCCTTCTGAAACTCGTAACAATATTCTGGAATTCTCTTTTGCCAATCACTATCTTTTTTTATTTTATAGAGTAAGGCGGTCTTGAGCCCGGAAAAGGAAAAATCAAAATTGGACTCTTTAATCATAGGACGCGGCAAATCTATTTTAAGATAATCCTCTTTCGTCTTCCCATTGAACTCGTCGGCCATCTTGGAAACTATCGGACCACCGGGATAGCCGAGATTCAAAAGTTTCGCCGCCTTATCGAAGGCCTCTCCGGCCGCATCGTCTCGCGTCTGACCGATAGTCTTCATTCCGCCTTTCTTGTCCATTAAGACCAACATGGTATGACCGCCGGAAACGGTTAAAATTATAGCCGGCAAATCCCTACTCTTCAAAGCCGGTTTGTCTATCAGATTGGCGCTGATGTGACCATCGATGTGATTGACGGACGCCAAAGGCAATTTCCAAGAATAAGCCAAAGTCTTAGCCGTCTCCACTCCCACTAAAAGGGAAGTTATAAGGCCTGGGCCGGTGGCGACGGCTATAGCGCCTAATCTCTTAGGAGCCTCCAATCTCTTGAATCCAGCTCTTGTCAAGGCCTCGTCGATAACCGGAATAATATTTAAAACGTGCTCGCGGGCCGCGATTTCCGGCACCACGCCGTTATATTTCCTATGTATGTCTATCTGCGAAGAGACCACATTCGATAACACAAAAATACCGTTTTTATCGCTTTTTACGATAGAAGCGGCCGTCTCGTCACAGCTAGTTTCGATACCCAATACAAACATCTTGACTTTTTTTTAATTATTCCTTATATTATTACTATCATATAAATCCAGCTTCGGCAATGGGTTTTTATTTTTACCGCCTCCTGAGAACATATTGGTCCCTTCGTCTATCGGTTAGGACACCAGGTTTTCATCCTGGTAAGAGGGGTTCGACTCCCCTAGGGACTGCAAAACAAAAAACTGGCTAAATGCCAGTTTTTTGTTTTGCAAGGCTCACTATGGGGAGTTGAACAAGTTGGAAGTGAAACAAAATTTGCGAGGGAACGAGCAAATTGCAGTTGAACGATCGATAAAGTGCTGGGGGCACTTTATCGCCAACTCCGGACAAAGGAGTGAGGCGCTATCCGGCGCCAAACGACTGCGAAACTCCCCTAGGGACTGTTTGAAATGGAGTCGAACAAGGCAGAAGTGAGGCTAGTTTTTTGCCGATTTCCGTCGGCAAAAAACGATGCCGAGCGTCCGACGACCTGCCCCTAGCGGGTCGTCGCTGCCTCTGGACAAAGGAGCGAGGCGGAAGCCGAAGCGACTGCGAAACTCCACAGAAAAAACAGCGCCACAAGCACTGTTTTTGTTTTAGCGATATTCCAAAAAAAGTAATCGAGTAAATTTAAATTGAAATAATTTTTTATTTACGACTCAACATCGACACAAAAAAATAATCACAAAAAAAATAAAAAATATTTTTTAAAATCATCATCCGTTATAAACTTCTACACATTCCATAAACGTCGAAAATATTATATACTATATGTATAAACTGTGGAAAACTTTTGGTTCATTAACAAATTAATAGATAAGAAAAACAACAGCCATAACAATCGACTGTTAACCTATGCTAAAACCGAGAAGAAAGAAAATTCTCTTCGGAGGAATCATAGCGTTGATGTGTCTTTCGCTGTTGTCACCATCTTACACGAAAGCGGCCCCGCTGTTCGAAATGGCTCGCGACACAATATCGGATTCCGATTTGAGCGCGACCAACGTAACTCACAGCTTCTTCGCCTCGACGACACAAGCCATTCCGTCTACCGGTTACCTGGAAATAATATTTCCGGGTGATTTCACCAATGTACTGGTAGGTGGCGTTACTTGTCCTTCGGGCGGAACAGCAGGAGTTGCTGGTAATACGGTGACCTGTACATACGATACGGGTCTAGCTTCCGGACCATACACTATTACGGTGTCAGGAACGACTAACCCGGCGACGGCCGGCAGTTATATCATAAACCTGTACACCAAGAATAGTGGCGGAACCGTAATTGAAAGGTCTAGCGTAGCCGTGGCGATAATCAACGATGTCGTCGTTACAGCTTCAGTCGATCCATATCTCGATTTCTTCGTATATGGATTGGCCACTGGAGGCGAAGTTAACGGAGTTATCACCACTGGCAGCTCTACCTTCCAGACGATGTCTTTTGGAGTTTTGAACTCCTCGGCATCCTCTACCATGGGACAGGGGCTACAAGTCACTACTAACGCACCTTACGGATTCTCGGTCACGGTCTTCCAAGACCACAACCTTTTATCCGGCAACGGTGCCGACATCGATTCGTTCAGAAACGGAAATCCCGCCTCCACGACGGCTTACGCCTGGAGTCGACCGATACCGGATATCAACGACGAATCCACTTGGGGTCATTTCGGAATAACATCCGATGATGATTCTATGATCAGCGGAGACGAATTCGGAGATTCCTTGTATAAAGGACTCGAAGGGACGGACCCACTGACCGTGATGTATGCCACCGGCCCGGCCGATGGCGCGACCGATAGTATCGGTTCGACCACCGTAGCCTACACCTTAGGCATTAGTGACGTTCAAGAGATGGGCGACTACAGCAACACATTGACCTATATTTGCACACCTACTTTTTAATTGCCTTCGAAAAGATTTTCACCAATAACTAAAAACACCGGCCCAAAAAGCTGGTGTTTTTAGTTACACGAATCGCTAATAAAAAAATCTCCGGCCGAAGAAGCCGAAGATTTACACTACTCGTTCTTGATGCAAATGATAAGAGAAAAATTAAAAGAACCGGTGTTAAAACTACAGAGCTGATAACCAAGAAATCTCCTAATCTCCAAGACCGAGAAAGAAGCCTTTTGAAGAATGTCAAAAATACTCCTTAAAGAATGTCGATATATAGACATATTAGAGCGCCTAACCATGGAATCATCGGCCGAAGACACGTCCTCGACGGAAAAAGCGAAAACACCCTTCTTTTTAAGAACTCTCGATGCCTCCTTCAGTGGAAGACTCAAAGACGACAACAAACAAAAGACGCCGCTACTTACCACGAAATCGAAAGACTCGTCCTTAAAAGGTAGATTTATATTCAAATTACCCACAGACGGAATAATCCCCTTTTTCACACTCTCCAACAACATATTTCTAGAGGCGTCCACGCCATAGACCGCGACACCGGAAGATACGAACCCGACTGAAGAAAGACCGGTGCCACAACCAAGGTCCAGGAGCTTTAAACTGCGATAGAAGGAGCAACCGGCATCCTCCATGGCCTTCTTCAAAAAAGACACCTGAGGCTCGCAAAAAAGAGCCAAAGCGTCATATTTGCCGGCAATGTGGTCATATCGACGTATTGGATCACTAGTACCCTTAAAAAAACCATTCATTCACACCCTCCTTTTTTATTTAAAGAGCTATTTTTTAAACATCTTAGCCTCTTTACTAACGCTTAGTCAATAGAAAAACACGAGGGGGGGATATTATTTTTCAGAGAGACGGGCCTTGAACCAATCCACTGTCGGAATCTTGACCGGATCGACGCCATTCAAAAAAGCCAAATAGAAAGTCAGCCAACTACCTACTTGAAGGACTTCGGCCGCTTGACCAAGTTTCGTCTTAAAGTCGAGTTTATAAGTCAAATACCCGATGCCATTCTTTTCTACCGCCTGGCGAGTGAGCTCGAGGCGTTTTTTGATTTCCGGACGATACAAATCCGATTCGAAGAATATAAAAACAAGATTATCTTTATTGCTTGATGGATTGGAAAGACCTTCCAGAGCGTAATGGTTCATGTCCGGCAACACCAGATAGGAAGAGATATTCTTGCTATTCTCGCAAAGTTGATTCCTCAAAGCGTGCAAGTTGCCCTCCAAAAAATCACCGCCACAAAGGAATATCTGCCGACCAAAAGAACCTAAGGCTAATTTTTTAACCTCGTTGCCGTCGACGTTTACGTCGAATTTTTTTCCGACAAGAGACAACCCATCGATAATCCCCTTTTTCTCCTTTGAAGAAATTTTAAGGACGCCGACCTTTTCCAATAAAGCCAGTAAAGCGAAAATAGCATAGCCCAAAGCCATACGCGGCTGATTCGATGGATTGGCGGCCGGGTCGAAGATGAAACCGTTAAGCCTCTCCTTGCGCATCAATTCCTCTAATTTATTATTGTCACCCCTGGCGCTCAAAATCAGAATCTTAGCTTTGCGCTTTTTGGCCTCCACGTAAGAAGAGAGAGTCTCTTCCGTCGTTCCGGAATACGACGACATGACGAAGAGCGTCTTTTGATCGATGAAGTTCGGAACGCCATAATCGGCCTCGATCAAAAGTGGCACCTTCAAGCGATCACGAAAAACCGAAGATACTATCCTCGCGCCAAGATTAGAACCGCCCATGCCGGAAATGACTACTTTATTCACCTTGGCGAAAGAAGATGGAATCTTGACTTTCTTGGCTTGTCCAAGAACGTCTCTGATCTGCTCCGGAAGCGAGACAATCGATTCGGCAACGCGCCCTGAATCGAATCCTTTTATTGCGTTGATGTCGTTGAAATTCATATGTTTGTTTTATACCTTATTATATAATATCCGCCTTTTTTTTAAAAGCTCATTTGACTTATTCCCCACTTTGCGGGCAAAATATATACATAAGCCAAAAATAAGCAAACTTATGTTTAATTTTCTCCACACCTTTCGCCCACAACCGAACATACTATCCTTCGGACCTCTTAATATATATTGGTATGGAATGTTCGTTGTAATAGGCACCTTAATAGCATTGGGCATCACTTTGAAGCTAGCCAAGCGTGCTAATCTTCCGATCGATAAAGTATTCGACCTTTCGTTCTATACCATTATCGGAGGAATACTTGGGGCTAGGATATATCACATCCTTTTAGAATTACCCTATTACATAAAACACCCAGGAAGCATCTTAAAAGTTTGGGAAGGTGGCTTAGCGATACACGGGGGGATAATCGCAGGGCTAGCGATAATCTTTTTCTATTGCAAAAAGAATAAACTCGACCTCTGGCTTTCGGCCGCCATCATCACCCCCGGACTGGCATTAGGACAAGCTCTTGGACGTTGGGGAAACTACTTCAACCAAGAACTGTTCGGAAAACCGACCGACTTGCCTTGGGGCATACCAATAAATATAATGAACCGCCCCAACGAATACATCGCTTACGAATACTTCCATCCCACATTCCTCTATGAATCTCTCGGCAATATCGTCATTTTCACGACGATGCTTATCCTGGTTAAAAAAATAATCGACAAAAAAACTATTCCGGCACATATGGCCGTTCTTTGCTACCTGTCGCTTTATTCATTACTGCGTTTTTCCATGGAATTCCTACGCACCGACACGACACTGATTATAACCGGCGGTTTGCGCTGGCCACAGATATTCAGCCTAATACTGCTATTGACCTCTGTCTTTTTAATGATAAAGACAAGGGGCAAAAAAACGACGAACAAAAAAACATCCTGATTTTTACAGATAAAAAAACACCTTGCTTTTTATTAAAACCTTTGATATTATAGGTTTTAGTTTGATGCGGGTATCGTATAACGGTTATTACGCCAGTTTTCCAAACTGGACAAAGGGGTCCGACTCCCCTTACCCGCTCCAAAAAACAAAAAAACCAGTCCCAATGACTGGTTTTTTTGTTTTTTGCGATTTAGGATTAGGGGAGTCGGACAAGGCAGGAGCGATGCAAGTTTTTCGTCGCTATCCGGCGCCAAGCGACTGCGCAAAAAAAGACCGCCACCGGAAAATCCAGCGGCGGTCTTTTTATATTTGAAGTGTTTAAAGCTTAGATCTTTAAATCGTCAACGGAAGAAGTGTCGACATCCATATCGGATGAAGCTTCCGGCTGACGGCGATTTCTGCCACCTTCCGGATCGTAAATCTTCAAATTGACTCTGGCGTTATTCTTAGCGCCGACGATCTTCAAAAGAGTTCTGATCGCCTGAGCGGCCTGGCCTTTGCGGCCGATAACATAACCCATATCAGACGGATCGATGCGGAGGGTCAAAAGGACTCCCATTTCGTCCACAGTTCTGTCAACCTGGACGGCGTCCGGTTTGCTGACGATGGACTTAACGATCATCTCCAAGAACTGCTTGTCTTGCTCTACCATAGTGTTTTCTTTTTCGCTTGCAAATAATTTTTATTTACTTACAAGACCTTAATTCTTATAAATTAATTTTTCTAGCGCCAATCGAAACTGGTGTGAAAAAATTAATCCTATACTATAATTATAGCAAATCCAGCCATTTTGTCAATGCCAAAATACTGCTTTAAAACCTAATTTTAAAGAAAATTTTGCTAATTTAAGCTACTTATTCAGTAACAGGGGTCTCGGCAACGGCCTCAACGGCAGGAGTTTCAGGGGCTTTGGCGGCCTCTTCAGCGGCCTTTTTAGCGGCCTCCTCGGCTGCTTTGGCGGCTTCAGCGGCGGCCTTAGCCTCTTCGGCCTTCTTTTTATCGTCATTGCGCTTCTTCAATAACTTCGCGGTATTGGCACGACGAGTCTTCATTTTCTCCTTGGCGTCGATAATCTTCTTGTCGATCAAGAGATTGTTGACGGTTGGGGACAATTGAGCGCCCTTAGACATCCATTCTTTAACCTTTTCGCCGTCAATCTTCATTTCCTTGCTCTTCGGGTTGAAAAAACCCAAAATTTCCAAAGAAACACCGTAATTATCGCGCTTTTTCTCGCACAAGATAAAACGATAGATCGGGCAATTTTTAGTGCCAATTCTGGCCAATCTGATAACTAACATGATTGTTTTAAATTATTTTCTTCCTCTTCTCGGTTGAATCTTGTTTCCGAGGCGGATGAAAAAATGATTTTAAATGGCAAGTTTGACTTTGTAACGACCTTGCCGTTTCTTCATACTACCTTAATATCCGCCAAATGTCAACTACTCCGCAACCTCGGAAGCCTGGACGGCATCGACGGCCGGTCTAACCAACGGTCTAGGGCTGATAGTGTCATTATTCTCTTGAAAAAACTCTTTATTTAAAGGGACTATGACGTTCTTAGGAAGATATAACATATTAGATGGACGATTCTCCACCGGGAATATATAGCATGGCACATACACATCCTCCCCCTTGCCGATTTTTTCATTATAAACCCATTGTTGGACTAAATATAATTCGGGACTTCCCAAAAGAACTTCTGGGTTGGCGCCTCCTTCGGCATAATAATACCATCCACCATTCAAACCGCCTTTTTCGGCTTTTTTGATTATCTGCTCCTTATCGAGCACTAACTCATAATTAGAAGATTCGAAATTCAAAGAAAGGGAAGACGACAAACCAGACACCCTGCGAGTCCTAACATCGACATAGACCAGTAGCCCACTCTTATTGCCACTCTGGTCCAACACCGACAAACCATTGATGGATAAAGGATAGACCACATAAACCTCCTCGGGAAAATAATATTCATCCTTGTTTTCGGCGGTATCGTAATACAATTTCCAATCGTCGTTCACGAAAGGCTTGTCGTATCCGACGACGGAAAATCCATATTGCGACAAGAAGGCATCGGCAATTTTTATAGCTTCCTCGTCCGAAGGCAACTCCTCCTTTTTGACGCGCTGATTTTTCCAACAATCGTCGCTCTGGCAACTCAAGTAAGGTTGTGGCCATTTCTCCCAATTCTTCGATAAATTAAAACTACCATTCTCTCCGGAAAAGCTGAAATAATATCCATAATCATGGTCTTCCTTTAAACTTATATTGTCTATTTTAAGATCATTAAAATCACTCAAACGAAAGGAGCCGAAATCCATCTGTTTAATAACTCCTGCCACCGAGGAGAGGTCGACACGCGACAAAGCTCTTTTATAGACCGGGGTATCCACGGAAGAAGGGTCGAAATCCCCACCGGCATAAGTATATTTGACAGTATCCTGCTGGATAAAACCGACAACAGAAGCGTCAGCCTCCGCAGGCGGGACCATTTTGCCGGCACCAACTCCGGAAGCGACCCCATCACCCATTCCGTACGCTCTATTAGCCGAAGAGACGGTCTTGGCCGATTCCAATCCGGAGTTTCCATTTTGTCCAATACTACCAAAAGCGTTATCGGCGACTTGAACTATCATCTGAGCCGAAGCTTTATGCACGAATCCGGTCTTTTGCGAAGAAGGCCAGACAGACGGATACACGGTCATCGTGAAAGGCAATACTAAAGTTATAATGGCCAAACCGCAAGAAAAAGAAACCCAACTCCAGCGTCCATAGGCGCTCGGACTAGAGGTCTTTTTCTGTTTTTTAACGAAAAGGTCTAAAACTTTATCCCTAAGCTCCATCGAAAAACTTTCATCGATTTTCGGCTCTGGTTTGGACATAAGCAATTTCTCCGCAAGAAGGGAGAGTTCTTTTTCTTTTCCCGCCAAAGACGGATCCGCTTTAATGATGTCGGCGACTATCTCGCCGATCAACTTTTCATTTTTTTTCATATTTTTATATTTTATATCTTCAACTTACTAATCAAGAGCAATAACAAAAGCAACCCTTCCGGCGACAAGCGACGCAATGTCTCGATAGCCCTCTTAAAAATCATCTTAGCGGCCGCCTCGCTCTTGCCGGTGATGGCCGAGATCTCGGCATAGGATAATTCGTCCCATATCCTCATAATGACAATTTCCCTTCTCTCCGGTTCCAACTTCAAAAGAAGCTCTCTGGCCTTTCCGAACATTACTTTCTTTTCAGCCTCTTCGCTCCACGACCCTTCATCGCTCAGATCGAAATCCTCCAAGGCGGAAGTCTTCTTCTTTCGATAATAATCTATCAAACTATGACGAGCGATGCGGTAGACCCAGGCCGAAAACGATCCGCCGTCGATCTTGAAAGACGGCAAAGCGCGCAAAGCCTTGATGAAAATTTCCGACACCAAATCTTCCGCCACCTCCTTGTTCATGGTGCGAAAAAAGATAAAATCATAGATGCGCTTTATATTGGCCTCATAGAGAAGGCCGAAAGCCTCGCTATTGCCAGCCTTGGCGGCCGACACTAATTCCATTTCGTTTTCCATATATATGTTGTCTTTCACTCTAATAAACGTCTTTAAATAAAAATAGTAATGGTTGACAAACTCACACCTTTATTATATACAATAATAAAATAAACAAAAAGGAGGTTGTTTTGAATAAAACCGCAGGAAAAATCGAGTTGTTTGAAAAGTCCGAAGATCCTTCATTGTTCGTTATAGTTTTAACGATATTTCCATGCATATCCATCGGCACAGCATGTAGCCTGGTCGCAGCCATATTAACTGAAAATGAATTTATATGGCTCGGCTCTATGTTCATTGGAATGGTTATCGGGTTAATAATCGGAAAGGTTCTTGGAGAAAAAGCACATCTCTCCTTGAGACCAAAATCAGAATCAAAGAGTCTATAAAGACTCTTTTTTATTTTTCCGCAAAAAACTGTATAATGATAATATGCTCATAGAAGTAAAAAACTTAACCAAGGAATACGAGAACGGAGACGTCAAGACTCAAGTGCTCAAAGGAATATCCTTTACCATAAAAAAGGGAGAGTTCGTCTCCATAATGGGACCGTCCGGCTCCGGTAAATCAACCCTGATGCACATTCTGGGAATGCTAGAGAGACACAGTGGCGGAACCTATAAATTCGATGGTCATCTAGTCGACCATTTAAGTGACGACGAGTTGGCATCTTTGCGTAACGACAAGATTGGTTTCATATTCCAATCTTTCAATCTTTTACAACGCACCACGGTAATAGACAACGTAAAGCTTCCTCTGCTCTACTCCAATAAAAAAATCGACCACGACAAACAAGCGAAAAGAGTCTTGGAGTCGGTCGGACTCGGCCATCGACTGAACTATTACACCAATCAGATATCCGGCGGAGAACAACAACGCGTAGCCATCGCCCGCGCCCTCATCAACAATCCCTCTGTCATCTTCGCCGACGAACCTACCGGCAATCTGGACTCCAAATCTGGTATACAGATCATGGAGATACTCGAGGACTTGAACGAAAAAGGCAACACCATCATATTGGTCACTCACGAAACCCATACCGCCGAATACGCCAACCGCATCATCCGCATCAAAGACGGCGAGATCGTCGACGACTCCATAGTCGCTCACCGCCGCCGAGCCAAGGATGGATTGCTAAAATAATTTAGGCGGAATTTACCATTCAAAAAAAACTTGTGCTCGCTATAATCGGCTTCTTGCGACAATCCATCAAGGCCTCTTTGACCGCTCTTCTCACCAACAAGATGCGGAGTTTTTTGACTATGCTCGGTATCATCATCGGTGTGGCCGCGGTCGTCATAATCATGGCGCTCGGTGCCGGGGCGCAAGGATTGATACTCAATCAAGTGAAGAGCATGGGGACTAATAAGATAGGCATCTTACCTGGTAAGGCCGACTCCAACGGCCCGCCGGCTTCGGCTATGGGTATAGTTATAACCACTTTGAAATACGAAGACGCGATAGCCATAAAAGAATCCGGGCAGGTCCCGAACATCGCCGGCGTAGTCGCCTACAACAATTCGACCGAGAACGTAGTCTATCAGAATAATTCCTACATAACGACGGTGCGCGGAGTCGGTGGCGATTACTTCGCCGTAGAAGGCGGTGAGGTAGAATCGGGACGTTTCTTTTCTGAAAACGAGAACGACTCCAAGGTAGCCGTCTTGGGATATACCGTTAAAGAAGAGCTATTCGGCGACGAAGACCCGATTGGGAAAAAAATTAAAATCAAAAAGAACATCTTTGAAGTGATTGGCGTCATGGAAAAACGTGGCACCGTGGCGTTTGTCAACTACGACGACATGATAATCGTCCCGAACGAAGTTTTAAGAAAAACAGTACTCGGTCTCTCTTATGTCAATCTCATCAGAATAGCCGTAAGCGACGAAAACGGTATAGACGAAACGACGGATGCGGTCAAATACCTTTTAAGATCCAGACATGATATCACCGACCAAAGCGGAGATAGCGACGATTTTGACGTACGTAGCAGTGCGGAAGCTTTAGAGCTAATCGAAACTTTCACGAACGCTTTGAAATTCTTTCTCTCGGCCATGGCCGCCGTCTCCCTGGTCGTCGGAGGCATCGGCATCATGAATATAATGCTCGTCAGAGTCAACGAACGCACTCGCGAAATCGGTCTGCGCAAAGCCGTTGGAGCCAACAACACCAGAATAACCCTGCAATTCTTGATAGAATCGATAATCATCACTCTACTCGGCGGATCTCTTGGAACGATTCTAGGTTTCATCATCTCTTATTTGACCGCCGTCGTCATCAATAATTTAGGGTATTCGTGGGACTTTGTCGTCTCTTTCTCGTCGGTGGCACTAGCCTTGTTGGTGTCGGCCTCCATCGGTTTGATATTCGGACTCTATCCGGCACGAAAAGCGGCGAAGATGGATCCGGTGCAAGCGCTCAGATACGAATAATACGAAATGAACATATATTCGATTTCCAAAACAGCCATTCGCTCGATGATGAGCAATAAAGTGAGGACCGCACTCACGGCTTTAGGCATGGTCATAGGCATCACGGCGATCATGATCGTTTTTTCGGCCGGCGAAGGAATAAAACATCTCCTTAATTCACAAGTTGAATCTTTCGGAACCAACATCATCCACACAGAAATAAAAGCCCCGACCAATAAGTCGCGAGGCAATGCCGACCACGAAGGGGCGATGTCCATCGCAATGGGAAAGCAGGTGACCACCCTCACCATAGACGACATGGAGGACATCAAAAAACTACCGAACGTCTCCGATGCATATGGAGCGGTGATGGGGCAAGACCTCGCGACATACGGACCGCTCAGAAAAAAAATAACTTTGATGGGCGTCAGTCCATCCTATATAGAGATAGATAAAAGCGAAATAGAACAAGGCAGATTCTTTACCGACGGAGAAGATAAATCTTTAGCCAAGACGGCTATTATCGGCGAAAAGATAAAGAAGGACTTCTTTGGCGAAGAGGACCCTATCGGCAAAGAGATAAAGATAGGAAAGAACAAATTCGAAATCATCGGCACCCTTAAAAAAAGGGGCGGCGGCATGGGCATGGATTATGACACCTACGTCTATATCCCTGTGCGAACAGCCCAAAAAAAAGTCCTAGGAATAGACTATCTGCTCTATGCCGAAACGACAGTTAAAGACAATTCTCTGCAGGAAGATACGGCCGAACAAATGCGCGAGATATTGCGAAGTAATCACGACATCACCCCGGATATCGATCAAGCCACCGGAGAGATACTCCTCAACAAAGACGACTTCAGAATCATGACAATGGAAGAGATGCTGTCGATACTAGACACGGTCTCGGCGGCCACGACATATCTGCTCCTTGGTATAGTAGCCATCTCGCTTCTGGTCGGGGGGGTCGGAATAATGAACATAATGTACGTCATCGTCTCGGAACGTACGCGCGAGATCGGTCTGCGCAAAGCGGTTGGCGCAAAAATTCACGACATCCTCGGTCAATTCCTCCTAGAGTCGGTATTCGTCACGCTCTTTGCGGCCATTATCGGCATCTCACTTGGAACAGGAATCTCTTTCTTGATAGCTGTCATAGCGAAGGGTCTTGGACTGGACTGGATTTTTATCATGCCTGTCAGGGCATATCTGACAGCTATTATATTCTCCATGCTTTTCGGTGTTCTTTTTGGACTATTACCAGCCAAAAAAGCCGCCAAGATGGATCCGATTTCCGCCTTGCGCAACGAATAGGGCTAATATTGACAAAAAATAAAAAAAATTATATAATTCAATGTTCTTTTACCAATAGAAAGGGAAGTTGTGAATTTTAAAGTGAGAGGCTCCAAAAAAAGAGGACGGCTTTTCTTTGCCGGGCAAATAATCAAACCCAAAAAGGAGGTAGTAATGGAAAATAATAGACTTAATGGGACAGGGCTTCTTGACCCGAATGAGCTAATTAATCTTTCCGGAGTCCATGACCCGGAAGAAAAAAAACTTTGGGAAGAAGAGCTTTCCAAAGAAAAAAAATTAAAGGAATAAAATCAATAGCCGTATCCACGTGATACGGCTATCTTTTTTTCGATAAACACTCGAAGGTTGACAAATACGCCAAAAAGATTTATGATAGAAAACGTTTCAAAAAGCTCTTTTTCACAAACAACGAAAGGTTAGTTATAATGGGAAAAGCTCCAACCCAGTCTCAAAAGATGTTAATCGAACTCATGTTAATGAGTTCTGTGCAATCCGACACAGTAATATCGTTTACACTTTTTTCCAGGCAAACGATTTCGGTCAAGTTTATCGATATAGATTTTTCGGTCTTAGCTTCGGAGGAAAAAATAATCTTGGAAGGAGAAAAAATCGGAACGGATTTTATAAAATCCGTAGGAATTCAAATCAACGACAAAGAACCGCAGGATTTTGATATCGAGAATATGATGATTTTTTCAAAAGAAGACCAACAACTGGATGAAGAATCGCTATTCTTGGATACAAGAAAACATGACCGTTTCGAATTAGCCAGCCTTTGCAACCATTCTTAAACGAGCAAACAGGTGCCAACAAAGCGCCTGTTTTTTTATTTCTTCGGATGCAGATATTTTCTTCCATCCAATTCTTTCGGTAAATATTTCTGTTCGGAAGAGTCCTCTAAAGGGGTGTACTTATAATTTTTGCCATAGCCCAAATCCTTCATCAGTTTCGTCGGAGCATTGCGAATATGGAAGGGTACCGGTAAATTGCCTAGTTCCATAGCATCCTTTTCGGCAAGACCGTAGGCGAGATAGGCGTCGACACTCTTCGGTGACTTGGCCAGATAAACAACTAACTGCGCTAAGTGGACCTTGCATTCTGGCAATCCCAAATTCTTACAAGCGTCCCAAACACTAGTGGCCAACATCAAGGCGCTGTTATTGGCCAAGCCGACATCCTCGGAGGCAAAACGCACCAAGCGACGGACTATATACATTGGGTCCTCGCCGGCAGAAATCATTCTCGCAAGCCAATACAAGGCCGCATCAGCGTCTCCACCGCGCATGGATTTGTGCAAAGCCGAAATGATATTATAATGCTCCTCGCCCGTCTTATCATATAGTAAGTTAGGATTAGCCACTATCTCCTTGACCAGCTTATCGCTTATAGTCTTGGCTTGTTTGGCGCAAGCCTCCAAAAGATTCAAAGCTCCGCGCGCATCGCCATTGGAAAGATGAGCTATCAATCCTATCGTGTCGTCGCTAATCTTCGCTTTCAGCTCTTTCGCTCCGGCACCGATGATCGACATCAAATTCTCCTTAGTCAGACGATCTAAGACGATGACCTTGGTTCGCGACAGAAGGGCCGAGTTTACGGCGAAGCTGGGATTCTCCGTGGTTGCGCCGATCAAAATGATTATCCCCTTCTCGACATGAGGAAGTAGAGCATCTTGTTGCGCTTTGTTCCAGCGATGTATCTCGTCCAAAAATAAAATGGTCTTCTTTCCAAGGCGTCGATTCTGCTCGGCCCTGCCCAGAATCTCCCGCAAGTCGGATTTTCCGGAATCGACCGCCGAAAGCTCGACGAATTCCGCGGCCGTGACGCGAGCGATAATCGAAGCCAAAGTCGTCTTGCCACTGCCTGGCGGACCCCAAAAAATCAAAGACGGGACTTCATCGCTCTGAATCGCTTTATACAAAAAACTACCGGACTTGATTATCTTCTCCTGTCCGACAAAACCCGAAAGGTCCCTAGGGCGCATTCTAGCCGCCAAAGGAATATAACCGTATGTCTTTTCTTGTTTTTCTTCTTTATCGTTTCGGGGCATAAATACTATCCTTAAATGAGTCCTACTTTTTTAAAACTCTGGCCTTTACCTTTTCCTCGCGGACAGCCTCCTCGCTTCCGCGACACACGCGATAAACGACATGGATTATATAACCGACAAAACCGGCTCCCAACATATCCAGAATCAACAAATTTCCGAAATCGAAGCCAAAAAGTGGCGGTACCCACCAAAAAGGATGCCAACCTCTCAAATACAAGAATAATCCGACGGCCACCCCAAGGTAACTGCCAAGAAAGTAAATCGGATTATTGGATGTCGAACTTTCCGGCCTAAACATATTATTTCTTATTTAAATATTTTTTCCTATCTTCTTCTGAAAATTTCTCGATGGCATAACGAAGCGTCGTCCTAGGCATCGACAGAACATGCTTATCCAAAAACTTTCGCAATACGACCTCGTCCCTTTTTCCGACTTCGCGCAACATCCACCCGACAGCCTTATGCATCAAATCTTCTTTGTCCAACAACAATCTCTCCGACAGAATTAGTATATCCTTGAAATCATTATTTCTGATAAAGGTAAAAGTCGCCAAAACGGCCACGCGCCTCTCCCACAGATTCTTCGACTCGATCATCTTACGAAGTATGGAACGATCCCTGTCGAGAAGATATTTGCCGACTATATTGGGAGCGGAAAGGTCGACTAAATCCCAATTATTAATTCTGCCGGAGGCGGCCATTCTTAAATAAAGCTCATATATGACACTTTTTACCGAAACATCGCCCTTCTCGAATTGATGAACCAGAATAAATAAAGCGCTTAAACGATGCTCATGGATTGGGCTCAATAACAGTTCCTCTATCTCCGCGATAGACATGGAAAAATACTTTTTAATCGCATTTCGCTGAACCGGCACCTTGATGCCTAAAAAAATGTCGCCCTCGCCGTACTGACCCTTTCCAGACTTAAAAAAACCAGAGAGGACTCTAGCCTGTGCCACATCGGCCAATTTTTTATATTCATCTTTTAATTCTTTAATCATTTCACTTCTTATAAAAACATTCTATGCCTATTGTCCGCTACTGGAAAGCAATTGTCAAACTGCTAATTTTCAAGAAAAAAACTTTTTTATTTAATATTAAAAAAAATAAAAAGTGGATTACTTATTTTATTTCTTAATCTAAGCTAAAAAAAATATACTTCAAAAAACCATTTTCCCCTTTTCAGCTCTTGCGTAATCATGCTATAATAAAGTATCAAATAATTTTTTTAAAAAAACAAAAAAATATGCTCCAAAGGAGGATTAAGAATCTTTTTTTGCTTTCCGAAGGCAAAAAAATATTATTCTTTTATTCCTTGAACAAAGGATTGAAGAACGAATTCAAACTTGCTGAAAGCGAAGACGGCTCGCTCTTCAAACCGAACAGCAAAAAACCGAGCTTCGAAAAAGAAACTTTGGAAAAATGCTCGGGCTTCAAGGCATCGAAAGTCGGGAGACATTTTTTCCTGAACTACGAAAAAGGGAAAAAGATATACGGGGCCACTTCCACCACTCTCAATAAATGGGAGCCGATCGGTCAATTAACCGATCTTAAAAGCACCGGCACCGTCGTTCCGGACTACTTCTACGACGAAGATCGCGTCATGTACAGCGGAGGCAAGAGCGTCAAAATTTCCTACTCGATAGACTTAAAAGAATGGCGCACGGAGAAGGGCGACCTCTTCAAGACAAGAGTCGGCAAATTCGACAGCGAATCAATCGAACCGGCGGCCGCCTTCGTCAAGGACGAAGGAATAGTGCTCCTCTATTACGCCTACGACAAAAAGAAAAATTTCTCCATCGGCATAGCGGTAATCAATAAGGATAACCCGGAAGAGCTAATTTGGAGGTCGGAACAGCCGGCCTATGCGCCGGAAAAAGGGCAAAAAATATCTCCATTGTCGATAATAGAAATTCAGAAAAGCCTAATCTTCTACTACGAGGCCGAGGATGGTAATTTAATCTCCGTCTCCCTCCCGCCATTCGGATGGTGGGCCGACAAAATCCCGGCTAAAGACAGATTGCGCATTAAAAAATACGAAAAGAACCCGATACTCGGACCTCGTCCGGAGAATCGCTGGGATTCTTTCGGAGTCTTTAATCCAACGACATTTGTCCATGAAGACAAGGTCTATATCCTATATCGCGCCATCGGACACGACAACATTTCGGTTGTCGGCCTAGCCACCTCTCGCGACGGATTGACGATAGACGAGCAAGAGAATTCCCCTATCTATGTACCACGCGAACACTTCGAAGGAGGAAATCTGACTTTTAATGAAAATGAAGTTCCAGTATTCGGATCCGGCGGCGGCTGGGGCGGGTGTGAAGACCCTAAAATCGTCAAGATAGGAGACCGCATCTATATCACCTATGTCGCCTTTAATGGCTGGGCCGAACCGAATATCGCGATATCATCGATTTCCATCAAGAATTTCCTAGCTAAAAAATGGTCCACTTGGTCAAAGCCTGTACTAATAACAAATGCCGACATTAAAACTAAAAACCCTGAAGCTGTTAAACAAAGCGTCTTGGATCGTCCGGGCGCCAAAACGGCCGGAGATAAGAATCCGGCCATCTTACCGGAAAAGATTAACGGCAAATACGTCGTCTTCCATCGTCTCTGGCCGAACATCGTCTTCGACTACGTCGACAGCTTGAACTTCGATGGCAAAACTTTCCTAAAAGGTCAGAATATAATACCGATTAGACCGGGAATGTGGGACAGCAAAAAGATCGGTATCGGCGGATCACCATTAAAGATAAAAGAAGGATGGTTGCTCATATACAACGGCGTAGACAAACGCGATGCTGGTAAATACAAGATTGGAGCGATGATACTGGATGCCAAAGATCCCTCCAAAATCCTTTACCGTTGCCGACAGCCGATACTCGAACCGGAAGAGTCTTACGAGAATCATGGACACAAATTCGGCGTCGTCTTTGCCGGAGGATCGGTGATAAAGGATGACAAACTATTCGTCTATTACGGAGGAAGCGACAAATACTCCTGCGTAGCCACGGCCGACTTGGATGATTTCATCAGCAAGCTAACGGCCGACGAAACACCGAAATTGCAGAATGTAAAAATCATAGAGTAATAATTTTTCCGCCCCGCCCCCATAAACAAGAGGCGGGGCGTTGGATAAAAAACAATTATGCCCATAGCACAAAGATTCGAATGCAACCCGATATTATTGCCTCTCAAACACCATTCCTGGGAATCTCAAGAAGTCTTCAATGGCTGTCCAGCCAAAGACGGCTCTAAGACCCACCTCCTCTATAGAGCGCAATCTTCGGTCAGATCGAACCATGGCGTCGATATGAGCGTCTCCTCTATCGGATACGCTTTAAGCACTTCATCCAAACCTCCCTATTTCTTCGGCAAAAGGAAACAACTGATTAAACCTGACCAGGAATGGGATAAATACGGCTGTGAAGATCCTCGTGTCACTAAAATGGATGGAAAATATTACATCTTCTATACAGCTCTCTCGATGTACCCTTTTCAAGCTGATGGAATAAAGGTCGGCGTGGGCGTCACGACCGATTTTAAAACCGTGGAAAAATACCAAGTGACCACTTTCAACTCTAAAGCCATGGCCCTCTTCCCAGAGAAAATCAATGGCAAATACGCCGCCGTACTGACAGCCAACACTGATCGCCCGCCGGCCAAAATATCGGTAGCCTTCTTCAAAGAAGAGAAAGATATCTGGTCCAAAAGATACTGGAACGACTGGTATAAGAACTTAGACGAACATGCCTTAGTGATACCAAAAAAAGCCGAAGACCACATAGAACTCGGTGCGGCACCTATACGCGTACCGGAAGGCTGGCTCCTGGTCTACTCCTATATCCGTAATTATTTCAAAGGGCACGCCGAATTCGAAATCCGCGCAGCCTTACTGGATGCAAAAAATCCGCAAAAAGTCTTAGGCACTAGCAAATCGGCATTACTTGTTCCGGAAGAACCATTTGAAGTGTACGGAAAAGTTCCAAACATCGTTTTCCCTTCAGGAGCTTTCATAGAAGGAGATGCCTTAAACATTTTCTACGGCGGAGCCGATACAGTATGTTGTGGCGCGAAATACCATCTAAAAGACGTTATAGAGGACATACTATCGACGCCGGAAACTAAATTCTCCCTAAAACGCTACGAGAATAACCCGATTATCGCCCCCAACCCCAAGAATGCCTGGGAATCAAAGGCCACATATAACGCCGGAGCGATACACGAAGAAGGAAGATTCCACATCCTCTACCGCGCTCAAGGAGAAGACAATACTTCTGTACTAGGCTATGCCTCCTCCCGCGACGGATACAATATAGATGTAAGACTCGACCATCCGGTATATGTGCCGCGCGAAGACTTCGAGATGATGCATTACCCCAACGGAAACTCCGGATGCGAAGACCCTCGCCTGATCAGGGTCGGCAACAAAATATACATGTTCTACACAGCATTCGACGGAGTCAAACTGCCGAGTGTGGCGATAACCTGGATCGATCGCACCGACTTCATCAGTCAGCGCTGGAACTGGGCGAAACCGAAACTAATATCCCCAGAGCATCTAGCCAACAAAAACGCCTGCGTCTTCCCAGAGAAAATCAACGGACAATACGCCATACTTCATCGCCTAAATAATGGCATCGATTTCCATTGGCACGACGATTTGGATACTCTCGACCGCGCCGAACTAGGCGAAGAGAACGGTTGGGCCCAGCCTCGACCAGGAAAATGGGATAGTAGAAAAATCGGCATCGCCGGTCCGCCAATGAAGACCAAGTATGGCTGGTTACTACTCTACCACGGCATATCCGACGAAGATGGACACTACCGCCTAGGAGCGATGCTCTTGGACTCGGAGAATCCGGAAGAGATACTGGCTCGTACCGAAGACCCGATACTAGAACCTACACAGGCCTACGAGGCTAACGGACAAGTGCCGAACGTCGTTTTCTCTTGCGGAGTGGTACTACACGATGAAACGATATTCGTCTACTACGGTGGCGGAGACACGACATTAAACGTCGCCTCGATACCTCTCAAGGATTTGATAGATAAAGTAATGGCTTCTTGCTACAATTGCTGGTAAAAATATTAAAACCCTCCCTAAAAAGAGGGTTTTAAGTTTGGTCGCTTACATTGACAAAAAATAAAAAATATGATAATGTAGCCTCACTAATTTTGACCTTTAAAATAAATCATACACGAAAAGGAGTTCTTATGAGCAAAAAGGTAGTTTACACCGTCGGAAGATACACCCCGCCACAACGAGGACACATAAACTATTTCAAATGGCTACTATCTATCTATGATCGTTTAATAATAGGCATTGGCAGTTGCTACACAGTAGGAGAAAACCGACATCCACTACTCGCCTTCATGCGCGAAAAAATGATACTCAACTCACTAATCGCCGAAGGAGTCGACCAATCTCGAGTGTCTTTTTTTCACCTTCCGGATTTCGACGAATTCGAAGGCTGGTTCGAAAATATTATTAGCATTCCCTCAATTCGAGATGTAACGGCTTTCGCCACGGGAAATGAAGAAGACATTCTAAAGGAATTTAGAAAAAAAGGCATTGATTTAATGTTCAAACTTATCAACCCGGAAAAAGATATGCCAACGCACCTAAACTTCCCATTCCACGCATCTGACCTGCGCAACGCCATCGCCAACGGAAACTACAGCTTGTTCAATAAAATAGCCGCACCCGGCACTATAGCCTTAATGAGTCATTCCGGAGGATTTAATGGTATTCGTGAGGCTATGGAAAATAAAGCTATTGGATTCGTATCGGGAAGACAGACGGTCGATATGATAGTTATTCTGCGAAGGAAAAACGAGGAACCATATGTTCTTTGTGGTATTCGCAGTAACCCCAACAAACGCTTTTATCAACACATAGGATTACCTGGCGACGCTATTGCCGACTACGAAAATCCGATGGATGCGGCAATTCGCGCACTACTCATCAAAACAGGCATAGACGTCAAAATACTAGCCAGACACCTAGAGCCTTCTCATGTCATGATTAACAACAAAATATTCGATATGAAATTCTTGGGACTTTTCAGTGCTGTCGACAAATCTTTAGCTGGAGACAAAGGAGGATCATCTCAGGCTTTCTGCATTGAGCTGGACGACATAAAGATGATGACAATTCAAGATTCCGTAGAATTAACGCAAGTCCAATTCAGACCGATAAAAAAAGTTCTTAAACAAAAGATGGCTTACCAGCAAAAAGAAATGTTGGAAAAAGCCTTAAAAGGTTAAAAACGATACTCTGCCCGCTAATAAAATAGCGGGGTTTTTTATTTTAAAAAAAGGGGGAAATAGTTAATAATGCTATTATACCGCGAAATTTAAAGGTCGCGGTTGAAGGTCGTTACGGCAAAAACGGTTCACAGGCAGCGATGCAATGGATACAGGAACAGAACCCCACGATTCAGCCGGATGTTTTAGGAACACACATTTTGCACTCTGGCCAACGCCTCGTTGGGCGTCAGCCC
>CAYNAR010000009.1:0-52647 GCA_964395625.1 uncultured Gammaproteobacteria bacterium | reverse complement strand
CCAAATTGTATATAAAAACGGTTATATAAAACCGCTTTATAGCTCGCTAAAAAGAAGAATATCAAAAGCTTTAAAATTAGTCAATATCAAAAAAATATTTGCCTTAAACAACCAAAATAATTATTTTATAGGCTATTTATCAACAGTTTATGAACAGCTTACTCCTTTCACAAACAAGATGACCTTGTTATACTTAATTATTGCCTATCTTTAAGTTTTTTTGATTTTAAATTCAATTAGTTTTATTATAAAACCAACACTTTTTAAATAAATCTCCTATTATGAACAACGAGCAAATTTGGCAGGCAGCCCTTGGCGAGATCGAATTAAACCTCTCTAAAGCTAATTTCACCACTTGGTTCAAAAACACTTTCATTTCGTCGCTGGAAAGCGGTAAGGCCATTATTTGCGTTCCGAACGCCTTCACAAAGTCTTGGCTTGAAACCAAATATCACAAGGAGATCTGTTCTTCTATTGAGCACGTCATAAACGAAAAGGTTAAAGAGATAATCTATAAAGTAGAGACTAAAAAACAAACCACCGGACCGAGCTTGCTCGAAAAAATTCGTCTTGGCGGAAAAAAGAAAGAAGAGGAGGAATCTTTAGGAATCGTCTCATCGATAAATCGCTTCGGCTTGAATCCGAAATACACCTTCGAGACTTTCGTCGTCGGTAAGGGTAACGAACTCGCTCATGCGGCTTGTCAGGCTGTAGCCGCCAACCCTGGCCGTGTATATAATCCATTATTCATATATGGAGGTGTAGGCCTCGGTAAGACTCATTTATTACAAGCTGTTGGAAACGAATTATCTAAAAGGACTAGTAAAATACTCTACACGACCAGTGAAAACTTCACCAATGATTACGTGAACGCCGTCAGGAGTGGAAAAATAAACGACTTCAAAGACAAATATCGCCGCTTAGACCTTCTCCTTATAGACGATGTACAGTTTATGGGCGGTAAAGACGGAACTCAACAAGAATTCTTCCACACCTTCAACGAACTACAACAATCCGATCGCCAAATAATTCTCACTTCCGATAAACCTCCAAAATTAATACCTGCTTTAGAGGCTAGATTGGCTTCGCGCTTCGAGTCCGGCATGGTCGCCGACGTATCACAACCGGACGTGGAGACGAAGGTGGCCATATTAGAAAGAAAGATCCGTGAGAAGAATTATTTCCTAGAGAACGACATCCTCCATTATATCGCCGACAACATCAAAAACAACATAAGAGAATTAGAGGGTGCTTTAAATAAGATAGTCGCCTATCACGAATTCAATAACACTACCCCAACCACCAAAACCGTAAAAAGCATTCTAAACGATTTACTAATCAGCGCCCAAACGAAATCCATTGGTCCGCGCGACATATTAGATGCTGTCTGCAAATTTTACACCGTGGATTATAAAGATCTAATCGGAAAAGGAAGGAAAAAAGAATTAGTTTGGCCACGCCAAATTTCCATATTCATGATGAGAAAGGAAATCAACTCCTCTTATCCAACAATCGGACAAGAATTAGGAGGGCGCGACCATACGACCGCCATGCACGCCTTCAATAAAATACTAGAGGAGGTTGAGAATAAAGAAAACGAGAAAGTCATACAGGAAATAGAATCTATAAAACAAATTCTATATAGCGGTTCCATATAACGCCTGTTAATAAGTTGTTCAAAACCACCTTTATAGCTGTTGACCGACTTGTGAATATTTTTTAACAACCTCTGTATAACCACCCCCAATTGCGACTTATCAACTTTAGGTTAAATTTATTCAACTAAAAAGCAATAAGAAATCAACAACCCAAAAACAAGTGCCACTGGCTAAGATTAAAAAGAAATAAAAAAAATCCCCACTTATACACATCCCTTATTATTACTATTATATATTTATATCTAATTATTAATATAATATGAATCTATCCATCCTAAAGGAGAATTTAAAACAAGGACTCTTTATGGTAAGTCATTTAGCAGGAAAGAATGTCAACCTCCCGATATTGAATAATATAATGATCGATGTAAAAAAAGACGGGGTTAAACTAGTGACCACAAACCTAGAAATAGGAATAACGAATATACTAAGAGGCAAGGTTGATAGCGAAGGAGCTTTTACGGTAGATTCAAAAATATTTTCCGATTATATAAATCTCCTACCGAATAAAAAAATAGATTTATCGATAGAGGATGGTTTCCTGAATATCTCTTGCGAGAACTATAAGACGAAAATTAAAACGGACGGTGTTGAGGATTTCCCGTTAATCCCTGAGATAGAAAGAAATGGCGTCAATAAAGTCTCTTTAAAAGAATTTAAAAAATCTTTATCCAAAGTGGCTTTCGCGGTCGCCAATTCAGAATCGAGAATGGAACTTTCCGGTGTTTTATTCATAATAGAAAATAGTAAGTTGACATTGGCCGCTACCGATAGTTATAGATTGGCTGAAAAAGAGCTTGAGATGAAGGTTGTTGGTAATGATGAGGGTTTAGTCGAAAAGAAGGTTATCGTGCCATCAAAGACTATTCAGGAGCTTTTAAGGATGCTTTCCGGTGTGGAGCAGGCGGTTGGTGATGGCGGTGAGGTAGAGTTTTACATTAGTGATAATCAGATATTATTTATAATCAATGGAACGGAATTAATTTCCAGATTGATCGAGGGGCAATATCCGGATTACAAACAGATTATTCCTAGTAGTGGAAAGACAACGGCTATTGTGAGTAGAACTGAGTTGGTTCGAGCGATAAAGACGTCTGCTCTTTTCTCGAAGACCGGGATAAATGATGTTAATTTGGATTTCCCTGAAGGCAAAAATCAGATAATAATATCCTCGGCATCCGGGAACACCGGAGAGAATATCACCCAATTGGAGGCGGAGTGCCAAGGCGTCGATAATAGTACGATAGTCAATTATCAATACCTTTTAGATGGTTTGAATAATATCGATGAGGATAATATAAAAATAGAATTAATAGATGGAAATACTCCATGCCTAATTAAACCGTTGAATGAAAAAGGATATATCTATATAATAATGCCGATAAAACAATAAAGCGTTGGAATAAATTTAAAACCACCCAATAAAAGGTGGTTTTAAATTTGTCTTCTATTTGTTGTAGGTAATATTTATCTCGTTCGTCTCTTTTATTTCCCCACCCCAACCATATGATTTACCATATATTTTATAGGTTCCGTATTCTTTGGGGTTTTTCCATGTTATAGCCATATCTTCCTCTCCGGCCGGGTTGACGCTGTTTAATATCTTTTCGGTGCCGTCGTTTAATTTGTAGTAGAGGGTTGTTTTAGCTACTTGATTAGGATTTGTCGTCTCTAGTTTTATATTCAACGGGAAGTCGATATCAGAGACGGCTAAACCGCTAGATGGCCATGTTATCGTCGTGTTGAATTGTTTTTCAGTGTTGTCGGCTCCTCCTGATGTTAAGTTTATTTCTACCGAAGCCTCACTGCAATTATTCACATCATCACAGGCCTTTACTTTTAGGTTGTGATAACCATTGTTTAAGAAGCCGATGTTTTGATTGTTGAGATTGAAGAAGAATCCGCCCTTTTCCGTGAATAAATTGCCATTTAAATAATAATAGACTTTAGATATTCCTCTTGGAGCTTCGGCTAATATATCAGTCGTTAAGAGTGGTTCGGTTAATATTTCTTTGTTTGCCGGTTTTATTATCTGTATCTTCGGCTTATTCTCTTTAGTGTGAACATTATCGAAGGACGTCGGGGCCGTTCCTGATGCGAAGATGAAAGTCGAAGTGGCGCTGGATGAGGCGACTTGTTTGATGGCCCACTCTTGAACTCTTTTTTCCCATTCTTCGAATTGAGGATCTTTTTTAGGATCCGTCGGCGCTGGTCCGAGTGGGTCGTTTTTATCGATGTAGTAGAGTATGCAATGGTTCTCTTGATACATTCTCTCTTCGACTAATTCCGGAGGTGTGAATTCTGTGGCTAAAAGTCCGGTCGATGAATCCACTTTTACCGGTGCGCCGGTCAACTCGCCATCTAATATCGGCTTTCCGGTTTTTGGGATGTCTGGTTTTTTGAAAGTTTCGACTGGGGTGTCACCAAGCACCGCCTTCATATATTCATTCCATATCGGTCCGGCGGCGTTGGCGGCTGAAGCGCCTTTCTTCATGGCTTTGTTGTCGCTATTTCCCACCCAAACTCCGGCAACCAGTGATGGGGTATAACCAAGCGTCCAAGCATCGTGATAGTCGTTGGTGGTTCCGGTTTTAGTGGCCACCGGCCTATTAGGCAACATTAGGTTGTTGATTTCGCCGAACATATAGGCGCGATTGGAGTTATCGGACATTATGTCGTTAATCATGCGAGCGATATTTGGCTCCATGATTTGTTGCTTCTCTTCTTTCCACTCTTCCAGCACCTTTCCATTTTGATCCTCAACTTTAAGTATTGTCGCTAATGGATGATATTCGCCTTCTCTGGCGAAAACGGCGTAAGCGTTGACGTGTTCAGTCATTTTAACCTCGGCACCACCAAGAGCGAAGGACATACCGAATCTCTCTTTGTCCTCTAGTGTCGTATAGCCGAATTTTTTTGCTATCTCCAAGACGTAGTCGAGTCCGGCTAGATAGGTCGCCTTGACCGCTGTGGTGTTCAAGGATCCCCCCAAAGCCTTCTTTATCTGTATTGGGCCGTACTCCTTAAGATTGAAGTTCTTAGGCTCGTATGGCTTGTTCGGGTCTGCTGAGAAATTTGTGACTACGTCGTAAAGTATTGTGTTTGGTGTGTAACCCTTAGTGAATAATGAAGCGTATACTAACGGTTTCAATGATGAACCAGGTTGACGTGGCGAGGTGGTGATGTTGAATTGACCGTCTATGTCGTTATTGAAGTAATCACGAGATCCTACCATCGCTAAAACTTGTCCGGTTTTTGGGTCCAATGAAAGGAGTGCGGCATTGGTCGCTCCGAAGGTTGTGGTGGATGTGCTTTTCTTGTCGAGGTTTTTTTCCCACCAATGGTTGATGGCGTCCTCGGCTTTTTGCTGTTTATATAAGTCTAATGTGGTGTAGATTTTTAAACCACCCTGTTCGACCATCTTTTCCCCGTATTTTTCCGTTAATATTTCTTTGACGTACATAACGAAGTGCGGGGCTGTGATGTTTGTCGCCTGTTTGGCGAATATTAATTCTTCGTTGCGAGCGGCCTCAGCTTCCTCTTCGCTTATATATCCTTGTTCGGTCATGACGCGCAGGACTTTTCTTTGGCGGCCCACCAGGGCGTCCTTATGACTTCCGTATGGAGAGTAGTATGTTGGAGCTTGGGGGATTGCCGCTAGAACAGCGGCCTGGGCCAGAGTGAGGTCTTTAGCTTTTTTATTGAAGTATTTTTGCGAGGCGGCCTCTATGCCGTAAGCGGTGGAACCATAAGGAATCTCGTTGAGATACATTTGCAGTATTTCGTCTTTGGAGAATTTTTTTTCCAATTTATAGGAGAGTATCCATTCTTTTATTTTTCTGGTTATACTGCGTTCGGAAGTTAGGATGGCGTTTTTTACGAATTGTTGGGTGAGCGTCGAACCGCCTTGGATGTGTTGACCGCGAACGGCTTGCCAGACGACGCCACGCAAAATACCCCAAATACTGATACCTTTGTGTTTATAAAAGTCTTTGTCTTCGATGGCGATAGTGGCCCATTTAACATAATTAGGGATGTCTTTTAATTCGACCAGAGTCCTTTGTTGATCGCCATAGATGTCGTAAAGAATGTGTTCTCCTGTCCTGTCGTAGATTTTAGTGCTCTGGGCAATCTCTCTTTCTTGAAGTTGGTTAGGATTCGGCAGGTCTTTGGAGATGTAGGCCACTATCGCGAAGAGGGCGATTAAGGATAACAATAAAAGAACCCCGATTATTTTTAAGGTCGTTGCATTGAAGATAATTTTTTTAATGGAAAATTTACCTTTTTTCCAAGAAGGACCTCCTTGAGAGGGTTTAGAGCCACCGGTTTGCGGGTGGTCTTTCCATGATTTTTGAAAATCCATATAATATTAGCTAAAATATTTTTATTGAAAACAAGCCAATTATAGCTTTATTATGGCACACAATTCACAGTTTTTCAACAGCCTAGTAATAAGATAAATGTAGTGTAGTATTGACTTATTTGTTGTATTATGCTATAATTTAAATACATAAATAGACCTTTGACTTTAAAAATGGAGGTATAAATGGTTAATAACAAAAATCAGGGTAGAAATCGTCGTAAGGATGGTGCAATAAACGTTCCTTTTTGGATCCCGGCAGTTATTATTATTGCTATCGGCATTGCGATGAAGTATTTTTCATAGCACCATCTTAAAAAAGTCGTCGAGCGGTTGAAAAATCGCTCGTTTTTTATTTGGTGATAAAATTGATCAATGTTTATTGTTGACTTTTTTAAATAAAGCTGGTTAAATTTAGGTATAAAAGTTTTTACCCGAACATTAATCGCAAACCATAAGGAGGGATTTTATGGTGGCATCTTTTAAAGAGGTCGATCCGCGGTATGCCACTGACGAACAAGGCCGTTCTTTTCAAAGCAGACAGGCTTCGGAAAAAATAGCGAGCATTTGTTTGCTGGCTATTGTTATTATTCTTGGCAGCTTGGCTTTCGTGGCAGGAATCACCGCTCATTAAAACAAAACACTCACCCGTATAAGGTGAGTGTTTTTATTTTTAAGGGATATTTTTTTATCTTCTTCCTCCGCGGCGATCGTCTCTTCTGAATCCTCCGCCTTGAGGGCGGCCGCCGTCTCTTCTCTCTCCCATAGCTCCAGGCTTCTGTTCTCCTTTGCGTTCAGTCCAAAGTTTCTCGTTTTCCGGCATGTCTTTCATGGTTAGATTGATGCGTCCTTGATCGTCTATCTCCTCGACTTTGACGGTGACCATCTGGCCAACCTCCAAAAGATCGGCTGGGTGTCCGACGCGGTAAGGGGCCATCTTGGAGACATGGACCATGCCATCGCTTCCCGGAGTCAACTCGATGAAGGCTCCAAAGTCCAAGATGCGAGCGACCGGTCCGGTGAATATTTCTCCAGCCTTGAATTCGTGAGTTATGTTCTCGATTATTTTGACGGCCTTAGCGACGTTCTCGGCGTTGACGCCGCAAACGAATACTGAACCGTCATCTTCGATGTCGATAGAAACTTCAGTCTCTTCGATAATCTTGTTGATGACCTTTCCGCCGGAACCGATGACGTCGCGAATCTTGTCAGGATTTATTTTAAAGGTAATGACACGCGGAGCGTATTTGGATAATTCCGGACGAACGGCAGGGATGGCTTCTTTGATGACGTCCAGAATCTGTATTCTTCCTTTGCGACCGCGATCCAAAGCTTCTTTGATTATCTCTTCGGTCAAACCGTCGGTCTTAGTGTCCAATTGAATGGCGGTGATACCGACTTCGGTGCCGGTGATTTTGAAATCCATACCGCCTTCGCCGTCTTCCAAATCCTGAATATCGGTCAAAACTTTCCAAGCGCTCATGTCTTTATTGGAAGCGAGGCCGATGGCGAGTCCTGCGACAGGGCGCTTTATCGGAACACCGGCATCCATCAAAGAGAGAGTCGAACCGCAAGTCGCACCCATCGAAGAAGAACCGTTGGAACCGAGCGTCTCGGAAACGACGCGGATGGTATAAGGGAATTCTTCCTTGGTCGGGATGACCGGCAACAAGGCTTTTTCAGCCAAGGCGCCGTGGCCGATCTCGCGTCTGCCAGGGCCGCTCATGCGACCGGTCTCACCGACGGAGTATGGAGGGAAATTATAATGATGCAAATAACTTTTTTTCCAAACGCCTTTTATGCCTTCGAAATTTTGTTCTAATCCAGGAGCACCCAATGTGACGATGGACATGGTTTGAGTCTCGCCGCGCATAAAGAGAGCGGATCCGTGGTTGCGAGGCAGTAAGGAGACTTCGGACCAAAGAGGACGAACCTCGTCTAGAGCGCGACCATCGACGCGACGACCTTCTTCTAAGATGGCGCGAGTGACTTCGGTGTCGATAGCGTCCTCGACGGTCTTACCGATTATCTTTTTGCGCGTGTCCTCTTCTAATCCTTGAGCGAACAAGAATTCGTCGAGCTTCTCTTTTATGGCTCCGACAGCGGCCTTGCGCTCGCCTTTGGTGTAATAAATTTTATCGAAAAGAAGTCCAGGGATATTTTCTTTAAGCCAGTTGTCGGCCAAGTCGATCAATTTTTGCTCGTCCGCTTTTTTGGCGATCTGTTCGGCGGTGAGCATTTTTGGTTTTTCTTCCTTCGTCTCTTTGGCGACCAAGTCTTTGAATTGTTTAATCAATTCAATGGCCGGAACCATTTCCTTTTGTCCGGAAGTTATGGCGTTATAGAAGACGTCTTCAGGAATTTCATTGGCACCGGCTTCGATCATAATGGTCTTCTTGTCGGTTCCGGCGACGATCAAATCCATTTTGGAGGTCAACATTTGTTCCAAAGAAGGATTATAGACCAATTGGTCTTCGATCATGCCGACGCGGATTCCTCCGACCGGTCCGTTCCATTCCAAACCGGAAGTGGCTAAGGCGGCCGAGGCGGCTAAGAGGGCTGTGACGTCGTAGCCGCTCTCGTTGTCGACGGACAAGACCGTAACGACGACCTGAGTTTCCTTACGGGAAGCTCCGGAGAAAAGCGGACGGATAGTACGGTCGATCATGCGACCGGTCAAGATAGAATCATCGGTCGGACGGCCTTCGCGCTTGATCCAACGAGATCCCTTGATGATGCCGGCGGCGTATAAACGCTCCTCGAATTCGACGGTCAAAGGGAAGAAGTCGACACTCTTCTCCTCTTTGGCTTGAGTGACGGTGGCCAAGACGACGGTTTCGCCGTATTGGCAGATGACGGCAGAGCCGGCCTGTTGGGCCAGTTTACCGGTGCGGAAAGAAAGCTCTCTGCCGAGCCATTGCCCGGAGATCTTCTTTTCCAAGATTGGTTCTCTCATTTTGTTTTTTGTCTGACAAGCAAACTTCAGTCCTGTTATGAACTGCTTGTTTGCTTATCAGCTTGTTAATTAATTTTAAATTCTCAATTTTAAATTTTAAAATAAATCTAAAATTTAAAATTGAGAGTCAAAGGCTATCTAATTAAAAAGCCTTTGTTCTCGCTCAAGTCGATGAAGTCGTCGGAAACTTCTATCAAGTGTGAAGATGCGGATTGACGGAAGGCCGCCACTTCGACGAGACATCCTTTGTTGTTCTGTAGATATTCCACCAATGGCAGATAATCGCCATCTCCGGTGACCAATATTATGACGTCCAATTTTTGGGCCAGCTTAATGGCGTCGATAGTGATGCCGACATCCCAGTCGCCTTTTTTATGTCCGCCGGCGAATACTTGCAGTTGTTTCATCTTCACTTCGAATCCTAATTGATTCAAAGCTTCGAAGAACGGCGTCTCTTCGGACGAGTCGCTGGTGACGACGTAGGCGATGGCCCTGATCAGCTCTCTTCCGGCGACAACCTTATTCAATATCTCTTTGTAATTTACTCTACTATTATAGATGTTCCGAGCCGAATGGTACATGTTCGACGCATCGACCAAAACTCCAACTCTCTGCTCCTTGTATTTCATGTCTTTAAAACAATATAGACCCGCTTGCTATGAAGGGGTCTATATCGATATTTATATTTTTTCGTTTTCGATTTCTTCGCCCTCGATTTCGTTTTCGATTTCAGCCTCTTCGACTTTAGCCAATTCGTCTTCCTTGGCCTTGTCCTCTTCCATCTTTTTGGCGATTTTAAGTTTCAACTGCTCGGCAAGATTCTTGAAAGAAGCCTCGTTCTCCTTCTGGAGGTACTTCAATAGGCGGCGTCTCTCGCTGACTTTCTTCAAAAGACCGCGGCGGGAAGAATGATCCTTGCGATGCTCTTGCAAGTGCTTGGTGAGCTGTTTGACCTCTTCGGTCAAAATAGCGATCTGCACTTCCGGTGAACCGGTGTCAGAGGTGTGAGTCTGAAACTTTTTAATGATTTTTTCCTTTAGTTTTTTGTCCAACATGGTTGGTTCTTGTTCCTGATCCGAGAAGCCGGTTAAAGGTTAGCCGGTATCCAAGAAGAGGACTTAATTAATAAAGAATTGGCAATGACCAATTCAATATGAGATTATCATATATATTGGCTTTTTGTCAATGATTTGCGGTAATGTGTGTACACATAAATTGACAAATTATTTAAAATATGCTATAATAAGAAAGGCGATATGAAGGCAATTTAGTATCGTTTATAAGTACTTTTAAATAAAAATATCCCGCTGATCCGACGGGCAAAATCGGAATGGAGGAAGTATGGATTTTTCAAAAAGAATGGTTTATGTTGATTTTTCTCTTGGCCGCGTAGTTATTGATGGTCGAGATGATTCTTCTATTTTTTGGCCCAAGGCTAAAGGGCGATGTAAGTGTGGCGAAGAGAAATACTGCACTGAAATTGAAAAAAAGGACATCGTTGCTTTCGTAAATGAAAGCAAATTTTCTGACGAGATTTTCTTCGAAAAGTTTCATGAGTATATAGCTACTTATGATGTTTGTTCGGAAGATTGTCAGAAAAAGGACTTATCCTCTATAGTTGAATTTGATCCAGAGGATTTTCCAGTCCCAGTCCCTGGTGAGGATGAGGAGGACCTTATGGAAAAGGTTACGGCTGATGCTGTCCCTTGGTATGAATTCCAGAGGGATGATTTTGAGGATTGTGATGTCTCAAAATACAAATATTATACTCCGTAGTCGGAGGGGTGTGAAACATCACCCCTCTTTTTTATAAGCTTTATTTTGTCTATTTTTTTGACTTTTTATGGGGCTGGTGTGTAAAATTAAGGTATTGTTATAAAATAATTAATAAAAATATGGAAAAAATGGAGTATCAACAATCTCCTTTGATTGTTGAAAATGAAAAAGATGTAAGTAAAGAGGGGACATCTGTATTAGAACAAGAAAAAACAAGCCTCACAGATTCGCAAGAATTATTGCCAAATCATGAAATGCTTGCACAAGAAAAAAACAAAAAAGAATTTGTAAATTATTTAAAGTTTTGTAGTCTTTTGCAAGCTTTGGAATTTCAAGAAAAATTTAATTTATCCGAAGAATTTATTCAGTCTGAGGAAGTTCAGTCTGTGGTTAAAAAGCGTTTTGTTGAATATTTATCACGCGGCAATAGTTAACACTCTTTTTTGCTAAAAGAAAAATTTAATTTATCAGAAGAATTTGCTCAATCTGCTATCAGAGAAGCAATGACTCAGTATTTTAAATCAGGGGATATTTTTGCAGCTCTAAATGCTAAAGAAAACTTTAGTTTGCCAGAGGAAGTTGTTCAATCTGAGGAGGCTCAAACTAGTATTAAAAAAGAATTTTTTGAGGAGTTGTCCGGCGGTAATATTCAAGAAGCTTTAAAAATTAAAGAAAGGTTTAATTTGTCGGATGAAGTTGTTCGTCTCACTGTCAACGAGGCAATGGCTGAATGTTTTAAATTAGGGGGTATTAATGAGGCTTGGAAAATGAAAGAGGCGATTGGTTTACCCGAAGAGGCTATTTTATCTACCACTAAAGTTGCAATGATTGAATATCTTAGGTCGGGCTTAAGTGGTGTTCGTTCAGCCTTGGAAATCAAAGAAAAATTTAATTTACCAGAGGAGGTTATCCAATCTGAGGAAGTTCAAGTTGGTGTCAAGGAAGTGTTTCTTAAGGAGTTGCTTAATGGTTTTATCCATGTAGCCCTTGAAATCAAAGAAAAGTTTAATTTGCCAGAAGATTTTATTCAATCTGAGGAAAGCCAATCCATGATTAAGGAAAGATTTTTTAGAGAGCTGTCCCTTGGCAGGCTTTACGACGCTCTTTTAATTAAAGATAAATTTAATTTGCCAGAAGATTTTATTCAATCTAAGGAAGCTCGGCTTGCTGCTGAAAATGGGATGAGTGCATGTTTAATAGGTGAAGATGGGATTAATGGTGATTATAATTTAGCCATGGAAATCAAAGAAAAATTTAATTTACCAGAACCAGAAAAAGGTTATTAATTTATTGTTAAAGTAGAAAAGTTTGAATATTTGGTAATTACTAATCACTCATTCGCCAAGCCACAGTTTCCTAAAAGGGGACTGTGGAGTTTGTTTTCACTAAGGAGATATAATTTAGCTGTAAAATAAATCCTGCAGCAGATTTTTTGCGCGGGATAAATGTTGATGTTTGCTATTTTTTTTTAAAATAGTTTTTATTTGTGAAAAAATCGAATAATACATAAGTGCCCCGCCGCCCACCATAGAAAGTATTAGGCCGAGTCCTCGAAAGAATTTTGACGCTTCATTTTCCCTTTGCGCAAGAAGAACTAAGTCGGCGGTAAAAAAGAACAATCCTAGTCCGAATAAAATTGCTTTTGGTCCCATTACATTCCCCCCTTGTTTTATGTGCTAGTTATTTGATTATTATAATAATTTAGAGCATATCGCTCTCGATGGGCTGACGCCTAACGAGGCGTTGGAGAGAGTGCAAAATGTGTGTTCCTAAAACATTGCTAAAAAGGGCAAAGTATTTTAGAATTAAAGCATGAAGGAAATTATTTTAGAAATTATTAAAAATAAGCCAAAAAATATTGACGACTTGAGTAAACTCAAAAGGGTTTTGGCTAAAAAATACCACATAGCCGTTATTAGAAATTCGGATATATTAAAGGAATATCGCGCGCTTTTAGAGCAAAAAATCATTGAAAAAGACGAAATATTAGAGATTTTATTAAGAAAAAGAGCGATCAGGACGATGTCTGGCGTGGCTCCGGTGGCAGTTTTGACCAAGCCTTGGCCTTGTCCCGGGAAATGCGCCTATTGTCCTCATGAAAAAGATGTTCCGACCAGCTATTTGTCCAACGAACCGGCCGTGATGAGAGCGATTCGTAATAAATATAATCCTTACGAGCAGGTCTATTCGCGCTTGCAGTCTTTGGAGGCTAATGGCCATCGTCCGGAGAAAATCGAGTTGATTGTCATCGGCGGGACATGGAGCGTTCTGCCTACTATATATAAACATTGGTTCATTAAGGAGTGTTTTAGGGCGGCTAATGATTATAAATTGTCGATCGTCTATGATAAATCGCGAAAAGTGAAAAAGGGAAGTCTGTCGGAAACGAAGAAAGAGCTGTATAAAGAGCAGAAAAAAAACGAAGGGGCGAAGTATAAAATCATTGGTTTAACTTTGGAAACTAGACCGGACTATATTAATGAAGATGAATTAATAGAGATGCGCGAGCTGGGCGCGACCAGGGTCGAACTTGGCGTTCAGGCCGTCGACGACGAGATTTTAAAAAAGAACAAGCGCGGACATGGAGTTGATAAGATAGCCGAGGCCACCGCACTGCTCAGAGCCTTCGGTTTTAAGATCACTTACCACTTGATGCCGGGATTGCCGGGCGCGACGGCGGAAAAAGATTTAGAGCTATTCAAAAAATTATTCGACGACGAGCGCTTTCAGCCGGATCAGATAAAATTCTACCCGACGGTCGTCACGAGAGGGTCTTTATTGTATCGTTGGTGGAAGGCCGGAAAATACAAGCCGTATTCGGACGAAGTCTTAGAGAATTTGATCGTCGAATGTAAAAAAGCCATCCCGCCTTATGTTCGAATCCTTCGCTTGATCCGCGATATACCGGGCGAGTCCATTTTAGCCGGAAACGTCGTGACTAATTTACGCCAGGTGATGCAACAGAAAGGGGTCAAATGCAATTGCATACGCTGTCGAGAGTGCCATGAGCGTCCGGCCAAGAAAGACGATTTAAAACTGAACGTCTTGGAGTATCCGGCTTCCGGTGGAAAAGAATATTTCATCAGCTTCGATTCTAAGAATGGAAATACTTTGTATGGATTTTGTCGCTTGCGTTTGCCGGGGGCGAACAAGCTAAAAGACTTCCCTGCTTTAAAGGGCGCGGCCATGGTTAGAGAGCTTCATGTCTATGGCGAGTTAGTGCCGATGGGCGGAAATAAGAGAACTCAGCACATCGGACTCGGTCAGCGTTTATTGAAAGAGGCGGAAGCGATCGCCAAAAAAAATTCTTTCAAGAAGATGGCGGTTATTTCCGGCGTCGGAGCGCGCGGCTATTATCGCAAGAACGGATACACACTGAAGGGTGGTTATATGATAAAGAGTCTATAGGTATAAAAAATAAAAATCGATCGGAGAAATTCGGTCGATTTTATTTTTTAATATATCGTCATTTTATTTTTGATGTTATAATTAGAATATAAAAAAGAAAAGACGAACATGAAGGCTATTAATTTTCCAAAAGACGAGAACTCTCACAGTCACATCATCGAATGGTGGTATTGGAACGGTCACCTGAAGGGCGACGACGGGCGAGACTATGCTTTTATGGATTGTCTTTTTAAAGCCGACGCACGCAAAGCCAAAATTCCTCTACTAAAGGCGCCTTTGAAGAATTTTTATTTTTCCCATTCCATCTTGTCCGATATCTCCAGACAAAAATTCTACTCGATCATCGACTACATCTCTTTACTTTCCCGCCAAAGTTTTAAACGCCCCCTTCTTTTCGCCGAATACGTTTGCACGGATATCTTGTCGGGATTTTCCGTTAACTTAATGAAAGAGGAGCCTCTTTTCGAGTATCGCGTCAAGACGGATAATTTCGATTTGAAGATGAGGTCGATGAAGACGCCGCTCTTGGTCGGAGGCGATGGTTTTTTGAGTCTTCATGGACGCAAGACTTATTATTATTCTTTGACCGACCTTTCCGTCGACGGAGAGATATTCGTCAAAGGAAAGTCGGTTCGTGTCTCCGGTAAGGCTTGGATGGATCATCAATGGGCCAACGCCCCCTACAACAACGATCGTTGGACTTGGTTCTCTATCCAATTGGACAATAATATCGAATTGATTTGTTTCGAATATGGCAACAAGAAAAAGGACGCGATAATTTCCGTGTCTTATCCGGACGGCAAACAGGAAAGTTTTAGAAAAGCCGTCTTCTCTCCGATAGGCCAGACATGGAAAAGTTCCAAGACCGGTGCCGAATACGAATTGTCTTGGCGCATAGAGATTCCCGAAAAGAAGATAATATTCATCGTCGAACCGATGATAAAAAAACAAGAGATGATCTTCGGCAAGATAAATTATTGGGAAGGGCCGATGAAAGTCAGCGGGACTATGAACGGTCGAGAGATTTCCGGTAAAGGATTTATGGAATTAGTCGGTCGCCACTCTCGTTATGGGACCGTGTCTTTGGCTAAAGACGTCTTTAGTTTCGGCATCGACAAAGGCTTGAATAGATTTTGGCGGAAGAGGAAGTAGTTACTTTTTACGCGGTAAAAGCGTTGTTATAAATAAGAAGTCAATAAAATAAAACAATATGAAAAACCATCTTCAAACGAAGTTGGCGGCGGTGCTCGTCATTTCGACATTGCTGCTTGGCGGTTGCTCTTCGCCGCTCTCTAAAAAAGCGCCAGAGATTCCGGTGCTGCCGGGCGACGGTGTGAAACAAGAGCAGGTCTCGACGGACTTGTCGGCTGTCGATGAGAAAATAAGCAATCAAGACAACAGGATAAAGAAATTTAATGATTACGAAGAGTTCGCCTCTTTTTTGGATGAAGGAGTGGGGCAGCAGGTCTATAATTATGGTGGAGTATCGTTCGGGGAATCGATGGTAGTAATGGACGATGCGATGGTTAAGGTCAAGAGAGTAGAATCGATGCCGACGGCAGGGATAGCCAAAGAAGAGTCTCAAGCCACCGGATTAGGTAGTGGGGCTTCGAACGATTTCTCCAAGACCAATGTCCAAGTCAAAGGTGTGGACGAAGCTGACATAATAAAGACCGACGGAGAATTCATTTACGCCGTTTCCAATAATAACCTGTTTATAGTGAAAGCCTTCCCGGCCGATAAGATGGAGATCGTCTCTAAGATAGAGTTCGAGTCTCGCCCGGACGATATATATATAGAAGGAGACCGCTTAGTCATTTTCGGCAACAATCAACTCATATATAAGACCGAAAGCTATCAGAGCTTCCGTCGCCAATCTCCTTTCACCTTCTTGAAGATCTTCGACATCGCCGACAAGAAGAATCCTAAATTGTTGCGCGGGTTGGATTTCGAAGGTAATTATTTCGATTCACGTTTGATCGGCGACAATCTATACTTCGTCACCTCCAATTATAGCTATTACTATTCTCCGACCGACTCGGTCATCCCGCGCATTTTGGAGAATGGCGTAGCTATAACCTCCGATTGCGCAAAGAGCGCCAAGTGTTTCGCTCCGGAGATCTATTACTTCGACATGCCGTACGATTCTTATAACCTGACTCAGGTCGCTTCTATCAATATAAAGAATCCGCAAGAGAACGTGGCCGGCGACGTCTATGTGATGTCCAGCGGACAGAATATGTACGTCTCGGAGAAGAACATCTATATAGCCTATACGAGAAATGTGAGCGAGTACGAATTGTCGATGGCCGTCTTGAAAGAAATGATCTTCCCTAAACTGGCTCAATCGCAGAAGGATAAAATCAACGAAATAGAAAGCGTCAAACCGTATATCTTGAACGAGAGCGAGAAGATGTACAAAATCGCCGCGATATTGGAGAGGTATAGAGCCTCTCTCACCACCGAAGAACAGGATGCTTTGCTGAAAGACTTGGAGGTGAAGATGAAGGATAAATACAAAGTCCTTTCCAAGGAATTAGAGAAGACTGTCGTTCACAAGATCGCTATCAATGATGGTAAATTGGAATACAAGAATTTCGGAGAAGTTCCTGGTAGTGTCTTGAATCAATTCTCTATGGACGAGTCCGGCGACTATTTCCGTTTAGCCACTACCAAGAATCAGACTTGGTCGCAGTATATGAGCGAAGAGGAGAGACAGTCATATAATAATGTATATGTCTTGAATTCCGACATGAAGGTCGTCGGAACATTGGAAGGTTTGGCTAAGGGCGAGAGAATATATTCGGTGCGCTTTATGGGGACTCGCGCCTATCTCGTGACCTTCGTACAGACAGACCCTCTCTTCGTAGTCGACTTGTCCGACCCGGCCAATTTGAAAGTCTTGGGCGAATTAAAGATCCCCGGATACTCCAATTATTTGCATCCGTATAGCGACACGATGTTGATCGGATTCGGCAAAGATACCGCCGCCACCGAATGGGGTGGAGTGAAGACGAAGGGACTGAAGCTTTCTTTATTCGACGTTTCCGATGTGGCCAATCCGAAAGAAGTTAACACTTACGTCATGGGCGATGCCGGTAGCGACTCGATCGCCTTGCAGGACCACAAAGCCTTCCTATTCTCTAGAGAAAAGAATCTGCTTTCTTTGCCGGTGACCATCTCCGAGGACAAAGAGAATAGAGGATGGGGACAGATGGTATTCTCCGGAGCCGCCGTCTTCAAAGTGGACGAGAAAGGATTTGAACTCAAAGGAAAGATCGATCATTCCGACGGAGGCAAGGTCGGCGTACAGGATTGCTGGTGGGGATACTGCTATTACGACAACAACGTTTTGCGCAGTCTCTACATCGGAGACAATCTCTACACCTTCTCCAATAAGTATTTGAAGATCAATAACATCAAAGACCTCAAAGAGGTCAATAAGATAGAACTCAAAAAAGAGAAGAAAGGTGACGATTTCATTATCGTGAACTAGAATAAAAAACTACCCCGTCTTAAAAGAACGGGGTAGTTTTTTATTGGTCGATAATTTTGTTATAATTACAATTAGAGAAATATTAAAAATATGAAAAAAGAAAAAGCTTTAAAAATTATCGCAGTCATTTCGGTAGCCGGAATTTTATTTTCCGGATATCTCTCTTTTTCGGAGATAACCAAAGGAGTCTGTCTTATGGGTGGTTGTTCTTCCATAGCTTCCGTCCCGGCCTGCGTCTATGGCTTAATAATGTATTTAGTGGTCTTCGTCGTTTCGATGACAGGATTAAAATCCAAAGAATAATATGTTAAAAAATATTTTTTATCTTTGCACGCTTTCTTTTTTGGCCGTTTCTTTGAGTGGTTGCGGGAAGACGGCGGCTCCGACATATAAAGTGGAAGACAAGGGAGGCATTCCGATGGAAACGGTCGCAGAACACGCCTCGGCCGAAAATTGCTGGATAGTGGTCAACAATAATGTATATAATGTCGCCGACTATATAGCCTCTCATCCAGGAGGAAAATCGATGGTCGATTTTTGCGGTAAAGACGCCACTGAGTCGTTCGACTCTAAACCAGGATCGGGTAGACCGCATTCCGACAAGGCAAGATCTCTTTTAGAAAAATATTATATAGGTAATTTAAAAAAATAAAATATGATTTTGCAAATCGCTTATTTCAACATCTTGGGATTGCCGGCCATAGTCTGGGGCGGAATGACGACTTTATTCCTTTTTGCGCTGGTCGCCATTTGGCCTACATTATCCAGAAAGAATCCGCAAAGATTTCCGTTCAAGCTCCATAAGATTTTGGCGATCATTGCTTTGACGTTCGCTTTCTTTCATGGACTGCTCGGGATTTTGACCAGAATATAGCCAATTTATACTCGATTCGTATAAAAAAGATTTTAGGCGATAATTTGCTTAAAATCTTTTATTTTTTAGTATTTTTATTTTTGACAAGCACCGGCAAAAGAATGTAAAATTAAAATAATGAATAAATAAAAATAGGCAAAATACAGGACCGTATGATTGCCTTTTCGCTTAATTTTATGATCTAATATTATAAAATAGGAGTTTTTTAAATAAAATAAGCGTTTTTTATGTTTAATTATATCAATTTAAAAGAAAAAGATAGTGAGATTTACGATATCATTCGTCGCGAGGAGAAGAGGCAAGGCGAAGAATTGGAAATGATCGCTTCAGAGAACTATGTCTCTTCGGCGGTTTTGGAGGCGATGGGTTCCGTGCTTACCAATAAATATAGCGAGGGTTATCCGGGAAAGAGATATTATGGCGGTAATCAGGTTATCGACGAGGCCGAGAATATCGCTATAGAGAGAGCAAAAGAGCTTTTCGGCGCCGAACATGTCAATATTCAGCCTCTTTCCGGCTCGCCGGCCAATGCCGCCGTCTATTTCGCCTTCATTAAGCCGGGTGATAAAGTTTTAGGGCTAAGATTAGATCACGGCGGACATTTGTCACATGGACATACAGTCAACTTCTCGGGACTTTTATATAATTTTGTCCAATACGGATTGGACGAGAACGGATATATAGATATGAAGGCGGTGCGCGAAATCGCTTTAAAGGAAAAACCGAAAATGATCGTCGTCGGAGCCAGTGCCTATTCGCGTGAGATCGATTGGCAAGCTTTTAAGGATATCGCCGACGAGGTCGGTGCGATAACATTCGCCGACATCGCTCATACGGCCGGGCTAATAGCCGCCGGTCTCATGAATAATCCGGTGCCGATATTCGATGTCGTCACGACCACGACCCACAAGACTTTGCGCGGTCCGCGCGGGGCGATGATAATGTGTAAGGAGAAATTCGCCAAGGAAATCGACAAAGCCGTGTTCCCCGGAATGCAAGGCGGTCCTCATGACCACATCAACGCCGCCAAGGCCGTGGCTTTCGGAGAGGCCTTAAAGCCGGAATTCAAGGAATATGCGGAACAGGTGATAACGAACGCCAAGTGTTTGGCCGAAGAATTCATCAAGCGCGGTTATCGCGTCGTTTCCGGCGGAACCGACAATCATTTGATAGTCGTTGATATGACCAGTAAGGGATTGACCGGCAAAGAAGCGGAAAAGGCCTTGGAAAAAATCGGTATCTCCGTGTCTCGCTCGACCATACCGAACGATCCGAACCCGCCGTATAACCCGTCTGGCGTACGCTTCGGGACACCGGCTTTGACCACTCGCGGCATGAAAAAGGCGGAAGTCGTAAAAATAGCCGAACTGATTGACGAAGCTATATTAAAAAGGGATAATGAAGATATATTATCGGGGTTGAAGAAGGAAGTGGCTGACATTTGTCTGAAATTTCCTTTGCCGACCGCTTAAAATATGGATGTTCTAGCAATGTTGAAAACCTGTGCCATTATCGCCGTAGTGTTGGCTTGCTTGTCTTTATTGCCGACAGCCATCTCCGGAGTGTTGGCCAGCGATTTTCGTCCGTCGTTCGAAATAGACTTTAATTGAAATAAGCCCGCCCAAAGGGCCTGCTTGTTATAATATGAAAATAAAAAACAAAATCGGTTTCATTTTCGGCGCGGCTATAATTTTTCTACTTTCCGCCTCCAGCATGATCTGGTATCTCAATTCGAGCAGTTGTCGAGGCGGGGTCTGCGGTCCAGATGACGCCTATGCCGGCGCCACCTTCTCGGTGTGCATCACCGGAGACAGTATCGCTTACGGGAAAGGAGACTCTTTCGGTGGTTGGGTGAAACGTTTGGAATACTACATCTTCGATCGCTACCCGGGCAGTTCGGTCGGCAACTATAGCTTGCCTGGCGCGACGTCTCTCGGCGCCTACGAGCTCTACGACTCCGGTTGCGGATCGCAAAAAGCGGAAATCGCCGTCATCGCCATCGGAATCAACGACACCGCCAGATCGATGGACAAAGAAGTCTTTAGAAACAATATGACGAGGCTTTACGAGAAGGCTTCCGCTGATTCCGCCAGAGTTGCTTTCATCGGACTAAACGGCGTCGACGAGAACAAATTGAACGGCTTAAACTATCGCAATGCCAGCATCGCGTCTTACGATGAAGAATTGAAATCCTTGTCCGCCAGTCTCGGCGCCGACTACATCTCTTTGAGCGGTCTTTTGACGATGACGGACTTTTCCGAAGACGGCTTGCATCCGAACGACTTCGGACACGAGAAGATATTCTTACAAGTGAGGGACTATTTAGAAAATATCGGTAAATAAACTCTATGCAAATAATCGATGGTAAAAAGATAGCCGAAAGGATGAAGGACGCTTTGGTGAAGACCGTGGCCGAACAAAATAACGGCGATATCATGTGTCCGATCCGCCCTCTTTTGGCGATAATATTGGTCGGCGAGAGAGCCGATTCCGAGTTGTATGTATCACTAAAAGAGAAGGAGGCTAAGAAAGTCGGCGTCGACACTTCTTTGTATAGACTGTCGCCGGAATCGCCAATGAAGGAGCTCGAAGAATTGATCGCTTTCTTGAACAAGGACGAAGCCACCGACGGCATACTTCTACAACTGCCTTTGCCGGGAAATTTCGATACCAATTGGATGGTGTCGATGATCGATCCTGATAAAGATGTTGATTATTTCCATCCTCAGAACATCAAGCATTTGGGTCAGAGCGGAATTTGGCCACCACTGGTTCAAGTGGTCACCGAGATTTTCGACGAGATAAAATATAATTCTTCCGGTAAGGAAGTTTGTGTCATCGCCAACTCGAACGAGTTCGGATCGGTGATGAGTAAAGTCTTGACCGACATGGGCGCTTCGGTGAAAGTCGTCTCTCCGGATAACGAGGACCTGTCGAGCGTCGCGTCGTCGGCCGATGTCCTAATAACGGCAGTCGGTCGTCCGGGATTGATCAAAGGCGAACACGTCAAGAAAGGAGCCTTGATAATAGACGTCGGAATAACGAAAGGCGAGGACGGAAAAGTACGCGGAGACGTCGATGCCGAGAGCGTCAAAGACAAAGCCGAATGGCTGACACCGGTGCCGGGCGGAGTAGGGCCGATAACGATCGCGGCCGCTCTAAAGAACGTCGTGGAGATGTGGAAGAAAAAGAACGATAAACAATGATAGATATAGGATGTCGCTCGTTTTTGCGGGCGACATCTTTTTGTGCTAGGTTGTTTAGAGGGGGGGGTATGCAGAAACACTATTTTTTATCGGAGTCTGTGTGGATTAAAATAAGTGTTTAAATTTTAGCTAATTTTAAAATAATAAATAGCGACTTCGCATATACCTTGTTACGCAAAATGTTGCTCGCTCCGCTTAAGCTTCGCGAGCCTCTTCTTTTGCGTAACGTGGCGCGCTTGCCAGCACCTGTCAGTCTCCGTGTTGCTCCGCTTCGCTCGCAACACTTCGCCTAACAGCTGCTTATGCGAAATGCCCGTCTCCGAATTCGCTGTCGCTCTTCGGATCCGAGCGCTTCGCATCAAGCGCGCCACGTTATACGCAATTCAAAAAATATTTTTCTGATAATAAGGAGTTTTGATAGGCTTTTAAAAATAAGAATAAATTTGTTTTTTATTTATTTAACAGGGGTAATAAAGTATTTTTTCTGCTCTCGGAGGCCGCAGAAAAAATGATTTATTTATGAAGGTTTATAAATTTAGGGGATTAACAACTGGTGGCAAAGACGACGAAAATGTTAACAGTGAATTTAATCGTCTAAAAGATGTTTTAGAAAAAGGATTTTATTGTCCTCGGTTTTGCGAAATGAATGATGCCATGGAGGGAGTTTTTGATTGTTATGGTAAAGAGGATGAGATTATAAAAAAAGTAAACGATATTTTTAGTGAAAAAATTAAATATAGAATTTGCTCGTTTTCAGGGGCTAATGGCTTTAAGAATCCTTTGTTATGGGGATATTATGCGGGGGGATTTAAGGGTGTTGCAATTGAGGTGGATGTGCATATTGAAAACGACACAAATAGGGGTAAAAATATTTTTAAGCAAATTGAATATGAAAAAAATTCCCCTGAAATTTTTACTTTCAAAAGCATCAAATATAAAGACGCCGAAGATATAAAAAATATCGCTCAAAAAATACTCGTCACAAAATTAGACGCATGGAAACATGAGGATGAATTTAGATTTTTAGTTGAATCAAGCGAATCGGGCGAAAAGGAGTATGAAATAGGAAAAATTACGGCCATTTATTTCGGCAATCCATATTTAGGATTGGACAACGGAGAAAGTTTTGCTGACAATGAATGTCTGTCAAAGTATTTAGAGAGAAAAAAAATGATAATATCCATCGCCAAGGATAAGGACATAAAATGTTTTAATGTAAAAATTGAAAACGGCGAAGTGGTAAAAGGGGAAGAGTTGTAAATAGTTTAAAATTGAAAATGAATAAAAATTTTGCGAAAATATTAAGATTTAAAAACGAAATTCAATCATTATTTTTTGTATTGATAGTGATGATTATTTTGTTGCTTTTATTTGTTAAAATAAGCTGGGTTTTTCTTGTGGCATCAGTTGCTCTTGGGTTGTTGTATGTCAGATTACTGCAGGCAAGGCAGCTGGGAAATAGTTTGCAAATCAACGAAAAACAATTCCCCGAAATTTATAGAGAAGCGAAAGAGTGCGCCAAGATTTTACAAATTAAAAAAATACCCAAAATATTTATTACTCAGGATCCAGTGCTAAATGCTTTTACTATGGGTTTTAAATCGCCATATACCATTGTTCTTAATTCTGGCATAGTTGAAAACATGAGCATGGATGAAATAAGAATTGTAATCGGACATGAAATGGGTCATGTAAGATTTGGCCACTGTTTACTTCTTTCGCTAATGTCTCCTTTGGGGAACAATCTCGCTTTTGTTGACTTGCTGTTTGGATTTTGGAGTAGAAAAACTGAATATACGGCAGATAGGTGCGGCTTCATCTGTTCTAAAAATAACGATGATGCTGCTGTCAGGGTTATGGTTAAGATAGCAATAGGCCCCAAAGCCTGCGAAGGAATTAATTTTGAAACAATATATCAACAATTACAAAACGTGAGAGAAAAATATATCGACAAGGCGGGAGAGTTGTTGGGTAGTCACCCATATATTTTAAAAAGGATTTGGGAAATTAATAAATTTTCATATCAATACAATATTAGGCCATGTGCAAAATGTGGAAATATAAATTTAAGAGAGGCCGTTTTTTGCTGGTCTTGCGGTAATAAAACATAATATGAGTATTTTTTGTCAAAAATGCGGAGGCGAGTTAAAAAATGGTATTTTGATATGCTCAAAATGCGGATTTGAAAATAAAAATTTAAGCAAAAAAAAGAAGTATCTCAAAAAAATTATTTTTATTTTGTGCGTGGTTGTTTTATGCGTCTATGGTTTTGTGAATAGGGATTATTTGTTAGATTATTATCAGAAGGTGAAAACTGGTAAAAGTATTGTTTTTGCGGATGCGGATGTTGAAAAGAAGAATGAATTTGAAAGATCTTTTTATAAATACATCGTTGCCAGAGAGTATTATCTTAAATCAAAGGGCTATGCTTTAAAATTTGGAGGGTCAACCATGCAGGTTAGTGCTGGCAATGTGCTTTTTCCAGATCGTATAGAAATCCTTGATTTTAATAGATTATCACAAGAACGATTAGAATTATTGGATGGCATGGAAAAGGGCGATTGTTTTTTGAGTGATGAGGGTGAGTGCAAGGATTTGAAAGAAAGTCTTAATGATATCCATTTTAAAATTGCTAGAGTGACGACGGATAACTATCTTAATATTAACTCTCCTTGCGATATAAATATTCCTTCTAATATTAAAGACAAAGGCGAGAAAATGGCGGCATCTCTGAACGCATCTTACCCGCTTAAAAACTTGAAACGGTGTCTGGAAAAAATTAAGACTGGCCCATCCTTGCCGCAACAAGATTGCGCAGGCATTGATTTTATAATTCAAAGCCTTTATAAGATTGGGGCGAGTTTTTCTGACAAAAATAAAGCCTCCGAACTTATCGGGCTGATTGATTTATTGAGACAGCAGGACAATTTTACATATAATTATGAGCGCGACAAGGAGGAGTTTGAGTCTAATTATTGTTTTGATTTTATGGATATGAGAAAAAGATGTGACAATTATCCGTATGAATGTAATTTGTCCGAAGAAGATGAGAGGGTTATAGAGCGAGAAAAGAAATATTGCTCAAAAGTTATGGATAATTTGGTTCTAACCTCCGATAAGCGTGAAGATGGAGATACTTTTGGCGTTAAAGAGGCTGATAGATTAAATGAAGACTTTAAAAAAAGAATTATGCAAATCAATGATTATATTAGTGTTGTTAATGGTGATATGAATATGGATTTACCTTATATTTCTAATGGGTATTAAGGCGTTAATTTTACACGTTGGTTAATTGGGAAATTTAGACAGTATAATAAAAAGGAGTTTTGGGCTTTGGGCATTCACCCCTTTAATTCCCCTCTGCCCGAAGCCCAAAACAAAAAACAAATTTATTAAAATAATGTAGCCTATCAAAATAATATTTATTGAAAAATATTTTTTGAGCTGCGTATAACAACACATATCCGGTTCCGCTATCGCTCCACCAAAATTTTTGTCTCGCTAGCGCTCCACAAAAACTTCGGATATGCAAAATGTTACGCAAAATGTTGCTCGCTTCGCTTAAGCTTCGCGAGCCTCTTCTTTTGCGTAACGTGGCGCGCTTGCCAGCACCTGTCAGTCTCCGTGTTGCTCCGCTTCGCTCGCAACACTTCGCCTAACAGCTGCTTATGCGAAATGCCCGTCTCCGAATTCGCTGTCGCTCTTCGGATCCGAGCGCTTCGCATCAAGCGCGCCACGTTAGCTGAAATATATGTTTTTCTTTTGCCCCGCAAAAGGCGGAGCAACTCTTAAAAAGAATTTAATTTTGTTTTTTTTATTTATTAATTAGGGGGTTATAGGGTGTTTTCTCCGCTCCGCTACGAAAACGATTTATTTATGAAAAAATATATAATATTGATTGTTGCCGTGACTTTATTGTCTGGGTGCGGCTTTAATAACATATCTAACACTTTGTCTTCTGAAATCGGTAACGTTTCAGGCGTTTCAAAAGAAGACAATAAAAATTCGGAGGAAATATTAACATTGCCTACGATAATTTATAGCGATGACAGTTATAAAGTGTATTCTTTTAACAAAGGAATTAACGGTCTCGACCTGAACTTTGACTTAATAGATGATTACATTTTTGTGTCACATATTAATGGGGCTGACTATTATGATTACCACGTAACGGCTGACAGGGATATTTATAATTTTTTTATTAATCATAAAAGAAACGCCCCCTTGTCTAGCTATTGGAATATAATTACCAAAGAAATGCCTGGCAAAAAAATAGATCAATTTGAAAGAGACTTTGTCGTGCAAGAATTATTAGGTTGTAATGGTGGTGGCACATTAAGGATTGTGCAAACAAAAAATAATGAAACACTTTTAGTTTTAATTGATGAAAATCCAAAAGAAGAAGACGGGTGCAATACTAGGGTGAGATTTAATATTTATAAACTTAGAACGTCTGGAAGCATAGCGGGGTCTGATTATATTTTTTCGTTTGTCAAAGAAGTTGTCGGTGAAAGCAGGGGAAACAGCATTGAAGAGCTCGGGGATAAAGATATTGTAAGTGCTATCAAAAAAGTAAATTTTTAAAAATATGATTTTAAAAAGTATAATCGCAAGACTAAGAGGAATTATTTTAATTCTCGGAGTTGATATTTATTTTAACAATGGAAAATATGAGGTTTTATTCAGAAATAAACACCTCAAACTTAAAAGCATGGAATTTGTTAAAATTGTACATTGGTATTATTCGAAAATTATAATGTTGATTAATTTTTCTAGAGATAACGATGGAAAATTAATAGATGATATATTAAGGTTATCTGATATAATAATTGAATCCGACATTAAGCAGGGAGACGACATCGTTTTTTTGTTGAGAAAAAATAAAATTGTTTTCGATATAAATTTTAATGAGCCCGTTATATATAAATTGGATTTTTTTGCCAAGGGTGGTTTAGTTAGACATTTAACAACCAAAATACCGCTAAGAATTTATTGGGGTGCTTTTGTTTTTTCTTTTATTCTTTTATTGCAAGAATCTTTAAAATATATTGATGATAACGAAATAAAAATTATGAAGCAGGGATTGGCATGGATCAACACTGAGTATTTAAGAGGTGCAAATTTTAAGGACGCGTTCGAATGGCAAAAATACGCTAACAGCGCTTTTTTGCAAGGGATGAGTTTTGATAGTTCAGAGTATATATTATTTAGAAAATGCAAAAAGGCGAAAAAGGAGCTTATGGATAGTTTTGATAGGGAGCCGTTGATTGAGGAAATCTCTGCGGAGGTTTGTGAGGATTTGCGAAAAATAAAGAAAGCTATTAAGACATACAGCGACATCTTTTAAATCAAGGTGGCACAGTCCATTGGCTTTGTCGTGAATAGGTGGTTTATTGATAAGAACAAGGAGTTGTGGGCAAGGGGCATTCACCCCTAACCTCTCTGCCCAAAATCCAAAACAAAAAAACAAAATTAAAATTCTTTTTTAGAGCAATCCCGATTGCTATCGGGATTAAAGTAAAACATGCACATCACATAACACGGCATATCTGGTTACGGCTTTTATACAAAAGCCTTCACCCACATTTGCTTCCGCTACGCTACGGCAAACATAAACGTTATACGAAAGAATATATATTCTTTCGTGGCCATCTCCCCGCACTTTTCTATTATGAAAAAGTAAAAGAAATAATAATTAAATTAATTTTAAGCTTTTATGAAAAAATTATTTTCAAACAAGAGATTTTTAATTTCCCTAACAATAATCATTGTTGTTGTGTTATTTTCTATTTTTCAATGGTTTAGGGCAATTGGGTTTGATAAAGAGGTTGTAGCTTTATGTGACATGAGCAACGAACCTTGTGTTAGTAGGTTATCTCTGTATATATTACCATCGATAAAAATTTTCTTATTTTCTAGCATTGTTTTTTCTAGCGCATTTCTACTATTAAGCGCTTTAAAAAACAAAGATTAGCCCCTCTTTTTTGCTAAAAGTCTTTTGAATAGTAATGATTAAAAATAAATTTTCAAATTGATTATTAATAGTAATTATTGAAGAATATATAAAATGAGTTTTGGGCAAAGGGCATTCACCCCTTTAATTCCCCTCTGCCCTTTGCCCAAAACAGAAAAAACAAAATTAAATTCTTTTTAAGAGTGATTTGCATTCGCAAATCAAAGAAAAACATATACATCAGCTAACAATGCGTATCCAGTTGCGGTTCGCCTTCGGCGAGTCTCCACCTAAATTTTTCTTTCACTTCGTTTCAGAAAAACTTCGGATACGCAAAATGTTACGCAAAATGTTGCTCGCTCCGCTTAAGCTTCGCGAGCCTCTTCTTTTGCGTAACGTGGCGCGCTTGCCAGCACCTGTCAGTCTCCGTGTTGCTCCGCTTCGCTCGCAACACTTCGCCTAACAGCTGCTTATGCGAAATGCCCGTCTCCGAATTCGCTGTCGCTCTTCGGATCCGAGCACTTCGCATCAAGCGCGCCACATTAGGCGAAAAAACTAAAAATTTCTTTATATTTTTTAAATTAGAATTTTTTGGCGATTTTTAAAGTCGAGCTTAGCTTGATAAAATATTAAATAATCTAACATTTAAATTTATGAATTTTGAACAACCCCCAGTCCCTGAACAGGAGACGCAAGAAGATAAGGACAAGGAGATTGCCGAAAATTTACAATTAAAATTGGAGAAAATTAACAGCTTTGAACCATCGGGCGACATCGCAAATGACTTTAATGAATTATTGGAGTTAACCGGAAGGGATAGTTTGTATAAAAAAGTTAATGCCGACGAAAATCCGCGTATTATTTTGGCGGGGCTTACTGGCATAAAGACGGCATGGCAAGAAACGCTAAGAGATCCAAGCGGTGTTGATGTCGTCGCCAATGAAGCCAAAAGGCTTTTTTATATTGATGTTCCTCAAGCAGAAATTGAGGCCGTCAATAAGCTGATTAATTTTTATTTGAGCAAATTTTCGGCAGAACAAGAAAAAAATATTAGTGAAGATGAAGATCCTGACGACGAAGACTTTGAAGCCTATAAAAAGACACTTTAAAAATCGCCAAAAAATTCTTTTCATTAAGGAATAGAAATTTTTAGTTTCATCACCTAACATGGCATAGCCGGTTCGCGAGCTGAATAAAATCATTTCAATCGTATGACAGACCAAATTTTACTTAATAACGAAGTTTATCACATAACCGAGGACGGCCTTCCTTGCCTTATTCACTATATGCCAAAAGCAGGCGGCTCTCATTTCTCGGTAACCATGATCGCTGATTTGTTTTTACGCGGCTCAAAAATTCTTTTTCTAACTGCCTATCCGATGGCTAAGGATAATTTTTTGCAGCAAATCAAAGGAATGGAATCAAAAACTGCTTTTGTCACGAATGAAAGTCAGCTTAAAACAGATACACAAGTGATTATTTTAGAGAGCGGTAATGAAGAATTATTTTTGAAAGCTATTGAAAAGTTGGATGATATTAATGAGCGTGTTGTACTTGTGAAAAATATGGAAGTTTTCAGTAATGCAGTTTTTGATTCTTGCTTAAAAATGCAAAAAATTATCCTTTCTGGCGACATTGACAAATGTTCCGCCAAAAAACAAATCAGAGATAAGCAGTATGAAACAATTGTACTTTTTGGCAACCCAGAAACTCCCATCAAAGTCGAGCCGCCAACACTTGAAAAATATACAGGATATCTATGGAGTGACGGCAAGGAAGGCCTAGTGACAGTGAAGATGAGTGATTGAAACAATTTTATTTTTAACGCTCGCTTACCTAAATTTGGCGGTGGTGAGCGCAAGAGTGAAAATTATATCACCGCCGAACTTCGGCTATGCCGATATGTTACGCAAAATGTTGCTCGCTCCGCTTAAGCTTCGCGAGCCTCTTCTTTTGCGTAACGTGGCGCGCTTGCCAGCACCTGTCAGTCTCCGTGTTGCTCCGCTTCGCTCGCAACACTTCGCCTAACAGCTGCTTATGCGAAATGCCCGTCTCCGAATTCGCTGTCGCTCTTCGGATCCGAGCACTTCGCATCAAGCGCGCCACATTATGCAAAATTTGTTTTACTAAATCTATGGAAAATAAAATTAAACACATGGAAAACAATCAACAAAAAAATGATAATCTCGATTTAATAAACACTCTTAAGCAGATGCAAGATGAAGAACGGGATGAAAGGAAAGATGATTATGAAAAAGAAAATAAATCAGGATTTTTTGACAAGTCATTCATTTTTTCAATTACGAGCCTAGTATTTTTTTTATTGACAGTATTTGTGTTTCCTTTATTTGGTGTTGGTGTGGGGGTTTGCACGGTAAAATACTTTTTATTGCTTTCCAAAGTATTCCAACCAATATTATTTTTCATGATACCTTTTTTGCCTTATTTTTGTTTATTGCCATCTATCCTAATTATTTTATTTTCCATACTAGGCATTATTTACTCAATAAAATTATCAAGAAAAAACAAGAACAAGTCCAACTTTACAGCACTGATATCTTTGATTGTTTCCATTTTAGTTTTATTTGGATTAATAATTTTAGAATTATTAAAAGCGTAACAACGCCAAACTTCGCATAACACGGCATATCTGCAAGGGCTGAAGCCACATTTCGCCACGAAAATTATATAAATAAAGGAGGTGGCTAAACGTCAGATATGCCGATATGTTACGCAAAATGTTGCTCGCTCCGCTAACGCTCGCGAGCCATCTCTTTTGCGTAACGTGGCGCGCTTGGCAGCACCTGCTAGGCTTCCGTGTTGCTCCGCTTCGCTCGCAACACTTCGCCTAACAGCTGCTTATGCGAAATGCCCGTCTCCGAATTCGCTGTCGCTCTTCGGATCCGAGCACTTCGCATCAAGCGCGCCACGTTAGGCGAAATGCCGCTAAAATTTAACAATGTCTACAATTTTTAAAATTACCAAAGATCATAAACGATGGGTAAAAAGTGCCCGCCGAAAATATAAGCAAACCGCAAGATTTTGGATGGATTTAATTCAGGAACAAGAGGGTAAATGCGCCTTGACTAAAGCACCGTTATTTTTTGATTCAATAAATGGCACACCAATAAAATGTGGCAATGGTTGTCATCCTTTGTATGCAACGGTAGATCATGTTAATCCGGGGCGCACAGATCGTGGGTTCCAAATTCTTTGTTCTGGCATCAATGATTTGAAGGCGCATTTGCCCCCTACCTCTTTTTAGTGCTCTTAAGCGAACAAAAGAGTGGGGGCGGTTTGCTTTAGCATGGAAAAAATTAGCAAAATTATCACCACAGAATAGAGAGGCGTTTATGGATTTAATTTCGGCGGGCACTCCAAGATAACCAAGGCGGCACATCGCCTAACACGGCGTATATGGTTCGCAAGCTAAATAAAATTATTTATTATTCTAAATTATATGCCCAAGACATTTAAAAAAGCATTAAGCATTTTTTTCTACATTTTAATGGTTGTATCAATAGTTGTTCTTATAAAAACCGAATTAAGAAAATGGTTTGTTTTTGAGGGCGAGGCGTCACCAGCAAATGCATTATTGTTTTGGATTAGTCTTGGGTTTACTGTCTTGTTTGGTTTCTGTGGCTCAAAATTATGGCCGAAGAAGAATAATAAATAATTTAATTTTTAACGCTCGCTCACCCAAATTTCTCCTCCATTTATAAATAATAAGGAAGTCGGCGAAACTTCAGATACGCCGATAAGTTACGCAAAATGTTGCTCGCTCCGCTTAAGCTTCGCGAGCCTCTTCTTTTGCGTAACGTGGCGCGCTTGCCAGCACCTGTCAGTCTCCGTGTTGCTCCGCTTCGCTCGCAACACTTCGCCTAACAGCTGCTTATGCGAAATGCCCGTCTCCGAATTCGCTGTCGCTCTTCGGATCCGAGCACTTCGCATCAAGCGCGCCACGTTATATGAAATGGCTCAAAAATTCGCCACATCATATAACACGGCGTATCAGGCTACGCTAGTGAATAATTAATTTTTTTAAATTTATGAAAACAGCTATTAAAATTTATTTTTGGATTTTTACGGTAATTAATTCTTTTGGATTTTTATTTGTTGCCTTAAATATAAAAACATTACTTTATATGTTTACGCAACAGAGAGAGTTGTATAATTGGCCGGTATTAATAATACCTTTTATTCAAAATTCAATTGCGATAGGTATAATTTTTCTATTGTATGGTTATATTTATAAACAAAAATCCCCAATTAAAGCAGATGACAAGTTATTGAGAATATTTTTATTTTTATCTTATTTTATAGCTACTCTTATAGTTTTTTATAGTATAACTGCTCATTTTGGAATATTCCAGCTATTCGAAGTTTTATCAATAATATTTATTTTAGTTTTATTTATAAAAAAAGATAAAATAATAAATAAGTTTAAAAAAATTTAATTATTCACTAGCTCCGCCCAAATTTTTACTCACTCCGCTCGCAAAAACTTCTGATACGCCGATAAGTTACGCAAAATGTTGCTCGCTCCGCTTAAGCTTCGCGAGCCTCTTCTTTTGCGTAACGTGGCGCGCTTGCCAGCACCTGTCAGTCTCCGTGTTGCTCCGCTTCGCTCGCAACACTTCGCCTAACAGCTGCTTATGCGAAATGCCCGTCTCCGAATTCGCTGTCGCTCTTCGGATCCGAGCACTTCGCATCAAGCGCGCCACATTGTGCGAAATCAATTTTTACATTTTGATTTTTGCTCCAGAGACTTTTTCTTTTTTTAGAAATAAGGAAAGAAAGTTTGATTTTCATTTTTTAAGAGGGGGGTAAAAGGTATTTTCTCCACTATCGTTCCGAAAATGAATTTTTAAATAGAAAAAACAAAGAAAATTGATAAAATGAATTTACAATTTACCAAAATACTTTTGTACTTATGGCTGATGAATTTAACAAAAAAGGATATGTAAGAGGTTCCACTTGGAGAAAGTGGGATTTGCATATTCATACACCAGAAACAAAACTAAATAATCAATATTTAAGTTCTGACGAACAAAATGTTTGGGATTTATTCTGCGAAAAAATTGAAAACTCAGATGTATCTGTTTTTGGTATCACTGACTATTTTTCCGTTGAAAATTATTTTTCTTTTACTGAAAAGTTTAAAACCAAATATCCAAATTCAAAAAAAATATTTTTTCCAAATATTGAATTTAGGACGGAATCAAAAAATAGTAAAGATGAACATATTCAATTTCATGTAATTTTTTCTAATAACCAAGCCACTTTAGACAAACTGGTCGTGAGCTTCGTTTGTGCTTAATAAAAAAAGACAGAGCTTTTAAGGCTCCGTCTAATTCGTAAGAGTCATGAGATTGGCATCATGCTTGCCGTTATTTGAAGTTGGATAGTTTCTATAAGCTCTTCTATTTCGCAGTGTAGCGGTCCGTCGTTCGATATGTACAAAATATCGCCTTTTTTAATATCCAGTGAGAATAATTCTTCGACATCGCCGGCTTTGGCTTTTTTGCCGCTACCGACCAACTGAAGGATTGTGTTTTGCAATCCGAGTTCGTTGGCTTTTTGAGCTATCATTAAAATTCCGACAGTATCCAGCTCTACGAGGCACCGTATCTCTTTTCCCATAATAACTCCTTTGTTGTTGTGGTAAGAACGATTTTTGTATTATAAAAGAATAAATATTTTTTGTCAATTGCTTTTGTTGGTGTTTGTGCTATCTTTTTATTATAAGCGATTAAATATATTTTATGTCTAGAGAAATAGAAGTGGATTTCACCTATGAATGGGGCAATGAGGAGACGCAGTGCCACAGATGTGTCAGTTTCTTCACGCAAGACGGGACGGGTTATTGCAAGGAAGGGCAGTGCGAGGTTCCGCCGACGGCCCATTGCAATTTTTTCCAATCGATCGATTGATGTACTATCTTTATATATTGGAATGCGCGGACGGGACGCTATACACCGGGATTACGGTCGATTTGGAGCGCCGTTTGAAGGAGCATAACGGTTCCGGCCTTGGGGCGAGATATACCAGGGCCAGACGGCCGGTGAAATTGGTCTATTCGGAAGAATTCCCTAATCGGTCGACAGCTTCTTCGGCGGAGAGTCGGATTAAGCGTTTGCCGAGGGAGGAAAAATTGAAAATGATAGAAAAATAGGAATCACTGGTCTTTTGTCGTTGTTTGCGCCGGCTTGCTTAATGCCGGCTTTTTTTATAGTATGTGGGTATGTATAACAAGAAACAGCAGGCAGTCGAATTGCTGAAAATACACTACGGATTCGATAAATTCCGCCCCGGACAGGAGCGGGCTATTGATGCTGTCTTGTCCGGCAAGGACTGCTTGGTGGTTATGCCCACCGGCGGTGGTAAATCTTTGATCTATCAGTTGCCGGCCTTAGTTTTGGAAGGGGTGACCATAGTCATCTCCCCATTGATCGCTTTAATGAAGGATCAGGTCGACTCTTTGAACCGCGTCGGCATACCGGCGACTTTCATCAATTCGTCCATCTCTCCGGACGAGGCACGCGAAAGATTGTCTTCGGTCAAACAAGGCTTCTACAAGCTTCTCTATATCGCTCCGGAAAGATTCTATAACGACGAGTTCGCCTCTTCTTTGGTCGATCTCAATGTCTCTCTTTTCGCCATCGACGAGGCGCATTGTATCTCTCAATGGGGGCATGATTTCCGTCCTAGCTATATGCGTCTCGGTCGAGCGATCGAGTTTTGCGGTCGTCCGCCGGTCGTGGCTTTGACCGCTACCGCCACGCCGGAAGTCAAAGAGGATATCGCCACGCAATTGAATTTGGTCGATCCGGTGAAAGTCGTGACGGGGTTCGCCAGACCCAATCTGCAATTCGGCGTCGTCAAGGCCAACGAGGCGCAAAAGATGAGCATGATCGTTAGCGCCGTGGAAGGAGTGGAGGGCAACGGTATAGTCTATACCGGAACTCGCGGTAAGGCCGAAGAGATAACCGATAAATTGTTGGAGGCCGGAATCGAGGCGGTCTTCTATCATGCCGGACTCGATCCGGAGAGTCGCAATTGGACACAGGAAAATTTCATCAAAGGCAAGACGAAGGTAATCGTCGCCACTAACGCTTTCGGTTTGGGCATCGACAAGAAGGATGTCCGTTTCGTCATTCATCATGACCTGCCCGGAACCATCGAGGCCTACTATCAAGAGGCCGGCCGTGCCGGACGCGACGGCAAGATGTCTTTGTGCATGCTTTTTTACGCTCCGCGCGATCGTTTTTTGCGCGAATTCTTCATTTCAGGAGATAACCCGTCGCCGGAAATGGTCGGTAGCGTCTATCAGATATTGATGAACTATGAGACCGACCGTATTTTTACTACGTATGCCGAAATAAAAGACGGACTTGTCGACGACGTCCCGGATATGGCCGTCGGAACTTGCTTGAAGATTTTAGAGAAGGAGGGCTATATATCTCGTTCGTCGGAAAAGAATAGTCCGGCGTTCTTTCGTTTGCTCAACGACTATCAAATGACTTTAAGCTTCATATCCAAGAAGGCTAAAAAACAGATAGAGGTCTTGGATAGATTATGGCAAAGATTCTCCAAGGAGATGGTCGAAGGATGGGACTTCGATTTGGAGGAAGTGTCGGGAATAATCGGCGTGGAAAGGGAAGCCTTCGTCCGTGCGGCCAATGCTTGGAAGAAGGCCGGCTTGGTCGTGTATGAACCGCCCAAGAGAGGTACGGAGATCAAGATATTGAGGAGAGTCGAGAAGAGCGAATTGAAGATAGATTCCGACAGCATGAGAGAGAAGGCGGCTAAGGCTTATAAGAAATTGGACGATATGGAGAATTATGTCTACACCGACGTTTGTCGGCAGAGATATATTTTAGAATATTTCGGCGACAAGGATGCCGACGATTGCGGGCAGTGCGACAATTGTCTTACCGGTGGCAACAGGATAAAAAAAGACGAGCACAAGAGCAAGGAAAAAAAGACGACATCGCACGGAAATTATTCTTGGAAGAATAAGCGCGACGAAAAATCCGGCGCCGATTTCGACGACATCAAAGTCGAGAAGAAGACGCTGAGCACCAAATTGACGCAACTCGAAACCTTGGATCTGTTCTTGAAAGGAAACGATGTGCCGGCCATCGCCGTCGCGAGAGAGTTGAAAGAAAATACGATATACGAGCACCTCATATTTTTAATAGAGAAGAAATTGATAAAAGACACCGGTCGTCTGCTCGATGAGAAGAAATACAAAAAGATCGCCGAGACCTTCAAGGAGTTCGGCTTCGATAAATTGACGCCGGTCAAAGAATCTTTGGGTGATGATTTCTCTTGGGAGGAGATAAAGATCGCGCGCGCCAAGTTTTTGAATAAAAAATAATTAATTTTAAAAATATCTATGGACACACCAAAAAGTGTTTTAGTGACCGGCTGTGCCGGATTCATCGGCTCGAATTTCACCAGACAATTCAGGGAGAAATTCCCGGAGACCGAAGTGGTCGGGTTGGATAATTTCGCCACCGGACGTCGCGAGGCCTTGGACGACAAGATAACTTTTTATGAAGGCTCGATTTCCGATCGCGCGACATTGGAGAAGATTTTCTCCGCTCACGACATCGAATACGTCTTTCATTTCGCCGCCTTGCCACGCGTCTCCTTTTCCGTGGAACAACCGACCGTGACCTCCGAGGCGAACATCTTGGGTACGATTAATTTGATGGAAGTGGCCAAGGATCACAAAGTTAAGAGATTTATCTTCTCTTCCTCGTCGGCCGTCTATGGCGGTGCCAAGACTTTGCCGACCAAGGAGGACGAGAACGAGCCGAATCCTAAATCGCCGTACGCTATGCAGAAATACGCCATCGAGCCTTTTAGCAAGATCTTCACCGAGCTCTATGGCATGGATACGGTCTGCTTGCGCTATTTCAACGTCTTCGGCCCCGGTCAGTATGGCGACTCTCCGTATTCGACGGTCATCTCCGCTTGGCTGGAGTCGATGTATTTTCCAAAGGACAAAAAGCCTTTCTTGGAGGACGACGGAGAGCAGTCTCGCGACTTTTGCTATGTCGACAATGTCGTGCAAGCCAATATTTTGGCCATGCAGTATGACGGGCAGTTGAAGGGTGAAGTGTTCAATGTCGCTCATGGCGAGCGCACTACCGTCAACGAGGTCAAAAAGATGATCGAAGAATACACCGGCCGTCAATTGGAATTGGAATATCGTCCGGCACGCCTCGGTGATGTGCGTCACACCCACGCCGACATCTCTAAAGCCGAGAGGATGTTGGGTTACAAGCCGAGCGTCGATTTCCGTGAAGGTTTGAAGAGGACGGTGGCCTGGTTTGAGAAGAGAATTGCAGAATAGACTAATATTAGATAAAAATAAAAACACCCTTGGTTTTGAAGCCGGGGTGTTTTTTGTATTTGCAGTTATGGGGTGTTTTTGCTATCTTCAATATTATGAATAAGAACAAGCAAAACGAATTATTGAAGATCGTTCGCGCCAATTACGAGGATATAGCGGAATCTTTCGACGAGACCAGGGAAAAGCCGATTTGGCCGCCACTTTTAGAGTTGCTCAATAAGGTCGGAAAAGACGAGTCGGTTTTGGATGTCGGCTGTGGAAATGGGCGAATTTTAAAGGTTTTAAAAGAGAAGGGTGTTAAGTATTCCGGCGTCGATCAAAGCGCCAAGCTGATAGAGATTTGCAAGGAGAAATATCCGCAAGACACTTTTTATCAAGCTGATATTGCTAATCTTGGCGGTATTTCTGAATATGGCTTCGATTGGGTGTTCTGTGTGGCCGTATTGCACCACTTGCCGGGTTTTGCACAACGTCTCGCGGCTTTAAGACAATTGAGGAATAAGATGAAGGACGGCGGGCGTATAGTTTTGACGGTTTGGAATATGTGGCCGGAGAAAAAGTTCAATCGTATGATTTGGAGATTTTTATTATTAAAGCTTCTTGGTCGCAATCAAATGGATTTCGGCGACGTCCTTTTCGATTGGAAAAGGGGCGGAGTCCTTAGTAAACGCTATTATCATGCCTTTATTTGGCGTGAACTTAGGAAGTTGACCAAGAGGGCCGGGCTCAAGATCGAAGGGTCTTTCAAGGATAAATTCAATTATTATATGGTGTTAGTAAAATAGCGTCTTGACAAACGCTATTTTTTAGTTTATTTTATCAAAGCTAATAACTTAATATTTTTATAACTTTTTAAAGGAGTTTTTTAATGGAAGGATTGCAAGTAAGGGCGTGGGCGGTTCGTGACGGTGAAGGAGATGTTGATAAAAAAACACACGAATCGTCGAAAAAGACCAAGTCCCACCCTGGACAAGAGGCGGCCAGTAAGCGCAAAAAGGAAAAGAAAAAACAGCGAAAAATGGCAATTCAGTCGTAATATCGACAAAAATTGACTGTTGTCGGTCGTTGTGTTAGTATATTAGTATCGGCTAGTTGTTTAAATGACAATTAGCCATTTTTATTAAAAGCCATAATTGATTTTAAATCATAATATAAAACGCCTCGCATCGTGCGTCGCGTAATACAAAAATATGTCAGAACTATCAAACGCCATTCGTGCCGTCTGCGAAGAGAAGAATCTCGCCTACGAGTCGGTCATCGAGACCATCGAAATGGCTTTGGCCGCCGCCTATCGTAAGGACTACGGCCAAAAGAATCAGAATATCAAAGTTGAGTTCAATCCGGACACCGGAGAGACCAAGATCTATGATGTTAAGACCGTCGTCGCCAATCTTCCTGAGGATTATTTCGACGAAGAGGGCCGTGTCAGCGAGAAGTATCGCCCGAAGAGGGAAGAGTTCGTCAACGAGGACGGAACGGTCGTCGCCAACGATAACGACGACGAAGATGGTTACGGAGATGACGAGGATGTCATCAAATTCAATCCTAAGACCGAGATTCAGCTCAACGACGCCTTAATGGTCCAGAGAGAGGCCGAGCTCGGACAGGAGATCGTCACCGAATTGACCGCTCCGAAAGAATACGGACGCATGGCCGCTCAGACCGCCAAGCAGGTGATCATCCAGAAGTTGAGAGAGGCGGAGCGCGAGATGATTTTGGACGAATTCAAGGATAAGGAAGGTGAGGTCGTCACCGGCGTCGTACAACGTCGCGAAGGTCGCAACATTCTCGTCGACCTCGGCAAGGCCATCGGTCGTTTGTCCGCCGAAGAGCAGATCTACGGCGAGCAATACGAGCCGGGCGATAAGATAAAGGTCTACGTCAGAGAGGTCCGTTCCGGCAATCGCGGTCCGGAGATCGTCTTGTCTCGCACCAGCGAGGAGATATTGAAGAAGGTCTTCACTGTGGAGATTCCGGAAATCGCTAACGGTATTTTGGAAATCAAGGGAGTCGCTCGCGAAGCCGGTTCTCGTTCCAAGGTCGCCATTTGGACCGATGCCGAGAACGTCGATCCGATCGGTTCTTGTGTCGGACAGCGCGGTAGCCGTATCCAGACCATCACCAGCGAGTTGGGTGGAGAGAGAATTGACATCGTCAATTACGACGACGACGCTTCTAAATTCATTTCCAATTCCCTTTCTCCGGCCAAGGTCATCAGCGTCACTTTGGACGAGGCCGAGAAGAAGGCTTTGGTCAAAGTCGCTGCCGATCAATTGTCTTTGGCTATCGGTAAACGCGGACAGAACGTTCGCTTGGCCGCTCGTTTGACCGGTTGGAAGATAGATATAATGGAAGACGGAGACGGAACTTCCGCTAAATTGGTCGGTGAAGACGGTAGTCAGGAGGACAAAGCTTCTTTGGCCGATAAATTAGTCGAAGAGCCTGTCGCCGAAGAAGCCGTCGAGGCTGTCGAAGTCGTCGAAGAGACCGAAGCTCCGAAGAAGAAAGGCAGAAAGAAGAAAGAGGAGGCTGAGGTCGAAACGGAAACCGAGGAGGAATAGCAACTTAAACAATTAATAATTTATATTTTCTATGATATACGTTATTGGTCATAAATCTCCGGATTTGGATAGCGTCGCTTCCGCGATCGCTTTGGCGGATTTGAAGAATAAGTTGAGCGCCTCCAACGATTATGTCCCGGCCATCGCCGAAGACATAAACAAAGAGACCGCCTATTGTTTGGAGAAGTTCGGCATCGCCGTTCCGGAAAGATTGGAATCCTTGGAGGGGAAAGAAGTCGTCTTGGTCGACCACAACGAAGAATCTCAGATTTTGGGTGGCGGTGTCGGAGCGAATATCGTCGGCGTCTGGGATCATCACAAGATCGCCTTCAAGTGCGACGCCCCGATCGAGTTCCGCTCTTTGCCTTGGGGTTCGACAAGCACTATCATCGCTCGTCATTATTTTTGCAAAGACGTTAAGTTGGAAAAGGGCTTGGCTGGATTGTTGCTTTCTGCCGTCTTGGTCGACACGGTCATAACCAAGTCCCCGACTTGCACCGAGTACGACAAGGAAGTCATTGGTCAATTGGCCGCTGCCGCCGAAATAGAAGATTGGAAAGAGTTCGGTATGGAGATCTTCAAGATTCGCGGTGCCGTTTCACAGATGAGCGACGAGGCGATAATCAAGAATGATTTTAAGGATTTCGATTTCAAAGCCGGCAAGTTCGGCATTGGTCAGATCGAGACCGTCGACTTGAACGATTTCGCCGACCGCGAAGAAGCTCTCTTGGCGCAATTATCCAAGATGCAGGCCGACGGCGGATATCACAGCGTGATCTTGTTCATCACCGATATCATAAAGGAAGGTTCGAAGTTTTTGGTCGCCACTTCCGATAAGTCTGCCATCGAACAGGCTTTGAAGGATAAATTAGAAGATAATAAAGTATATATTTCCGGTATTTTGTCGCGCAAGAAACAAGTAGTGCCGATGATGACGGAGGTTTTTGACAAATAGTCGATTGGCGTATCGTTCGATCGGGCGTGGAGGATGCCGGTCTCGATTAGCCAAACGTCTAATACACTAAAATGAATATTCAAAAGAATAAATTACCGAAATCACAAATCGAATTCACCGTGGAGTTGTCCGTCGATGAACTCAAGCCTTTTATCGAAAGAGGCGCCGAGGAGATTTCTAAGGAGATAAAGATAGAGGGATTCCGTCCGGGCAAGGCTCCGATGGATATCGTGAAGCGTCAGGTCGGCGAGATGTCTATCTTGCAAGAGGCCGCTCATTTAGCCATCAATAAGACTTTCGGAAAGATCCTGGACGAGCAGATGGGCGACGAGGAACCTGTCGGTCAGCCGTCTGTCGAGATAACTAAATTGGCTCCTGGCAACCCTTTGGAATTCAAGGTCAAAATTGCTATTTTGCCGACCATCGAATTGGGAGCCTATAAGGATTTGAAAGTGAAGAGAGTCGTCGCCAAGGCCGACGAGAAGGAAGTCGAAAGGACTATCGAGTATCTTTGCGAGAGTCGCGTCAAGGAAAAGGCCGTCGATCGCGGAATCAAGAATGGCGACAAGGTGATCGCCAACGTGGAGATGTTCTTGGATAGTGTGCCTTTAGAAGGCGGACAGGCCAAGGACACCACTATCATGATCGGCAAGGAATACTTCGTCGCCGGTTTCGACGAGAAGATGAACGGAGCCAAGAAGGACGAGGTTAGAGAATTCACTTTGCCATATCCGAAGGATTTCCATCAGAAGAATATCGCCGGTAAGAACGTCGAATTCAGAGTCAAAGTCTGCGAGATATTCGAGCGAGAAGTTCCTGTCCTTAATGACGAGATCGCCAAGGCTTTTGGCGCCGAGACTGCCGAAGGACTCAAGAATAATATTAGAAAGGACATTGAAGAGCATAAAAAGTTCGAAGCCGATCGCAAGACTGAGGTGGACTTTTTGGACAAGATCGTCGCTGGTGCCAAATTCGGCGACATCGCCGAAATTCTATTGAGCAACGAGGCGCAGAAGATGATGGCCGAGCTCGAAGAGAACGTTACTCGCCAAGGTGGAAACATGGAGGACTACTTGAAGAGTATTAAGAAGACCTCCGAGCAGTTGATGCTCGACATGTTGCCGGAAGCCATGCGTCGCGTCAAGACGGCGTTGATCGTTCGCGAGATAGCCAAAATCGAGAAGGTCGAGGTCACCGACAAGGAGATCGAAGAAAAGCAAAAGGCCCTCTTGGAGCAATACAAGGGTTATGCCAAAGTCGAAGCCAGAGTCAAGGACGAGAACTACAAGATATACTTGCGCAACTCCATGACCAATCAGAAAGTGATAGATAGATTGACCGAATGGAACGTGGTTGACGATAAAAAGACCGAAGATAAGAAATAAGCGAGATGCCCGCCTTCAAACGGTCGGGCATTTCGTTTCTTCGAGGGATATGCTCTATATCATAGACGCTAATAATTTGTCCGGAGCGCTCGGCTTGATTGATAAGGATGATTTTGATAAAATCCTGATATCTAAAATCAAGGAGTATTTTTTAGGTAAGAAGAGTCGAGTCTTTTTGGTTTTCGATTCTTTGGATCCCGTCGGAGACCATGTACGCGACGGATTGTTGGAGGTAGTCTATACGCCACGCGATAGTTTCTATAAAGATGCGGATGATAAAGTTTTGGAGATAGCCGAGCGATTCCTTGAAGACGCGTTTTTCAGGGATGACATAATAGTCGTTACCGACGATATAGATTTGCGCAATAAAGTGGACACGGCGATTTCCTTCAACGCTAAAAAACACCAAGTAAAACTGTTGCGCGCCTCCGATCTGGCAAGACTGATAAAAGAGGCGGAGCAATTGGTCGCAGAGAGAGATTTTGATGAAAAAGATTTGGGTCGCGATAGTGATAAGATAAATAGAGAGTTGTTAAGAATCTGGGGAAAAGATTAAAAAGAAATGTTGAGTGATTAATTTTTATGCCAATTTTAGCCATAAACAAAAGAGCCAATTTTGACTACGAAATACTGGAAAAGTTCGAAGCCGGGTTGGTTTTGTTTGGTCATGAAGTTAAATCGGTGCGAACCGGAAGCGTTTCTCTTGGCGGTTCTTACGTGGCTTTTAAAGCGATGCCGGGCGGATTGGCTTGTCCACAACTTATCAACGCTCATATTTCTTTATACAAACACGCCAGTACGATAAAGGATTATGACCCGACTAGGACGCGCGACCTTTTGCTAAAGGAGAAAGAGATTAATTATTTAGTCGGCAAAAAGAAAGAGCAAGGCTTGACTTTAGTACCGCTCCGAATCTATACTAAGAGCAGATTTTTGAAACTGGAATTCGGACTCGCGCGCGGTAAGAAGAAATACGATAAGCGCGAAGACATGAAGAAGAAAGATGTGAACAGGGATATTAGAAGAGTGATGAGGGAAAAGAATTGATGGTTTTTTATAATTGAATATGGGGATGACAGGGATCGATAATGAGATCCTTCTTGATAGCATGCAGGGCGCGTTGAGGTATCGCGTAAAAACGCCTCATCGGCATAAATGCCAAAAACTTTGCGAAGGCCGCCTTCTCTTGGAAGGTTCCAGCTTTCGCTCCTGTCGCTGCTTAATAATTAAGCTTTAGCGACACATCTCGCCCCACCACTCCTCTAATGGGAACGGGGTGTCAAATCAGAGGATAGGCGATCGTTTTAAGTCGTTTAGACGGTTTGCCGAAAGCAAATAAAGGGCTCGTCCGAAATTATTTCCCTCCTGACTTTCTAACTTCGGATTAAAATACTAAGCCGGGATAACTTTGTAGAAGTGCCTTCAAGAACTTATTAGACGCGGGTTCAATTCCCGCCATCTCCACAATAACAACTGCACAGCCTTTTAATATTAAAAGGCTGTGCAGTTGTTATTTATTGAAGGAAGGGGAATTGAACTGGTCAGGAGCAAGGCAAGATTTGCGAGGGAACGAGCAAGTCGAAGCCGAGCGTCCGGCAACCTTTTGGGAAAAGGTTGCCGCTGACCTTGGGCGAGTGAGCGAGCGGCTATTCGGCCGCAAGCAAACGAGTTTGCAGAAAGATCGCCTTCTTTTAAAAAGCCCTATTAATTTTATTCGTAAAAAGACGGAGGGGAATTGAACAAGACAGAAGCGAGATTAATTTCTTGCCGCTTTTCCGGCGGCAAGAAATTGAAGCGAGCGTCGACGGCCAGTCGGGGGCTGGCTGGCGCTGTCTCTGGACGAGAGAGTGAGGCGGAAGCCGAACGAACGAGTTTGCAGACAGGATTTAGCAAGAATTCCTAAACGGTCTTGTGAATATTTGATTTTTTTGTTATAAAAGATTAGTATAAAAAAAGACGGTCCGGTGGCGGAACTGGTAGACGCGTTGGACTTAAAATCCAATTTCATTCAACCGGAGTGAGGGTTCGATTCCCTCCCGGACCACAAAGTTTTAGCTTTTTTAAGCAGAACTTGCTTTTTTTAAAACGTTTTGATATTATCTAAAACGTAATTCGAAAAGCATTTTTGCGGGTATCGTATAATGGTATTATGCTACCTTGCCATGGTAGAGAAACGGGTCCGATTCCCGTTACCCGCTCACATAAAACAAAAACAGCCCATAAGGGCTGTTTTTGTTTTATGTAAATGCTAGTATTGCGGGAATCGGACTGGTTGGAAGCGAGGCAATGTTCGCGAGGGAACGAGCGAACAGAAGTCGAGCGTCGGCCGTAATCGGCCGCCAACCTCGGACAAAGGAGCGAGGCGCTATCCGGCGCCGAACGACTGCGCTATTTTATTTTGTTGCCAAGTCTTTGTAGACTGTTTTTGTTTTATGTAAATATTGGTATTACGGGAATCGGACTGGTTAGAAGGGCTTGTGATTTTTATTTATGATATAATTATATTAAGGAATAAATTAATCTCAATAATATGGAAATCAAAGTCAAAAAGGCCGGCGAAGAGGACATTAAGACTGCCGAAAGCTGGGGCGAGTGGGAAAAAGAACCTTCTCAATTCCCTTGGGAGTATAACGAGAAAGAAACTTGTTATATTATGGAAGGCAAGGCCACTGTCACTCCTGACGGTGGCGAACCCGTCTCTTTCGAGGCCGGTGACATGGTCACGTTTCCGGATGGCGCCAAATGCGTTTGGCGCATAGACGAGAAGATTAAGAAGAAGTATAAGTTCGGCGAGTAGGACATAAATAAAACCCTCTAAACATCTTAGAGGGTTTTATTTATGGAAACTCTATTTAAAAGAGTCTGCCCGATAGGCTTATTCTAAAATCAGCCCATGGGGCAGACTCTGCAGATCAACAAGATTCAATTCTATTATAATGGGTTCTCTTTTAAGCAAAGAGATCTTTTTGACATTATTTCCCGGTTTGAGCCGAAAAATAAGAGGGCCAAAAAGAATTTAACGCCTAAGATTCCTCATCTGCTGGCCGCAGCCATTGGAAATACAGAATCAATAGAAAGAATTTATTCAGAAACTTGTTAATAAGCAATAGAGCCTCCGATTGCATTATAGCAAGTGTTAAAAAAAAGAAAACCCTTATTTTATTGACCAAAGATAGCGATTTTTGATAGAATTGTTATATGAACACAATAGGAAAAGCGTTTTTAAAACAGCAGCCGCGGGAGCTGAAGTTCGGCACCAGCGGTCTTCGGGGCTTTGCCGTCGACTTGACGGACTTAGAATGCTACGTCAACATTCGCGGTTTTATCGACTATCTGAAGAGTCTAAAAAAAGAAGAAGGTGGCATTTCTGATGATGAGGAAGTATTCTTAGCCGGCGATTATCGTCCCAGCACACCAAGAATTATGAAGGCGGTCGGCAGGGCGATCGTCGATTCCGGTTGCAAGATAAGGAATTGTGGAAATATCCCCGTTCCGGCCGTCACCTATTGCGGAATGCGAAATGGTTGTGCCAGTATAATGGTCACCGGTAGTCATATACCAGAGGATATGAACGGCATTAAGCCGAATAAGACTACCGGCGAGATTTTGAAATCGGACGAAGCTGAGATGAGTCGTTATATTTCATTGGCCAGAGAGAAAGTCTATGAAACTTTGGGTGGCGAGTCTTGCCTGTTCGATGAAAACGCTATGCTCGTCGACGAAGAATATCTCCCGAAGGTGGACGATGAGCAGGCTGAAATTTATATAAAAAGATACACCGATATATTCCCAGTCGATTGTTTGGCTGGTAAAAAAATCGTCGCCTATCAGCATTCTTCCGTCGGTCGCGACATCGTGACGGAGATATTCAGACGCTTGGGCGCCGAAATGATAGTTGAGGGACGTACCGACCAATTCGTTTCCGTGGACACTGAAGCCATTAAGGAATCTGATTTAAAGTTGATCAAAGAATATGCGGAGAAGTACAATCCTTCTGCTATTATCTCCTTCGACGGCGACTGCGATCGCCCGTGGCTTTCTAGCGATAAAGGTGATTTTCTGCACGGCAGTCTGTTGGGCGGTTTGGCGGTCCTTTATCTTGGTGCCGATTTTGCCGCTGTTCCTGTTAGTTGTAATGACGCCGTGGACGAGATGTTGCTTGGTCGTACGACATTGGTTAAGACTAGGATCGGTTCCCCGTATGTCATTAAGGCTATGATGGATGCCGCCAAACAGGGCTTTTATAAAATCGTTAGCTGGGAAATGAACGGTGGCTTCTTGACTTATAGCGATTTGGAAATTTTCGGTAAAAAGTTGACGGCCTTACCGACTCGCGATTCCGTCTTGCCGATGCTTTGCGCTGTGATGATGGCGATAGAAAAAGGCGTGACATTGTCCGAGATGATGTCCGATTTACCGAAAAGATTCATCGCTAGCGACAAGATAAAAGAATTCCCCAACGAGATAGCGTCTAAAATAACCGGCTATTTCTCTCCGGCCGACAAAGAGATCGTCGAAATGGAGTTTGGTGATAAAGGAATAATTTTAGTTAGAAATAACAAAGAAACCGTCATTGTCGGCGACGACTCCGCTTTTGGTCAAGAATGGATCGGAAAAAAGAGGGAGCTAGAGGATAAATACTTCTTGCCAAACGGTATAGGCCATGTGACTAAGCTCGTCTATACGGATGGAATAAGGATCTTTACCGACAAAAAAGAAGTCGTCCATCTTCGTCAATCGAATAATGCCCCGGAATTTCGCTGTTATGCGAATGCCGACACTCAAGGGCGTGCCGATGAGCTAGTCGGCGTCGTATTAAAAAGCGTCTTGTCGAAAATGAGAGAAGACTTGGCTTAATAGGTGCACGATTTGAGATAAAAGAATAAATAGTGTATAATATAGAGGAAAACTTGACTCTTGCCGCTAATTTAAGTAGTATCTAAATACTAAACATCAAACAGCAAAAACATGCGTCGTAAATGGCACAAAAGTAAACCAAAAGAAGAGGAGATAAAGTTCGTCGTCAACGAATTCATTAGGGCCGACAAGGTCTTTCTGATTGGAGACGATGGCGAGTCGCTCGGTCAAATGCCATTGGCACAGGCTATAAAACTAGCCAAAGACGCTGAATTGGACTTGGTTTTGGTCAATCCGAAAGCCGAGCCTCCTGTCACGAAGATAGCCGACGTCGGTCAATTGAAGTATGAGACCGAAAAAAGGTTGCATAAACAAAAGGCCGCTCAGAAGAAGGTGGACACCAAGGAAGTAAGACTTTCCGTCCGCATCGGCGATCATGATTACAATGTTCGTCTCGAGCAGGCTAGAAGGTTTTTAAAGGACGGAGATAAGGCCAAAATAGAGGTGGTGCAAAAGGGACGTGAACGTCAACATCCTGAAACCGCCATCGATATGTTGAAGCGTTTTGAGGGTGATTTGCGCAAAGATGTCGAATTGAGTATGATAATAGAACAACCCTTGACAAGAATGAATGGAAGGTTTAGTATAGTTTTAGCGAATAAAAAATAATATTTGTCAAATTCAGGTTATTTTCTCAGTACCATTGGCGGCATCGATAATAAATCGCTAATTTTAGAGAATAATACAGCCGCTTTTTTCCAAAAAACAAACTCTGTTTTAAAGAATGCGGGCCAAAAACCTGTTTTTTATATTCAAGATATGCCGAAAATCAAAAATCATCAAGCCAGCGCCAAGAGATTTGCCATCACTAAGACCAAGAAGGTCATGAAGAGGAAATGCGGGCAGGATCACTTCAATTCTCGTGAAGATGGCAACACCAAGAGAAATAAGCGCCGTGACATTACTTTTAGCAATAAGCAGGATTCCAAGAATATAATCAGCTTGATTCCTAATAAATAATCTCAAAATCGGAATATTAGCCGTTTTGATAGTTTTTCAATACTATGCCAAGAGTTAAAAGAGCAATTATCCATCTCAAAAAAAGAAGCAAGCTTCGTAAGAAAGCCAAGGGTTATAAGTGGGGTAGAAAGAATACCATACGCCAGGCTAAGACCGCCGTACTCAAGGCTGGAGTCTACGCTTACGTCGATCGTCGCAAGAAGAAGCGCAATGCCAGAGCTTTGTGGCAGATTCGTATTGGCGCCGCTTTGGTTGAGCATGAAATTTCTTATTCCAAGTTTGCCGGTGCTTTAAAGAAGGCCAACATCGAGATCGATCGCAAGATATTAGCCGATTTAGCGGCTAACAATCCGACCGTTTTCGCTAAGATAGTCGAACAGGCTAAGGCCGCCTTAGCAGCTTCCGTAGCTAAGAAATAAAATTATGCTTTGGTTAAAGATATTGCAAGTTATCGTTTCAATACTCCTGATGGCGGCTATCTTGTTGCAAAGCAAGGGTTCTGCCGTCTCCGGTCTTTTTGGTGGTGGTGGAAATGTCTACATGACCAAAAGAGGCTTCGATAAATTTTTAGTCGTGGCCACTATAGTTTTGGCCGTCATCTTCTTCTCTTTGTCATTGTTAGTGATTATCCTATAGCTTCCTCTGATTTTGGCGTTCTCTAAGAATCATTTTGACCAAATTCGGTTATTTTGATTTTTGGATATTTAACAAGCAAAAACCTTGTGGGTTTGCTAAAAACAAAACAATCCTCAAAAAATAAACAGCAAAACGCTTCCTTAAAGGAGAGCTCTTCTTTTTCTTTTCCAAAAAACAAAGACATTGGGTTGGTTTCCGGTGATCTGGATAGGAAACTAGTCTATTCTCTCTCGAAAAGTCGTTTTCCTTCATGGAAACAGATAAAATATATAGGAAGGGTTCTTGGTAAGAAAGAATCTTTTTTGCTAAAGTTTTTTTTCTTATTGATGTTGGCGAGCGTCGGATTCTTGTGTTTTGGTTTTTGTCGTGAGCATATCAAGTCATCTCCTGTCTTTGGCGGGCAATATACGGAAGGGGTGATAGGTTATCCTCAGCACATAAATCCGCTATATTCTTCGGTTAACGATGTAGACTCCGATCTTTCGAGATTGGTCTACTCTTCTTTGTTTAAGACAAACGAGAAGGGGGAGCTTGAGAAGGATTTGGTGGAGGATTATTCCGTTAGTGAAGATGGCAAAGTATATACATTCAAAATAAAGGATGGAGTTCTTTGGCACCGTGGAGGTTCTTTGACCGTCGACGACATATTTTTCACCTTTCAGGCCATTAAGGATCCTGCCTATAACTCACCGCTCAAGACATCGTTTGTCGGAGTCGAAGCGAAGATAGAGGATGAGAGGACTATATCTTTTTCTTTGTCCGAGCGATATGCGCCATTTTTGAATTTGTTGACTTTCGGTATTTTACCTTCCTCTGTTTGGGGTCGTATATCGCCACAATCTGCGCCGTTAGCCGATTTTAATTTGAAACCAATCGGTTCCGGTCCGTATCGCGCCGGTTCATGGATTAAGGACAAGAGTGGTAAGTTTAAACAATATAAACTAGAGGCTAACAATGACTATTACGGCAAAAAACCATATATAAAGGAAGTGATCTTTAAATTTTTCGCTAACGCCACGGAAGCCGTCAACGCTTTGAATAATGGTTCTGTGGATGGTTTGAGTTATTTGCCGAAAGAGGAGAAGCAGAACTTGATCGCTAAGAGTTCTTTGAATATCAATGAAGTTTTCATGCCGAGGGAAAAGGTTTTATTTTTCAATTCTTCGAAGAATGTGATTTTGTCCGATAAGAACGTGAGACAAGCCTTGTCTTACGCGACACCAAGACAGCGAATAATCAGCGAGGTCCTTGATTCTCAGGCTGTTCCGGCTTATGGACCGATATCAGAAAGGAGTTTCGCCTATGATGGCGGATTGGAGAAATACGATTTCGATATGAGCAAGGCCGAAAAGATTTTGTCGGACGCTGGCTGGAAGAAGGAGACGGTTAGTGAGGAGGATTTCGTTTTGTTAAAGGATAAAGAGATGGCTTCTTCGAGCTCTTTGAGCGATGACGAGAAGAATTTTTTATCCCTTGGCGTAGGGTCTTGGTTCTATAAAGAAGAGCCGAGGAACAAGAACGATAAAAAGAATACGGAGAAGAAAAAGATTTATCTTAGATTGTCTTTGACGGTTTTGGACGACGAGGAGAGCGCCAATACCGGTCGTCTGATATTGCAGTCATGGGAGAAATTCGGCGCAAAGGTGGACTTGGATCTCGTTTCGGCTTCACAGGTTCAAGCTTTTTCTATAAAGCCTAGGAGCTATGAGGTTTTGCTGTTCTCTCAATTCTTGGGAAGCGATCCTGATCCTTATTTCTTTTGGCATTCCTCCCAGGCCGGCGAGGGTGGTTTAAATCTTTCCAATTTTAAGGATGACGACGTCGATAAGCTTTTAGAGGAGGCTCGCATATCGCTCGACCAGAACGAGAGAGTGGAGAAATATAAAAAATTCCAACAGCTGATCAATCAGGATGCGGCGGCTATTTTCTTGTTCTCTCCTTTTTACCTCTATCCTCAGGGTAAAAGGCTTAAGGATTTTGGCGTGGAATTTTTAGCCAATCCGTCGGATCGTTTTTCCGATATCAGTGACTGGTACGTGAAAACCGGATATCGCTTCGTTTGGTAGATTTTTGAAGGAGTTTTGATTTTGATTTCATTTCTATTGAAATCAGAACGATTTAAAAATTCTCTAAAAAGACGTGTTTCGTCAAATGAATAGAACTCTTTTTTTGTTCGTCTTTGAACGTCTTTAATGAAAAAATGATTAAAAAGTACAAAAGTCGCGTTGCTGGCGCTCCTCGCCAGACAGACGGCGAGAAGAGGGATTCTTATCCTCGCTTCCGCAAAACGACAGAGGAGAGACCGGCGATTATGTCTTCGAACAGCCTTGCCGGAAAGTTGCGCGTCATGGTGCTCGGCGGACTGGAAGAGGTCGGTCGCAATATGACGGTCGTGGAGTATGAGGATGATATAATAATCATCGATATGGGCTTGCAATTTCCTGAAGAGGACATGCCTGGCATCGATTACATCATTCCCAACATCACTTATCTACGCGACAAGATAGACCATATCAAAGGCGTGATTATCACTCATGGACATTTCGACCACATAGGCGGAATCCCTCATATCATGGGTGAGATAGGAAACCCTCCGATATTTATGGGGAAGTTGACGGCCGGATTGGTCAAGAAGAAGTGCGTCGAGCATAGTAAGTGTCCTAAATTGAACGATCAAGTCGTCGACGAGACCTCGGTCTTGAAGTTGGGCAAGAATTTTCGTGTCAGCTTCTTGCGCGTCAATCACTCCATTCCGGATTGTTTCGCCATTATCGTCGATACTCCGGTTGGTCGCTTGATTCATACCGGCGATTTCAAAATCGACTATTCTCCGGTCAACGACAAGCCGGCCGATTTACAGCGCGTCGCTCAGATCGGTAGCGAAGGAGTTTTGCTTTTGATGGCCGACTCGACTGATTCCACTCATCCTGGCTATCAGGTGTCCGAATCCGCCATCGGCATGGAGATGGATAAGATTTTCGAGAAGATTGAAGGCCGTATCATTATTGGAACCTTCGCCTCGCAATTGGCGCGCGTCCAGAATATTTTGAATTTGGCCGAGAAACACGGTCGCCGTGTCTATTTACAGGGTCGCAGTATGAATGACAATATCGAGATAGCCCATCAGATAGGTTATTTGAAATTCAATCCGCGCATCTTGATTCGCGACGGCGAATTGAATAAATTGCCGGACAATAAAATTTTAATTCTCGGCACCGGTGCGCAAGGAGAGTCCAACGCTTTCTTGGTTCGCGTCGTGTCGCATGAACATAAGACCATTCACCTCAAAGAAGGTGATACCGTCATATTCTCTTCCTCGGTCATTCCGGGAAACGAGCGTAGTATTCAGAGTTTGATGGATATGATCACTCGTCAGGGAGCCGATGTCATCAATTACGAGATGATGGACGTCCATGCCGGCGGACACGCCAAGCAGGAGGACTTGAAGTTGATGATGCGTTTGTTTAAGCCGGAGTATTTGATGCCGATCGAAGGTAATCATTATATGTTGAAGGCCCATGGCGATCTTGGCATTCAAGTCGGCATACCGAAAGACAACGTATTCGTCGCCGATAATGGTCAGGTCGCGGAATTTTCCAAGGACCAGTCTGGAAGGACGATCGGAAAATTGACCAGAGAGAAGGCCGTCACCGACTATGTCATGGTGGATGGTTTGGGCGTCGGCGATGTGTCGGACATAGTCTTGCGCGATCGTCGCGTTATGGCCGAGGACGGCATGATCGTCATCATCGCCACCGTCGACACGAAATCGGGAAAGACTATCGGAAATCCGGATATAATCTCTCGCGGATTCGTCTATATGAAGGAGAATCGCGAATTGATAGAGACTACCAGAATGAAGGTTAAGAAGATGGTCGAGTCGCATGATCCGAGGACATCGACCGATATGGACTATTTGAAGAATCGCATCCGCGACGAGGTCGGCCAATTCTTGTTCACCAAGACACAACGCCGTCCTATGGTTTTGCCGGTCGTCATCAAAGTCTAGAACTACCTCAAAGATATAAAAAACAGAAAAGGCTAAGGTTATTTCACGCTTGATTTTTTTCTTCAAACGGCTATAATAACCTTAGCCTTCTTCTTAAGGCGTTTTTATTTGGGGAAACGACGGGGCATAGTATAACGGTAGTACGCGCCCATGGGGTGGGTGTAGCCCGG
>CAYNAR010000008.1:0-55503 GCA_964395625.1 uncultured Gammaproteobacteria bacterium | reverse complement strand
GTGCCGAGGGTGAGAATCGGACTCACGACACAGCGATTTTCAGTCGCTTGCTCTACCACTGAGCTACCTCGGCCAATAACGACAAAATTTTCAATGACTATCTTGGTTGCGGGGGCTGGACTCGAACCAGCGACCTTCAGGTTATGGGCCTGACGAGCTGCCAACTGCTCTACCCCGCTACACTTTTTAAACGTTGGTGGGCAATAGAGGATTCGAACCTCTGACCTCGTCATTATCAGTGACGCGCTCTAACCAACTGAGCTAATTGCCCTTGACGCCTTATGGTCTTATGGGCTAACAAAAAAAGCCCCCATAAAGCTTAAAAACAATATACCAATAAAACGAAAAAAAAGCAATATCGCTAAATTTGTCTTAATAAAACACAAATTTCCACGTAACTGTCGGGGATAAAAAATCAAACTTGTTTATTTTAAGCAAAAAAACCAAATATTCCCGGAATGACGCTGCGACTCTTGAATTCCAAATGTTTCTCGAATTGGACACTGCCTTTGTAAGGCCCGATCACGGCCAGATTCAAACCATTGCTCTTGAATATGTCGGCCGCGACCCTGCTTATATCCTCTGCGGTGACTTTATCTATCGCCGTGAAGAATTGATCGACGGTTCTAATATCCTCGTCCATTATAACCTGACGGCCGAACCAGTTGGCCACGGCATCCGATTCCTCGAAAGCGATGACAGTCCTCCCCTTCACTAAATCCTTGGCCCTCTGGAGTTCGTCTTCTTTGACCGGCTCCTCGCTGATCTTTTTGTATTCGGCCACTATGGTCTCTATCGCCTCTCCTATCTTTGCCGCCGGCACTCCGGCTTGCGTAGTCAGATAACCGGTATCGGTAAAGAACTCCGCCTGAGTATGGACATAATAGGCCAAACCTCTTTTCTCGCGTACCTCGGTGAACATCCTGGAGCTCATCGAACCACCAAGAATAATCGAAAGCAACTTCAAAACTATCTTATCCTCGTGATAAGTATCGTAAGCGCGCACACCCAAAGACATATTGGCCTGCTGACCATCCTGAAAATGCACCCTGATCTGATTATCATCCTGGTGTTCCGGCGTCCTTAATTTATCTTTGAATGGTCTCTTTATCATGGGCTCGAAATACTTGGCCGCTGCCGCCTCGACACCCTCGTCGACAGCTCCGGATATGACTAAGACTGCCGAATTGGAACCATATTGAGTGGAGAAATAATCCACAAAATTCTGACGACCGAAATTCCTGATATTCTCCTTTGGTCCTAATATCTCACGCCCGGCCGGAGTCTCTCCATAGAGGCATTTCTCGAAAACCTCTTCTATATACATCATCGGATTCTCGTGATACATGTTAATCTCCTCTATAATGACACCACGCTCTTTATCTATATCGGAATCGGCGAATTTCGGATTAATGAGCATGTCAGAAAGAACGTCCAAAGCGCGATCGTGCTTGGCGGCATCGACTTTTATCCAATAGCCGGTATATTCCTTCGAAGTGAAAGCGTTGTATTCGCAACCCAAAGCGTCCAACTCGCAAGACAACTTCTGCGCGGTCGGACGATTCTTCGTGCCCTTAAAGAACATGTGTTCCAAGAAATGGGAAACGCCGTTCTGAGATAAGCTTTCGTATTTGGATCCCGTACCGAACATCACTAAGGCGGTAATCGTCTTAGTTCCGGCCATCGGTGCGAAGACAACTCTCAAATCATTGCCGAACACTTTGACTTTGAGACCGTTCTCTATCTTCTTCGGCTTAGCCTCCTCGTTTATCTTTTCTTCGAGCGAACGACGAACTTCATCGCTTTCGGCATCGTCCTTCTTTTCATCCAAAGATATATCCTCATCGGATGGCTCGACTATTTTTATCGCAACGTCGCGATTCAAAGGCCCTTCGACGACATCCTCTCTTTTGGCTTGGCGCTTTTTCCTACTGACAGGAATATCGACATCTTCCGAATCGGCAAAGGGTAGATTGCTAGGTATCTGCGCACCTTCCTTGGCATCGCTAACAGACGCGACATCGTTGGAAGTTGTAGCTTTTCTTTTGCGAGCTCTTTTTTTCTTGATAGGAGCGGACTCTTCCTCGACACCCATCTCCTTCATCATAGCCAATCTCTTCTTTCTGGCGGCATCCGGATCGAACTCGTCGAGCAAATCCTCTTCTCTATCCTCAATCTCCCTTGGTGGTGGAACAGAACCGACGGCACGCAAATCCAACTTACGGCCTACTTTTTTCGGTATGACAAAAGAAGGACGCTTTTTGACCTTCGGGGCCTCATAATCATCCATGTCCTCGTCGTCTTCGATAATGCTTCTCTTGATCGAGCGAGGCGTTTCCTCTTCGGTGCCCATCCTTTTAGCTAGGCGCTCGCGAAAAGAAACGGCCGGAGACTCCACCCTGCTCGAAAAAGAGGCTTCGTCGTCGACGTCCTCCTCGTCATCATCCAATTCCTCTTCGGCATCATCATCCAATCTTCTTTTACCTGGAACTGACAAATCAAGTTGAAATTTTTTGGGAACTTTTATCATCTATTTGTTTTTTGTTTTCTTCTTCACCGGCAACGATTCCCGAAATCAAAAATAAAAACAGTAGCCCGACATGAAGCGACCAATAATAATGGTCTACTAACATCATTATACTAAGAGAGAGCCAAACCGACAAGTTAATAAAATTATTTTTTCTAAAATTAAGATAAAGAATAAAAAGCCAAAACCAAATGAATCCCGAAAAAGACAAGACGCCACCTTCCGCCAAGACCAGCAAAAAGACATTGTGCACCGGTTGCCACTGCCAAAAAACTCTATCCTTATTCATCGACTCCGATTCTTTAGTGAAATTGCCGATGCCGGCGCCGACCAACCATTCGTCTTTGGCTATCTTGACTCCGTCCTGCCAATACAACGACCTCTCGTCGATAGACTTGGCCTCCAAACGTTGCTCTGTCGACGTCCTAGTCAAGAAAAGGTCTTTATATGAAATAAAAATCATACCGAAGACCAGCGACATTAAGACGAAAATTTTAGCCAGTCTGGAAAATCTCCCTGCAATACCGCTTCTTAAAAAAGATATGGCCACAACCAGCGAGCCGACAGCGAAAGCCAAAAAGGCGGAGCGAGAAAAAGTCAGCAAAAGACCGATAAAAATTACTGTCAAAGAAAAAATGCGAAGAACAAAACCCCAGTCACTGACTTTTCCTTTCCATCTTTTGTATTTCAAAACGTCGGCCAATAAAAACAACAACGAGACAGCCAAGAAACCACCAAGCACATTAGGATGATCGAAAGATCCATAAGCCCTCAGCCAGCGTTCGATCTTGCCATCGGCGTTCACGAACTCCACGACCGAAGCCCCGGGCTGTCCGCCGTTATGCGCGGCCATTCCTAGCCATTTGGAAGCGAAGGCGTTTTGCGACAAGAATTGCCACAAGGCCAGGAAAGACTGTAGAATCGCCGCCATCCACAAAGCCATAAGTGCGCGCGTGCGTTGGATTATTTTCAGCGAAGACATCCAGAACAAACCCACCCCCAGCAAAAAAACGACATACTTATAGACCGCTAGGGTCTTGTCCGGAGCGAAGAAGATGGAGACGAAAAGACCGATGTCGAAGACGCACAGGAACAACCATGGCCAGTCTATCTTCCCGGTGCTCTCCGTCTTATTTTTAAATCGAAACACAACCAACAAAGCTAACAAAGAGACTAAAAGAATATCGATGCCGTACAAGGCGATGCGCCAATAGTCCACCGGCCAAGAACCGCCGAAGTTGCCATGCCAAGCACCTTCACGCAAGACCAAATGCGTCTGCCAAGGCAAAAGGAAGACAAAAAGATAGAAACCGTATTCGATTATTTTCTCCAATTTAAGCATTTTCATATCTTGAATTATACACTAAAAATATCTTGGAAACAATAAAAAATCCGCATTTTATAAAATACGGACAGTTTAATCACTAATGATTTTTTCACACCTCTTTTCAAATTCGCTTCTAAAATATTCTCGTCGATCATTCTCGTGCATTTTTATCATCTCTTCGGAAATCACTACTCCCGGACCGGAAAAACGACGGGACACTTTTTTAAACTGCAGAGATTTGAAAAATTTCTCTAAGTAGTCACCTAGCCGAGAATTCACAAAAACACCGAAGGATTTTTTAACTGCCGAGGACAGGAAGTTGTCATCGACCATTTTCGACCTATTGCCGATATTCGGATAAAAGTTTGGAAAATGTCTTTTTATCCAACCGTTCGCCTGCCAAAAAGCATCGACACCGCCATCGTCATAGACCGGATCAAAAAAGACCGACCAATAATAAAAATAGGGGTCGCCACCAGGCAAAAGCACTTTTTCCAAATTACAATCGCAGGTAGCATAGAAACTCAAACAAATCCTGTCGGCTCTCCTTTTCCCGCGAGCACGCAAACGGAAAATATCCAAAAGTGTGGTCGCCCAAAAACGGACTGTCCAAAGACGATTCTTGTCGGTCGTGATGAAAAAATCTATATCCGACTCTTCGTGGTAATAAAAATTATTGCAGACCGCCGCCATCTTTAATCCCGGGATAAACCTTAATATTTTTGCAGCCTTGCGTGCGACCTTAAATTTCCTTTCCGACAATCGAAAAAATTCCCTTCTTTTTTCGACCAGTTCCTTACGACCAGGCAAAAAATAAAACCCGTTTTTATTCATCATTTTTAGAACACCGCCCCCAGTGTCATCCCGGCGAAGGCCGGGATCCACTTGCTTAGCACTAGCCCCTAAACCTGGATACCGGCTTTCGCCGGTATGACACACTGGTAATAATCTTTCCATTATTGTCCCTAATTCCGCCTTCACGCCCAAAAACCGCCAAATTTCCATGGCAGTGGGAGGATAATCAAAAATATCCAGAAAAGCGAGAGTTTTTATAAAATATTCTTGCCCAATCATTGACAAAAACTAAAAAATATGATATATTTTAAAATATAAAAATCCGTTCATTTTCAAAAAAGGAGTCTATGTGAAATTCACATTCTGGGCATCAATAGTTTGTGGCATTCTGTTCTTAGGCTTTTCATTTACTGGCCAAATCAGTAAAAACGAAGCAATGGGGGCATTTTATGCAATGGTCTCAACAATTTTTATGTTTTTGGGAATCATTTTGCTTTCTATTTTTTTAGTGGGAAGGGATATTGTTAAAAAAATAGAAGAGAAAAGTCGGGCGACAGAACCAGATGCGGAAAGTTAATTATTCACTCAAACAATCTTCATCAAAGAAGATTGTTTTTTATTTTATTCCTCTTCTTTCGGTCTCTCCAATTCCAAAGCCTCAATACCCGTCTCGCCATCAGTAATTTTCACAACATCCTTATCGATCTTCTTTAATTCCTTGTAAGCAGAATTATAATGATTCACGGTTGTGGACAGCGAATTGCCGAGCTTCTTGAAATATTCGTCATAGGCGATCAAATGCCGGCCGAGCTTTTCGACGTTGGTTTGAATTTCTTTAGCCGTCTCCTCTATCTTCATGGCCTTGAGGCCTTGCAACACGGTCTGCAGATAGGCCAAGAAGGAGGTTGGCGAAACGATGATGACCTTCTTGTCGCGGAAGGCGTACTCGATCAGGGCGCGCGTATTAGTCTTCACGGCACCGACTTTATTTATCAACAAATCATAATATATCGCCTCGGACGGAATGAACATGAAAGCGAAATCCATCGTGCCCATCTCCGGCTTGATATATTTAGAAGTCTCGTCGATACGATTCTTCAAGTCCTGTCTAAAATCCTTTTCCAATTTCTCGCGCTCGGTCGGATCGTTGGTCTCCAAAATGCGCTGATAATTTTCCAAAGAGAATTTAGAATCGATCGGAATGATCTTGTCTTTGACGAAAACCGCCGCATCGACGATGATGTCGCTGGTGCCGGTCTTGTCCTTGCCCATCTTGTACTGCATCTCGTAAGTTCCTGGCGGCAAAACATTCTTCAAGGTCTCCTCCAAAAAGAACTCACCCAAGATACCGCGCTGTTTCGGATTCTGCAAGATATCCTGCAAGTTCTGCAATTGCGAAGAAAAATTAACCACCTGCTTATTGGTCTCGTCCAGCTTGGCCAATTTCTCCGAGACCTCGGCGATGACCTTCTGCGACTGAGAGTGCATCTCCATCATCAATTTATTGGCCTGTCCGGTCACGCCTTGCATCATGCCGGCCGTCTTGCCGAACTGATCCTGCGTCGTCTTGTAAGCCTCGGAAAGCTTAGAGTCGACGGCTTTGCGCAATTCCTCGTTCTGTAAAGAAAGCGAAGAGACGCGCTCCAAGAGAGCCACTAATTTTTCATTGTCTTCATTTTTACCATCCTTCTTTTTTATCAACAAAAAAATAACAGCAATAAGGCCTGCCAAGATTAGAATCCCAAAAAGACTAACAACCGCGGTATTCATATTTTTATAAAATTATTATTAACACTGTCATCCCGGCGAAGGCCGGGATCCATTTTCGTAAAACTACAAATTCAAAACTGACATGACACGGCGCCTACATTCCTCAAAACAACGTATCAAATAAATCCCCCCACTCTCTATTTTCTTTTTCTATTAAATTTATTTTCCATTCCCTCTTCCACTCCTTAAGGCATTTTTCTCTATAAATCGCCGCTCCAATATTTCCATAAACTTCATAATAAACTAAATCCTTAATATTGTATTTTTTTGTAAAACCTTCAACCAGCCCCTGTTTATGTTCATGTATTCTGCGATACAAACTATTAGTAACTCCGATGTACAAAGTTCCATTCTTTTTACTAGCCAAAATATAAACAAAATATTTTCTCCCTCCTTGCATAACTGGATACCGGCATTCGCCGGTATGACACAAAAACAATCTACGCCACTCTTTTAAAAAAGTGGCAGAACAATTATTTATCCAAATACCAAAAATGCACCAAGGCCGGCACGATATTGGGGCCCAAATCCTCTTTCTCCAAATCCTTGAGCGGTATCCACTTCCACTCCGTGATATCCGCACCAGGTTTTATCTCGCCAACAATCTTAGCATTATAGTGAACCAGAATAACATCGATACTCTGCCCGTCTCTTTCTTTTCTAGTGTGAAAAAGGAATGGTTCCGGGTCGGTTATTTCGATATCGATTCCCATCTCCTCCTTAGCCTCGCGCTTAGCCGTCTCCTGCAAATCGAAATCGAAGTCCTCGACGCGACCACCGCAGAATTTCCAAAATTTATCGTCACCATGCTTATTAAGAAGGACCTTGCCTTTATCGACGATAACCGGCCCAGAAGCGATAATTATTTTAGACATACTATAATAGATTTAAAATTAATAATTAAGCTTCATCCTCTTCAAGATATTTAAATCTTGGCTTAATCACTCCATCAACCTCCACATTTTCGACAAACATTGAAAGTGGGCGAACCCAAAGCCCGCCATCATCGTACAACTTTTTATAGACAACCAAACCCTCCAATGTTTCACTATGTTTAGCCACGCCCAAAACCTGATACCTTTTACCTTTATAGTGTTCATAAACGCCTAATTTAAAAATTTTAATATAATACTCTCGCAAAAGCTTAGCGTCATCCAAGGCGTGATGCTCGCGATACTTTTTGAAATCTATACCCAATCTCTTAAACTCGCCATTCTTGTCGGCATCGCCGAAATCTTCAGGGTTGCGACCCAAGGCGAAAAACATAGACGAAATATCGACCGACATCCAATGAAAGATATTCCTCTTGTCATGACCGATTATCTTCTTTAAATAGACGGCGTCGTAATTATCTACGTAAGAAAGCAAAAACGGCGTCTTGGATCCGGCGAATTTCTTCATCCTCTTCAAAGCCTCTTCTTTCGAAATCTTCTCACCTTTTAGATGCGGTACGACATTTTCTTTGACCCAAGGATCGACCTCGCCGTCGTATTCCAATTCAAAATACAATTCGTCGCCATTCATCTTCACCATCCCAATGGACAGAAGATTCCCCTTTTCAGGATTCAAGGAAGAGAATTCCGAATCATAAAATATAATATTCTTGGAGAATGGTTGCGGAAGATCTTTTTTTATTTTTGTTTTTTTCTTGAAAATCATAGGACTTATATGCGATACTTCTTATTTTTTATAATATACGTATTGCCATACCGACTCTCGATGAAATTATCATCGAAGAATCTAGCGCCCTTTTCTATAGTCAGCGTGTGATCAATGTCGAAATAGACAACACCAATCTTGTCATAGAATCTCTTATCGATAGCCTTAACGACTTTTATCTCGTCGCCCTCTATATCTATCTTTAAGACATCTATGAACGATTCTTTTTTCAAGACATCATCCAAAACATCATTGACATGAACACAATCAACCTCTATATAATCGCTCATTTCCCTATTGATGCCGCCAAGCCTGCCGGTACTCTCGACGCCGAACTTGACCTTACCGCCGGAAGTATAGACCGCTTGCTTGAAAATATTCACCCTGCCAAGCAAGCCTTTTAGATTATCATTCAGCTTGAGTAAATTCTCCGGAACCGGTTCATATAGATAGCCGCGACAAAGATTATTTCGAGTCAAAAAATACAAAGACGATATTCCTATATTGGCGCCGATATCGACGAAAACTTTTATTTTTTTACCAGTCTTATAATCCTTGCGAAAAAAAATCTCATTGACCGTCAAACTATCGTCATAACAATACATCTTCGGCGACACGACGCCTTGTGGCGTCCTTAAATTGGTGACGGCAGGATATTCGCCTCTAGCTAAAAAATATCTGGAAAAGAAATCGACTGGCCGATGACAAAGCAGGAACATATTCACCAAAGACAAATAATGCCTTCTGTCGAAAATAACGGATGGATCGAAATTTCTTTTTCCTATCTTCATTTTATTTACCGCAGCACTTCTTATATTTCTTTCCGCTTCCGCATGGGCAAACATCGTTGCGTCCGACCTTATTACCATCATCGTCGTGAGCATGGACATGCACAGCGTCGACCTTGAGATTGGCCGAAGACTCCTCCGCCGTCTTGGACGGAGCGGAGAACTGACGGGCGCGAGCGGCCAAGGACGGGGCGATAAAAGTAGCGGCCAAATCCTGAACGGCGCCGAATTTAAAGATGCCGTAGACGACCTCTTTCTGTATGAGATTGTTCAATTCGGAGAACATACGGAAAGCTTCCTTCTTGTATTCAATCAAAGGATCGCGCTGACCGTAACCCTGCCAACCGATCCCCTTGCGCATATAATCCATGGCATCGATGTGCTCGACCCAAAGAGTGTCTATGGAACGCAAGAGGACATTCCTCTCTATATCGCGCCAATCCAAACCGGCCTGAAGATACTTCTCGGCCATGCGCGCATAAGCTTCCTTCGATAGACCGACAAGGTGTTCGATTATCTTAGTGCGCACAATGGCGGCTTGCAGTTTCTTGGTCTCGTCGGCTAATCCGGCCAAAGCGTCCTTGAGCGGTGCCTCTACCGGGAAAATCGTATTAACGACCTCGTATATCTCCTGCAAATTCCAATCTTTGACATCCTCGGCGGCGGTATGGAAAGAGACGACCTGTTCCAATTCTTCCTCGACTTGCTTGATTATTATGTCCTTCAAGCTTTCCGGCTGACCCTCGTCGGCCTTAGCCAAAATCTCATCGCGCTTGCGATAGATAGCTTCGCGATGTTTATTGATGACGTCGTCGTATTCGAGCAAATGTTTTCTGGCGTCGAAGTTATTGGCCTCGACCTTCTTCTGCGCAGTTTCGATAGATTTGGTAATCAATCCGTTCTCTATCGGTTCATCCTCGGGGAATTTCAAAGTCTTCATCATTCCTTTCAAACGATCACCGCCGAATATGCGCATCAAATCATCCTCGCAAGAGACATAGAAACGGGACTCGCCCTGATCGCCTTGGCGTCCGGCGCGTCCTCTGAGCTGGTTGTCGATGCGACGGGACTCGTGACGCTCCGTGCCGATAACATAGAGTCCGCCCAAAGCTTTAACCTTCTCATTCTCCTCTTTCCAAGCGGCTACTTCCTCCGGAGTGGCATCCTTTTCCAACTGACCGCCTAAAATAATATCGACTCCCCGACCGGCCATGTTAGTGGCCACCGTTATAGCGCCGAACTTACCGGCTTGCGATATTATACGAGCTTCCTTTTCATGATTCTTGGCGTTGAGCATGGCCGGCTCCAAACCCTCTCTCTTCATCATCTCGGCCAAAATCTCATTCTTCTGAATGGAGATAGTACCGATCAAAACCGGTTGTCCGGTCTCGTGGCGCTTCTTGACGTCGGCGATGACGGCACGGAACTTACCCATCTCGGTGGAATATATCAAGTCGTTCTTGTCCTTTCTGACCATCGGACGATTCGTCGGGATAGAGACAACTTCCAATTTGTAGATCTTAGCGAACTCCTCGGCCTCGGTCGCGGCGGTGCCGGTCATGCCAGCGAGCTTCTGATACATCCTGAAATAATTCTGGAAAGTGACGGTCGCCAAAGTCTGCGATTCGCGTTGAACCTTCACACCCTCTTTGGCTTCGATAGCTTGATGCAAGCCTTCGCTGTAACGACGACCCGGCATCAGACGACCGGTGAACTCATCGACGATGACGATTTCGCCTTCTTTATTGACGTAATCCTTTCCTTCCTTGAAGAGAACCTGCGCGCGCAAAGCCTGCTCGATATGATGCACTTCGCTAATACCCTTTTCGACATAGATGTTGCCAAGACCGAGCCAATCTTCCATCTTCTGCAAGCCGGCCTCGGTCAAAGTGGCGGCGCGCATCTTCTCGTCGACATTGTAGTCCTCGTTCTCATTGAGACGCCTGACCAGCTCGGCGAATTTCATATACTTGTCAGTGGACTCTTCCGCCTGTCCGCTGATGATGAGCGGAGTGCGAGCCTCGTCGATCAAAATGGAATCGACCTCATCAATGATGGCGTAGAAAAAACCTCTCTGAACCTTATCCTTCAAAGTCGGAACCATATTATCACGCAAATAATCGAAACCGAACTCGTTATTGGTGCCGTAGAGGATGTCGCAAGCGTAGGCCTCTTGGCGAGTGCAAGGACGCAAATGCTTCAAGCGCTCATCGAACTGCGATTCGTCGATATATTCCGGGTCGTAGACGAACTGGGCATAATTGACGATGATTCCGGTGGATAATCCCAAAGAGGCGAAAATCGGAGCGTTCCAACCGGCACCGACTTTGGAAAGATAGTCGTTGACGGTGACCAATTGCACGTTGCGTCCGGTCAAGGCGTTCAAATACAAAGGCGCGGTAGCGACCAAGGTCTTACCTTCACCGGTCCTCATTTCTGAGATCTGACCGCGATTCAGAATGACACCGCCGATCAACTGGACGTCGAAGTGACGCTGACCGGTCTTTCTTCTGGAAGCCTCGCGAATAACGGCGAAAGCCTCCGGCAAAATCTCCTCCAATTTAGCGTCGATAGCGGCTCTATCCAAAGACGAGCAGTCGCCTAAACGCGCTTTGAACTCGGAAGTCTTATTCTTCAATTCCTCGTCGGAAAGCTTCAATACGCTATCCTCCAAGGAATTTATCTTTTCTATAGTCGGCTTGATACCATTGACTATCTTTTCATTCGGATCACCGAAAATTTTTGTTAATATGGACATATAATATTGCCTCGAGAGATAAAAATGATAAAGCAATCCTAGACAGATTGCTTTATCACGCTCGCGGCGAGAGTATTAGTTTTCTCTTTTCTTATCCTTGAATTTAATTATCACTTGCTCCATGTGGTCTTTGACGTTGTCTATGGCCCTGTACATATCCTCCTCAGTCTTCTCGACACGCAATAATTCGCCATTAAGATTCAAGTTGATCTCGGCGCGAAAGATCTCGCCGGAATGCGAATGAGAGACTTTCTCGATTTCGAAATGGCAAGAGAGCACCGAAAAACTTCCCAAAACCTTCTCGAGCATGTCTACTTTCTTTTGTATATAATCATTGATAGCCTCGGTCATTTCCAATTTGGTAGATTTGATTTGGATTTGCATATTTTTGTCGTTCCAATGCCGCAAAAACAAATCTTTTCGCGGACTGGATACAATTAGTAGATTAACTCATTTCTTTATAATTTTACAGCAAAAATAGGCCAAAGTCAAGAAAAAAGGCTTAATAAAAAAGACCGTTTTTTCCCTAAAAACGGCCAAAAATTAAAAACGATCACTCGACATTCAGCCCAGACATCGCTTCATCTATCTTCTTCTCAACACTGTCGGCTATCTTTACCCAGCCACCACCGCACCCTCGCAATGCAGGAATAAGTATCGGGATGTGCTTTTCTCTAGTTTCGAGCATCTGCCTTTCGATCTTTTCCGGCTTGCAAGAGCCAAGCGTTCGAAGATTATGAAGTCGGTCGCAAAGCTTCACGAAAATAACCTCGGCTCCGCGCTCGATGACTCTATAAAGATACTCCTCTGTCGTCTCTTTACCTTTCGATAATTTAGTGAGGGCGCGTAAATCCAGGGCCATCTCTTTACCAAAATTCAAGGCGATGCGATAGGAGGAAAGCAGATACGTATTCTCCAAAATATCATGCAACAATGCATTGATAATAACGCGCACACTAATGACTTCGAATTCATCGATACATATCCAGGCCACGGCCTTGGGATGATCGAAATATCGACCACCACCATCACGCACCTCGTTACCATGTCCATACTTAGAAGAAAAATAAGCGAATCCTATCATCTCCAAATCGCTTGGGGACATCTCGATGGCTAGTCGAGCAAAAAACAAATCATAAAAAGGCGGATTTTTAATTGACAAAGAACTAGGCATGCGAACTCCTTTTGGTTTGACAAAATATAAAAATGAACTTCCATAAAAATTACCATCTAATACCAATATTTGTCAAATAAAAAACCGTTGCCAATAAAGCAACGGCCTAATACCATCTACTTCTTAAGCTTGCCGATAATGCCATCGATATCATCCCTCAACTCGCAGAAACTATCTTGCTCATGCTGTTCACATCCTTTTTCCGACTGATCAATCAAAACCCTTAAAGCTTGCCAATCCTGAAGAAAACCGAAAGACAACTTTTCCTTACTATCGCACGACCTCACTCCATTATACGTGATGAAAATCGGCAGACCTTCCCTGTCGGCATAGAGCAAGCCGTCTTCGGATCGCCAATTAGTCGGCAAAAGGAAGCCACGAGTATGGACGCTGAAGATCATCTCTTTTAACGCCCTCAAAAAAACCAACTTTCTATCCTTGTGATAATAAAAGAATAAATCGTAAGGAAGCGCGCAAACCGGAAAATCATAGGTCAAACCGAAGACGATGCCATCGGCTGTCATATAAAACTCCAAAGACGGCATGCCTCTAATACCTTTTACCACGGAAAAAGCGTCTCTGATCGGCGAAAAGCCGATTCGACGCCTACTAATCTCGGTAAAAACATCTTTGAAACATCCATTATTCTCATCCCAATAAAGAGCGTTGAATATTATCGAGCTTGGTAAATCAAAAGCCGGATTGACGACTACTAAATTTTTTATACAAGGAACTTTTTCGCTGGCGATTATAATACGCAACCTATCCCTGACTATCGGATCGGTACTGTAAAGAACATTATCCATATCAATCCCTCCTGCTAAAGGTGCTATATATCTTCGAATTTTATCATCTTGTTGTCAATGTCGAAATAAAAACGCATACGGACGCTACCACCATGTAGAACATTCGGCAACCAATACGGATCATCGCCCCACATCTCATCGAACGGCAATTCATCGATCTTAAACCACGCCAGTTCGCCCTCGCCAGTGTCACGTACTCCGCCATGCCACCTCTTAACCACAAAAACGTGAGTCAACATATTAGAACTCTGATCGTGAAAAATAAATTCTATCTCGCCGCTTTTTTCCATCTCCTCGACGACAATTTCCGTTTCCTCTAATATCTCGCGTTTGGCCGCCTCCTCTATCGTTTCACCGACCTGCAATTTACCGCCCGGCCCGTTCCACTTGCCTTTACCAAAACCGCGCGCCTTCTTCTGTAAAAGAACTTCGCCACGATCATTGAAAATATAGCTCAAGTTAACCGTATAGGGAAAATTCATAAAAAAATCATACTCTACACTTTAAACCCCCTCTTCATCTCTCGATTATCCTCCTCGCGCTTCTCTTCGATAACCTCTTTGGCGCGAGCACGCAACTCCTTAGCATCCATCTCGTTCAGCTCGACGGCGCGCTTGGCAAGATATTCTTTCGTATTCAATTCAGGGTCCTCGATCACCTCGCTCAAAAGCACATCCAATATCTCGCCGATTTTAGGAGACGGCTCTATCTTCAATATATCCATCAAATCGGTGCCGTTTATCTTAAGCATCTTCACCGAGACCGGATCGTTCTGTACGCGCTCGAACATATACTGCAAATGGCGCAATTTATAAGGTTCGGCCTTCTTAGTACCACTACCCAAGCGATCGGCGATACGCAAATCGATCAAGTCCTTCAAATTCTCGCGACCGACCTTCTTGATCAGACGGCGCACCGAAGCGGCCGTCACTTCGTCGACGTTATAATAGAACATGTGATTGCGCACCAAGTTGGATATCCTGAAAGTATCGTCGGCGGAGAACTTCAAATTCTTACAAATCTTAACCGCGAGCTTGGCGCCGACATATTCATGATTGTAGAAAGTCCAGATACCGTCGATGACTTTGCGTGTCTTCGGCTTGCCGATATCGTGGATCAAAGCGGCGAAACGCACCTGCCACTCCTTAGACGGACAATTCTTCAAAGCCAAGACGTCGTGTTCGAAGACGGTGTATATGTGATGACGGCTCTGCTCTATGCCCACGCCTTGTTCCAATTCCGGAACGATATATTGCAAGAGCTTCGTATCGTGCAAGGCCATCACGCCTTCGTACGGACGATCTGATTTCAAAGTCTTAATGAGTTCGACGGCCACGCGCTCGCGCGCTATGAATTTCAAAGCGCCGGCCATCTTCACGATGGAACGCTCCGTCTTCTCCTCTATACTGAAGCCGAGTTGCGCCGAAAAACGAATGGCGCGCATCATGCGCAAAGAGTCCTCTTTAAATCTGTCCATCGGCTCACCGACGGCGCGGATGATTCTTTTTTCTATATCTTTGACTCCGCCGAAAAGGTCGATTATCTCATAACCATCCTTGACGACGACGAACTTTTTCAAATCGTCGCTCACCTCTTTTTTACTACCGACTTTTCTCATCGCCAAAGCGTTGATAGTGAAATCGCGACGCGCCAAATCGGCATCGACATCCTTCTCGAATCTGACTTCGTCCGGACGACGACGATCGGAATAGCCCTGCTCGCTACGATAAGTCGTAATCTCTATCGCGTCCAAAACCTCGCCTTGCTCGTTCTTGATCGGCAAGATCACCGTACCGAAATCGTTCTCGTAATGAGCTTCCGGAAAGATCTTGAGCATCTCCTCCGGCAAAGCGTCGGTCGTCACATCCCAATCGTTCGGCACTTTATCCATTAACAAATCACGGACGCAGCCGCCGACGATCCAGGCCTCGTGTCCATTCTCTTCCAACTTCTTTATTATATTCTCTAGATATTGCGGGATTTGCATTGTTTTATCTTTATTTTAAGACGACTATCTCTTCTTCTAAATCTATATTGAATCTTAATTTGACTTCGCCCTTGATCAACTCTATCAAATCCAGAACGTCTTTGGCGGTGGCGCGACCGGTATTGACGATGAAGTTGGCATGCTCCAAGGAAATTTTCGCCCCACCGATAGCTTTTCCCTTGAGTCCGCGCATGTCGATCAAATAACCGGCGCCGACTTTACCGTTCTTGGCCTTACCCTGTTCTTTTATCTGTTCACCAAGGGAAGGGTTGACGCGAACTATGTCGTCCAAAAATAAATTCTTGAAGACACAGCCGGCATTAGGAAGTCTCGGCTGACTGGACTCGCGACTTTTCAGATTATTCTCGATCGTCGCACTAATCTCCGCCACCAGAGTCGGCTTCAGCTTCAAAGTCGTGGCCCAAACCAAAAAGGATGGATTCTGTTTGAAAATGCTATCGCGATACGAAAAACCACAATCCTTTTGACTTAAAAATTCAAACCTCTCTTTATCGACATTGAAATATTCCACGGTTTCCACGACTTCGCCCATAGACTGTCCGAATCCGCCGGCATTACCGCGAATCGAACCGCCGATAGTGGCGAGAGGTATGCCGAAAGCCCATTCCAGACCGGATAATCCGGCCGCCCTGGCCTGAGTGATGACATAGGACAATGGCGCTCCGGCTCCGCAATGGAAACGCGGACTCATATTATTGACCTCTCGATTGGCGAAACGAATCACTAAGCCGGGAAGACCTTCGTCGGCAATCAGCAAATTAGAACCTCCTCCCAAATAATAGATCTTTTGGTCGTTGTTCTTGGCCCACTGGATGGCGCCCTCCAAGTCGGACTTGGTCTTTACCTCGATATAATATCTGGCCACACCACCTATCCTAAAGGTGGTAAAAGAAGCCAAAGGCACGTCTTTTTTAATTTTATCGTCGATCATATTATTAATCCTATCATTTTTAGGGCAAAAATCAATAAAAATCTCAATTATCGGCGATTAAAGCCTCGCCGACGCGAAATATATCTCCGGCGCCGATAAGAATGACTATTTCATCGCGTTTAATGTTGGCGCGCAAATAATTTTCGCAATCCTTCAAATCGGTGACATGGACGAATTCCTTATCAGACTCGTTCTGTTTCATCTTTTCTATCAATTCATCGCTCGTTATGCCACCCTTCGTTTCGCGAGCCGAACTATAAATATCCAAAACGACCACCTTATCGGCATCGCTAAAACTTTTGGCAAAATCATCGGCTAAAGCCTTAGTGCGAGAAAACAAATGCGGATGGAATACGGCGGTTATCTTGTTTTTCGGATATGCCGCGCGCAGACCGGCTAAGGTCGTCTTTATCTCCGTCGGGTGATGACCATAATCGTCGATAATGGTCGCGCCGTTGAATTTTCCCATCGTGCGCAAACGACGATCAGTGCCGGTAAATTCCTCCAAATAAGTACGCAGACCTCTTAATTCGATATCAAGTTCGACACAGGTAGCAATAACAGCCAGCGCATTATAGATATTGTGGCGCCCCAGAAGCGAGATGGAAAAATCACCGACGTCCTCGCCGTCCATTTTGACTTTAAAATATTGTTTTAGGCCCTGCTGCCTAATGTCATAAGCGAAATAATTGACATCCTCCCGATCCAAAGCGTAGCTGATGATCCTTCCTAGACAATTCACGTTGGCGGTCGAGGCGATGTGCTCGTCGTCGAAATTGGCCACCAAAAATCCTTTCTTCGGGATTTTCTTCATGAATTCCACGAAGGCTGAGATATACGATTCGATGGTCGGATAGAAATCATGATGGTCATGATCGATATTATTCATCAATATCCCCTTCGGATTGTAGTATTTCAACTTATTCTGATACTCGTCCGCCTCGATCACTAAATAATCCGAAGAGCCGTAAGTTCCAGCGCCGTCGAATTGCTCCACGCGCGCACCGACCAAGACGTTGGGCTCAAGGTCGGCCCTCATCATCACGTAGCCAAGCCAGGCGGTCGTCGTGGTCTTGCCATGCGAACCGCAGACGGCTATGCCATGCATCTGATTGAAAATCTCGCCCAAAACCTCGGCATAGGTCAACGCCTTGATTTTGCCGTTGACGGCAACGGACACCTCGACGTTGGTCGAAGGAGTATAAGCCGAAGAATATATGATTAGATCGACGTCGGATGGAACATTGTCCGCGCTAAAACCCTGATTGACACTGATGCCGAACTTCTTCAAGACTTGATCGGTCATAAAGACTTCGGGAACATCGGAACCGGAAACCTCGTAGCCCTTAGAGACCAAGAATTGCGCCAACATAGTCATGCCAACCCCCTTGATTCCGATCATGTATATCTTTTTGATTTTGGATAGATCCATAAAAAATCTAAATTTAAAAATTTAAAAGAGAGATTTGACGACCCTGGACATCTCTTCGTTCGCCCCCTCCTTAAAAACCGTCTTAATATTTTTTCTAAAAACTTCTTTTCTTTCTTCATCGAACAACAGATCTTTAATCGCAGTCAAAAAATAATCGGCTGTTAGAGTTTTTTGATCAAGCACCAAGGCCGCGTCTTTTTCCGACAACAAAGCGGCATTATCCTCTTGATGAGAATTAGGCATCGGAACGACTATCGCTGCTTTTCCCGTCTTGATTAAATCGGTAAAAGCCCCCAAACCGGCGCGAGAGACGACGATATCGGCAAGCTCCAAAGCAACCGTCATCTCCTCGACGTTCAAAAATTCGAACGGATGATAATTTTCGTTTTTAGCGGAAGTCATTTTACCCTTGCCGGTAGAATGGATAATCTGGCAAAAAGAACAAAGCTCTTCGATCTTTTCTTCGACCAATTTATTGATGGCCTCCGCTCCGGTTCCTCCACCAAAGACAAAAACAACGGGGATGTTTTTTTTCAACTTAAATTTATCCTCAAGAATACTGTTCTTAATTCGTGGATCGTAGTTCGTGTTTCGAGACGGGTTCCCCGTCCACACCGCCTTCTTGCCATAATCGCCTAAAGATTTTTCGAATGTCACCGTAACAACCCTAGCAAAAGGCGCCATGACTTTATTGGCCAAGCCTGGACGCACATCCATCTGATGAACCAAGCAAGGGATGCGCAAAACCCAAGCCGCCCAGACCACCGGCACGGCCACAAAAGACCCGGCCGATAAAACGATATCCGGCCTTTCCTTGATCAAAATAGAAAGCGACTGCCAAAAAGCCAATTTGATTTTAAAAATGTCCAAAAAATTACGCCAATCGAAATAACGGCGCATCTTACCGGCCGATATCACCCGATACGGTAAACCGTCTTTGGCGACCATATCCTTTTCTATTCCATCATCTGTTCCTAAGAATAAAAAATCGAAACCTCCAGACTTTTTTAAGTCATCGGCGATAGCCAGTAGAGGCGAGACAGACCCGGCCGTTCCTCCGCCGGTCAAAATCACTTTTTTAACCTTATTTTCCATACATCCCTATATTAAGCCAAAAACAAAAATAACTCAATGATGAGTTATTTTCGCTATAATACCATTTAAAAAATCATTAATCGCGCATACTGACAGTAAAATCGCCGGCGTCCTTCTTCTTATCGTCCATCCTTCTTTTCGCTTCAGCCTCTTTCTGTCTGGCATTAGCCTCGACTTCCTTTAAATTCTTACCGCTAACGCTCCAAGCCTCGCCTTTCTCTAAAATGTCTTCACTGGTCAGCGGAACTGCATCACCGCTAAGATTAGCTTTTTTAACGCTAAGCTTACTACTGTTATCAACCTCGGAAGCGAACATGGCATCGACATCGAATTCCTTGCCACCTTCGACGCTTTCTATGTTTTTACCAGACGACTCGAAGCCAAAGCCTTTTATTATTCCATCGTCGCTCTTTTCTTGCGACATCACACCGCCAGCCATTATGCCGACAGCAGCTGCCACCGTTCCGAAAAAACCAGTCTTCTTCTTTTTCGGCTTCTCTTCTTCAGTTGAAGCTTCTTGCGGAAAATTTTCGAAATTCATAATTTAAAAATTAATTATTATCGATACCGACTATTCATATTATATCATATTTTAGCAAAAAAATAGACTAAGACCTGCTAATCACGGAATACCTGCTAATATTTAAAACTATGCCCATAGCGATCAATGTCGCCAAAAGATTCGACCCTCCTTGAGAGACTAACGGCAACGGCACGCCGGTCATTGGAATCAATCCGATGACGCCACCAATATTAAGAAATGCCTGAACTATGAACCAACAACCTATGCCGGCAGCCAAGAGACGACCAAAAACGTCCGGCGCATGGGACGATATCAGTATTATTCTGTAGAATATCAAAAAATATATAAAAATAAACGCCAGACCGCCGACCAATCCGATCTCTTCGGCAATTATCGCGAAGATGGAATCGCCATGAACCTCCGGGAGATATAGGAATTTTTGTCGAGATTTTCCAAGCCCTCGTCCTATGGCACCTCCAGAACCCACCGCGATCAGCGATTGATTCAGCTGATAGCACTCTTTCTGCTGATTGTACTCCGAATTTAAGACGCAACGAAAACGATCCATCTGATAGGGTTTAGCCTGAATCAATATGAAAAAAGCTAGCAATCCCCCCAAAACTATAAAAGCCAAATGAGCGACGCGTCCGCCAGCCGCAAAATAAACCATAAAGGCGGAAGCGGCTATAATGAACAAAGTCCCAAGATCCGGCTGAAGCAACATTAGGATGGCGATAATACCGAAAACCACCAAAAAAGGCCAGAAACTCTGTCTGGCATCCTTCATGTCGTTTTGACGCCCCTCCAAGAAAGCCGCTAAGTAGATCAGGAAGAAAATCTTCACCAACTCGGAAGGCTGCAACGACAAACCAAATACATTAACCCAACTGCGAGAAGTCCCCCAACCGGCAGCCAAGCTCGGAATAAAGACCAAGCACAACAAACCGACGGAAACTATTAACAAAAAGAAAGAGTATTTTTTCCAAATAGTGTAATCTATCTTGTACATCAACCAAAGGCAAGCCGCACCAAGAAGCAAGACAACCAATTGACGATTGAAATAATGATAGCTCGACCCATACTTAGCATAGCCGACAACTGCCGAAGCGTTAGAAAGAAAAACCAAACCGAGGCCGACTAAAATAGCGATAGCCGACAGAAGGACCATGTCGGGAGAATGCGGATTCCTCTTACTGCCCGATCCAAATTTTTGCGCTGATAGAAATTTCAACATTTAGAATCCCTTATCCAATAAAAATACGACTAAGCCGACTGCTGAAGCCACTCCGGCTATAACCCAAAAACGCATGACTATCTTAGTCTCCGGCCACCCTATAGCCTGAAAATGATGATGAATAGGAGTCGAGATGAAGACCTTTTTCCCTTTGCGTAATCTTTTCGACGACAACTGTATGATGACGGACAACGACTCGACGACGAAAATGAATCCGATAAAAGGAAGGATGAAGGCGGTATTGGTGAGCAACGCTATGACACCAAGCGTGATGCCCATGCCCATCGAGCCCGTATCACCCATATAGAAACGTGCCGGGGCGATATTGAACCACAAAAAGGCCAATAGGGCTCCGATGATGACACCGCAAAAAGCCGCCAGATCATAACGTCCGAGTATAAAGGCGATCACGGCATAGGAGGCGAAGGAAAAAAGCAAAGTCCCGCCGGCCAAACCGTCCAGTCCATCGGTCTCGTTGACGGAGAAAGCCGTCGCGACAATAACAAAGACGAAGAAAGGGATATACCAAGCGCCAATCTCGAAATTACCGAAAAAAGGTATATGCAGAGCCGTCCAATCCAGCTTGAAATAGAACCAAGCGGCACCTATCGCGGCGATAGCGGCGTATATCAATAGGCGATGCTTCATCCTCAATCCCCCCTTACCTTTACCACGTATATCCAACCAATCGTCTATCAGACCGATGATGGCGCTCAAAACGAAGATCCCTAAAGGAAGAAGCGTCTCACCCCTAGAAAAAAAATTTAGCCATGAGACAGACGGAACCATCTTGCCCAAAAAAGAAAAAAACAATATAAAAACCAAAAGAGTCACCCAAATCAGGATTCCTCCCATGGTCGGCGTGCCGGTCTTATGAGCGTGTAACGCCGAGAATATCGGGGTTGCTCCGGTATTCCTGATCTGCTTACCCAATTTATATTTATATAAAAAATGCGTCAGTATCGGCGTGCATAAAAAAGCGAAGACGAAGGACAATGAGCTCAATATCAAAATTCTGACGATTTGTAATTCTGGCATAAGAATATATTAACTAAAATTAATTAAATACAAAGGACCAAGAGACAAGGATAAAAAGAAATTCACAAAAAAAGCGCCAATCAAAGAAAGCATGGCCAATATTTTGAAATCACGACGTTTGACAAACAACGAAAGCAATAAAAAATTAAAGACTATCACAAAAGATCCTATAGCAGGGATTACAAATATCTTATTAGGATCTCCTACCAAATCGACACCGAAGTCGATATTGTAATGCAAAATAATTATATCCTCTTTGACTCGCCTATAGAAAAGCCAACTAAAGAGCCATGCGCCGGAATTCAAAAGAAAGGAGGACGCTAAAAGCCAAAAGACGAAACGATGGGAAAATATCTCTGAAAAGACATAAGAGGTCCTGGAACGCAGAACATCGATATCGTGATATATTTTGGAGAATAGCAACATAGGGATATTTTAACTTTTATCTATCTTTCTGCCAAGCCAAGTAAAACTTTGATATAATCATATTCGCTAAAACCAGCCACTTTATCTTTAGAATTGACCACGCCATAACCACTGACGACGCCCTCCATTTTCGATAACAAATCCTCAGCATCGCCGGGATCGAACAATATCCCTCCGAAACGCTCGACCAACTCGCCTATCCCACCTATATTAGAGGCTATCACCGGCAATCCGACGAATGCCGCCTCGTATATCACCGTCGGTGAATTCTCATAGCATAAAGACGGAACTATCAAATAATCCGAAGAAAACATCATCTTTAAAACCTCGGGGGAATCCTTTTTACCTAAAAAAGCGATGCCATAACAATCCGTCGACTTTCTAAGATCTTCTAATCTTGATCCACTTCCGACTATCGACAATCTGGAGTTAGGATGTTTTACAAAAAAACGAGTAAAGGCGTCGATCAAAAACTCCACCCCTTTATGACTCTCTATTTGTCCGATATATAAAAAATTGGCGATACCGTCGACTTTATTCGTCATCGGTCTAGACGCGACATCGCCAGATGAAGCAGGAAAGAAATTAGGAAGGACTTCTCCCTTGGAACGCTCGAAGAATCCCCGATCGCGATGCAGGCCCAATAGCCATTTCGACGGCGAAATCACCACTGCCGGCGAAGAGAAAAGAAAACGATTTATCACCTGATAGGCCTTGGCGCAAAAACTATCTATCGCTCCTTCTCGCCCCCACATCATCAAACCGGAAGGATGCAGAAGCTGAATGTCATGTAAAATATGAAAATGTTTTATCTTTAAGCCTTTAATGACTCTTGGCAGAAGAAATCCCAACCCCTTCAAATTATTAGTTATCACCAAATCCGGTTTCTCTTTAAGTAGAGTCCTCTTCACTTGAGAAGCCTTAATAAAATCGAAACAGTCGAAGATATGAAAGAAGAGTCTCCAAATCATGGAGTATTTATCCAAATCGAAGAACCTCGACGATATAAAAAAACGTTTCTCGGTATCGGCTTCGTCGCTTCGAATAGGTTTTGTCGACAATACGAAAACCTCATGACCGGATCTTTCCAAACCGAGCACTATCTTCTCCGCCACCTTCTCGGCACCGCCACGACCGAAAGGATGATAAAGATTGTTAATTACGAATATTTTCATATTTTCCAACGACAAAAATTATTGATAGCTCCCAACTTTAGCCGACGAGGACATCAAGGAATCGCTTATCTATCTTACCCTTATCATATATCGACTCCACCAAAACTCTAGCTTCTCCGCCCATATTCTTTCTTCTTTCCGAATTATTGAACAGATATTCTATCTTTTCGGCCAAAGAATCTTCGTCACCAGGACTTACAAGAAAACCTTGTTTACCATCCTCAAAAACCCCCCTTACGCCGGGCAAATTAGAGGCGATAACAGGAAGACCGCAAGACATAGCCTCGACAAGAACTATCCCGAAGGCCTCTCCTTTATTGATAGACGGCAAAACCAAACAGTCCGCATCCTTATATCTATCAGGTAGGTCATCGTCCGAAACGCGTCCCAAAAAATCCACCGCATCGCCTATGCCTAGCTCCTTAGCCTTACCCTTGTAAACATACTCAAGATCGCCCGAACCGACAATGGTCATTCTTAAGCCATCCTTATGTGAATTATAAACTTTCGCGAAAGCTCCCAGAAGAACACTAATCCCCTTGAAATAATGCGCCTTATCCAAACCACCGACAAACAACACGTTGAAAGTTCTCTTGTCGTCACCGTTAAAAATAGCAGGACTGAATCTTTTCGTATCCACGCCAAAAGGTATCTCGAAGAATTTTTCAGGATGCTTCTCGCACAATCTCCTTAGCTTACCGTTTCTCACATAATCCAAGCTGGCGCAAGTGATGACGTCGGCGCTTTCGAACAGCGAATTGAAAATCAACGTCGAAGGCAAGGATAAAATCCTCAAAAAAACGCCAGGCAACTCTACATCCATGTGATAATGGACGAACAACTTCTTCTCATCTTTCCAAAAGAATTTTTTCAAAAACCAAACTATCTCGGCGGTTCCAAAAAAAGGGTAATGCAAGATGACTCTGTCGAAATCCTTCAAACGAAAAAATAGTTGCGACAAAAAACCGCCCTTACCCAAACCCGGCAAAGCCTTCAAATACACGGCATCGCCCTTCTTCTTTTCGCCACCGTAATCTATCGTGAAAGTCTCGACGGAGTGTCCATCCGAAGACAAAGTACGGGCGAAATCGACGGCGCTAGTGGCGATTCCTCCTTTGTATGGCGGATACACGCAAGTTATTTGGGCTATCTTCATAATAATCTAGCGAGCTTTACCAAGAAGCCATTTGGAGAAAACCAGAGCGACGACGAAGACGGAAACGGCCGATACGATGTCGGCAGTGGAGACCTCCCTCTTCATGACGAAAGCGGCAAGCAAAGAGACGATCGGCGTGGAGAAGACGAAGATATCTATCTTCAATCTATCAAAGAAAGATATGGTCATCTCCAGTTCGCTCCAGCTCTCGCGCGCCGCTTTATCGGCTTGGTCGCGCCAAGAGCGAAAACGAAGCATAAAGACGAATATTATGGATATGACGGCCATCAATAAACGCAAGATGCCTTTAAATTCCTGAAGGTTATCGCCCGCGGTAAAATACAAGATACTAAAACCTATCAAGGATAAGGCAAAGATGAAATTGACGAAATCGATCACCATTCTTTTGGCTCCGCTCATATTTTATATATTAATTTTTATCGACTACATCACCATCCAAGGCTATCTTCCTGGAAATCCTGGTAATGTCCTTATTCATCTTCTCCAGACGCAAGCGAAGACGGAAATTAAAATAGAAAAGCACTATGACCGCGGCGTAGACGAGGATGTTGATGGCCGAGGCCGAAAAGCCCAAGGAAGCGAAGAGTCCATCCAACTTCTTCAAGAACAGAACCGAGACCGCCGACAGCGTCCAAAAAGAAAGCCAAAAGAAAAATTCGCCGTCGGCTATCTTTTTATCCCTCTTCAAGAAAAACAAACGGGATACGAAGAAAAGTATTATTATTATCGCGATCAATTGTTGTATCATATCTTTATTTTAATAGCTTACCGATAAGGATATCCTTGATTATCTTAAAACCTCCACTAAAACTCTGTCCGAACTCCGAATAACTCACCGTTATGGGAACCTCTTTTATTATCCACCCGCCGGAAGAGATCTTGTGAAGAATCTCACTGCAATGAGCCATACCGTCGTGCTCTATCCTTAAAGACTTCAGAACTTTGGAATTGAAGGCCCGGAAACCGGATTGAGGATCCTTCATTTTAATATTGAAAAATATCTTATTGACCACGCGAGCTATCGGCATAATCAACGCCCTCTTTAGGAAAGGCATCCTACTCTTCTTGCCGGAAAAACGCGAACCGAAGACGGCATCAGCCTCGCCATTCTCCAACACTTCCGTGAACAGACTGATCTCTTGAGATGAAAATTGACCATCGGCGTCGAAATGCACGACTATATCGGCTCCTGCCAGGCGAGCGTATTCGTCTCCCGTCTCCAAAGCGGCACCTTGACCGCGATTGGTGGGATGAGAAAGGACGACCGCCCCTAAGGAAGTGGAAACCTCCGCGGTATCGTCCGTCGAGCCGTCATCGACGACCACGACGACATCGACCTCCTTCGTAACCTGCGGTAAGACATTTTTCAGCGAAGCCCCTTCATTCAACGCCGGTATAATACAAAACTTTTTCATAATTCATTCTCTCTTTTCATTTTCAACACTTCGCTCAACGGTATAATCCCTCTAACGGCCTTAAAGACCGCACTCTCCAATAAAGTTAAATTACCCTGTTCTCCGACCATTCTCCTTAGTCTCGAAAAATGCCCCTCCCGTATCATCTTCTTCACGTCGTCGTCAAAGGAAAGGACCTCGAATATGCCGACCTTACCAGAAAGACCGGTTTGACGACAAGCTCGGCAACCGGCTCCTTTATAGAAGGAGATGTCCGAGGCACTGCCGACGCCGGACGTGATCGCCCTGCAATCTTTAAGTTCATCGAGTAATCCATTCTCGGAAAGTATCTCATCGACTTCCTTTTTCATATCTTTACTGAGCTTTTCCTTAACCAAGCAATTGGGGCAATTTCCATCGACTAAGCGTTGGTTGACGATCATTTTAACGGATGAGGCGAATAAAGGCAAATCGACGCCCAATCCTTGCAGAAAATCCAAAGTCGTCGGAAAATCGCGCCCATAAAGACCGGCCAGCACCAGATAGCCTCGTTCGGCCAAATGCAAAACGGCATCCACACCTTCTTTCTCTACCAACTCGTCCATCATGACGACGTCAGGGTCGCATCTCAATATGGAAGATAAAGGATGGTTGTTGCTACCAGGACTCATTTGACTCTGATTGACCGACGGCAAGTCCACTTTGACCTGATGTTCGAAAGTCGAGACGTTGACATCCGGACGATTTACATACTCGACCATACTATACAGCGTCGTGGTCTTTCCGGAATTAAAGGGACTGATCACTAAAACTGCGCCCTTACCACCCTCCAAAACCTCCTTCACTTGACCGAGCGTCCTCTTCTCGAAACCAAGACGACGAAGACTCATAACTTCATAACGACCGCGACTCAAGGAGACTATAGCGCGCTCTTCGTCGCCCTTACCATAAAAAGAGACGGAATAGACCTCCCAAGAACCGGAGGAATCTTTTTTGAACTCGCTCCTTCCTTTAACGGACGCCTTCTGCGGAGAAGCCAATCCATGAAGAATGGAAAAAATCTCCTTTTTGACTTGCATAGAAAACTGCAAACCACCCCTCTTCTCGCCGCAAGAATAGAATTTAACAACTCCTTTGCCGTCACAAGAATCGAAGATCAACTCCTCGACATCCTCGCCACTGGCATAGGAAAAGACCTTATCCAAAATACGATTCACCGAAACTCTCTCGGAAATGGCCAATTGTTCTTTTGTTTGTTCTTTTAATCTCTTCATAGACTATTGCCCCAAGAAATCACCGGCACCGACAGCCTTAAGGCCTTTACTGGCGCGCAAATCGTCGATCGACTTCTTCAACCCGTTCTCGAGCGTGACTATCGGCAACCAACCCAATTCATCGGAGGCCTTAGTTATGTCTGGCAAGGGCAATTCGCTCATAAAGAAAATCGGATCGGAAAAAACCACCTTCGAAGAGGAGTCGGTCAAATCTATTATCTTCTGCGCCACTCTAGCTATCGATATATCGACATCGGAACCAACATTGATCGGACCGTAAAAATCCGTCTCCATCATCTTCAATGCGGCATCCAAGATATCGGAAACGTAACAGAAGGAAGATGAGAATTTCTCATCGCCATAGACGACCAAATCCTTGTTATCCAAAGCGTTAGCCACAAAATCGGAAATCATCTGATTATCATCGAGAGGCATACGCGGACCGTATGTCCTAAAAACTCTGATTATCTTAGCGTCTATGCCGTATATCTCCCTATAAGTCTTGACGAAAGTCTCGGCGAAACGCTTTCCCTCGTCGTAACAAGCGCGATCCGAGAGACAATCGACCTGACCGATATCATCCTCCTTTATCTTTCCATTAAGGGTACGACGAGGACCATAGACTACCGATGAAGAAAAATGCATGAATTTAGCCTCGTATTTAACCGCTAAATCCAAGGCATTCCTAACGGCATAGGAATTGGCCAGTAAAGTGGCTTTCATGTTCTTCTGAAAATTCTTCGGCGAAGTCGGACAAGCCAAATTGTATATTTCTTGCACTCCCTGAAATTGTATTTTAAATTTTTGCAAAGACTGCTCTTTCTCCAAATCAATAGGCTCGGACATGTCATGGCGCAAAAAAGAAAAATCCGGCTCCGAAAGCAAGTGGTCTATATTACGTTCTATGCCGGTAGAAAAATCATCCAAACAAATCACTTTGCAAGTCTTGATTAGTTCGTCGCAAAGATGGGAACCGATGAAACCGGCGCCACCTATGATTAGAACGTTCTTCTTCTCGAATATGGCATGCTTACTCATATATACAATTATAAATTATTAGTTTCTAATCAAAGACAACTTATCACTTCACGTTCACTGTGCCGACACTTATTCCGCCATTGAAATTTTGTGCGAAAGAGTAGAAGGACGACAGCATCTGTCCATTAGGCCTAAATACGCGGACATGCGGACCACCACCAGCCAAAGCGCCGGTAACAATATCGAAAAGACCGTCGCCATCGACGTCTCCGGCGGCCAAGCTCACTCCGCTACGCAAACCTTTATCATAGGCGAAAAATTGAGATCTTACGTTTCCGGTATCGTCGAACATTCGCACATGGGGACCCCCTCCTTTATTCGGGGCCGTGACTATCTCCTCCTTCTTCGAACCAGATTCGGTTATCACATCGGCCACTACTAGATTGACTCCGCCGAGAAAATTGCGGTCATAAGCGTAAAACTGTTTTTTAAGAGAGCCTTTAGCGTTAAAAATCTTCACCAAAGGAGCGCCTTTGAAACCGACGGAAGTCACTATCTCCTCTCGACTATCCCCATCGACATCGCCGACGGCAACCGATACGCCACCGCGAAAATCTTTATCATAGGCGAAGAATTGGCCCTCGACTTTACCGTTTTGATCAAAAATCCTGATATGAGGACCACCCTTGCCGGCAGGAGAAGAAACTATTTCATCTATACCATCGCCATCGACATCACCCAAGGCCACCTTGACTCCGTCTTTATAGGAAACGGCATAAGCTAAAAACCGAAACTTGATTTTGCCATCGCTACCCAAGACGACGATTTCAGGCCTCTGCCCGGAACCGGCGCCTAAGACGATTTCATCTTTCCGGTCTCCGTCCAAATCGCCAGAAGAGATATTCCAACCATTACCGGAAATCTTGTCGTCTATCTTATACACCTTAGTCGACTGTCCTTTGGGATCGAAGACCTTTATCTCATTGGAACCGGAGGAATAAGGGACGACCACTATTTGACGTTGCTTGTCTAAGATAGTCTTCTCGGCAAGATTGACCGCCGAGAAAGCATTGACGCGACCAGTACCGAGTTGACCGGAATAGTTCGGGTTTAATCGGCTTATATCATCAGTGCTAGCCATTAATACATCGGAAACTTCCTTGGATTTAAGACTAGGGTTGCGACTTTTAATTAAGGCTAGAATACCGGAAGTCACCGGTGTAGCCATCGATGTTCCGGACCAATAGCCTCCGAAATACTGATCGAAATGACGAGAACCGATGCTTTGCGTCGGCTTGTAGACGGCTAAACCGAAAAAACTGACACCTGGAGCGGCCACGTCGACACAACGCAATCCGTAACTGGAGAAACTGGCCTTCTGGTCGACCGCGTCGGTAGCGGCCACACCGATAACCATATTCTCGTCTCCCTCGCTACAAGCCGGATACATCGGCACTTCGTTCAGATCGTAGCCATCGCCCTGATCGCTCTCGTTACCGGCGGCTGCCACCATTATTATGCCGGCTTCATAGGCACGCTTTATAGCCTCGTATAAAGAACGACTATAATTAAAGCCCACAAAGCTAAAATTGATGACATCGGCCTTATTGGCTATCGCATAGTCTATCGCCCTAACCACTTCGTTCGTCCGCCCCTCGCCATCGTCATCCAAAACCCTAAGAGGCATAACTTTAATATTCCAAGACACTCCCGATACGCCGCTGGAATTATTGCCGACAGCGCCGATTATTCCGGACACCAAAGTACCATGGACTATCCCGGACTCATTGAAGCCTTCATTAAACTTAGGCGATGGGTCAGGAGTGTTGCTTAAAAAATCCCAGCCGTTGTAATCGTCCATGAAACCATTGCCGTCGTCGTCTTTATTATTGTCTGGTATCTCATCTTCGTTCACCCAAATATTCGGATATAGATCCGGGTGCTTTATCTGAATTCCGGAATCGATGACCGCCACGACGATGCTCGGCGTCTCGCGGACCTTATCCCAAGCATAAGGGGCACGTATCTTATCTAGATACCATTGCTTATTATAATAAGAATCACTGGGAAGTACGGAGACCTCGTATTCATAATCCGGCTCGGCATAATCCACCTCCTTTTTGGAGTTATACTCCTTAACCATCTCTTCAATATTCTTATCGGGTGGCACTTCAAACACAGATAAGTCTTTCTTGTCTTTGTATTTAACTAAAATTCGCTCTCCATCACTCGTAACAGCCGACACGGAAGACGCACCAACGACAAAAAGGCCTGACAAAGTCAAACCTATCAAAAAACAAGCTGAAAATATATTCTTTCCAAGCCTCATAACACTTAAATTATAACATACCGAACATCGATTTGCCAAACAAAAAACAGCGAAAAACAAAAATCGCCGTTTAGTGACAATGCTTAGGAAATTATGGTTTTCAAAGTCTCCTTGGCGCACTTCTCCCAAGAAAAATCCGAAGCTCTAACAAGGCCCTTTTCGATCAATTCTCGACGCAAACCCTCGTCGGTCAAAATCTTTGTTATAGCTTCGGCTGCCACCTCCTTATTCTTCGGATCGAAAAACAAAGCCGCATCCTCGGCTACCTCCCTCATGACCGGAATATCGGACAAAGCCACGGGAACGGCACAATTCATAGCCTGCAAAGCCGGAATACCGAAACCTTCGTGCACCGAAGGAAGGATGAAGGCCGTGGCACCATTGAAAATGGCCGGCATATCCTCCTCGGGAATCCACCCTGTCATTATGACGTCATGCGACAAGCCGTATTGGTAGATGTAATATTTAACCTCGTCATAACCGAAACTAGCGTCGCCGACCAAAACCAACTTCTCCTTTATGCCGGGATTCTTTATCTTCGCTTTAGCGAAAGCCTCTATCAAGAAAGGGGTATTCTTCTTCCTCTCCAATCTTCCGACGTAAAGCAGATAAGGACGATCTATGCCGTATTTGGATAAAACAGAATCGACTTCCGACTTATCCCCCATCTTGCGATAGATAAGATTATTGAATCCGTTATATATGGCTTTTATCTTATTGCTACGGCAAATATCCTTCTCGTCGCACTTATAATTCTTCATTATCTGATCGCGACTATATTTGGAAACGGTTATTATCTTTTCCGAATGCTTAAGGGCATTTATAGTCGACCAATCCAAATAATCGAAGGCGTTGGCGCCATACTTACCCAATGTCAAAAGACGAACCGAAAGATTGACGACTTTTCTGACTAACCGACGAGAACCCGGCCCCAACCTCTTCTTTTCGAAGATATATGGAGCATCCTTCTCCCTGAAAGAGACGTCGTGTATCGTGTTGATGGTCTTTTTAGGATGGATTAAAGGCAAACCATGAGCCGGCACGAAAAGGACGTCCGGACTTTTGAAGAGCATCTCCAAGGACAGCCTCCCTAATGTCCAAAAATAAGGTAACGGCCAACGCAACACCAAGCCTTTGAAGTTGTTATGCGGACTCTTTATTATCTGATATCCTTTTTCGTCAAATACTGGTCGAGAATCGAATTCGTCATCTTGCACGCCGGTCAAATTAGAAAGACCGGAGCGTAAAGGGACGTCCGTGTAGAGTACGTATTGATTCTTGTCGTCCAATTGAGCGAAATGCTTTATCAGATAGTACGAGTACCACTCCGTACCGCTTTTGTGCTCACGATTGGCGCGAGAGGCGTCGATGCCGATTATCATAATGTAAAAATATAAGATTGGAAAATCAAGCGAACACCCGACCATCTCGAAACTGATCAAGCCAGAAAAAGACTGACTACTTCGTAGCCAAAATGGAACGCTTGTAGGAATCGAGATTGTCCAAGGCTATGCCGGTACCCTTGGCAACACAAAGAACCGGGTCGTCGGCGATATAGACAGGCACTCCGATGGTGCGAGAGATGAGCTGATCGATATTGCGTAACTGTGAACTTCCTCCGGACATGACAATGCCTTTGTCCATGATATCTGCGGCCAATTCCGGAGACGTCTCATTGAGAGTTTTTTTAATGGCTATTATTATCCCCTCCAATTCATTCTGTATAGCTTCTGTGACATCATCGCTTATAACGTTGATACTTCTCGGTAATCCGGTGACCACATCGCGACCGCGCACTTCCAGATTCAACTTATTCTTCAGATACAAAGCCGAGCCGACGTTTATCTTTATCTCTTCCGACGTGCGCTCGCCTATGGAAAGATTATATTTACGTCTGACGTGCTCCATGACGGCTGCATCGAATTTATTACCGCCTATCTTAACGGAGTTGACCGAAACGATACCGCCTAAAGAGATGACGGCCATTTCCGCCGTTCCTCCGCCGATATCTATTATCATGTGACCGGACGATGATCCGATAGGTATCTCCGCACCGATAGCCGCAGCGATAGGCTCTTTGATGATATATGCCGCCTTGGCTCCGGCGGAAATAGTGGCTTCGATTACGGCACGACGCTCCGTCGAGGATATGCCGGCAGGGACGGCGACCATGACTTCCGGACGGAAAATACGAAAATTACCGATAGTCTTATTTATAAAATAACGGAGCATCGCTTCGGTGGTACGATAATCGGCTATCACGCCGTCCTTCAACGGCTTGACCGCTATGATATTGTCCGGCGTGCGCCCGAGCATTTCCTTGGCTTCGTTTCCCACAGCCAAAATCTTGCGATCGTCCATAGACACCGCCACGACAGAAGGCTCGTTGACTACTATTCCTTTTTTAGGCAAATGAACCAAAGTCGAGGTCGTTCCCAGGTCAATGCCGATACTTTTTACAAACACTGTTTTAAAATTCTATTTTTATCTCCTTGTCGCTCGTCAGTTGGCTTGACCAAACAAAATTATTATGTCCCAAGATCTCACCATCGACCGCATCATAAGATTCTATCTCATATCCGGCATCCAAGTCAACTTTAACTTGACCTAAACGACTTCCGGCCTGTTTCTGTATATATAGACGATACTCTCCTTTTTCGGCCTTTTTCGATAATTGTTCGGGCAATCTATATTCGAATACGGCTTGTCCGCTAGTCCCGGCCTTGATATTGAAAAATCCACCGAAGAAAGTCTTGCCGTTCTCCTCTCCGACTTCAGCCTTACCTTTGGCTATACCTGAAACCTTTATCAAACGACTTCCAAGAGGAACATAGACTCTAGTATAAGTCTTGTAATCGTCGGTTCGCCAATCGATCTTACCGCCATGAGCATAATCCAAGGTCAATTTGGCACGCAAACCTTCGGAGGAATTACGAACCTGGTAGTCGGCGGTTTTGACGACGATCGAATCGCTCTTACGAGCGCCGAGATTGGCGTCGACGGCCAACCAATAGTCTCCGTCATAGGACTTGATCTCTCCGCCCCAACCCAATTCCTGAACCAAGCCGTTCAAATACTTGTCCTTCATATAGACTTGTATCTGGCGATTGGCTCCGGCGACTAGGACTTTCTGATACAGTTCCGGCCATCGAGAATGAGGCAAGTTGAATAGTCTAACCTTAATCTCTTCCATGATGTCGCCTATCACTTCCTTTCTCTCCCAAGACGACACATTCTGATTGACATAATCCTGTTCGACTTTATACTCCAAAAGATCCGTGAAATTGTTCTGGTCATAAGTCTCACCGCCGACCGTCACCGGTCCGATGATAGACAACAAAGTCTTCACGATATCCGGAGTGATCGCGATGACGCCGTTGAACTGCCCCTTGAAATTATTTATCTGATTCTTTGGAGGTAAGAGACGGTCCTCCTCTTGATAGAACCAGAGGGCTTTCTCCGCGGAGGTCGGCCAATCCGGCGACCAATTAGAATCGCGCAGATACCATTTATTGTTCAAATAAAGCCTTATCGGATCTGGCGGGGTGATTGAAAATTTTTTACCCGCCTCCAAAGGCATATCCATATGATAGATGTCGTGAGTATCGAAGCGGACTATGTCGCCATTGGAAACTTCCAACAATCCGTAGGTTCCAAAAAAGCCTCCCGTCGGACGAAGCTCGTCGCTATTCTGAAAAAACACCAAAAAGGAAGATTGTTTAGGATAACCGAAAATCTCCGGAGCTAATTCGGAAGCTAAAGATAAACGCTCGGCTAATTCGGAAGCTTTAGTCATCTTATCTTTAGCTTCGGCTATCTTTTTCTTTAAAGGTAATAGTATTCCATGTCCTTTAATGGATGACACCTCCATTAAGGCCAAGTCGATGTTGGCCTTCACACCATTAATCTCCGGTCCGGATTCGTAGATGGTCTTGAGCATAAACTTCTTCTCCTCCAAGCTGAACTCGCTGAAATTACCACCCCGTACTCCGGAAGATATATTGTAAATTTCCTGACCGATCAAAGCGGTCCTCTCCATCGATCGACTGATCAATTCTAAGGCCTTGAGCAGATGCTCCAAGTCGGCCAATTCATTGTCGGCTAAAGCGAATCTCTTTAAAAAGAAATTAGATCTCATTCCCTTGACTTCCGCCAAGAAATCAGAAAAATAATCTATGGCCGCCTGAGATTCGGAAAGCATCTTGCCGAAATCTTGGACCTGCGCCGAAGCTATAGCATTCTCCAAGCTATTCTTGCCGGAAACGGCCAAATCATAAAGACCACGATATCGCCAAATAAAAAAACCTCCGGAAACGACTAAAAATACGATAACAATGATAAACAACCTAAACAAAAACTTAGCTATCAAAGCCGGCCAATTCCTTTTCGGACGCCTATGGAAATGGAGATTGTCTATCAAATCGTCCAACTTGCCATGGGCCGACAAAAAATCTATCTTTTTTTTCTTGTGTTTTTTCTTGAACATAGGATATTTTTTTCTAATCTTCTACAAGATTACCTTCTCGCCCCGGAATAAGCAATAGCGCGGACGATATCCCAATCTTGAGCCGATGTCGGATATCTTTTCGCTATATATTTAAAGGTGTTTATACCGGCCTTCTCGCTTTCCACATTTCTTAGCGCTGGACGGAGGCCGTATGTTATCACGGTGACCGCCGCATTATCGTTACGATTGCCCATATTGGCGGTACGACCGTAGATTCTAAAGAATACATCCGTCGACACCCATTTCTCCCTAGTAAGATTACGCTGTTTCGGCCAACGACCATTAGCTATTTTTATGACGTCCTGCCAATCAGTCTTGCTTTCAGGCAATCTCCCGAAGGCGTTATTAAAGGAAGCGATAGACCCTCCGCGCTCTCCCGCACCTATCACATTGGTCGTAAGAGTTCCATTATGTATAAAATTAGCTATATAATATTTAACCTCTTCCGACGGCTCTTTAGGAGACAACGCTATTATCTTGTCGTATATCTTCTTGGTCGTCGAAGAAAGCAAGACCACCTCGGACTCCGTCTGGTCGATGACCTGAGAAGACTCCTTCTCGGTGACTCGTTCCACGACAGCGCTCTCCGCTCCGGCCAAAGTCTTAACCTCCTCCACGACAGGCTCGACCGGCACGGTCGAAGTCCCCTGTAGATTGGTGGTGGTACTGGTCGGCTTAACGCCATCTGCTAAAACTTTGACCGTTCTCGATGGTCCGACGACCAAAGAACGATCATAAGGGTAAAGACTATAATAATACTCTTCGCCTTGTACAACCGATACATCTGCGTACTTTTCCAAAGCCCCCTCGTAAAGCAGTTTCGCCCCAGGATCGTTCTCTTTGATCTGCGACGAACCCATCTTACGATATAACTTCACCTTTAAGAAGGTTTGCGTCGTCGGGTTCTGCCAATTGAGAAGAATCTGATTCTTGGTTCCGATGGCCCAAAAACCGGATATATACAAGATGGAAGTTTGTGAACCACCGGAAGACGAAGATGGAACGGAGGCCGAAGAGCTACCCCCCGAGGAACCGCCCGGAGGAGTGCTCCCACCAGGATTCTCCTCCCCGCCGGAAGAAGTACTCGTCGTTATGACAGTTACCACATTGGAAGTCGGCGAGATATTGCCGACCTCATCGACGGTCTTGAAGGCAAAATAATAGGTAGTGCTGGCTAACAGCCCACTGACAGTCATGTGTTCGACGGTCAAAGGGGCGTGCGGTGAAGGCTCACCGGGCAACTGAAAGGCGTTGTTCCACCAATTAGCTATCTCTAAAGGGGTCGACGAAGAATTCGGTATCCATTTGGCGTAGCGAACGTCGTAAGAGAAGGCTAATCCCAACATCCCATCGTCTCCCGGGGCCGACCAAGAAAGATCCACTGAGTTACTAGTCACATTTCCAAAAGCGAGATTGCTTATCCTGGAAGGTGGAGTAATATCGAGAATCGAACTCGAAGCGGTAGTAAAGTAGTAGTTCGACGAACGAGAACGATTGCCGGCATGATCAGTGGCGACAATCTTGAAATTATAGAGATAAGAAGGAGAAAGATTGTTCATCGAAACGCTATGGACGTTGTCGTACACGAGCTCCTCGGATGTGGAAGCGGAATAATTCACCGTATAGCCATAATTCACAAAACCGACCGCATCCTCTGAAGTCTGCCAAGATATGGTCGCCGAATTAGCCGCGATACTGGAAACCGTGACTCCGGAGATAGAGGGCGCCAAAGTATCCAATATTATAGAATCAGAATAAGGCACACTATCCCAATTACCGAAATTGTCACAAAACCAGACATAGACGTTTTTGACGCCGTCGGCTACTTCGACGATCCAAGGAAAAGAGGTGGCGAAAGGCCAAGAGAATAAAGTCGAGAACATCGCCGAATCGTTGGAGAACTTCATCTCCGTCACGCTCCCCGAATCGGAAGCCGACAGCGAAAGTTCGACGGAAGTCTGATTAGTATAACCGTTGCCGTTGTTTATCGAAATCGAACCCGTCGGAGGCGTAGTATCGGATGAAGGCGCGGCCTTTATGCCGACCAAGTCGATATCGGCTCCAATGTCCTTACCGTCGGAACCTGCGCCATCACCCGGGGAGCCGGCGGCTAAATAAAAATCGGCTAAAGCGACGGGAGAAGCCGAAGAGAATACCGGAACGCCGGTAATAGAACCGGAATCACCGCCATAATAAGTCCTCCACCCGACCAAAGAATATATATTGCCATATTCCAAAAAAGTAGAAGTCCCCGACCTATACAGATTATAACTAAGCACGGTATCATGCGGAGAAAGGGAGCCCATAGCCGACGGGCTCAACTGAGCGGTATTCATGAAAAGATTGTTCGTCACCGTGGAACTACCGACCGGTCCATCACTAGGATTCCTCAATATCAAAGTCGACTCATAGAAAGTATTATGATTCAATATCGAGCCATGGCTTTGTGCACCACCTCTATTATCACCGAGCTCCACCCCGCAACGCACTGCCAAGTTATTGTGAAAATCGACGAAAGTCGGCTGTCCATATAGACTACGATAACAATCGTAGAAATGATTATTGGCCATCTCCGCCCCGGAAGATTGCGTGTCTCCGTTGGCGATTTTGACGAAGACGCCGAATTTAAAATTATGAAAAACATTGTTCAATATCTTGGTGCCGACATTCTCGCCACCGAGATACTCTATAGCGGAAGCCTCACTGGCAGAGCTGGAAGCCGAGCTGAAGCCATAGAATTCGTTATTCTGTATCAAGGCGTTGTTCGATCTTCCGGATTGTAAGATGACGCAAGCCGTATCGTTCTTGCCGGCAGAAGAGAATAGTCGAAAGACGCAATTCTTTATCGTAGTGTTATTAGCCGATTCGCTTTCCGATATCCTGACCATAGCGTTGGCGTTATCCGGCAAATTACTCATCTCAAAACGCAGACCGTCGAATGTCCAATAAGGATCCTCAATCATCACTAACGCATTGACGCCATTACCAGATATCACTGGAGATTCTCCGGGATACGCCTTTATTATAATTGGGGAAATGGAAGAACCGGAATTGACCGTCTTCAAAGAATTGGAAGAGACTTGATAGGTGCCGGAACGAAAATAGACTATATCGCCAGGCAAAGCCGTCGTTATCGCCTTCTGCCAAGTGAGCCAAGGCGAAGAAAAAGAGCCGGAGCCCGAATCGTCTCCGGAAGTCGACACATAATAGACGCCGCCGACGGTCACGGAAAGGGAGGTGCTTTGAGCGCTGGCGTTAGAGGCGGCATCGTAAGCGATTACCGAGTAAGAGTGACTAGACGAGCTTGTGGCGGTGGTGTCGGTGAACGAAGTCGAAAGAGATGTGCCGATTTGCGAACCATCACGATAAATAGCGTAACCGACGACTCCGACATTATCGGAAGAGGCTGACCATGACAATTGAATGGTCGTACCGCTTTTGCCGGCAAGCTGCAAATTATTTGGTATGGTCGGAGAGGAATTATCGGCCGCCGCACGACAAAACAAAAAAGGGACAACAAAAAACATGACGGTTAAAAATAAAAACCACCCTTTCAAAACCGAAGAGTCCCTCTTGATTCGGTCCATAATAGGCTAAGATTATAATATAAACAAATACACCAGCCCAGTGGAAAGGTATTTACTATATTATAACAAATTTAGCCACTCAATGCCAAATACAATTTATATTAACTAAAAAAAGTTTCTACCGTAGAACTAATAGATATGACAGTCGTCGCAACAATCTTATATCTCCAAGGCTTAACAATCCCCAAGCTGCCGATTTTTTTATTTACCGATTCACAATACTCCTCTGCCACTTTCTTCTTGGCTTGCACGTCAAAATTACCAATCTCGCTTTCCGGCTTAACTTCAACCATTACGATTTCATCTTTCAACTCGACGACAAAATCCGGTTCATATTTGTGCTGTGAATTCCCCTCTTCGTCCCGCCAAAAAAGTCCTTCAAATTGATTCGGTGCCGGACGCAGCCAATCCTCGACAAACTCGTCATTATCCAAAAGATAAGCCAGGCGCGCTTCATCAGAAGAATCAAAACGATACATAGAATGGCAAGCTTTTTGAAAATTACCATAAGTCAATTTAGCGCTAAAAGTATCAACTTGCGATTCCAAAGAAACAGGCTTCTCACCAAAAGATAAAGAAATATTATATTGTTCCAAATATGATTTTGGTTCACGTAAATCAGATGTCAGATATCCTTCGGATTTAAATTCTTTATGATCCAAAATCTGCTTATAAATATCCTCGCCGATAGTGCGGGCATTGCTTTCGATAATCAAAGCTAAGTTTTCTTCATCAAGCGCTTTTTTACGATAATGCGCAACCGCCTGCTCGGCTAATTTTAATAACAATGGTTTTTGGGCCGGATCATCATAATCAACTAAAGGAAAATCTAAGAGCGCGGCAATAATAGTACTCTGCGAAGATTGCCTAGTATGCGCCCCAAAACTGCTAACCCTGGTCACTTCAGTCATTCGCCTTCCGGGAACTTCTTCGTTAAACAAATTTTTCTCGCGATCGTTTTGTAATTGCTCTTCTAAAATTGCCCGCTCATTAGTATAAAAACGCAAAGCGCTCAAATCCAAATCGAAATCGGCAATTAACAATTCGCCAAAATGCGGAGTTAACATTAAGCGCGGAATCGGAATATTACGCTTTTCCATTGTTTCACCTGTTTTTATGACAATTTTAGAAAGCTCTTCTTTTGCTTTATCACTAAAAAATCCAAACGAAATATTGGAAGAAAAAGACGAATCTAGCGGTTTAATTTCCTCTTGCTTATGATATTGCGGAAAAGTGTTAATCTCACAGGCGGCTTTCGACAAACTATTTATTTTTTCATCAGTCTTTTTTTCTATTATTTTTTCCTTAACTGCTTCATCCATTGCCTCGACTTGCGGCATTTCGGCAATTTCTTCCTTCACCTGCTTTTCAACTTCTCTCATCACTGTTTCATTTTGTCTAATCTCCTTGGCAACTTCCTGCAAAACAAGCGGTTGAACTTCTGTAAGTACTTTGTTTTCTTTAACTTCTGTTTGTGAAATTTGTTCAACTTGCCCCTGAATTAAAGGCGAATCTTTAGCCAAGGCGACGACTTTGGCAAATTGTTCATGAGCAACCAAAACCAAACGGTCAACCAAAGGCACGCCGGTTCGTTCGCCATAAGGCAAGCGCAAACCGCGACCGATTGTTTGTTCGGTTAAAATCATGGCGGCTGATTCACGCAAGGGAGCAATTGTATAAACATTGGTCACATCCCAGCCTTCTTTCAACATATTAACGTGAATAACGATTTCTACCGGATTGTCGGGATGCTCTAAGGAAATTAATTTTTCAATATTTTCATCAGCCTCATCGCCACGAAGCTTAGTGTGTATTTCAATAACTTTTCCTTTAAATTCTCCACCGCGAAAATCATCACTATCAATTAAGACACGCAGTTCTCCAGCGTGTGTCGTGTCTTTGGCCACTACCAATAACACCGGCTTCACAATCGGCCTATTATTTTCCAAGGCGTATTCTTTGAGGGCGTTTTTAGCGCGTTCATGAAAAAAAGCGGCCAGCTGTAATTTTCTAGCATCGGTTTCAATGGAATCAGAATCAAATTTGCTAAAATCAACATCCGCTTCGGTGCCAACCCAGGGATCTTTAACTAATTTTCCACGGATAGCATCGCCAAGATTATATGAATACAAAACATTTTTCATTCTGACCGGCTTTTTTTCCCTTCCCCTGCCGACAGTATCGCCCGTATACGGCGTAGCGGTCATTTCTAAACCAAACAACGGATCGAGAACATCTAAAGCTCCGAGAGCGGCATCAGCATGATAATGATGTGCTTCATCAAGCATAACCACCAAGTCTTCATGCTCAGATAGATAATCAAAATAAGATGCCAATGTGCCATCTTCTTTTTGGCCATACAGTTCAGACCCCTTAACGATACCTCTTCCTGCGGCCAAATCCTTTTGCGCGAATTGCTGAATATTAAAAATATTAATTTCAATCTGATTGCCAAAAAGAGCTTGTCCGCGTTTGTTGGTATAATTTTCCGTCGTAATTACCTTAGCAGTGTTGATATTTATTTCTTGAACACCCTTAAAAACATATTTTGGATTGTTAGCTCGGCTAAAATCCTCATAGAGTTTGCGATAAATGGTTAAGTTTGGCGCGACGATTAAAAAATGCTGAATATTGTAAACCAAATACAGATAAGCCACAAAAGCGCCCATCAAGCGAGTTTTTCCCACGCCGGTAGCCAGAGCGAAAGTATAGGCTGGAAATTTTCTTTCAAATTCTTCAAATTCTTGTGTTTCCGGAATGGTGCTAAAATATTGTTTGCTTTCGGTTAATATTTCAGCCAGATTTCCGCGCGTATCTTTTTTCATCCGGCCTAATAATTTTTGCCCGGCAACGGATTGCAGATAGTCGGCAAACAACATCAAGCTTTTGGCTTGCGGAGCGCGCAGACTCATAGCGCCGTTGAGATATTTTAGAGCTTCTTCTGGATTCATAATGTTTAGTTTTTATTCTTCGTCTTCTGTTTCATTTTCTACTTCTTCCAAGGCCGACTCCTTGATTGGCAACAGGTATTCTTTTTTACCAAAATAACAGGCCTTAAGAATTGATTGCGGAATTTTTTTAATAGTAATACGATTGTCAATTTTGTCCGCGCCCGGTTCAAACTTTTTCGGACAGATGATAAGCGATTCGCCATCGGCTAAATGGACGGCAATTTGCTGAACCATACCGCTGGTCAAAAGCTGAGTGGTGATATAAAGATAATTCTTGCCTTGGCCGATTCCATGCTTCCAGTACTGACTTTGGCTGGGCTGATAGGTAAAATTCATCAGCTTGCACATCGCCTTGATTAGCTTGGTATCATTATAAAAGTTATCGATTACCGGATTGCCAAATTCATCTTTGACGATAAAACTTGGCGCCAGTTCGTAAAATTTATAAGCTCCGCCGCCTTTCCACTCCACGGTTTTACTAATACCGCCTTGGTCAGAGCCGTCAATAACTTTATCCAAGCGTACTTTGCAATGCGTATAAGCATGCTCGCCCATTTCAATGCCAATATATTTTCGGCCCATCTTGTGAGCAACAGCGGCGGTTGTGCCGGAGCCGAGAAAAGAATCTAAAACAAAATCATCTTTATCGGTAGACATCTCAACAATTCTTTTAATTAAAAATTCTGGTTTTTTACTATTTTTAAAATCAACTCCACCTTCATTAGACAACGAATCCCAAGAAAGATCACCCCAAAAATCAGTCAACATTTGAGTCGGAGTTATTTCCCCATCAATCATTTTTAATTTTTTAGAATAAAAAGCGAACAACCTTCCGTTTAAAACGTAAAACGGCTCATCACCACTACGCTCATGATGAAAAATCCTACCTCTTTCTTTTCTTGACTCTTCTATCATTTTTTTCAACACTCCCGATGGTTTATGTGGACCGTAAGTAGCAAAAACTCTATCTGCGTTTTCTTTCGCAAATTCTGCCATCATTTTTTCAACAATTGGCTTTGAAGCATCCCCAAATTTATTTTTTAATTCAGAGGCAGTGGCAACCCCAAGATTTTCAAATACAACATCCATTATTTTTCCTATTTGCCATTTTTCAACTTCATCCGCAGGATTGATAATAAAATTGCTATAATCTTTTTGAAAATCACACGGAACAAACATTTTTTTATACTTATAAGTATCTCTGTTTTTAGAATAAATAAGTATATTTTCAGTAACATTAACAGGACCTGGATTCGCCACTTTAAAACCAGAAGGAGTTGCTGTTTTTATTGAAACCATTTGAATAAAATTCTTACGATTAAAAATTTCATCCATTAGAATCTTCAAGTATGCTTGCTCAATATAATCTATCTGTACATAAATAACCCCCTCATCACTTAATAGCATTCTTAGCAATTCTAACCTCGGCTTCATCAACGAAAGCCAAGTACTATGCTCCACACTGTCATCGTAGTGCTCAAAGGCGTTGCCGGTATTATACGGCGGATCAATATAAATGCATTTCACATTGCCTTCGTATTCCGGCAGCAGCGCCTTGAGCGCCAAAAGATTATCGCCATGGATAATCATATTCTCCGTATTTGGATCATTGGCGCAATTGGAAAGCTCCGGATTTTCTTCCAAAATCCGCGGCTCAATATTGGCAATATCGTATTCCGGGTTATTCTTGCCAATCCAAGTAAGCTCTAATTTTTGTTTATTTGACGACATAAAATATATAGATGAAAATAAAACTATCAAATCCGCCCCCTTGCAAATGAATCATAGCGTAAAACTGCCTATTTATCGGGTAAAAGTCACTTTCTATTTTCCATTTGCACCACCCCCTGCAAATGCTTTGTCAAACTTCCTAGGGATGTTAACGCCTACTTTTTTATAAGAAACACCGCCTTTGAATTTAGAATCGACCTTACTAAGCAAGCCTTTAGAAACCCACAACTTCAATAGCCGAGACATTTTAATCGTATCACTTACTCCGGTTATACGGCGCGCATCTTTGTTCGTAATCCTATAATTCTCATCGAGATATTTGCTAACCGTATCCCAAAATTCAACTTTCTGCAAATTAAGAAGTACCAACAAAACCGTATTCGGCCTTTCTGCCGGAGGATAAAACAAAGGCTCATATAAATTCTTCTCTTGCATCATCTTAAACATACGGTCAACACCTTCACCAATATCCAAATTAGGCGGAGTTTGAAAACGATTTAAGGTCCGTAAAATAATCGGGTTGCGCGCGAAACGTTCATTCCTAATATTTTCCGTGGTAATATGTCCAGGATAAGTTCCCGGGCTTTCAATTTCAACGCGGTCGTCAAAAAATCTAACTTGTATATCATCTTGGACAAAATAATTTCTATGAATAACAGCATTGGTTATTGCTTCTTGAAAAGCCCATTCCGGTATTAGAAAAGACGGATTGAAAGATGCACCGCTTAACTTTGGCGGAGAATTTTTCACCACGTTTCTAAAATATTCAATCGCCTGCTCTATCTGGCGCAACAACGGCCCCTCAATCGTAAACGGACGAGCGACAAAATTCGGCTCGCCAGAATAACTTGGTTTCGTCCCGTAATAATGAGAAATCTTGATGCCGCATTTATTCTTCAACAACACAGCTGGATTTTTTCCAAACAGCAAAGCGCCCGCCTTAGTTAATTCATATCGCCCGTCGCTATCTGTGGCAAGCCCATTGTCTTTTAAAAACTGCCAGTCGTCCACTCCTTGACTACCCGTATCTTTTTTGTAAATTCCCAACAAAACATTTTCCAAATCATCCAGCTTTAAAATTCCCGATTTCTCATTTTCAAATTTAATGGCGCCCTTTTCATATTTAAGGCGCATTATTTCCGTAGAACCTATTTTAATATTTTGACTTCCTCTGCGTACAAAAGTATCACCTTTCTTTAAAGAATGGACTTCGTTGCTTTTTTGAACACTAATCACTTGTAGCTTATCCGGCTGACCACTTATATTAACAATATCCAGATCAAATTTTGACCAAACTATCAGCGGCGGATCAATCTCTTTTTCCAAAAGTTTTAAAAAATCAGAAACATTATCCGGCTTTTCGCTTATGCCAATCAATCTTTTTTCTCCCTCAGCCTTCTTTTCATCCTCAAGTCCAATCACTATAAAACCGCCGTCGGTATTAGCGAACGCCACTACCGTCTCCAGAAGTTTTGACGGATCAACGGCCGCACGCTTACATTCAAAAGCTGACCATTCGTTAGTATCTAAAAATATCTTGACAATTTCATCATCCTTCATAACTATATATAAAAATTTTATTTAAAAATTAAGGCAAAATCAAATTACCTTCCATTTTATAGTAAACAATTTTTCCAAGTTAGTTTTTTGCTTAAGCTGCGCTTCAACTTTATCCAATAAACCACCCTTTCTTTCGTCCACCTCATCCTGCGATTGATATAATTTTTGGCGCATTTCGTTGCGCTTTTTTTCTAAATCTTTTATCTCTCTTTGCAATTTTACTTTCTCTTCAAGATTAAGAACTTTTTTAGCACTGGTCTTTTTCGCCTTAATCTCAATATCCAGACGCTTTAATCCTATTTCTAAGCTCTTTTTTACGTCTTCCGCCCATTTATCAAGCTTATCGACTTCTTCATCAAAAAATTCGCTGTTGCGCGCGGCAATACTAGTGGTAAGAGTGTTTATTTTTTCTTCTTCCTCTTTTTGCAGCCGGGCACTATCTATTTCTATTTTATCTTGGCTGATTTCAGAACTAAGAGAAAATAATTTCCTGGCAATATCGTCGCCTATTATCTCGCCGTTATCTTTTATGGCGGTAATCAAAATATTATCTTCAACCTCGAAAGAATCAATCGTTAATTCAGATACTTGCATTACACCACCCAGCCCAACCAATTCTTTTAGCGGGGAAATTATTTGGCCATGATTAGTGTAGTCAAAGATAATTTCAGCCTTTGGCAAGACTTGCGCCTTGACCGCGCTTAAAATTTTCTCAGCTAACGGATGTCCAGGACGATAAACATGAGCATCCTCGATATTTTTGGCAATTTTATACGGCCCTTCTTCAATATCTTCGCCAGGGAAAGGATTTTGCTTAAGCGTAAAAGAATACTCATTCTCCGCGTATTCGGCTTTGTCGCCAAGAAAATATTGAGAAACATCCCAAAGCCATTTTTGATAATTCTCCAAATAACCGCGACTCTCGTGCAAATTTATCTTAAGTTTTTCATGCACATCGGCATCAAAATTTTCCAAAAGCTTTTCTTTGGCCGCTCGCACCCCCTCTTGAATCGGCCTGTCCATCTCTACTTGCAAATCATCAAAAGCCTTATTAATTTCCGCTTCGGTTCGACAAGATTGATAAATGGCGGCAATTCTTTTTTCAAAATCAACTCCTGACTCTATACTACCAAGAACCTCATCACTGGCGCCAAAAACACCCTTAAAAAGCTTAAATTTTTGATCAAGCAATTCGTAAACACGGCAATCAGCGGCGTTTTTACGATTAACAAAATTAACCACGACCACATCGTGCTTTTGGCCGTAGCGATGACAACGCCCGATTCTCTGCTCAATTCTTTGCGGGTTCCAGGGTAAATCATAATTGATTACCAAAGAGCAAAATTGCAAATTAATACCCTCGGCGGCCGCTTCGGTAGCAATCATGATTTCCGCGTCTGACTTAAAATATTCAACCAGCGCCGCGCGCAAGTCGGCCGTCTTAGAGCCGGTTATTTTGTCACTATCTTTATTTTTCTCAAACCAAGCGCTATAAATATCTTTGGATTTTTGATCACTATTAGAGCCGTTGAATAGCAATATTTTATCTTTATAGCCGCTCTCAGAAAGTAATTTCCAAAGATAATCTTGAGTAATTCTTGATTCGGTAAAAATAACGGCTTTTTTTTGCGCGCCAAGAGTGGCCGTCATTTTAAAACCTTCCCCTAAGGCCAAAAGCAAAGACTCTCCTTTGGAATTTTTAAAAATGGCCTTGGCAAGTTCCCTAAATTTTTCCAAATCCTTTTTTTCTGCTTGAATATTCGGAATGTCCTCCAGCTTTAATTTCTTTTTCTCTTTTGTTTTTTCATCCTCTTCCGTCTCTTCGTCATCAATCCATTCGTCAACCGTGTCCGCCAAAGCTTCATAATTATCTTCCAAACCCAAAGGTAATTCGTCTTTTATAATTTCCACTTCTTTTTTTATTTCTTCCTCCATCTTTTCCAGCTTAAACACTAAACCGTCCAACGTACTAGCAATAGCGAAGGAAGATGAGGCCAAAAGTTTGCGCAAAATAAGCGTCATGAGCTGGCGCTGGCTGAAAGGCAAGGCATAAAGCCTCGGCCTTTGCAAATATTCTGTCATTCCGTCATAGAGCTGTATCTCTTGTTCCGTCGGAACATAGTCCTGTGTAATCGGTTTACGGTCTTTATAATTGATATATTCCAGAACCTGACGGCGAAGAGTGCGCTTGCAGATTGGCTGTAATCGGTTGCGCAAATCGGCAAACATTTCTTGTTTCGGCTCAACCTGACCGAGTTCGCTTTCATAAATATCCTGCTCGCGCGAAACCTTGGCATAATTGGCTTTAAAGCTATTCAAATCGCCAAAAATATGATCGTCAATAATACTAGTGAGGCCATAGAGTTCTAGCAAAGAATTCTGTAGTGGCGTAGCTGTTAAAAGCAATTTTGGATATTCTTGAATGGCATCTTTTATCACCCTAGCAATTTTATTGCTTGTTTTATAAACATTGCGCAAGCGATGTGCTTCATCTATAACAACCAAATCAAAAGGTGTTTGTTTGATATACGACGCCTGAGCTTTTGCAAAATGATATGAACAAATAACAATTGCGTCCTCTTGATTGAAGGGATTCAAGTTGCCATCCTTAATAATTTGATTGAAAGATTTTTTCTCAAGGATTATTGATGGCAAAAAAAACTTCTCTTGCAGTTCGGAATTCCATTGTTTTCTCAAGCTGGATGGCATTATCAAAAGAATCTTTCTTTTCCGCTCGGCCCATTTTTGAGATAGCACAAGACCAGCTTCAATTGTTTTTCCAAGACCGACTTCATCGGCTAGAATGGCGCCTTTTGACAAAGGAGATTTAAAAGCAAAAAGAGCGGCCTCGATCTGATGAGGATTAAGGTCGACTTGGGCATTAGAAAGCGTAGAAGAAAGCTTTTCTAGGCTATCAGATGCACAGCGCTTCGTGAGCTCGTGGGCGAAATATTTTGCTTGATAATCGGTTATTTTCATAGTCTAGTCTTTAATTTTATCACTTTAAAAAACAAAAATCAACCACGAATACATATAATTAATTTAATATTTTAGCTTATTTTAAACTAAAAATTTTTTTATGCCCAAAAAAAATCATTATTTTTTCCGATACACAAGGTCTAAAACCCGTGGATTTATGTGGAAGTATAAAACTAATTTTATCACCAACACAAAAGCCGCGAATAAATCGCGGCCTTTGTAATATAGAATATTTTCAAAATCCACCCCTGCTTTAAGAATTCTTCTCTTCGTGTTTGCCGACCATCGACACATACAGAACCGGTACGACGAACAAGGTAAAGAATGACGAAGTCAGGAGTCCGAAGATGACGGCACCGCCTAAAGCGGTCCACATCTCGTTGGACAGGGAAACCGGTATCAAGCCCAAAATCGTGCAGATGGAGGTTATAAAGATAGCCTCGAAGCGCGATTTCCCGGCATCGACGACGGCGTCCTTGAACGATATTCCACTCTTGATGTTCAAATTCATCTTATCCACCAAGATAATGGAATTCTTCACCACGATACCGAATAAGGCCAAAACGCCGATCAAGCCCGGGAAGCTCAAAGAAATCCTGGAAACGGCCATGCCGAAGAAGACACCGATCAAGGCCAAAGGGATGGCCGCCAAGACCACGGCGGTCTTGCGGAAAGAATTGAACTGGATGACCAATGTCGAAACGATAAGAAGTCCGGCGATACCCATGGCGCGGATGATCGACATCACCGATTCGGTGTTCGTCTCGCTCTCACCACCATAGAAAATAGTATAGCCGCTTGGGAATTGATAATCCTTGATATCCTTTTTGAACTGCGCTATCACCTGATTCGAATTGGTCTTTCCTTCCACGCTAGCCGAGAGCAGGACAACCCTCTTCTGGTCGACGCGCTCGATACTTTCCACCGAAGGGCGTAATTCTATCTTGGCCACATCCTTCAAGAAGACGGATTGACCGAGCAAATTCTTGACCTGCAGATTACCGACCGATTCCAAAGTAGGCAAACGATCCTTGTCGAAGCGCGCATTGACGCTGATTTCCTTGCCGTCCTTGATGACAGTGGTCACCTCGTTGCCGGCGATGGCCAAACGTAATTGCGAACCGACCGTAGCGGCATTCAAATTATATAATTCCAAACGAGCCGGATCGAAGACGAAAGTATAGTCGGCCGGAGCATCCCTCAAAGAGATGTTCGGATTGATGACGCCCGGTATGGCCACTAATTTTTCTTTCAGTTCGCTGGCTATCCTATCCAGGACCTGTAAATCGTCACCGCTAATCCTAGCCTCGAAAGCCGAACCGGACGGTGGTCCGCCGGCAGCGGTATCGACCTTGAAGTCTCCACCCTTGATAGAGGCCAAATCCTCACGGATAGTCTTGGCTAAATCGTAAGACTTCACATCCCTCTCTTTACTGCCGACCAAAGTGACGGTTATCGCGCCGACATAAGATGAAGGGCGCTCGTAGGAATAGGCGGAAACTCCGCCGGTGTTCGTGGTATAGGTCTTTATCTCTTTATACTTCAATAACTTCTCTTCGGCTTGCACCAATAATTTATCGGTCTCTTCCAACTTCGATCCGATAGGGGCTTTGACGTCGATGAAGACATAGTCACTATCCGAAGCCGGGAAGAATTCCATAGGGACTATACCGACAACCGGCAAGGCGACAGCGCCCACCAACAGACCGAAGACTGCCAACAAGGCGCGACGACGCGATTTTTTATTATCAATCATCTTGCGTAAATACTTCTCGTAGATCGGTAAAAATCCGTTGATATGAACAATACCATTAGTTAATCTCTGCCAAAGATTTCCACTATCGTAGTCCTCTCCTCCTAAACGTCTTTTAATCAAATCGTCATCGGCCCATTCTCTAGCCATAGCCTCTTCTCCTCTCAAAAGCTTGCTCTTGCCTCCGCGACGACGATACCAAATCAATCCGACGATTGCCAAAGCGATAAAGACGACGGCCGAAACATAACCTAAGACGCTATTGGAGAATAAAAGCAATAAAGCTAAGATGACGGACACCACGATTCCGACAAAGAACCACTGGCGCGTCGGACGAAATCTCTCTAGAACGGCAGCCAAAGGATGATTGATCATCAAGGCCACGAGCAAAGAGGCGATCAAGGTAGTGGAAACGGTTATTGGAACCGACTTCAAATATTCACCCATAATGCCGGACGAAGAAAGCAACGGCAAAAAGGCCCAAACGGTGGTCAAGGTCGTCGTCGTCAAAACGACTTTAAAATCATTAAGAACTAGAAGCACCGCCTCCTCAGGAGTGAACTTGCCGGTCCTCATATACTGTTTAGTGGCCGACACCACGACTATCGCGTCGTCGACCAAAAGGCCCAAAGACAGAATCAAAGAGAACATCGACAAGAAATTCAAACTGATACCGAATTGATACAGGGCGCCGAAAGTTATAAAAAATACTAACGGCACGGCCATGCCGGCGATTATCGCCTCTTTGAAACCGACTATCAAAAATAAAACTCCGAAGACCAACACTAAAGTCAGCAAGAAATCATGAGTCAGTCTCTCGAAATTATCATTGATTTCCTTACCATAATCGACCGACACCTCATAACGCATGCCGGACGGAAAGGTCTTAACCTTCTCGTCGACGATACTTTTGGCCTCTTCGACGATACTAATAATGGAACCGCCGGTCTTTTTGACCATCGATATTATCACGGCGTTCTCCGGCTGAGATCCGCCAACCGACAGACGAGAATACTCCGAACGCGCGATCGCCCTCTCGCCGACTGTCGCGACGTCTTTCAAATATATTATCGCTCCATTATCGGCATGATATATAGGCACATCCTGCAATTTCTTCACATCGAAAAAACGACCATCGGCCTTAACCGGATAATTGAATTGCTTTCCTTCGAAATTACCGGCCGGAAATACCAAATTCAAAGCCTTGACCGCGCCATTAGCCTGATCAGGAGTGATATTATAGAAGGATAATTTTTGCGGGTCATAAGCAATCTCGAATTCCATCTCGTCGCCACCGGAAACGGCCACTTCGCGCACGCCGTTGATCTTTTCCAATTCGTCCTTCAAATCGTCGGCATGCTCTTTCAAAGTGAAGCCGTCATAAGGGCCGGACAAAGAAATAGTCCAAACCGGGGAATCGCTCATAGAGATCTCCGAGACGATCGGCTCGTTGGCGTCGGAAGGTAAATCGTTCTTTACGCTATTCACCTGATCGCGCAACTTTCTGATCGAACCTTCCAAATCCTCCTTGGCGTCGAATTCGACGGTGATGCTGGAAATAGAATTACCGGAATTGGAAGTTATCTTCTTAATGCCTTTAATAGAAGAGATTTTCTTCTCGATCTTTTTCGTAACGAGTTCCTCCATATCGGCAGGAGAGACTCCCGGATAGACGGTGGAGACTACGGCCATTGGAATCTTAACTTCTGGATCGGATTCACGTGGCAATTTAGCGAAAGAATAGACACCCCAGATCGTGATCAAGGCGATTAAAAGAATCACTACGCGAAAATTAGTGATGAAAAAATTAAGCCAGCTCTTGCGTAATTCGGGATTAAATTGCAAACGCTCCAAATAAAGATGATCGGACGACTTCTCATTGATTACCCTGTCTTGTTTTATCTCTTCCATAATTATTTGTCGTTAACCGCCTCGCCGTCGCGAACCAGTTTGTTGCCACCGACTATCAATGAGGTCTCCGGAGAGGCATCAATCTTCACTTCGGCCGTCTCGCCGTCGATCTTCACGATATCGACCTTAGTCTTCTTGGCCTTGCCATTCTCGATCAAGAAGACGAAATTACCGTTTTGAGTTATTTCCAAAGCGGTTATCGGCAAGATGATATTCTTTTCGTCTTGTGCGACTTTCTTCAATACCACAGAGACGTTGACTACCGTACCGGAAATGAATTTGACGGAAGAAGTGGCATTGTCCTGACGAACTTCGACCAAGAACCTCTTAGTCATGGCATCGGCCTGCGGGGTCAAATTATATATCTTGCCCGGTACTTTATTACCGTTATTATCGGATATCTCGACATCCTGTCCGACTGATAAATATTCGAGACTTCTCTCGTCGGCGAAGAATTGTATTTTGACTTTGTCGGTCTTACTGATCGAGAACAAAGTCTGTCCTTGAGAAACCGTAGAACCGTTATCGACTTCCTTTTTAGTGATGACACCGCTTATCGGCGCGATAGCCAAACGACTATCATACAATTCCTGCAAGGAGACAAGCGCGTTGCGATACTGTATTTCCGACATATCGAGTTGCGATTTAACAACGGCCAACTGCGAATTTATCCTGACTTTAGCGCTGTCATATTGAACGCCGGCCGACTGCGAAGCGAATCCGGCCTGATCCTTCTGACTGGCATTACCAGCCTTCAAACTATTCAAATTTTGCAAAGCCGACTCCTCCTGCTTCTTGGCCAACTCGTAAGCCTTCTGCAACAAAGACAGATTCTGTTTAGTCCCATTGGCTTGAGATAGGGCTGCGGCGGCTTGAGATTGATATCCTGTCGCGGCGGACATGAGAGTATCCAAAGAAACGCCGGTCAAAGAAGATTGAGGCAAGCTATTGGATGAAACGGTCTTCTCTAACATGGATTTGGCGGCATCGGCCAAAGATTTAGTCTTGGTAGCCAAAGATATGGCGGCCTTTATCCTGGAAGACTCGTCGGCAAAAGAAGCGATCTGATAAGAGTCGTTCTCTTTCTTGGCCAAACGATAGGCGTCTTTGGCGCGGGTGACGGTCGCACTATCGAGAGCGCCCAAACTTCCGGAATATGGAACATCGGAAAAACCGTCACTGTCGAGACCGAGAGCGTTATCTAGCCCGACGATTATCGTGTTACAGGTATTGGCGACCGTGTCGGCAGACAAAGAGGAATTGTCGCTCGCATCGTCGGAAGACAAACCGGCCTGTTTACGACTAGCATCCAAATTTATCTTAGCCTGCTCAGCGGCCAACTTCGCGCTATCATAGGCTAATTCGGCGGCCTTATAATTCTCCTCGCTAACCGAACCGACGTTGTTTAAACCTTTAGCGGCCTGCTCTTTGGCGATTTCGGCTTGGCGCAAATCCTTGTCGGCCGTATTCACGAGCGACTGATAATTGGTTCTAGCTATGACTAAAGAGGCATAGGCCTGTTCCACACCCAACTGAGCTTGCTTAACCTGACCGGTATTGAAGGAATACTTGCCGGAACTCTTGCTCTTGGAAGCGTCGTCGATCTTAACCAGCTGATCACCCACTCTAACCTTGTCGCCCAATTTGAATTTGACGCCAGAGGCCGTACCGGCGGCTTTGGCCACTACCAAAGCTTCCTCCTCCGGATAGACGATGGCAGGATATTCGACAGCCTGGTTGACCTGATGACTATCGGCTATCGTCTGCGCTTTGACGGCGATGGCCGGACGCTCCGCCTCGGCGGTCTTCTTTTCGGCACAACCGGTCAAAGACAAAGAGGCCGTCAAAAGTAAAATCGATGCCACAACTTTCTTAACAGTATTCGTTATTTTTTTCATAGGAAAAAATTTATTATGTTCCATAATTAAAACGGAAAAAGCTTTATCTAAAAAAGAATTTATTCTCTCGACTTCCTCCTTGCCTATAGCCACCTCTAATTCGTCGACTTGCCTTTGCAGGGAGACATCCAATTTTTCCAAAAGCACAACCCCTTCATCGGTCAAAGAAAAAATCTGACGGCGACCGTCACTACTGGAATCGTCGGAGATCCTACGCACCAACCCGCGCTTCTCCAAAAAAGCCAAACGCTGACTGATGTTGGATTTCCCACTAGCCAGGCAAGCGCAAAGATCCGACGGACAAACCTGACCGAATTTACCGAGAATATGCATTATCTCATAACCGGACATACTGACACCCTCTTTCTCCAAAACTTTCTTCTCGGCCATATGACCGATTATTTTGGACAGGATGACTATTTTCTCGGTTATTTTATGTTGCTTAAAATCATGCTTCATAAAGAAAAAAGATTATTAATACACCAAAATAGTTTATCAGTAAACTATTTTGGTGTCAATACACTCCATCAAAAATAAAACGCCAGCCGATACAAACGGCTGGCGTTTTATTTGAAGTGGATTTTATTACCTATCTCGCCAGAACTCCGACCGATATCTTCCTCAAATCGTCATTGCTTATACCGAGGCCGGATTGGCGCATTATCCCGTAGGCGGCATTTCCATCTTTTAAATAATAAGGTTTATTGTCTTTCGGGTCGACATACCAAGCTTCGCCGGCCGATTCGACTTGCAGGAATATCTTGCCGGCGTTCTTCGCGGAAAAAGCTCGATCATTTTTTATTTTTTCCAAATTACTATTACTGATACCGATACCTAGATATCTCATTATCTCGAAGGCTTCGCTTCCATCGGCCAAATAATATTTCTTCGAATCTTTCGGATTGACATACCAAGCTTCGCCGGCCGATTCGACTTGCAACAGGATACGCCCCTTAAGCCTTTCTGACAACTTTCTATCGACTTTTAGGACTAGGGCCGACTCCACCGTGACAGTGTTGTTTTCTTTATTATAGACCTTAACGCCCAAAACCTTGCCACCGACCGAACAAGCCTGCGTTTTAGCCAATTCTTGGCTGACAGTAAGGACACATCCCACCGGTTTTCTGTCAGACACATCTCTGCTCTGCAAACCGCTCGAACAATCACCCCAAGAGCCATAGGAAACCTCCGAGCAAAAAGTCAAAGAACCGATATTATCATTACTCTCATTGGAAGAATTGGGCGTAATGTCGACATTGACGTTGTCGACGAACGGTAAGTCGAGCTGGACGGCCTTTCCAGGCTTAAAGACGCTCAAATATTTGACTTGGGAGCTACCGACGACGGAACCCGGTAAGACATATTTAAAGACCAATTGTTCACCGACATATCTATTAGCCACCAATCTCGCCCTATTGGAGTCATTAGAGGCATAATAACCGCCGTTATCGACGACGACTTCGCTTTGCAAGAATCCATCAGCAAAGACCTGGACGACAGAATTGACCGGCAGAGGGACGCCATTCAACTCGGCTCGGCCGTAGAAAGACATCATCTGGGAAGGAGTTTCCGCAAAGACCGCCACAGGAAGCATTAGAAATAGAAAAAAAGTGATGATTTTTATATTTTTCATAATAGTGATGTTACCTTCAAAATAACATCTTAAGAGCAAAAAATCAATCGGCCAGCTCGTCCCCTCGCTGACCTAGCCTCGCTTCCAAGGGAGTTCAAATCCCTCTTAAATATTATTTTGCGCTCAGAGGGATTTTCGCGTTCACTCGGCTTCCGCCTCGCTCCCTTGTCCAGAGGCAGCGCCGACCTGCCCCCAGCAGGTCGGCGGACGCTCGTCTGCATTTCTTGCCGCCGGAAAAGCGGCAAGAAATTTGCCTCACTCCTGCCTAGTTCGAATCCCCACTATAAACATGCTAAATAAAAAAACACCCATTAGGGTGTTTTTTTATTTAGTGCGCTCAGAGGGATTCGAACCCACGACCGTCTCCTTAAGAGG
>CAYNAR010000007.1:0-67075 GCA_964395625.1 uncultured Gammaproteobacteria bacterium | reverse complement strand
TTCTTATTGTAGGAATACATGGAGAAAGTGTCAAAGAAACGGGGTACCTCCCAGAGCGAGTCTTCTCCTATAATGAAATCCTTGAAATAATAAGGCAAGAAAAAAGAAAAAGGCTAAAAAAATAAACGGGGGTCGATAAATTCTTATACCAATTTTTAAAAAAAGAATAACCTGAAAATGAGGTTATTTTTTGTTTGCGAATTTTTTATCAAATGATTTTTAGTCATTGCCCCACTCCCGGGTTTACCTGGGAGGGTTCTCCTGGATTTGGGGCAATGACTAAAAATCAAGAACCCTCCCCATGGATACAATTAAATTAAAATTTCCATATACCAAGCCGAACAATGTCTTTTTTAGTCAGCAAATACATAAAAAGGAGCTGGCTTTAGAACATGTATCCGGCAGTAGATATGCCTGGACCAACAACACCTGGCGCGACAAGCAAACATCTAGGGGGCTGTATATTCCCAAATTTTGGATTGAAGAGGATTTTAAAAATTCCTCTGTAACCTATTTCTTAATAGAATTTTCCGCTCCTAAATTTCTATTTGGCGAAAACATCTCGGCTTTAAAGGAGGCTGATTTAATGCCACTAGTTAAAAAAATATCCGAGTTCTGCAGAGAGCTCGGCGTTTTTATATTTGAAACTCAGATATTAAAAGCCTTGCCGACAGTTTTGGCAGTGGGCAAAAATATAAATATAACCGATTATTTTTATTGCGAAAATGTTATCGAAGCACTATATAAATTTGATTATAAGCAAAATGCTAAGCATCGAATCATCTTTTTTAACGATCAATCAAACTGTGGCAGACAAATAATCTTTTCAATCCCAAAAACAGAAACATTTAAAATTTACAGTAAGAATCGGGAAATAATGAATTCTGCGGAAACTACCAAAGAAAAGGCGCTAGCTGAATTATTAAAAGCTAATAAATATAAAAATGGTCAAGTATACATAAACGAAATTTTAAGGGTTGAGCTCACCTTAAAAACAGGCCGCAAAATAGCTGAAAGATTAAAACCATATCTAGGTGAGGCCAAACCAACACTTAAAAACATTTTTAAACCAAAAATTTGGGAAGCGCTAATAAAGGAAGAGATAGGCAAAATTTACAATCATCCATTAAGCAATTTTATCTTTTTGGCTTTAGAGCAACAACCATTTATAGATGCTTATCTTGATTATCGATATTGCCACATTGCAACAAAGGACACGGCAAGAGGAATAATCGCCAGCCTACAAAGACAAGGAATAGCACAAACAAGGAGAAATTGCCTAGAAAAATATAAGAGCAGACAAACTTGGCACAACTATCTCAAAACCCTAAAGGGAATTGAGAAGTTTTTGGATTTAAAAATCGTTTCTAATCTTTCCAGCTTTAAAATCCATAGCTTTATCTTAAACGAATTCGGCATAAATAATCGCCAACAAGGAATGTTGGGATTTGATTTAAAAGCGTCTAAGAAAATAGACACAAAACCGCGTAATACTGCGTAATGTTAGACAAAAAATTGACTAATAGCTTAAAAAACGGTAGAGTAATACAGTCCAAGGACGACCACCTTCGTCATGCTGTGTTGCTCTTTAAAAATTAAATGGAGATTGGTTCGAATACAACCCGAAAACTAATGACAACTGGCGAATTGGCAGCGTATTTAAGATTGTCAAAAACATCTGTCTATCGCTTTATCGACAAGAGGATTGTCCCCTGCTATAAAGTTGGATGGAAAATTTTGTTCGACAAAAAAGATGTTGATGAATACCTAAATCAAAATCGTATCAAACCAATAAAATAACCTATGCCAAGAAAAGTTAGAAATACCTGGTGGACTGATTTCCGTTTCAATCGGCGGCGATATCGCCTAAGAAGTCCTGAAAATTCCAAAACTGGCGCAACGGCCTATGAATTTTCGCTAAGGACTAAATTAAGCAAAGGCGAAAAAATAAACGACCACGTGGAGGAAAAAACTATTCCGACTTTTTTGGATTTTGCCAATAAATGGTTTGACTGCTATGTCGCGACCAACAACAAGCTTTCCGAGCAGATGCACAAAAGGAGCGCCCTAGACGCGCACTTAATACCCTTCTTTGGAAAACTTTTACTTTCTGAAATTACCAATCAAAAAGTTGAGGAATTCAAGGCGGCTGAATTAAAAAGAATAACAAGATCGGGAACACCAACAAAGGCCAAAACCGTAAACAATCTAACTTCAATCTTATCCAAATGTTTGCGCACGGCAGTGGAGTGGGAGCTTATCGAAAAGATACCTCGAATACAAAAACTGAAAGTCCCTCCCTATAAATACGACTTCTTAACCTTGGAAGAAGAAAACGAGTTGATTGCCGCGGCTACCGGAACATGGAGAGAAATGATTATCATGTCAGTCGATACCGGTCTAAGGCTCGGTGAATTAGCGGCGCTTGATTGGCCATCAGTAAACTTCGAGAAAAACGAGATCGTGGTCAGGAGGTCGTTCACAGTAAAACAGATATCCTCCCCGAAAAGCAATCGCGAAAGGCGCATACCGATGACTAACCGAGTCTATCAGATGCTTCTGGCCAAGAACGAAAGAATAGGCTTCGTTTTTACTATCGAGCCCAGCAAACCGATATTACAGAACAGATGCCTGAATAATCTTGTCAGAATCTGCCAGCGAGCTGGTTTAAGGCGCTTGAAATGGCACACGTTGCGCCACACGTTCGCAAGCCGACTTGTTAGCCATGGAGCTCCCTTAAAAGGCATTCAAGCGCTCTTAGGCCATTCCGAAATACAAACAACGATGCGCTACGCCCATCTTGAGCCGAATGTCCTGAACGATACGATCGATATTTTGAACAAGCTTCAAACTTTTGGTCAACAGGCGGTCAACACTCCCCGAAAACAAGAGGTCAATATCGCTTGTCCGAGGTAATAAAAATGCTTCTTTCTCTCTTAATATAAAAGAAAAAACGCCTTGTGGGCGTTTCATCTTTTTACTGGCGGAGAGTGAGGGATTTGAACCCTCGAGGGCTTTGACACCCTGCCCGCTTTCCAAGCGAGTGCACTAGACCACTATGCGAACTCTCCAAGAGTGGCTTAATAAAGGCAGGGAGATATCCACTCACTGCCTACTGTAATATCCTAATAAAATCCACGGCTTTAGTCAACCCCGCTAAAACAAGAGAAAATAAAGGGCGCATTAAAGCGCCCTTTACGACTTAACTACTGAAAACTACTATTTTTTGCAACCACAAGAGGCTTGTCTCTCGGCTCTGGCAGCATTCTTTTCTTCAATAGAAGCACCACGCAATTCCTTGCCTTTACCTGCTCCCCCATTGGCCGAGCAACCGCAAGAACCGCCGTTGGCTGAGCAACCTTTTCCAGCTTCTCCATTGGCCGAAGAGCAAGAACATGAGGCTCCGCCAGCACCATTGCATCCGCAAGTCGGAGCAACATCGCTCTTAACTACTTCTACGCTCTTATCATTTCCGCTGGCCGAAACATTGCCTGTCCCGGAATTAGCGAAAAAGAAAATTCCTGCCGCGAAAAGGGCGAGGCCCATTCCGCCGAAAAGAATACCTTTCTTCATTTATTTTTTTGTTAATTTTTTAGCTTGGAAGCGCCTTCCTAAAATAATACGACCGAGGGTCTATATTTATTTCATCGAGCAAGAAGATGCTCCACCCGAACAAGATCCATTGGAGCAACCGGAGCAAGCTTCTTCTTGTTTGGCGCAATGACGGCATCCGCACTCCCATGGCCTTGCTTCTTCGACATAAAAACGATCGGTAAAAACCATTCTCCCGATAAGCTTCACTTTTCTCCCTGGCGACATCAAATTTTTACCGGGGAAATCCCCTTTCGGACTGTCGATGGTCCAAATCTTCTCCGAAAAATCCTTCAACAAGACATTTTCGCCATCAACCTCCAATACGCCGGAAAGCAGACCTTTGTCCGGATTATCCCAAGAGGAACGGAAAAAATTCATCCGACGATAGGCGTCGTTCTCCGACAGAGAAGACTCCGCCATTCCTCCCAGACCGGAAAAATAGAAGACGGAGGCGAAGACGCAGATGAGCGCGAAACCGGCTAAGCCATTATACAAGAAAGGATGGCTGTAGGCGTTCTCCGTCTTTTTGATGCGAAATATCGCCAAGAGCAAAAAGACCAAAACCGTCATCAGCCAAAAATAAGGGAAGGCTCTTATAAAAAACAGCTCTTCGGACATGGATAAAAATCTATAGATATCCCAATCCCCGTGCGCTATGAGAAGAAGCAAGACCGACAAAGAGAGTCCCGCCATCAACAAAAAGAAAAAAATCAAAGACCAGACGAGCGTCTTCTTTAAAATAAAGAAGCCTCGACCGATCGGTTTGATTTTCTCATTTTCTATTTCCTTGCTTATTTTTTCTTCAAGATCTTTTAACATATTTTTCATACTTATCTTTAAAAATCTTTTTAGCTCTGGCCACCATCGTGCAGACACTCCCTATCGGTTTTTTCAATATATCCGATATTTCCTTATACTCTTTGTGTTCAAAAAAACGTAAAATCAAAACTTCCCGATAGTCTTCCTTTATTTCCGAAAGTACATGGACTATCTTCTCTTTCTCGAATTTTATATCCAACTCCTGCGCCAAGCTCGTCTCGTCGGGGATATCCAGCTCGGAGATGTTCGTGGCTTGTCTGCGCTTCTGCCTCCTCATCTCGTCTATCGCTTCGTTATGGACTATTCGATAGGCCCAAGACGAGAACTTTAATTTCCCATCGAAAGCGTTCAAGTTCAAATATATCTTAATGAAAGAGGCCTGGACGACATCTTCAACTTCATCAGAACCGAAACCAGTGAAGCTTTTCAGGTAATAAAAAAATTTCTCTTTGTATCTTCCGACAAGAGTGGTAAAAAATTTGCCGTCTTTTATCGACGAAGCGACAAGCTCTTCATCGCTCAAAGACTGGGCTTTGGAAAATGACTGGACTTTCTCTTCTTCCATAGTCTTTAAATTATACGCTTCTCTGCCGTATTTTATTTCATAACCAAAATACCACGAATTTTAAATATAAAAAAGACGAGTAAAAAAACAGACGCCATCTCTAGCGCCTGCTCTTTAAAATACTATATATTAGCCTTTTTATTATGATATTCTGTAGCCTTCTCAAACACCGATGACACATTCAATATCTTCTCTTCACCGAATCTCGGACCGATTAACTGCAAACCTATCGGCAAATCGCCATCAAAACCTCCAGGGATGGAGATGGCCGGTAGCCCAGCCATGGAAGCCGGGGCTACGAAAGCGTCCTCAAGATACATTTGCAACGGATTGGCGTCATAGGCGCCTATCTTGTAGGCCGTTGTCGGCTGAGTCGGTGTCAAAATCACATCGACCTCCTTCAAGGCTCCATCCAACTCCTCTTTTATCTTTGTGCGAACTTTCTGCGCTTTCAAATAATAGGCATCGCGATAGCCAGCGGACAAGGCATAGGTGCCAAGCATTATCCTTCTCTTAACTTCCTTGCCGAATCCTTGACCGCGCGATTTAGTGTAAACCTCGTTCAGCTCTTTGGCCTCTTGCGAGGAGAAACCGTATTTTACGCCATCGAAGCGTGCCAGATTCGAAGATATCTCCGATGGAGTGATTATATAATAGACCGGTATGGCGTATTTGGCGTACGGCAAAGTTATTTCAACAATCTCAGCGCCTAACTCTTCAAATTTAGCACGAGCCTCTTTCAAGGCCGTCCTAACGCCATCAGACAAACCTTCGGAGTCGTTTTCTATCGGCCAACCGATTTTGACGCCTTTCAAATCTTTGTCTTTCGAAATATTCAAAACCGCTGAGACATCGGCTGTGGTCGCATCATATTCATCTCGTCCGGCCATGACTTGCAAGACCAAAGCGGCATCCTCGACAGTCTTCGTTATCGGACCAGGTACATCATTAGACGAAGTCATCGCCAATAGTCCGAAACGCGAAGAACGGCCGTAGGTCGGCTTCAAGCCGACGATGCCACAGAATGACGCGGGACAGCGGATCGAGCCTCCTGTGTCCGTTCCTAGGGCAAAAATACACATATCGGCGGCCACGGACGCTCCCGAACCGGCCGAAGAGCCTCCTGGCACCCTTTCCAGGTCCCATGGATTGCGAGTCGGACCAAAAGCGCTATTCTCGCCAGAACCGCCATGGGCGAATTCGTCCATATTGGCCTTACCCAAAAGCACAGCACCGGCCTCGCGTAACCTTTTAATGATAGTAGCGTCGAACGGTGCGATATAATTCTCCAATATCTTAGAAGCGGCGGTCGTGCGCACTCCCTTGGTCATCATATTGTCCTTAGCGATATAAGGAATTCCTAAAAGACCGCCCTTCTCGCCCTTAGCGCGACGCTCATCGGCCACAGAAGCCTCTCTCATCGCCTCTTCTTCGCAAACGGTCAACAAAGTGTTAAGCTTGGCGTTCAATTCTTTTATCCTATCCAAACACGCGCGCGTCAAATCTACGGAAGTGATTTCTCCTGCGTCCAACTTTTCAATCGCCTCTTTTATAGTCAATTGATTGAGCTTCATATTATTTACCGTAAACCCCCTCCAGCAAATCCAAATTCTTTCCTGTCTTGCGGAGTAAATTTATATTATATTTTTCCATGCCCTTCAACATCTCCAAACCTTCTTTACTCCAAGCGCTGGAACCTTCGTCAGAAAGAACGCTCTCATACATCTCGCGCAAAGCGGCGAAGTCCTTGATGAAACAATGACCACCGGCACCGCGTCCGCCCTGATGCACGACATCCAAATGAGTTCTGCCGACGCGTTTATCGGCGGCAAGCATCTCTTTTATATTATCAAAATTCAAACCATGATGAACGGCGATATCATAGAAAGTGTTCATCATCATAACCTTGGCATAGAACCAACAATTACCCATATATTTGACCAACTCGGCCTCACGGCAAGGCACCATCGCCTCATAAGGAGCCGGCGGAAGGACATTCATGACTGCACCGCATTTAGTGAAGGACTTCTCGGTGTAACCCAAAATATTCCTATCCGGATTGGCGGCGTCGAAAGCCGCGGTCTTCTCGGTCAAAAATTCCGGGCTATGGATTATGAAACGATCCGGGAACATTTCCTGCATCTTCTCGGTAGTACCTATCACTATAGTCGATTTAATGATCACCGTCTGTCCCGGATGAGTAGCGCTCTTGATAGCGTCGATTAAAATACTATCGTCGAATCCGTCGCCGGCGGTCGGAGTTGGGACCGCCACGAAGACGATGTTGCACTCCTTTATCTTGTCTTTATTGTCTTTGAATTTCTCGACGTCATAACGAACCACGTCATAGCCGCGCATTTCAAAATTGTCGGCATAATTCTTACCGATCCATCCTTGTCCGATGAAACCTATTTTATTTTTTTGCATATGATTATTTTAAAATTAATCTTGTTCCAAGACTTTTTTGACTTTAATCTGATGAGCGTACACCTCCGGCGCCTCGTTCAAAGCCGCCTCGGCTTCGTCTTTAGCCCAAGGTCTGGCCTCGTCCTCGCGCCAAACATCGGACAACCCGGTGACTTGAGCGGTCGGTAGAACACCTTCAGTGTCCACTTCTTTCAATTGATCGATATAATTAAGGACGTTGGAAAGTTGCTCCGGCATAGTCTCCAATTCCTTTTCGGTCAATTCCAGTCTGGCCAAGGCCGCGACTTTTTTAACATCTTCTTTGGTCAACATATTTTTATTAAAAATTTATCATTGAAACGAATTCCTCCTCGTTCAAAACCCTTACTCCCAATTTCTGCGCCTTTTCCAGTTTACTGCCAGCCTCGACGCCGGCAACGACGAAAGACGTCTTTTTACTGACCGATTCGGATATTTCACCCCCTAGTCGTCTAATTCTATCTTTTGCCTCATCGCGTGTCAAACTCGACAAAGTTCCCGTTAAAACGAAGCTTTGCCCGGACAAAGGTCCACCTTGCCCGGCCAAACGGTCCTCCGCTTTCAAAGAAACGCCGTTTTTCTGCAATTTCTCTAAAACGGCTAAATTTTTCCGATTATGCCACCATTCGAAGATGCTTTCCGCCACTATCGGCCCGATATCCTTCATATTCTGAATTTCGTCCAAAGACAGATTGTCGAAATATTCTATCAATCCGCCGATCGACAAATCCAAACCGATAACCGACGACTTTTCAAGATATTCTTTGGATATAGTGATGGCCGTCTCCTCTCCGACATGTCTAATCCCTAATGCATAGATGAATCTGGAAATATCGATCACACGGCGAGAATCTATCGATTCGATTATCTTATTGGCCTTCTTCTCGGCGAATCTTTCGAGTGGCTTCAAATCGCCTTCGGTCAAAGAATAGAAATCCGCCACATCGGAAACCAAACCTTCTTGCAATAATTGCTCAACTATCTTCTTGCCCAAACCTTCGATATCGGTCGCATTCTTCGAGACGAAATGAATCAAACCGCGCAGTACGACCGCGTAGCATTCTTTATTCAAACAACGATAGGCCACGTCGTCGCCGACGCGATCGACTTCTCCGCCGCAGATCGGACACTTGTCCGGAGAGGTGATTTTTTTCTCTTGGCCATTACGCAAATTAGGTAAAACCTGAACGACTTTCGGAATGACGTCTCCGGCGCGCTCAATGATCACCGTGTCGCCGACCATGACTCCGAGTCTTTCTATCTCGTCATAATTATGCAAAGTAGCATGCGAGACCGTCACACCTCCGACATCGACCGGTTCCAATTCGGCCACCGGAGTCAATGTCCCAGTGCGACCGACTTGCCAATTGACGTTCTTGACGACCGTCGTAGTCTGAATGGCTGGAAACTTGAAAGCCATCATATAACGCGGTCCTTTGCCAACGATACCTAAAGTTTCCCAGTCCTTTAAATCGTTTACTTTAACCACTGTGCCGTCTATCTCGAATAACAGCTTCTCGCGCTTCTCGCCTATCGAACGATAAAAAGCGAAAACTTCTTCCAAATTACGACACACTTTATTTTCTTTAATAGTCTTAAAACCCAACGCCTTTAAAACCTCTCGCTTCTGACTATGTTTCAATAATCCGGGAAGACCGATTATCTCATAAGCGTAAAAATCCAAACGTCTCTCAGCAGCAATCTTTGAATCGAGTTGCCTGATGGAACCGGCTGCGCCATTGCGCGGATTGGCCAAAGACTGCTTCCCTTGCTTTGCGTACATTTCATTCAACTCATTAAAGACTTTGGTCGTCATGACGGCCTCACCACGAACGAACAACTCCCCATTTTCCAGCGTCGACATAGCCTTTCCGGAATCGTCCTGAGAGAGTCCGATCTTTTCCAAATCTTTTTTAGAAATTTTATGCAAAGACAGAGGTATGCTCTCGATGGTCTTCAAATTCTGTGTGACATCCTCGCCGATGACGCCATCACCTCTAGTAGCACCGACCATGAACAAGCCATTCAGATAATTCAAACTTATCGCCAAGCCATCCACTTTAAGTTCGACGAAATATTCATATTCCTTATTTAAAATATTGCTATTGCGCTTCTCCCAATCACGCATATCCTGCTCGTTAAAAGCGTCAAAAAGGGACATCATCGGATATCGATGTTTAACCTTAGAAAATTTATCCAGAGCTTTGCCGGCCACACGTTGTGTCGGAGAATCGGCGGTTATCAATTCGGGGTTATCCTGCTCTAATTTCTGCAATTCGTTCTTGAGCGAATCTAAAGCCGCATCGGATATCTCCGAATCGTCCAAGACGTGATACTGATAGCGATAATGATTTATCTCGTTACGCAACTTCTCTACCCTGTCCTTTGTTTCATTTTTTTTGATATCTGTCATTTTATATTTTTATAACACTATATTATTCTAACAAAAAACCACTGGAATTTCCAGCGATTCTTTGAAAAAATCTACTTGACAAATTGAAAATATTATTTCTTTTCAACAGCCTTGCCTTGAGTGGAAGGATCGGCGTTCTGCTGTTGCAAACATTTGACGGCGACGATTTCAGTGGACAACTGTTTGCCATCCTTATCAGTACCGGTATTTAATGGCACGGCTTGGCATTTTTCAGCTTCCGTTGCGATAGTTACGATAGCCTGCTGATAGCCCTGTGTGGCACCATTGTTGAAAGCTGCGACCATTTGACCGTTTTTAAACTGTTGCCAGCTGTTCCAGCCGATATAGACAGTGGAAAACACACCCCAAACAATCAAGGCTATCATGGTGATAAGCGTTTTATTCATTTTCATACTTTTTTTCCTTGTTTTAATTATTGAATTATTTCCTATTAATTATACACTATTTTACACCCCAAAGCAACATTTAGCTAAAAATACAATTTAAGTTCTACAGTCCTTTGTAAATTACCAAAAAAACCATGACTTCGGAAGATGGTCGGAGAAGCCGAGGCGTCTTTGTCCACCTGATAGCTGGAATTATTCAGCAAAGTCGAAGAAAAAGCATTGGTCGCCGCCCCACCGGGAATCACCCAATCATTCTTACGCCATTCCCATAAAACTCTCTCCGCTCCGGACTCGGCCGCAAAGAAAGCCTGAGTCGACCTCATCTGCGTACCGCTCATCTTGATTCCGGAACTCATCAAACTGGAAGCCGTCAGAGCTGAAAGCAAAATTATATTAAGCATCATTATCGTCATTAATAAAGCCGTACCCTTATGATCTTTTTGTTTTTTTTGCGAATTATTCATAGTAGCGAGATGATAATATTGTTTGAACTTCCATAGATTGATTACTCCTCCCCTGTTCGCCAGCCTCTAATTGCATCCTTATTAGAACTTTCGATTGAACGAACTGGGTGTTCGTCGTCGCTTGGAAGAAACCTCTTTTCACTTTAAGATAGGTCGGTACTATCGGCAATGTAATCCAACCGGTATCGCTAGTCTTCAAAATCAACGTATCGTTGTCAAAAGCATAGGTCACACAATTGCCGTATTCATTAAGAAAGGTTATATATTTTCCACCACCAAAAACATTATAAATCAAGCCCGGGGTACCAGAGCACGAACCAGTCTCGTCCTTGACTGCAGTTCTGACATCCTTGCCGACTCGCTCAAAGGCATATCTTATCCCCTCCTGAAGGTCTTGAGAGAATATCGCATCACGCTGGCGATCGATGACTGTCTTGAAAATTTCAGTGGCCATCAACATCGTCATTGCGAAAAGAAAGACGGAAACTATCATCTCCATTAAAGAAATACCGCGATTATCCGAAAAAAGTTTTTTTATTTTTAAACTATTGTTCGACATAAATTATGGCACTTGTCGCCAATTATACAAAACTTCTTGAGCGGTAAAACGATTCTTATTATTGCCCACGCTCCATTGCACGACACACTCGACAGTAGTCGAAGCGCCACTTTGACTCTTTATTTCAATGGTTCTCGAAAAAGGTGTCGTAGTAGCAAGTCCGGGAACTAAAAAATGACGATATAAATCCGAGCTATCCAAATAAAGCTTGGCCAACGGATCATCTATATTAAAAGAGTTTTTTATAATCCCAGTATGATCGATGGAATATATACCATCCTGTATCCAATTAGTATTGGAATTAGTAGTACTCCCCGTTTCCCAATTATCTTTACCAAGCCAATTATTATCACGGATATTCCTAACCAACTCCAAGCTTTCCTGACAAAGTTGCGAAGCTATCACCATATTCTTATTGATATGGCTAACTTGAACGGTCTGCGTTATCAAAGATACGACCCCGAGCATGCCGAAAGACAATATAAAAATCACCACCACCAACTCCACGATAGTGAAGCCTTGGCGGTTTTGAGAAAAAACCGATTTTTGGTCTTTATTTTTCATAAAAATACGAACTACGGATGAACGACCTGCAGAAGGCCGTGAATATTGGAATAGATCGTCTTATCTTCACCGGTCACGATATGCCGGAGCATTATATCGGCTTCGGTCGTCGTTCCAACTCCATCCCAAATAATAGTCTTTGGCATTGGCGGCAAAAACACGAAATCCGACCAAGTCTTACTAAGACCGCCATGGTATTCTATTCTTGTAATAAAAATATTTTCCGGCAATTTGACCGTCTTGCCACCATATGAAGGATTGGACTCTGCCGCACCATCATAGGCATGGTTGCCGTTTATATCGGCAAAGACTATGTACTTATTATTGTTTCCAGAAGTGGTGTCAATATGTACACCCCATCCTCCTTGCGGAACTTGCCCATTATAGCGGACCGACCCTAAAGAATTATTCTGCACCAAGCGCATATCCGACAAGGCATGCTGTGAGGCGAGCGTCAATTCCGAACCGCGAGAACCAGCCCTATAATTAACTAAAAAAAGTGACACTAAAATACCCATAATACTAATGCTTACGAGCATTTCCATTAAAGTGAAACCTTTTTTACATTTTATTTTAAACATTTCAATTACCTGGCTTTATCTCTCGCCAACCGGGCAAGAGATCGACGAATAAATTCTTCGTCGTAGTGCAGACATAATTAGTCCCTACTATTCTGACGGTATCGCTAAAATCGTTTTGACCATAACCAAAAACCGCATCGGTCGAAGAGGCACTAGGGTCAATGATAGTTTTTATATTTTCCCCGGACCAAGCCCAAGCGCAATGAACTTCGTCACACGGAACAGGAGTTGACGGCGATGCCGGCAAATAGAAGAAAGAATTGTCAACGAGATGCACATTGTCGTCGACACGAGGCTCTAGTGGGCTATAAGTATAGTCTACATCGGGGAATTCACTCATATACGTCGTGAATGTCTTATGAAAATCCGGTGATACCGCCATATTGGCAGCTATATTATCAGTTAAAGTACTGGATGGAGTGGCGGTATTAAATTGAGTCCAAGGAGAAGATAGGCCTAAATCACTCCATACTTTAACCCACCAATAATAGGAGGTATTATAGCTAAGCATCGAGCTAGTAGTGGAGTACTGCTCGGCCGAAGAATAACGCTTTCCACTATCAAAAAGCGGAGTAGAAGTACTATTCACAGTGTTAATAATGACACGATAAGCCGATTGATTTATACTGTTATTCTTTCTATCCTCAATATCCCATCGCAGCGTGAAACCTCTAGCAGCAGAAACACATGCGTCTTCAAAGCTCCAGTTAGGAGAGGAAAGATTATCGACGACAGGGAATTCAAAGCCTTTCATCCAAGTCATATAGTCGGAAGCTCCTATCGGCGGACAAGTATTGGAATCCAAGCAATTATAATTAACCCAGCCTATTCCAGTACTATCGTCGTTTCCGTTCCAGCCCCAACCACGCCAAGAGGAACTGGCACTATTCAAGTCCAAATACAAACCTTCCCAAAGATTAGCTCCATCGCGTAACTTTATCCAACCATCGGCACCCATAGAAATTATGTGAGCCCAGCCCCACACCAACCCATCATCCGGATTAAAGCAAGCGGTGCAGTTGACGGCATTATTGCAAGTATTGGGACAATGGACATTAAAAGAATAATCGGGAGCCCCATTACTCTGAAAACTTATCCATCCGACGTAAGAATTCCAAGCATACCCGGAAAAATTCATACTTGGCAAATCTATATTTACTCCATAATCGGAAGATGCGCAAGAACTATCATTCAAGCAATTAAAACTAGTCCACCCAATGTTAGAATTCCATGCCCATCCGCGAACATTGTCGTTGGCATCCGCTAGACCGTAATTGATGCTACCGCGAAAGACTAAAACACTTAAACACAAAAATAAAAACAAAGCCGGAATGACAGCCGGCCGCCAAAATCCGCCTTTGTTTTTTTGTTTCAGAGTCGCTATCATTAAACTTTTATTTGACAACCATCAAGCCTTCGGCTCCAGAGGAACGATGTCCGATATAATCGGAAAAGAATACATAATTTCCTGGTTTACTAGGAGCATTAAAGGTTATCTCTCTAGTCTCCCCAGGTTTCAAACCAATAGCCACAGCCGATAATAATGGGTCATCGAATTTAAAAATTTCGACCGAAGAATCTGCCGTAACAGCTAACGCAACGGCCTGACCGGCGACCACTTCAATACGCTTCGGTTCCATTGCATCTGGTTTTATCAAAACTCTTATGACGCTTGATGGCAATTTAGAAGTATCCTTTATGGGATCGGATTGCAAGGGGGCATCAGGGCTTCCCGCATATCCGACGTTAGTAGCTTCATTTCTTCCGTCATGAGTTAAAACTTTTCCAGTATCGGTAGACACCGGATTGCTATTCGGCGCAACCACCACGGCCTGTTCGACACTATCACCTCCTGCGACCTCATCATCTTTGGTGAAAGTAACCAATTGCCCAATGACTTGCTGTTCGCCACTATCCTCTACTGTTTTATTGGCGGCACTTTTGACTTCATCGATCAATTTTTGAGTTTCGGCGTCCATGTCCCCAGAGGAAACTTTCGTTTCTTCACCAACTTCGACATTATCACTTGGGGATGGCAACCCTTTCCAAACCAAGAAAATCACTAAACCGATCATCGCGAAAACGACGACAAAAATAGTAAGAACGAACAATTTACTTGCCTTGTCTTTTTTCATATCAAACATTTAAAGGAGTAAAGCGAGTACAAAAGATCCGCTTACGGCTTAACAGTCAAAGCGTCTTTCTTAGCAAGATTCTCACGAAGCTCTATACTGACAGCTTCGAATTCTAATTTTTCAGCGATATTAATACCCTGAGCCGGGAAACCATCCTTTTCCTCTCTACCCGCGGAAACCGTTATCAACATACCAGGCTTAATATCGGAGATAGACCCTTCCCTTCTAGAATAAGGCAGATATATATCACTTAATTTATTAATTTTCTCCCTAAGAGAACTCTCCTCTTCTTGCTCTTTTATGCAGTCCTTGGGGTCTTTATTGGACATGCATTCTTTAATATTCTCCGTTGCTGTATTGAGTTTTGTTTTTAGCTCGTTTATATTAGCAGCGTTCATTTCTATGTCTCTATCGATTTCCTCCCTGGAACGATTTGTGTAGACATAAATTTTAGTATTTTCTGATATTGTAGCGACTCTATTCTTCAACTTCTCATCCTGCAATGGATTAACCAAAGAAGCTTCGAAAGAAATATTGTTTCCAGATACGGAAGCTATTGTTCCAGATAACGCATTGGCATAGTCAGTAATAACATTGGCTTTTAACAATCTATCTCTTACTTGCTGAAGATTACCACTGCCATAGGCACAAACTAATCCAGACCCACCCTTAGAAAAATTAACGCCAAGGAAATACCCAGCTGCAAGCCCAATCACTAACACTACAGCGAAATAAGCCACGATAATGATGTTTTTCATATTTTTTTATGTTTATTATTTACAAGCACCTTCAAAGAGGCATTTACCCTTTTCGTCGCCTTTTTTGTCATCGACAACCTTTATGCGATTAGCTTCGGCATAGGCGTCATGACGAACGGCTGAGACGGTCCAGGAAAATTTACAATCCCCGTCATTACTTGCAACCTTGAATTTCCCATCTTCGACTTCCTGGGAGACATACAAACTGCACCACTTGCCGATTGGAGTGAATTGATAGTTATACTCGGCCTTATCTGTACCATTAAGGGGTATCCACCACTCGGGGAAGGAAACCTCGACCACGCCATCCTTGGTTTCGGCCTGTCCATAATACATATTGCGCATTTCCGGACTCTCGACGAAGCTGTGCTGCAAAACTTTATTCTTCGGATCAGCCGGATAATCTATTTTAAAGGAACCAGCTTCTTTACTAAGAGTGCCGGTAACATGAACGTTACCATAAAAATATCCAGCATAGGTTCCTCCGGAAGCTACAATGCCATAATTTCCTCCAGAAGCTGAAACACCATAAGTTATCGCAGTTCCTCCTGTTGGTGTATAGGCATTAAAAACGGCTCCGTAACAATGGCCAGTACCTGAATTACAAGTCCCTTCAACACCCTTCCATTTACCCTCACCATAAACACCAACGCCGGAGTAATTAGTCACTGAGTGTATACCTGCAATGGCTGGGGCATCACCAGCCCGAGAATCAATAACGTGCATCATAGAAGAAGGAACATCTGTCCCCACACCTATCATTCCAGAAAAATAATTTCTTGGCGTAAAATCCTCATATATACCATAATCATCAGCCGTTATATGAATTCCCGTATCCGCAGAACGAGCCCTAACAGCAGTACTGTATTGTCCGCCGTCAGTAAGAGCATCTATACCAATACTATCGACACCACCCCAAGCTCTAACTCCAGTTGAACTACTACCTGAAGATCTTCCTTGTATACCAGTACCCATAAACAAACCAGTAGAAGCGTAAATTGTATCATTTGCGGTAATAGTTTTTCCAACCGTCAATGCCCCCATTAAATAACTTGGATTTCCGGAAGATCCATAAAAATCATATCCATTACCGTAAGCGCGAACACCATATAAAGCACCATAGCCATAGACACCTGTTCCTCCCGAGCCAGCATCTAGGCCATACCCTTCAAGACCAGAAGCTGATCCTCTACCAACGATTCCTGTATAGGCATTATCGGCATATATTCCGTAATCATAGACGTTCGGCACGACAACACCTCTAATTCTTAGTCGAACATGATACTCAGGAGCTATTCCAATGCCAGTATCTCCACCAAAATAACCACCACCATTAGCGGAAAAACCGCCAGTTGTTGAAATGTTGCCAGTGGACGAAATAGTTCCGGTAGTGCTTATATTGCCACCTAAACTGCTAATATTTCCAGTAACTGTAGCATTTCCGACAGTATAAAAATTTCCCTGTACATGCAATTTGGACGTCGGCGAGGCTGTTCCAACACCAACATTACCACCACTGGTAGCAACAAAAGTATCTCCATTAGGACCGACTTGCAAGGTTCCATCAGTTCTTAATACACCAGTATTCTGATAGATATTTTTATTACCATAAGACCTTATCCAAGATGAATCCGCCATATACCAACCTCCACCATAAGTACCATTATACCAACCAGTGTCTCCATAGGTTCTGTGCCATCCGGCGTTACCATCAATAACAGTCGAGCCATTAACAACGATATTACCATTGCCCATGACTTGCAATTTGCTATTACTGTTTATTCCATTAGCAGAATAAAGTTCGAGTAAATAAGTACTAGCACTGGCATTTGATCCGGCATTCACATGCATGCCATAACCACCACCATGAGCCATGTAGACATTGCTTCCATTAGCATCATTATCAAAACGATATCCCCAACCGCCAAGATTGGTCTTCCCGTATATCTTATAAGTAGAAACATCCGTAGTTCCAATTCCAACATTACCAGTAGTGATTATGCTTCCTCCACCAAAATCGGCACCACCAGCTGCACTAAGGCGATTATGAGTGAAGGACCACAGCCATCCATAAGTATTATTATGAACACCAGTGGTCTGTGCGCCCCAACCTTGAGATGTATGACCCATCATAAAACTTGTCTGACCACCAGCTGTATCAAACTCTAAACCATACCAACCATTACGATTGCCGGCGACGCGCCAAGCTCCGTATGAACCATTGTTTGGATAGAGATGCGCTCCATTGTTTGGAGAATAAAGGCCGGAAAAATTATCCATCTGTATCCATTCATTTGAATAATAGCGACCGGTTGTTCTCATGTTACCACCAATATCTAAACTATAAGCCGGAGAGGCCGATCCTATGCCGACGTTACCAACATTGTAAGATATACTAGACCCGTTAGTAAACCACTGACTGGCGATAGACGCCCAAGAACTTTGACAGACTCCGGAAATACATAGATAGGGAGCGCTAAATGGAACATCTGACAATAATGCTCCATAATCATTGTATAAAGTAGCGTTAGACCCAAAAAATTGAGGGCTGATAACAAGATCGCCTCCCCCGAGAATTCTTAAAGCCGCACCAGAACCACCATTGATATCCAGTCTCACGCCAGGATTATTAGTTCCGATGCCGACATTATCGTTGCTGGCGTTTATAACTATAGAAGGAGCTGTTCCATCGCCAATACCAAGACGACCGGCACCCATACTCCAACCACCATGACTCATGTAGAACAAATTACCGCCGACATTCATTCGAACACCATTCTCTCCACTAGCATTATAGATGTCTAATGGATATCCAGGGGCTGCAGTTCCTATGCCAATGCTGCCAGCAGAAGACACGGTGCCATTGTAAGACACTCTAAACAAATCATTGTATAGCTGATCTTCTAATAAAAGCGCATTTCCTGTTCCGCCGCCTGTTATGCGTCCATAAAAAATATTTTGGCTTCCCGTTGGATTATTACTTGTAACAACACCGACGACTTGAGCCGAAACATTGGACAATGGCAAGACTAGCATTGCCAGCATCGAGAAGAAACTGAGCAGTCCGAGGCCAAGTTTCTTTGTTCTTTTTGAGAGAATCATATTTTATATTAATTTAAATTTCGCGATATTGAATTATTATTTTTAAGACAACTCCTGAGCAATTTTTATCACTTTTATTATACCACAAAAAATAATATTTTATAAATAGCTCTGCGATGGAAAAAGTGGATAAACCTGTTACTGCAGATTTATCAAAGTCATCACTTCATCCTTAGCCCCGTTGGCGTTTTCCAAGGCCTTGCCTATTATAGTCCCAGTCGGAGGATTAATACCCTTCATAGCCTCACCGCTAATACTTGAAGTAACTAAAAGATCACCTTTTTTTATTAAGCCATTAGAGCTATTGACTTTTACCGGGACGACACCGGTCATAGACACGATCGCCTTAGTCGGTGCATCTATCTTGCCGATTATTATCGAAGCCATGTCGGAGACTACTCCAATGACAGCCTTGTCGTATTCCTGACTGCAAGACTTTGCCGATTTAAAATAATCGTCACTGCCCATAACCAAAACTGTCCCTGCCGGATATTTGCGATCAGTGGCAAACTCTTCGGCTAAGTCGGCACCGCTAGCCTCTATTGAACCCCTAACGTAGGCATGTCCGTTTACATACAAACGATATGTTCCTGGGTCAGTAGTGCCAATACCAACATTACCGTTATTCCTTATAGTCAATCTGGCTTGCGGACCAGTGGCGTAACTATCGGTGGTCGCTAGATACATATGCGTTCCAAGAGAATTATCTTGGTGGACATATATACCAGCCTGAGCATTAGAAGAACCGGCTGAACTGAAAGTTATAGCGTTACGCCTACCGGAAACGGTACTCAATATGTTTATTGATCCGAGATTAGTACTACCAAAATCCGGAGCGGAATACGTCCCCTCCCCACCGGAGATAGACAACCTGGCCCCAGGATTCGTTGTGCCGATTCCGATTCGTCCAGCATTATCAATCGCAAGAAAAGAAGTGCCATCGCGACCAATAGAAAATTTATCCACGCCAACAAGAGAAGTCCCCGGCCCCAAATCCCATTCATGAGTAGTAGCAGGGTCGCTTCCCATTCTTATTGTGGCACCAGTCATACTTCCTAAAAAACCATTAAACCCAGATTGTGTATAGGGTATATGAGGATTTATAATCATTACCCATTTACTACCAGCTGAACTATATATAGTTGGATATCTATTACTACCAGCCCAAGAAGCAGTATCACCACCAAATCTAAGACTATAATATCCATTATAAACATCTAATCTATCACCAGGACTGTTAGTTCCTATACCAATAGCTGTTCCGTTATTATACAAGAAACTATTAGCCAACCAATTAGTACCATTAGAGCGAAGAGTGTTTCCGTTAGCACCAGGAGATGGTATCCCACCACCAACCAAGGAATCTACGTAATAACGAGAAACGGCCTCAGTCGCATTAACCGGAACCTCGGACAAACCGACAATACGCCCCCCGCCCATATTAGCAACGGCTGTACCGGGAATGCTATCGACCGATAAAAGATTCCAAGGGGTGGTAGAACCAATACCGACCCTGCCTTTCTGCACTATGAATCCATAAGTATTGGTATTGGAAAGATAGGCGTTACCGCTGGAAAGCCATAACGTTCCTTGTTTGTTTTGTGGCGTATCGGCAGCATTCACAGGCTCAGCTGAATTATTTCCTGGCGGATTAGCGGTAGGATTCTGCCAAGCGGCGAAGACCGTAACCGGCAAGGCCACCGAAAAAAATAAAAGAAAAAACCCGGCTATCAATGAAATAGTCGTCTTATGAGAATTAAAGTTTCCCTTTCTCTCCTTTTGTGTATTCATTTTATATCAATCGACCGGCAAGCCGTTTAGGCGCCGATTTTCTATTTTGCTTCTTCTTATTAATTCATCGACGGTCTCCTGCCGAACGGTATTATACTTCTTCAAATCGTCATTCACCATCTCAAAACTATCCCTCTCTTTTTCTCCGTTAATCACATTCGCCTGCTGCCTATTCTGTTCATCGATAAAGAATTGACGTCTAGCATCTCTCCCCTTATTCTCGTCAATAACAGATTTGACACCATAAAAAATCAAAGAGGATAGGATCAAGAAAAAAAACGAAAAAAATATTATCTTTAAAGCTTTTTGCGGCGACATCTTTTTATCTTAAGCGAAAAATTCTAATACATAAGGCCAAAATACCGCGACTCCTATAAAAATCGCCAGAAAAGACGACAATAAAACTACTGCGGCCATTATATCTTTGACCTCTTTGACATATTCATGGATTCTGGGCTTTAAAATATCAGCGACTCTTTCTATAGCACTATTAATCATTTCAGACAAAAGCACGAGTATTATAGATATTCCGATTAGACACCATTCGATACGACCTATACCAAAAAACACGGCCAACACTAATACGATTATAGCAACTATCGATTGTACTTGTAAATTCTGCTCCTCCTTAAACATCCTGAATAAGCCCCTAGAGGCATACTTGAAACTTTTAAACAGTCTTTTTATGTTTAGCATTTTTTTTATTAAAATCCTCCAGTATCTTTTCTCCCTCGGCAATCATTCCAAGCCGATCGCATTCCTTATCGTCCTCACGGCCTATCAAGTGCAATAACCCATGAATAGCTATGAAGAGGAGTTCTTTTTTAGCTGAATGCCCCAACTCTTCGGCTTGTTTCTTTATCTGCTCATAATCGAAGATTATCTCACCCAAAAAATCATCCTCGCCCTCGAAAGACAGGACATCTGTCGTCTTGTTTTTTCCTCTGTAGGCTAGGTTGAGTTTTTTCATCTCGTTGGCGGTGACGAAAGCCATGGAAACGGAACGCCTTGTCAGCTTAAACTTCCTTAAAAAATACTCGCTGACCTCCTTGAGGGCCTTTTTGTCGAAAACCGCTCGAGCAGCATTGTTGATTTCTACCATCTTATTTATTTTCAAAAAGAAAAACTATCGATTATCATCTTGAATATATTATAATAATCGTCATTACCTTCTTCCGACGGCGTATAAGACACTGTAAATATGTTATTCTTGTTCTTAGCGTCGATCAAATAAAATATTTGCCCATCGTCATGAAACAAACCTTCCCAGCCATTCTTGGACATGACATCGGATAGAGACTTCTGTTTATCGGGAAATTGCTCGTTATACCAAGCCAAAACGCCACTGCCATTTTCAACGCGCTCGGTTATTATTTGTATAAAGGAATTATCGGTTGAAGAGAATATTATAGAATCTCCGACTTGTTGAACCTTCCAAACGGCCGGCTTCAAGACGGAATACTTATAAGTGATATTCTTGTAAGAGACCAAATTCGGATTATCCGACAAACGTCCGGCACCGGCCGGGTTATACATTTTAGAAAGCTCTGAAGAATCGGAAAAACCATCATTATCGGAATCCGCGACCGAGGCGCTGAGACCCAAAATCGACTCCTCCTTATCGGACAGACCATCCTTATCCGTATCAATGGCCTTTTTGACGACGGTAGGGATTGTTTCAGCTTTGTCGGCTATTTTTTCAGCAGACGTGCTTGTGGCAACTTCTGGCTTTTTGGTGTCTACGGGAGTGGTGGTGGCTAAAATATTATCGCTAGAAGAAGCCTTGTTGTCGTTTATTTGACTTAAAACACTTTTCACCTCCTCTTTGGGAGCATTACTATTCGTATTAACCGGTGTGGATTCCTTATTGCTTTGAATAGAATCATTGCTTTTTTTATCTACGGGAATTTCTTTTTTTGTCGGGGCTACTACACTAAGGCCGTTATTAGTTGTCGGGTTAATCAAAAAAATGTAAACCAAATAAGCGGCGACACCCATCACCAATATTCCAATCACCATAATGACTATGCCGACTGTCTTATTCTTAGTGTTTTCAGGGTCTGGTGCACTGACCTTGAACTTACGGGGCATGGTCTTGATCAAAAGGTTTTTTTCTATTTCGCTCTCGATACTATCCCTGGATTGGCTCGCATCGTATGCGGACGAGCCACCCTCCCTCTCCGTCTCGTCGACACCGACACCTTTATTTTGATTTAAAGACATATTATTCAGATAAATTATTTTACTATTATCATTCCTGGGCCTTTTGGATTATACCCACCCTTGACTTCCTTGCCATCCAAATATGTATCGGCATCGGTATCCTCGTTGTTAGGGTTCGTTAAATAAACCTTAACCTCATCATAATCGGATAATTCATCGTTATCCGTATCGGCTTTGAGCGGATTAGTCTTGTAGGTGTTCACCTCTTCCCCATCCAATAAACCATCACTATCTGTGTCGGCCTTTTTCGGATCCGTCCCTGCGGAATTTTCCTCGTCAGTCGGCAAACCATCGGAATCCATATCCTCTACAACTTTAGTGGAAGTGGATACAATATACTCCGTTTCAGTAATTACGGCAGTGGTTGTGCTAGTGTTACCGACGTTGTTTATTGGGTTGTTCTTGACGGCTGGCCCATTGTCTTCTGGCATTCCAGACGGTTTGTCATACTCGTTCACTATCGGAGCATTCACCTTCTTATTATCTGCATCAATTATAGCAGGGTTTGCAAGACTTTCGTTGCTAATCGCGGGCGTCTCAACCTTCTCACTACCACCAAATTTAGACAATATTAAATCCTTTTGTTTAACCAATACGACGCCGACAACAGCTAAAATCAAAACTACCACCACGGAAATCAGCACTCCGACGAGATTGCCACTTTTCTTTTTTGACGAATCATCGTTCTTGTCTCCATTGTCACTTTTAAAATTCTGTCCAGGAGCCGGAGTGTCTTTTACTCCATCAAAAATATCTTCGACCTTACCCTGTGGCGGATAAGCGACTGGCGATATAGGCGACTGCTTCACAGAAGAGGATGCACCATCTTTTTTTTCATCTAAGTTTTCGAACATAGTCTATTATTTTAAAAAAATTATTTATTTAACTTTCTTCGCTACGATAAAATCATCGACATAAAAATCAGTTCCGGCTCCAGTATTGTTATACCCGATAGAAAGACCTATCATATTGCGCAAATTATTAGAAATGTCGTATATACCCGCCAGATCCTCAGTGTATGTAAAAGTATCGAAATACAAGTTCCAACCATCATAAGGTCCACTGTTGTAATTACCAGCAGGGATAACCGGCATGTAAAGACTCGGATAACAATCCCTCTGTAATGGATATCGACAACATGCCGACGAATTGTCAGGACAGACGAACCATCCGGCACCCCAAGCCGAACACCCTCCCGCTATTACCCCCCTACATTGAGCACCCCAACCCAAATCGAAATTCAATATCGGTCTAGTACTAGCGGCTAAATTTCCCTTATAATAAAAAGCTACTAAATAATCCTCTCCAACCTCCCAAGGCAAATTAGACACATTATAAGACAAAGATTCCCACATAACCCTGTTAGTATAGGGCCATGGCAAGGAACTGCCATTCGAAACTATGCATGGTCCGCCGGCATTGCAATCGAGAGTGCTTGAAAAAGTACAATTAGAACCGTTGTAGGTCAGGTAACTGGAAAAAGGATAGGCTTCATAAGCTGGGGCTACTCTATCATTCAAATCGCTTCCACAAACGCCGGGGTATGGTATATTCGGCGCTTGGTACAAGCGAAGGCTTTGATTTCCGGAAAAAGAAAAAGCGTCACTTATGCCGACAGAAGACCTGACCTGTGTCGCCCTTGACCAATACGCAGGTAATCCGCCGATAGCACCGGACTCGAAATCCACATTAGCCAAGGCATTGCGAAAAGTATAACTAGATTGGCTAGGAATAACGATTATCTCATCAGAAAAAGCACTTTCATTCCCGGAAGCATCCACAGCTGAAACGGCTATAAAAAATCTTCCTGCTGTATTACCATAAGAAAAAGAGGCTTCCTTCTCCATCCCCCCCCGATAAAGCATCGCGCCCCCCGACCTCTATTTTCTCGCCATAACTGGCATGATTAGCGCCCCAATAAAGATTATACTTTACAGCATCATCGGTATTGGGGGGCCAAGAAACTTTTATAGTCCCAGAGGGAATCGCTATTTCAAAATCACCAACATCATCAGCAACCATTGGCTCGATACTTGTTGCACCACCGGAATCAAAGACAACTTTAACAACTCCTGAAGTTTCGGAATAAGAATTATCCAGTCGCGTTGCCGAAACTATGAAATAATAAGGGGTTCCAGCAGAAAAATCACCAACAACCTTCAAATCTTCACCATTAACCAAAGCCTCTCTCGCCGGCACAGAAACAATATTCGGATAATCATCTATCGCAGTCCCCCATCGCAAATCAAAAGTCCTTAAATGCTTCAATAACTCATTAGGAGAAAGCGAAAAACTAACTTTGGCGCTAATAGTCTCCTGCACTGTCGAACTCCAATCACTAGCGGAAATCGACGAATTAACCACCACGTCTTTCCTGCCCGCCTCAGCAATGATGTTAATAGGACTCGCTGGCGGGAAGGAATCAGCTGGCCTGACTGCAACCTCTTTAGAATAAGTACTTTCCTCTCCACTATCATATACTGCTGTTATGGCAAAATAATAATCCTTAGTTTTATCCAGGCCGGTTACCGACACTGGAGAATTAGAAGATATATACGGCGCATCCGCTACTGGCACAGAAATAGAAAAAGCGTACGGTGCGCCAGATTTTTGACTATAATAAATATTGTATTTGGAAACGACCTGCTCGCCAGCTGGATCTACTACGGCATCCCAATTAAGTCGCACTTCCCCACCACTTGGAACAGGTTCCACCATAAAATCAACCCCTTCGACTACGGGCGGAGCTTGTCTGAAGAAATATGATTCCTTCAAAACATCCGTGGATACTCCACTGCCAACGGTTGTTCCAGAAGAGATCACCGGCAAATCATCGGCCGTACCCTCCGAACCACTATCCCTGCAATAATACAATTCATAACCCATATCCATACAAGTGCCACCGACACAATAGGGATTCATAGCATCCGGATTATCTCTCCAAGGACGCCAAGTCCCAGCGACAAAACCTGGCCAAGGATTAGCGCACCTAAACACATAAACTTCAGCTGTCGCCGATTGACCATTTCCAGCAGAAGACAAAGTCGAGTCTATGAGATTGACGGTAGCGGTAACTTTAGCCTTGCGATCGGTTATATTGTCAAAAGCCGAGATTAATTGTTCGCCACTGTCGACGGCGAATGGCGCAGGATTTATAAACCTCACAACAGCAACATCATCCACGTTCCAACTCCAATTCCATGAATAGCCGGTAGCAGAGGATAAAACTTCACCTCTGGAACTCAACGCCCTGGCCGTGAACTTTTTATCTATATCTCTAACAGTGTCAAAAGTCTTGCCGGACGGATTATTATCATCTTCGTTCAAGTCTTGTTCCAACCTATTAAATAAATAAGATTTAGGGGTTATAGCAACATGATCTATGTCGCAAATACCCTTATTGCCACCATTATTAGGGCGAGTTCTAAAAGACCATATGAAAGAACCGGCATAGCTAGTTCCGTTAAAGGTCGAAGAATTATCAGTCCTGATTCCGGCTATAGCCCCGACAGGAGTATTCATTCCGATACCCCAAGAACTCTTTACTCCATTAGTGTTATCGAGATTCTCATCACCCTTGACTATGACAAAGTACTTTCTGTCGGTATCGAGAATTTTTGAAGGACGAAATTTCAATATCGATGGCTGGCTCTCGTCTTCCGGATCGACATGTTCGACGGCTACGACACCAGGAACGGCACAATAATTCATGAAAGCCAACGGAGGGTCGCTAGCTAGGACATCGGAGCCCATAACCTTATTAAAGATACTCTTAATGGAATTCCATGCGACTTTGACTCCCCTCAACAAGCTATTAGTATTTTGCGAGTCTTGATTCAAAGATAAGTAAACCGTTCCCTCCGGGCATGGTGTTACGTACTCGCCGACGACTATTATATTACCGGTGACACTACCACTATCCATCGCAACACTGGATATGGCCTGTATTTCGATATTAGTACAGACATTACTCTGATCGTCTTGCGGGGCGGTGTTTATTATTTCCGGCCTAGCTCTGCAACAACCATCCAGACCGCAACCGGTCGCTATCGGCAACGCCGGAGAGGCGACGCATTCGGAATTGGAATTACAACCGCAGCAAAGACCTCGATTAGCTCCACCGCACGGGCTCTTATCGGCTTCACAGCGTAAATTAGGATTTCCTATTAAAGAACACTGATCGTTGGAAGGGTCGCAACAGCAAACACCACAATCCGGAAAGAGAGAGGCCCCTGAATCATTGCGACATGAAGCACCAAGAGAACAGATAGAAGCCGCACAAGCCGTGTTGTCGGTATTCACGCAAGAGACACCAAAAGGCGTTGGTGGGTTACATCTATTAGAACAATCCGAGAATTTTTTAAAGAAATTGACACCGGACGCGAAAGGGCCTACATCGGCGGTTCCATCGCAAGTCGTGTTATTGGTCGAACAAGAATAGTAACCGCAATAAGCCGTGCCACCGCTAACCACCAAATCAAACACATCACTACCACCGGAACCGTACCTTCTTCCAGTACAAACATCACTTCTTGTCGCGTCGACACAGCACGAAGCGCTATGATTGGTGCAAGAATTATTATTAGCTAATTGAGCGCAGTCGTTACAAACACCATCGGCAACGCCATCGGCATTCACGTCAATGCTAGTATCGCAATATTTACCGAAAGAACCTGAACAATTGCAGGCAGCATCCGAAGCCGCTTGATTGACAACGCCACCAACCTCTATACGACAACCACTGCAAGATCCGTAAGTCCCGGTATCGGTAGCCTTATCACTTCCACAAGTACCGGCACAGGTCAAAGGATAACAACAATCTTGGTTGGCATTGGCTTTACGACAACAACACTGACACTCATCAGCTACTAGCTTTTTGCAACGATTATCAGACTGACAAGCCGATCCGGACGGGCAAATATCTCCAGGAGCTATGCAAATACCGCTAGGGACAGGAGCGTTGTCGGGAGTACATACAAAACCGGTACTACAAACATTGCAAGTGGAAGAAGGATCGACACAAACTAATTCCACCCCACCATCAGAAGGTAAAGAAGCCTTAATCCAACCGGAAGGACAACCCTCGTTTCCACTCAAATAGATAACTCGTCTGTTGTTACCCTGATATTGCTCGCAGAAAGCTTCGACCGTGGCACCCGAAACATTAGTCGCGGCAATCGGCAAACTGCAAGAAGTGCCGACATTAGCCACGCAGACATCCAAAGAACTGTTGTATGTGCAACCACCAACACCGCAAGAGCCGACATTGTCACAATTATAGACACAGCTCTTACCAACATTCTCCATGGTTGAGAAAACATTATCATAAGGAGAGCATTCACCAGCCGAATTCGGACATATCACGTTATCGCAAAGACTTAGCAAACGACTTCTTTCCGTGCAGCTAAAGAAAGGCGTGGACGGACCGGACGGAGACGTCGTTATGCCCGTATTGAAATCCCACTCATAGACACTGGACTTTATATCGGCGAAACAATCGTTCGTCGTAGCGACACAGCGCCCGGCTTCCGGAGTTCCCTCCGGACAGCAAATCTCCGGAGAACAGGCATTATTCGGATCAGGCGCCTCCAAACAACTACCTACTTGAAAGTTCAAAGCATTTCCAAAAAGCATACCCGCACCTTTACCGACCTTGACTGGGCCTGTTATCGTTCCGGCCGGGACTAAAACGTCGGCTCTATCCGGTCTAGAACCGGAGTTGAAACTCTGGTCTTGATTCCAGAAAACTATATTTGTGCCGACAGCGTCTTTATCGTTATAAAATCTAACACGGCTCGAAGCGTTAAGTGTGTCGAAATACTCACCCCAAACGGAAACCTCTACCCCCACATCACCTATCGGAGGAGATATCTTACAGAGGGAAGGCGCCAAAGACAAAGACCTGTTTAAATTGAACTGATTAGTAGCCAAAGCCGATGTGTCTATGGTACGAGCACCTATTACCATGGTTATCGTATAATTACCATCTGGAGCGGTCGAAGGCGCCTTGACTATAACCTGACTATCAGACCAGACACTATCATCGCAAATCGTTGGAAACGAATAATCGACTTCATAGCCAGTCTCATCACCAAAATAAACGGCACTACTACCCCTACTCGAACCGAAACCAGACCCATATATTGTTATATATTGACCAGGGGCACCAGATGTCGGCGAAAAAGAAACGATATATGGACCACGATCATCCTCGCTATTCTTACCAAATCTGACATAGTTACTAAGCTCCCCCGCCGAACCTGACACGAAGGCTGTAGTTTTCCCCGAGTTTATATTAGGGGTAAGAGTGTTAGCTAAGGTCGCGGTATAAAAAACGGAGTTGGTACCGGAAACAAAGGAGTGATAATTACCAAAACGAGCCTCTGACAAGACTGTGGGGAAATTAACGCCGTGTAAAGCCACCGGATCGTTTAAATACCCATTATCAGGATCAATCCTGCAAAGACCGGGGCGAGATATCGCATTAACTCTTAAATCGTCTATAACCGTGCCATGAGCATCATTGGTCGTATCGGAGAAAAGATCAGATCTTACGACTTGCACAGGACCGGAGACAGCGCCAACAGGAACGACCATCATTATCTGATCATCGCTCCAGAAAGAACTACACTGAGAATTGATGGTGGATGGTAAAACGCCGGGAATCGTAAAACCGGCACCATCCCAAAAATTGACCTGACCGACGGTTGTCCCAAAATATCGGCCCATGATGGTTATTATATTACCAGAAGCTGCATTAGGAGTGGATACATTGCACGTTCCCGAAGAACAATCCGAATCATTTAAACAGACTTGATTCGGAAAATCATCGCAAAAACCTCCTTGCGGACTAATCCATTGTATCAAAGGCCTCTCTTCACAAGTACAAGTACCATTGTCGCAAGTCAAGAGATTGGAACATATAGCATCAGAGGCTTGACATCCGGCTGCGACATCGGAATCGCAATTTATACCTACACCGGAACCACTCTCACAAAGACAAGTAGTTGTATTACAAGAAAGACCAGGCATACACATAGCCCCACTAGCCTGACAATCGGCCAAAGCCACATCAGAATCACACGGATCACCAATACCGCCACCAACAGTACATGTACAAGTACCAGGATTACAATAAAGACCAGAACCACAAAGACTATCGTCCGCTTCGCAAAGCGGAGTCAGTGTAATGCCATCGCAAGAAGAGCCTGGTCCTCCACCAGGCGGAACTATAACGCCACCCGGCCCGGAACCGGTACCAGAACCGGTGCCAGTTGCATTCAAAATACTATTCAACAAAAACGTGGTTATACCAAAGGAAGCTAATATTATTATTAGACCAATAACAGAGCTCACCAATATCTTTTTGGCTTTATCGATATTCTTCTCATTGCCGCCAGAAAGCATCCAGATAGCTCCGGCATAGATTATCAAACCTATGGCGATCACGCCCAAAAATCCTAAAATAATACGTATGACATTGGCGACTACAGTACGAGGGTCCGTATTGCTTAGCTGCGTGACGGCGCCGAACCCTCCCATTCCGACATCGGCGGCAGCCAAAACGGAATTGCCGATCGCGAATAAACCGATCAGTAAAAAGGCGGATAGTAATATTTTTCTAAGCCTATTGGTCATTTTATCTTTTTATTAATTACAATTCCCATTCTCATCAAGAGCAGAGCTCGCCGAGCCATTACAACACGATGGGCTTGATTGATTGACGCCGGAACAGCCAGGGCCATTCGACGGTTTATAGCAATTCTGATAGACATCCCTAATACCGGAACCGAATTGAGCGCGATAAGACACGGAATCGCCGAGCAAACTATGGTCTATTACGACTTTCGTACGATCCATTTCACCATCGCTATCCAAATCTACGCCATCCGTCTCTATCCAATACCCAACAGGTCTATTCGAAAGACTCCAAATATTGATATTTTTATGGATAACGGTTTCTTCATTATTTACCACCCTCCCCTCACCGGTAGACAAGGAACTGGAAAGCATGACTTTATCAAATTCACCGCCAATCTCACCTCCGATCGAGATCGTCGCCCCCAAGGCTGGGGTTATGGCAGTCAAGACAGGAGGATTGGTGTCCATTTTGTCATTAATGAAAAATTCCCAAGAAAAATTATCGCCATTGGCACAAAAATACATTGGAATAGATATTGATCCACAATTACTGGAACCGACTGAGTCAGTGCGACAAGCTCCATAAGTCCCCTCATCCTCATTTTCATCAAAGACAAATAAGGCGCTTCCATAATCCCTCATAAGCGGCAAACCTATCGAGGACATCGAAGTCGTCATAATGGACTGGCAAGAGGCTGGCGTAGCGCAAGAACAACTGGAGCAAAAACTTCCAGTAATGGCACCGAGGACGGTATTATCGGCAATTCTTTTACCCTTAACCGCGGCGATGATTCTTTCGAAATCGGATTGACAAGTCGAATTACTCGAATAAACAGGCGGATTGTCGCTGTACTCGGCTATCGGACCCTCCGAGAAGGTATTGCGATCACCATCCAAAGAATTGAAAGCCGCGTCCATGACGCCGTTCATAGCACTCAAATCGGCTCCTGGGAAACTTCTTGTACGAGAACCCGTGTAATTTCCGCCAAAATCCTGACGGCAAACCCTAACGCCACCACTCTGTGGGGTAGCGACGCAAGAATTATACGGAGTTTTAGCTATGCAATCATTATCGCTCGTGCAAGGTTGTAGACTTGCTGCCACCAAAACCACTTTAAGATGACTACCGGAAGGTAAGCAGTAAATAGGGTCTCCGCAACCGTTGACCCCGCACTGATCGTCGCTGACGAATTCCAAAGTCTTATATTGATTAGATAGGACGAATTTACCAGCCAAAAAGTCATTCACACAGACACCGCCAGTGCAGTCATAAGACAAACAATCCGAGTCGTTGGTGCAACCAACTCCGGCCGCAAGCGATCCGGGTTCGGCATTTACGACTCTGACGTAATTGGACACGGCGGCAGCGTCACCAGTGACCGTGGTCGGCATCAAGGCTTCATTGAAATTGATTTGAATAGCCGTATTCATTGCCCTATCTCTTCGACCGACAATCTGAGTCCTTTCACTGCGATCAGAACCTCCGGATAAAGAACCGCCAGACAAAACCAGCTTAGTCTTTTCGCTAGAATCTAATGTGATATTATTACCGGAAACACCGGCTAAAGTTGCTGTCAAACTAACAACATTACCGGAAACGGACGCTCCGACAGAAGAATTATCATCAACCACATTACGTATATTCAGAGCTGTCTGGTTAGGATTGGCCCCAAGTTGTATCTGATTCGGTGCGGCTGGCGCTCCAACGACAAAGACATACGTCATCCCACCAACGGTCAAAGTATCCGCGGAGACAGAAGAAGATAAAGTGATATTCCAAGAATTGCCAGCAACCGGATCAGCGGTCGGCAACGTCAAACTGAAAAGATTAGGAAAAGAAACAGTTCTACCATTAAATTTAGCAGTGCCGAGCTGTCTTGCCCCAGCTGAAAGCTGAGCGGTCTCATTGTCGGCGGTCACGGAAACGGTAAGGACACCATTCTCCGCGCAATTAGGATTAACGGTTACGTCCGATACGGAAATAGCCTGAGAGGCACCGACGCGAGAAGCGGCGGTCACGGAAGCGGCGACATAGACATTCGGCTGGCTAGCCACGGCGATAGTGCCTGCGGCCTGTGATGGTGTCGAGAGTAACGACACGGTATCGCGACCATTATCCGGCGGAGGGAACACTCCACCGCTCCTAACCTGCGGAGGCGTCAAATCTATTGTATTGCTAACCTCGAATTGCCAAGTCAAATTAGCCGGACAACCATCAAAAATCGACTCACCGTCAAGACGAGAGACGTCTTCGGTAAATCTGACCGTATACCAGATATTCTCAGAAGGAGAGTGCAAATAGCTAGTTGGTCTAAAAATAAAGGTCTTATTGTCATTGGAATAAACCAAGACGTCGGTCAAAGCGGTGGACTCGTCATCATTACTCTTGTGTATCTTGACAGAACCGACCAAAACATTATTCCCAACGCAAGAAGCGGCACCGCAAACCGTACTAGGATCAACTTCTTCTTTGAAGGTAACGATAATAGCGGTATTTCCAGGGACATTACGCTGGTCGGGAGCTGGGTAGACGCTTTCGACACTGCAAGCCCCAAGAACACCGGCCCCGCCTATCCCAACTGGCGGATTGCTCCCGCTACCGGTAGCACCACCATTGCCGGTAGCCTCTAAAATCTTTGCCAGTATAAATGTCGTTATACCAAAAGACGCCAATATTACTATTAATCCTATAGTAGCATTCAAAATAATCTGCTTAGCTCTCTCTATCTTATGCTCCTCTCCACCGGAAGTCATCCATAAGAAACCGGCATAAGTTATTAACCCGACCACAATCACACCCAAGAAACCAAGAATTATCTGAATAGCTCTGGCAACGACTATACGCGGGTCGAGATTGCTTAACTGTATTGAGTTGCCAACAAAACCCTGCCCAAGATCGGCGGCTAACGCAAAGCAAGGAACCGAAAGGATCCCCGCAAAAGCGATCAAGCCTATAAAAAATATCTTCGCGGCTTTATTCATTTTATTGTCCGCGTTTTAAGTGGATTGCTTAAAATAAGCGAAAGAAAATATAGAGCAATTGACTAATCCACAGTTTTTGTTATTTAATTACATTATACCACCTCCATGACAATCGAACAAATAATCGCAAGAGTAAAAGAGAACAACAAAAACGCCGACACCGACTTGGTTTGGCTGGCTTACGATTTCGCCAAACGCGCCCACGACGGACAGAACAGAAAATCCGGAGAACCATACATAACACACAGTCTTTACACTGCGTTCCTTTTGGCGCAAATGAAATCCGACCTGAATACGATAATAGCCGGCCTACTTCATGACGTACCAGAAGACACCGAATACACCTTAGCCGACGTTGAAAAGAATTTCGGCCCGGACGTCGCAAGTATGGTCAAAGGTGTGACTAAACTCGGCAAGATAAAATACCGTGGCATCCAACGCTATCGCGAAAACCTACGCAAGATGTTCTTGGCTATGGCCAACGACATCAGAATAATAATGATTAAGTTCTGCGACCGTATACATAACCTTTTAACATTGGAGTTTTTGCCGCCGGAAAAACAAGAAAGAATCGCCAGAGAAAGCCTAGAGATATATGTTCCAATCGCCGAACTATTAGGCATGTGGGGGCTTAAATGGCAAATGGAAGATATTTGCTTCAAAATCCTCTACCCTGAAGAGTTTAAAAAAATAGAATACAAGTACGAGATAGAGAAAAAGGCTGAAAACAACCAATACATACAAAAGATAAAGAACATCTTGATTGCCGAATTAAAAAAGGCCGACGTTGAGAACGAAATAGACGGTCGCTTTAAGCATCTTTATAGTATTTGGCTTAAGATGCAAGAAAAAAATCGTAAATTCGACGAAATCTACGACGTATTCGCCTTGCGCGTCATAACGAATAGCGTCTCGGATTGCTATAAAGTATTGGGCATTGTCCACTCCCTCTGGAAACCGAAACCGGGTCGCTTCAAAGACTACATCGCCTTACCGAAACCCAATGGCTATCGCGCTCTACATACTACCGTTTTCGGACCAGAAGGAAAGTCCGTAGAATTTCAAATCGCCACCGAGGAGATGAATGATGAAAATATATACGGTATCGCGGCCCACTGGCATTACAAAAGAAAATACGAAGGCGAAAATATGAAACAACCGAAATGGGTAGAAGAAATTCTGGAAATACAAAAAAGCATCAATGACACAGAGGACTTTATAAAAAATATCCAGCTAGACGTCTTCCAACATCGCATCTTCGTATTCTCCCCCAAGGGCGACGTCTTCGAACTGCCGGAAGGCGCGACACCGGTGGACTTCGCCTACGCCGTACACACAGAGATCGGAAACAAGGCCATGGGTGCGATTGTCAATGAAAAAATGGCCACTCTAAGCGAGCCGTTGAAAAATGGCGATATGGTGGAAATAATAATAGAAAAAAATCGCAAAGGCCCAAGCCTGAGCTGGCTCAACTTCGTCAAAAGCAAGCGCGCCAGAGAAAAGATAAAACAAAACGCTCAAAAATACTCATTAATAAAGAAACTCATACCAAGCTTTTCGCGCGATAAGGAAAAAAACAAAAAAACCGGCGAAAAATAACATAAAATAAAAACTACCGAAAAGGTGGTTTTTATTTTTTATAAAATATCAAAAGACAACATAGATATTTGACTTTTTCATAAAACTGGGCTAATGTAAGCATTCAGCTCTTTCACAACAAACAACAACCAAAGGAGGATCGAAATGAATGTTTCGAAGAAAAAAAGAAGGATTGTAATCATTGTCGGGTCGGAAAACGACCTACCACAAACACTCAGCGGATTACAATATCTGCAAGACCATGGCGATTACGTGGAAGTGTTAGCGATTCATGTCGCCAGTCAACACCGGCACACGCTTCTTGTTCAGGATATACTTATTAATTTGTCCCACAACATGGATCCGCCGGACGCGATCATCGTAGCCGCTGGCTGGGCCAATCATCTGACAGGGTGCACCGATGCCTTTCTCAGGTTCACAATGCTCAATGAAAAGACGGTCGTCATAGGGGTGGCCATAGAGGATCTTAAACAAAAAATAGCCTCGCATGTGCCACACTTCGAAGATCATAATCTGGCAGCTATTCTAAGCATTACCTGCGTCCCTGGCACACAGGTCGTATTCAAAAATGAAACCGGAGAAATGTTTATCGGAGGTAGAGGTTTTTATAATGCTTGCGTATTCGCAACTTCAAGCGAATTACCAAAAATAAGTCTCAAGAAACCACCGACATCATTCAGAATGTCATTGTCCGAAGCCATTGAACTTGCAACAAAAAAACAAAAGGAGTGATTATGCCAAAAATCCCTAAAGTCGTCCTTTCTGAAACGGCCAACAACCCCCCTTATTTCAGCTGGATTGAATTTAATCCATCGAGGAAAAGTATGCGACACCTATAGAGTAGACAAAAAAGAGTTACTAGTGATCGCAAGCGATCGCTTGAGCATATTCGATTTTGTCCTGCCAGCCACAGTGACAGGAAAAGGAGAATGTTTGGTCGCACTAACGCACTTCTGGTTAATGGAAATACTTGCCGAGTATCCCAATCACCTCGCCGACAACATGCTCCATAAACTGCGCAACTACAAAAAACAAATCCCTTTATTGCCGATGGAAAGGTCCCTCCTGGTAAAAGACCTTACAGGAAAACTCTTTCTCTACGAATTGATATTCAGACATCATATCGGTGGCTCGGTGTACAAAAAATACATCGAGAATAACGGATTGGTGGCAGAAGAACAACTTCCGCCGAATCTTCCCAAGTGGAGTAAATTGAAAAATCCGATATTCACTCCGACGACAAAGTCGGAAAACGGACATGACCTGCCAGTGGAGCCATCTCTTTTTTATGAGGACATGGGAATAGAAGGGAGAAGCACGGCATCGATGCTTCTTGATATGTATGCCGACGCGTACGAATACGCAGAGAAGAAAGGAATCTTAATTCTCGACACTAAATTCGAAGCATCGAATCACTGCGTAGCCGACGAGATTCTGACGCCGGACTCTTCCAGATTCGTCGACAAAAACGACTGGGAAAAAGCGGTCGCCACAGGGAAAGACCCCAAGTTTTATGACAAAGAAGTCGTTCGTGACTGGGGAAAAACCGTCGAGACCCCTTTTGGTGTCAAAGGAATCAACAATCTTGATCCGGAGAACGAAAATCATGTAGACTTCGTTAATAAGCTTTCCGTGCCGTACGAAATACTGGAAGAAGCCGAAGCGCGATACAAAGAAATAGTGCTTCGACTAACCGGATTAAGTCTTAAGCAATATCAGAAAGATGCCATGGGCATCTAAGTGAATAAAACCGCCTTATCTATAATCGATAAGGCGGTCTTTTTATTTAAAAAACACAATAGTGCACTACTTTTCTTTTATCAACAATACCCCACTAACGTGTAAATTTTCATAACTCACATTCTCCTCTTGACCACTCCTCATTCCGCTCACGGAACTTAAATGCAACTCATAAAAAATATTATTACTCTCCCCTCTCGCAATCATCTTATCCTGTGCGACATTATTCGCATACGAATCGCCAGTTTCGCTAATATTTTTCTTAATAAGATCATCTAGATTATGACTGGCGACGACTTGATTCTTTTTAATGACATTGAACACGGCCCCTCTATCCGTCAAACTATAACCGTAATCATCAAGTGCGCGACCAGGATTTTCAATTATCACCAAACGATCAAAATCAGACACATCGAAAGAAGCATTTAAAGTTGAATTGATGTAAAAATGTTCATAACCGCCAGAATTACGACTGGTGGTAAACTCTATACCAATAAATCTCTCAACCACCTGTTCAGAAGTCAAGTAATTCTTTCCGTCACCGCCATCTTTAATCGAATCGTTAAAAAATCCCTGAACATATTCCCATCCATGTGCGTCATATAAATATCCGACGATAGAGCTTATTTCCCTCCTGTCTTCGACAGAAACGCCATCCGGCTTAACAATCTTTACGATTTTGCCCTGCGAAAAAGCGTCATATCTTTTCAGTATCCCGACAAGACGATTTGTTTGGCAATTTTTAGAGACGCTAAAAATACTCCATGGCCCGAACGAAAACAAAACAGTAATCAAGAAAAGAGTGACCGGTATTAAACGAATATCCTTTTTTCTGGAGGCCAAAAAATAAATAGCCATCGCCAAAAGCCAAGAGCCAAAAATAAAAATCAAGGCCCTATTCTCCGTAATGCTATATTGCGAAATCCTAAACCATAGAGCCCAAAAAAGCATTCCGACCTGCGGAATAAGAACGGCGAAGAACATATATCCATACCTTCTCACCCAAGAATATTGCTCTCTTAAAGGATGTAGGATGACATAAGTCAAAACACCAAGAAGGGAGAAGCCGGAAATCATATAGGCCAAAATACTCTTTGGCCATTCCCACGAAACGACTATCTTGACGGTATAGGAATATAGAATTAAAAAATAAATCGCCACCAGCGGAAGTAGCACGAATCTCGTAAATAATCTCAGCTCTTTCGGATAACCATACTCGTCTTTAGTGCCCAAATTTATTTTCGGGATATGCGCCAAAAAGAACAAGGGCGCAAACAAGCTCCAAACCACCGACCAGATATCCGCATACATCACACCGTCCAAATTTAAATCAAAAAGAAAATTAATAGAAGTCAGCGCTATGGACAACCCACCGCCAATAGCCACGCCATATACAGCGGTCAGCGCCAAAGAAAAAACTAACGTCTTATTATAATGCCAAAAAGCGATAACCGAATCTTTGCCTTTCATTAAAAAACCCACAAACGCGACAGACAAAACCGCGCCAATACCCCAAAGTACATGGCGAATCAACACCCAATAACCGACACCATCGACAAATAAATCCTTGGGCAATAAAAAATAATACGCCCCAAGAAGCGACAAGATGGAAAAATCCGCGATCAATCTAATTTTCCTGTCAAAGCCCTTTCTCTCACAGACGATGACCGAAGAAATCAGCAACGGAAAGGCCAAAACCAAAACAACTAAAATTTTGCCCCAAAGCATGCCGTCATCATCCCCGATGAAATTAACCAGAATAATCGAAACAGCAGTCGCGCAAGCCGAGATCAAGGCTGGCAATGTAAACCTGCGAATCGTTGATTCTAAATCAGACACCATGCCGGACAAAGACATTTTTTTAAACATACGATATTTAATTTATTACTATACTATCAAATCAAGCCTTATAGCGACGGCAATCTTTCATCTTTCCTCGCTTTTAAAATATCCGACTATATAACTGGTCACATCGTCATAATTCGGATCATTTAAAATATCGGCGGCATTCGTATTGGTAACTAATTCGAAATCGCGCGAACGGCGCTTAGTGAGATACAACTCTAAAACTATCAATGACTGCAAGGAATCGACATGTGCTTTTTTGATTTTATCAATGTCGCCGCTCCTCAAAGCCGCCAACGACTCCGCGTCTTGAAGCATGGAAGTATCGCGATCGACATGATGGGAGAAGTCGCAACTAGCTATGACTAAACTATCATCTGGTAAATATTCGGCCAGCTTATCCCCGAGATTCTTGACCGTCTCCTCGTTGGCTTTAAAGCTCACTACGACAGGCAAAAACTTGGCGTTCGGCCAATTCCTCTTAATGAAACCGACCGGCGCGCCGATACTATGCTCGAAAATAAAAACATCCTCGTCGATCGAGACATATTCCGAACCAAGTAATTTATCCGCCAAGACTAAATCGGGCTCCAATAAACCATGGGGTGTCGCAAAATTCTCTTTCGATATAGCTATCCTATTTTTAGCGGCATCGAAATGATCAGGACCTATCAAAACTATCGTACTATATTTCTGGCCAGATAAAGCCTTGAATAAATCACCCATAGCCGAAATTGCCAAGAGATGATGATTCACCAACGCTCCATAAACCTTATCCGTGGTTATCGTTTTACTAGACGAAGAAATGGCCTTATCTATACTATTTTTTTCAGCGATAAAACCAATATGCTGACTATCGGGCTTTTCTGCTTGCGGAGTATCCGCACCAATCGCGATATACTCGCCTCGGCAACCGGAAAGCACTAATAAAAACAACAGGCAAATGGTCAGCTTCGAAATCCTCCTCATGCGCATTATTTATCGAATACGGCACCACCCCATTCCACCACCGTAAAACCTTCCCTCTTCTTACCATCAAGTCTCTGTTCCTTTATAGATACAGGCGACGACAATGGCTTGGCATAGATCATTACCCTAATGACGGTGTCGGGCTTCGGAGAGACGGACAAGGGCGCTACGGCATCGAAATCTTCTTCGTCGATAAAGGATATCTGCCAATAATCGCTAGTCGAGAGCCTGCCGATCCAATATTCGTTGAAGTCGTATATCTCATCATCATTTAAAGACAATTTCTTTAGCGAGTCGCTGAAAAACTTTTCCAACTCGTCTTTCTCGACCACGAAACCTTCGCTCGGCCAAGACAAATCCTTACCGATGCCTTCCCAAAAAAGATAATCATAAGGCTGGCCATCGACAGTCAATTTTCCGCTCGGCTCGGCTACGACATCCCAAAGACCTTTATACTGTGGTTCGGAAAAAGTCATACCACCATTAGGCGCGACTTTAACCGAAGCTTTAATTTTTTCTTGCGGATAGAGATAGATCACTGGTTTGCACATCTCGGCCATGGTGCCGAATTTGCCATTGGTCAATTCCACCCAACGACCCAATGGATCCTTCCAGAATAGAATCGGATGAGTGGCTAAAAATTCTTCGTAAGTATATTTACTCTTGTCCAAAACACCGCAATCACTATAATAAGCCAGAGTTGACTTATTGTTATAAAGATCCTTTAAAGCTTTAGCGTTTCTATCTTTAAACTCATAAAAAACCTCTTTATCGATTCGACCAGCTTCTTTTAACAAAGAAAAATCAACTTTCGTAAACACATATTCACTACAGACACCACCACAAGTCGGGCGTATATAGTTATATCCATCTTCATTCATCTTGCCATCGACAAAGATAATAGCTAAATCTTTCAAAAAAGGAAAGTCAAAAGAATAATCAACAAAAGTGTTGTCCGGCAAATCAGCCACAAGACAATTGCCCTCGTAATACAACTCACCGACCGACGGATCAATATAAGCAACCTCCCGATTCTTTGCATTAGCACCCTTTACACCAGAAACGTATTCACTCTTCCTTAATACATAGTCGCCTGGTTTAAATTTTATCTTTTTCGATAGCTTACCAACCTCATCAATCTTTAAACCCAAAGAATACGCAGTTCTATATTGACCATCAACCTCTACCACATGATATATCGACACCCCCATCGTAAACTCCGAAAATAAAAACACTTTACTACCAATATATTTACCGGATTTTATAACCCCAGCTTCATAAAGATCACCTGAAGCGCCAAACTCATTACCACCATCATCGACAAAAACCCAGTTCGTACCAGAAGCTTTCTTTAGCTCATCAAACCACTCAACCATCAGAGACTCTTCTGAAACTTCAGGAGGATTACTATAATAAACAAAGACTTTTCTCGTATCTAAAACAAAATCCCCATTATATAAAGTAAAATAATATTCATTCATTCCCGGTGCAAAAGTGCCAGATTCTGTCGAGACATAGTATCGCCACTGTGCCTGCCCGGGAACAAAATCGGCCAACACGTCATAATGAGAAATTGCCGACTCTGAATTATTGAACGAAACTCTAATACCGGTAGTGCTTCCGACAGCCGTACCCATGATCGTAAAAGACGGGACGCTTGTCGTAGTCATCTCACTTCGAGGCTCTGTTATGTCTAATATCCCTGTTGGGATATTCACAACTTGCTCATCGATAGTCGGGACATCTATCTTCTTATTCTTGAACAACAAAAAATTCGAAACCGCCAATAGATAGAAAGCGGCGATCAAAAACAAGAAGGCGCTCGCTAAAAAGATAAAAAGATACAAATGACCGGCGAAGAAACTTTTCTTCACCGCTTTTACGGCCGACTTCCTGACGGCTTTGGTTTTTTTAACCATAGGTATTTTAATATTTTGTTTATGCTAATATTATAGCACCAATCGCACCAAACAAAACAGAGTCGTAAATATAAGAAAAAATCCTATTCACTAACGAAACCGCAAGCCTGAATCTCCCAAAGACGACGATACAGACCACCCTCTTTCTTTTCTAAATCTTCATGCCTACCCTCTTCCTTGATCTTACCCTCATCAATGAAGACGATTCGATCCATCTCCCTAATCGTCGACAAGCGATGAGCGATGACGATGACCGTCTTATCTTTCATAAGCTTCTCCAGCGCGTCCTGAATCAACGCCTCGGATTCCGAATCCAAACTGGAAGTGGCTTCGTCCAAAACCAAAATAGGGGCATTGCGCAGGATAGCGCGAGCAATGGCCACACGCTGACGCTCGCCTCCCGACAATTTTATGCCTCGCTCACCGACGAAAGTGTCATATCCTTCCGGCAAATTAGAGATGAACTCGTGACAATGCGCCAATCTAGAGGCTCGTTCGATATCATCTTTAGTAGCGCCAGGGCAACCATAAGCGATATTATCCGCCAAAGTACGATGGAATAGCACCGGGTCCTGAGGGACTAAAGAAATATTTCGCCACAAACTCTCTTGAGTCACCGCGGAGATATTCTGCCCATCGATAAAGATACCGCCGCCGGTTAAATCGAAATTGCGCAACAATAATTTGATGACGGTGGTCTTACCAGCCCCGGAAGGACCGATTAAAGCGATTTTCTCTCCTGCCGCGACCGATAAATCGAAGCTTTCAAGAATCTTACGCGTCTGATTATAGCAAAAATCGACTTTCCTAAATTCGATACCGCCCTTCTCGACCTTCAATTCACCAGCATTGTGAACATCGCGGATATCAGGAACCGTGTTAAGAACCTCAACCATCTCTTCGGCGTCGGAAAAGGAGCGATAAAAACCGCGCAACATATGCCCAAAATGCCAAGAATTCCAAACGATGATGATTACATAGGATTGGGTCAAAACGAAATCACCTGGAGTGAACGAGCCTTTACGCCACAGAAAAATGGCTATCCATAACAAACCGATTTCTAGAAATACCATCAGGAAAGCGGTTATCATATTAAAAAATTCGTTCATGCTCCATGTAAAGACATTCTTCTTCCTAAGGTCTTCCTGCAAATCGGCAAAGCCGGAAACTTCACGTTTATACCCATTGAACAATTTCAAACTGGAAAAATTCGTAATCGTGTCAGCCAAGAAACCCGTCGTCTTAGATATGGCCTCGTTGGCTATGACATCGTACTTAAACTTCCAATTGGAAAAAGCCGCACTAATGGCGAAAAAGACCATCAACCAAACAGACACACAAGCACCAAGACGCCAATCGCGCACAGACAACACAAAAAGCACGACACTCAAATTGACGACCATGTTAATGAAATCCCAAACAAAACTATCAAAGATGCTTTCGGCGGCGCGAGTCAGGTAGTTCACCTTCTTTACTAAAGCGCCGGAAAAATTATTGGCGAAGAAAGTGAAGGAATGGCGATGCAGGTATTCGAAACTGCCATTGGAAATTCTAGCCAATAGACGAGACAGGAAGCGAATGTACCAAAAACCCGCACCGCGACTGGACAAAATTCGAGAAAGTTCCAACCCGGCGACGACGAACAAAAAGAATACCACCGAGCGATAAGCTTCATCTTTGTTATCGACGACGGAGACGGAATCGACGATCTTTTTTAAATAGACCGGGATTATAGCATTGAAGAACGTACCAAGCGCCACCAGGAAAACCAAAGAAAAAAACTGCCAACGCATACCGCGCATATGGCCCCAAAAAACGCTTAAAGTCTTTCTAAAACTACCTTTCATATAATATAAAAATAAAGCGCCGCTTCGGACGCTGTCTAATAATACGATAAAAAGCCGTATTTATTACATCTTCAAAGAATTTTAGCATAAAAATCGATAAAAATAAAATTGCCGTCCTAACTTTTTTTAATGACTTTACGTACCTTAACAAAGGCATTTTTTAACTTTCGATAAAATCGAATAACCAAAAACAAAGGAGGCGCAAAATATTTAATCTACTGATCGGAAAAAAAGAAAGAAAAACACTCGAATACTCGGGAGAAATTCTCTTTCCGGGCAGGGAAGGGTTCGTCGTCGGAGATATACTGTCTGATGAAAAAAAATTTTTTATAACCAAAAATAATCTAAAAAAGCCATTCTTCGACATAAAAGAACCAAAACGCTCAAGGTCAATCATACGATTCAATAAACTACTAAGACCAGCGACGAATGATAAAATCATCGAAGAGCTTGGCGGAATCGAAAAAGCGGAAATTCACATGAGCGAACTGCTTTATATCCTTGAGGAGGGATATAAAAAAATGATCAACGCAAAAATTTCCAATTTCTGCGCAGAAAACAATCATGGACTTTTATATTACTTATTAAACTTCGAGCCCACGGAATCATCGACGATAGTCGCCTTCATAAAAGACGTCGAAGGCCAAATGTGGTGCATAACTTCCGGGGTAAGTAATGCCTTCAATAGCATTATGATAGTAGCCCATGCTTTCGATGAAGAGCATAATTTTGAAAAAAATTTCAGAAAAAACCGCCAAGTGATCAGCAGAGGCTAATCAATCGATCGTTAAAATCGCCATTTCAAGAGGCACTTTAAAAAGATGCCTCTTTTTTTATGTAAAAATAAAAAGTTCGGTTTTTTCCCGAGTCAAACATAATTTCATATACTCACTTACTGCTAAAATCATGAGCGGTCATGCCGCCTTAATCATAATTTTTTACATCTAATTAAGACGTAATTAAAAGACACTGCCAAAAGCAGTGCCCTTTAATTATCTTATCTTGAAGAAGACGATTCGCTGATTTTGCCGGTCTTGCGCAAATAATCTTTTTCTTTGCGAAGCTCGATGCTTTTCAAGGCGTATTTCTTCTGTCTTATCTTGTTACTGCCGCGAACATAGGATCTCTTAGATCTAGCGACGGACAGGGTTTTGCTGTTCTTCAAACCGCGGTTAAAGCGTCTCAAGAAACCTTCAAAACTTTCTCCTTTCTTTCTTTTGAATTCTGCCATAAAAACACCTCCATTCTAGTTGTAGAAACTATATATACAAGCCTTACGGCCCATACTATTACTTAATTAAATTACTTTGCCTCCTGCACGACCTTCTCTTCCATCGCGGCAACCCTCTTCTCGACTTCCTGTTTGACCTTCTTATAATCGACGACTTCCTGGTTTCCGGATTCCATGTCGCGGAACATGATAGTCTTGTCGTTCATCTCTTTTTGGCCTATTATCAGCGTCAATTTGGCACCGAGTAAGTTAGCCTCCTCTAATTGGTCTTTCAAGCTATCGCGAGTAAAAGATTGTTTGACGTTAAAGCCGGCACGACGCAATTCTTCGAATAAAGCCATAGCTTTGCGTCTGGCCACATCTCCCAATTGGGCGATGAAAACGATATTACCATCTTCTTTGCTTAAAGGCAAGCCCACGGCCTTGATTCTGTTGACGACCCTCTCGATGCCGATGGCGAAACCGCAAGCCGCGGTCGGGCGTCCGCCCAAGAATTCCACCAAGCCGTCATAGCGTCCTCCACCGCCCAAAGCCAATTCGCTGCGTCCGTTCTTCTCGTTCTCGTCCAAAGCCCAGATTTCGAACACCGGACCATTGTAATAGTCCAAACCGCGAACCAAGCTCAAGTTCAAATTATAAGGTATGTTCATCTCGTCCAGATATTCCAAAACCCTAGTGAAACGCTTCTTACAATCCTCGCACAGAAAATCGACTATCGGAGGAGCGCCTTCTTTCAAGGCGACACAGGAAGGCTCTTTGCAATCCAAGAGGCGCAAAGGATTCTTCTCCAATCTCTTCTTGCAATCCAAGCAAAGCTTGGAGCGATTACCCCTCTCTTTATAGTAAGCGACTAATTTCTTGACATAGTCCGGGCGACACTGTTTGCAACCGATGCTGTTGATCTGAAATTCGATAGGAATCTGCAATTCGTTAAAAAGATTATGAGCCAATATCATCAAAAGTACATCGGCTACAGGGTTAGCCTCTCCGAAAATCTCGAAATCGAATTGATGGGCCTGACGATAGCGACCGGATTGCGGTTTCTCGTGTCTGAAGATCGGGCCATGCGTAAACATCTTCACCGGTTGAGGCAAAGTGAACATACCGCCCTCGACATAGGCTCTGGCCAAGCCAGGAGTAATCTCCGGTCTGATAGCCACCTTGTCGCCGTTCTTGTCGACGAAGGCATACATCTCTTTGGAGACGATATCGGAAGTCTCACCGGTCGAACGGCGATACAATTCCTGATTCTCCAAAATCGGAACCATGATTTTCTTGAAACCATAGACAGTGGCTAGCTCGGAAGCTTTACCGACTACCAAATCCCAATATTTGCTCTCGTCGAAAGCTACGTCTCTCATGCCGCGCAAACGAGCGAATTTCTCGGATATACCGCGCGGTTTTTCCTCCTCCTTTTTCCTAAACTCCCTGTGAGGAGCGGCCGGTCTTTTTTCGGTCATTTTTTTTCTTGGCATAAGCTTAAATTAACGGACGCCAAAGAAGGCGGCGATTATTTTAAACGATTATTAATTTTGATATTCCGGGGTGTCGAAGACGCTGAATTTGCTCAACGGCCATCCACGCAAAGCGACGCGACCGGTGATGAAACTCCTATCGACTGGTCCGAACGAACGGGAATCTTTCGATGAATTACGATTGTCTCCCATCACGAAGTACTCACCCTCCTCAAGCTCGACTTGCTCTTGTCCCAATCCTCCATAGGTCTTTGTCCCATCCGGCAGATACGGCTCCAACAAGAAGAATCCGTCAGGATTATCTTGGTTATATATCATTATCTTACCATCCTTCAATTCCACTTTCTCGCCCGGCAAACCGATTATCCTCTTGATGAAATACTCCTGCGGATCGCGAGGGTAACGGAAAACAACAATCTCTCCGCGCTTCGGCGGATTGAATCTGTAACTTATCTCGTCTATTATCAGATATTCGTGGTCATGGAAATTAGGTTCCATCGACGCTCCTTTGACATAGAAAGGCTGAATCAAAAAATACCTTATCGGAATGATTATAGCCAAAGAAATAACCACGACCTTCAACAAATCCAAGACATAGACGAAGAAATTTTTCACCATATAAAGAATGGCAAGTACGCCGTTTTATTTTTAATTTTTATGCCAATATAACCAATAGGCAATAGAGACAATATAACATCTTGCCTTAAAAAAAGCAAATCATAGGTAATAATCCGGTAAAAAGCAAAAAAATGCTAAAAATACATAAATTTTATCAACCCCCATTACTCCCGCAAACTCAATCCTTTGATATTTTATAGATAATCGTCTGCCCATCCCGCTCCGGTTCAACTTTCAACGCAAAAGTCAAGAAACTCAAGGTATTCTTAAGGCGCACGGAATCATAGTATTCCGCATGCACTATCACATAATCCACTCCCAATCCCTTTAAATTATTCAAAGCGTGCAAAGAGACGGTCTCAAGTTCATCTCCCGTCAAAGTCCTTTCAGGAAAGAATAGATAGTTAACCCCTCCCAAACGACCGTAAAAATCCGGATACTTATCAGGAACGCGAGATATGTAACCACCCAAAATATTCTTACGATGGGCTGTTTGATAATATTGCAATACTGCCGAAGACGGGACATTGCCGATAGTGAAGAAGCTCGTGCTTAAGGCGAAAGGGAGCTCCAGAATCGCTCCATTCTGACCATCTCCGGCTATTTTTTGATAAACCTCGGGAATGCTAACATCGTTGACGGGTAACGGCAACGAAAAATTCTCGAACAAAAACACGCCGACGAAACAGAAAGCTATCATGGCTTTGACGGTTAAGGACATTTTTATTCTGGCGAAGATATCCGCCAAAAAGAACGACGACATAATTATAAGACCGAGAATCATGAAAATCACCAAGCGACAAGGGACCAAGATGCCTTTTATTATGGGTAAGACGGCGAGGAGACGATACGGAGCCGGAAAAGCAAAGACGTCCTTCATATAGAATATCGGCCCGACGACCACGAAGAAAAAGAAAAGTGTGAATAAAAACCAAAAAATCGGCAACACAGGAGCCTCTTTTTTTCTACCGAAAAAATACCCGAGCACGGACATGATCAATAACAAGAACCCGGAATAAACCACACTGCCGTGATAACTTAGACTCTTACCATAGTCCGAAAAATACTGGCCAAAGACGGTATGCCCGGCTGGCGGTATCAAAAACGACCTGACGTCGGGAGAATATAAAGAAACCTGTCCGATGTTGGCCATTGGAAAATCTCCGGAAAAAAGCGAGCTGACAGCTGAAAGAAGAAGCGGTAAAGAAAGCGCGAGCCAAACGAAAAAAAACAAGGACAGATTTTTCAAATTAGCCAAGCGACGTTTTTTTTGTTTAAAGAAAAAATAGGAGGCCATTAACGCCGAGACCATAAAGAGACCGATGGTGTAGTAGTAATCATTGTAAAAAGACATCGCCAACACGATGGCGGCGGCAATGGCGTATCGTTTTCTCCTCTCTTCTAAAAAAGATTTCACAAAGAACAAAACGAAAAATGGCATCAAATAAACACTCGAATAATTATAATGGTCGATCTTGCTAAAAATATAAGAGTTAAAAACGAACATCGCACCACCGATGAGGGCGGCGAATTTACTCTTAAAAAGATAATCGATCAGAAGAAACGCCCCCATAGCCGCCAAAACCAAAGAAAGGATAAAAAAAGAATTGAAGGCTTCGACGATCGGTAAAAAGAAGAATAATAAATTAGCCAAGAAGGCGTTGGTAAAAGTTGTTGCGGAAGAAGACAAATCGGCTCCGAAAGGGTGAGCTATCAGATAACAATCCAAGGGATTGTGACCGGCAAGTACGGAGTATTTAAACCACCACTGATTCCAGATATACAAAGGACTGTCGCCGGGATTACCAAGAATATGCGTAGAGAAGACCGTGACCAACGGCCAGGTCATGATTAGCGCCAAAAAAAGATAAAAAATCGCAACCTCCACATAAATAACCGCTTTCACTGGTATTTTCTTCACAAGACTAAGCATATATTATAGCTATTTTAAAATATTATCCGTAGTTACAACATAACGCAAAAAATGATTTATGTAAAACAAAAATCGGTCCCAAAAAGGACCGATCTTCGTTTTCCCTAATGATGCTTAAATGGTTAGACAGCTAAACATCATCCTGTGGATAATTATAGCAAAGGTTTTCAAAGAGGTCAAATCCTTCTTGTGGATTTCTCCGGTATTTCTCTGAAAACCGTTAAATTTTAAGCCTTAGACTGATACTTGTCACCGACCTTCTCAAAGGCATCCTTATTCATCAAAGCTAAAGAAATGGTGGTTCTCTTGACTAATCTATTCTCCAAAACCTTATTAACGATCTCGTCCTTGGTCAAAGGGCCGTTCTCCTTCAAAATCTCGCGGATGACGTCCTGAACGACGCCTTCCTTGTAACCCCATTCCTTGAGACCATAGATACCGCGTCCAACCAAGACGTATTTAGCGTCCAAAATCAACTCGTTGTGAACGGTGGCCGCGTTAGCGATCTTGCGATCAAAACAAACTTCATTGATACGTTTGGCGATATCGACGAAATGCATTGGCTTACCTTCGTTCTTCAAGACCAAATATATCTTATGATTGATAGTCTTCGGAGAGACTTCCTCCCAATGAAACAAGCCCCAGAAACCGAACTTATTCTGTTCGACGTCGCGAACGGCCTGCAAGAGAGAATATAAAGCCTTATTATTATGAACGATATCATGATCCTCTTCATAGAGGGCGTCCTTCCAGAAAGAAGAGACGTCCAACTCGGAAACGGTCGGCAATTTATCCTTGTGAGTATTATAGGTATCCGAAGAGGTCAAAGAATTTATGACGTCGTCTGTCTTGGCGACTTCCTTCATCTGCTCGACTCTGGAAATCAACTCCTTAGCCATGTCCTCCAAATGTTCCAATGTCGCGCCCTTATTCTTATATGAATGTTTGAAAATCTCGGAATTCTTCACTTCCTCGAAATCGTCGTTCATTACTCTGGACAACAAGAAATCATAATGATTCTTCTCGACATCATAATCCTTGCTCTTGCATTCGACAGGAGAAAAAGTGTTCAAAAGATGAAAGAGATATTCGCGCTCAGCCAAACCGCCATGTTCGGCGATAATGGAAGAGGTCTTAACATTAAGCTCCACAAGAGCCTCCTTTAAATCCTTGAGGTCCTTAAGCTTTTTGATTGTGGAATTCTCAATCTGTCTTATTCTCTCTCTGGTCAAATTATGAAGTTTGCCCACGGCCTCCAAAGTTTCACGTTCGGAATCTTTAAGACCAAAACGACGAGAGATGATATCCTTCTCCTTTTTAGAAAGTTTGCCAAGCAAACTTTTTATTATCTCGTTGGTATTCAACTTTGTGTTGCTGTTCATATTCATTCGAGAACTAAAAGCCGAGTGTTATTTTCCTTCTTGATTGATCAAAATAACCTTGGTTTTTAGTCCTTACAAGCGCTTGAGCCAACTTGTATATTTATAAAAAAATAATTATATTAAACCTAATATACTATCTTATTTATCGGCTGTCAATATCTTTAACGCCGACTATTCCTATTATAATATATTTTAAAAAAAATGTCAATACATCGAGGGGCTGGTAAAAATAAAGCCACCTACTACTTTTTTACATAAAAAATATAAGCTAATATTAGCTTATATTTTATAATTTCAAATCATTCATGCCAGTCAAAGCGATAGCTAAAGCATCGGCCGCATCGTCAGGTTTCGGCAATTCCTTCAATCCTAACAACAAAGCGACCATTTTCTGCACCTGTCTTTTATCGGCCTTACCATAACAAGAAATTGATTGTTTGACTTGTGGTGGGGTAAACTCGACTATCGGGATGCCGGCTTTTTTCAAGGTCAACAGCACGACCCCCCTGGCCTGACCGACGACAAGCGCCGTTTTGGCGTTATTGGCAAAAAACAGCTCCTCGATAGCCGCCAAAGACGGCTTATACTTATCCAATATCGACAACAATTCCCTCTCTAAAATCGCTAATCTATCGGGCAAAGGGGTATTGGCGGCGGTCTTAATGGAGCCGAAATCCAAGCACTTGGTCTTACCGCCAGGCAATTTCTCGATCACTCCGAAGCCGGTATCGGCTATCCCCGGGTCTATTCCTATGATATTCTTGCCCATTTTAGGTCTTATTATTTCAAATTCGAGAAATATTCGGATATGTCTTGATTATCCTCCATGGCAGACAAAAGTCTCTCGATCTTTTCGGCGTCCTCACCGGCAGGGTCAATACAATCCTTGGCGACATACTCCAAACCGGCGGATTCAACGGTCACATTCTTGCCTTCCAAATAAGTTTTAACGCTCTGTAAACTTGCCGGAGACATCAATATCGTCACACCCTCCTCTTCGACTTTAACGTCGTCGGCACCAGCATCGACTAATTCCAACTGAGCTTCATCACCGGTAATGCCTTTGGCCTGCGCCTCAGTGGCTGTGACGCGAATAACACCTTTTAGATCAAAATTCCACATCACGGCACCCATAGCTCCTCCATGCTGTGAAAGCAAATGGCGAACTTCGGCGGCGGTGCGATTCTTATTATCAGTAACAATCTTTAAAACGAATTGGGAATTGACAGGACCGACTGCCTCATAGGTCATTTCTTCGATAGTGGCACCTTCCAATTCGCCGGTTCCGCGCTTAATGGCGCGCTCGATATTCTCCTTAGGCATATTGGCGGCCTTGGCGCGATCGACGGCGATGCGCAAAGCGAAGTTCATATCGATATTACCACCCTTCTCGCGCGCAGCGATGGTTATAACGTTAGCCAGTCTGGTGAAAACGGCGCCTCTCTTAGCGTCATTAGCCTCTTTCTGGCGATGGGTCGTTGCCCACTTGGAATGTCCTGACATAGAAATAAAAAAAATTAAAACTCTCCCTTGTAAAATAAAACGTTATTTGTCTAACGTTTATAATGATAACTTAGCAAGTATTTGGCAAAAAATCAACCCTTTAAAAAAGCCACGACTTACTTGATAAGCCGTGGCTAAAAAGATCACACTCGAAGAAGCTCGACAAAAGAACCGAGCACCACCAATTTATTAGTGATACATTCGATAAGACCGGAAACGTGTTTAATGACTTTCTCTTCCTTATGTCCATCGAACTCGACATAAAAGGCGATTTTACCCTTATTGCCGGTAAAAACAGTGGCTAAGATGGACTTGTTGCGACGAGCCGCCGAAATAACGCCCAATACCGCATCAAGCGACCCGGGCTCGTTGTCGACCCAGAAGATTATCGCCGTCTTACATCCCGAAGTCGGTAGGCTCCTCTTCTTACCGATCAAATGGAAAGTCGTCTCATTACCGCCATTATCCTGTATGCCCTCCTTCAGAATCTTCAAACCATATGTTTCAGCAGTGAAACGAGAAGCGATGGCCGCTATCTTCGACCCGGACTCGGACAAGGAGACCAGGCGCGCCGCATCGGCCGTACTTAAGGCCGCCTGCTCATCCTCGATTCCGTACTCCTCGATGACTTCCCGACATTGCTTTAGAGCTTCGGGATGAGAGAAGACTTTCTCTATCTTGGCGTCAGTCGGAAAATCCGGCCTCACCAACAGACAATGCTCGATCGACAAGGACGTTTCCATGATCGGATACACTCCCCGCTTTTCGAAATCTCCGTCTTGGCCAAGCCAGAAACGCTTAACGTCGTCGATGAGGCCGGTAGAGCTATTATGGATCGGCGTGACTCCGTAATCCGCCTCGCCAGAAGATATCTTGGAGAAGACTTCGACATTGCTCCGACAAAAGATAAACTCACTAGCATCTTCACCAACCATGAAACGACCACCGGCTTCATGCCCGTTAGTACCCTTAGGACCAAGGACCGCTACGCGATTAACCATAGAAACCACCCTTCTTTAAATGAACTAAATTTTATGAATTTTATTATAAAGAGCTAAAAAAAATCCGACCACCGCATCGGGGGTCAGAAGGCTTGAACGCGACAATTTGATCAAAGCCAATTAACCCCTGCCCCTAGGGGCAAAGAAAAAAGCGAAGAAAAAATTGTTGGCTTTGACAATATTCATATCTTGAACTTACAAATCATAATAAATCATTTTAAATTTAAATCAATAGAAATAAAAAAGTCGACGAATCAAATCATCGACTTTCATAAAGGACCGAACATCGGCTCATTTTTAAAAACAGCTCAAATCTACAAAATCAGGATATCCGACCTTACTGGTCACCATCTTCAAATTACGATCAATATTCTCTATCAATCGTATATAGATCAAAACCTTGTTGGCCTTTAGCGTCCTGCTGTCAGATAATTTCCTTTCAAGCGCCACTTTTTCCCTGATTAGGGCATCGAGCCTTTTTATGATCGTGCAATTCTCACCGGACATCGTAATCGCATCTTTCATCACACACTCCTCCATTAAAAATTAAAATTTAAATAAAACATCACCCGCAAACACACTGATAATTATCCAGCCCTACCATCACTAAATCCAATTTTTTACTAACACCGTCGAGTTGAGACTGATAAACCTTTATCATATTAATATCGCGTCTTAACTTGGCGGTCGACAACTTCTTTTCCAAAGCGCTTTTCTGTTCGACTAGTAGGGCGAACGCTTCGACTTTTTCCAAAACCATCGACGACATCTCCAACATATGACCGATCCTTTCTTTTTTAAAGAACGATTAAAAAAACCGCCGCTTTCCTGTTTGGAAGCGGCGGCTTATTATTTGCGATATTGCACTATATTCAGCAAGTTGAGCCACTTCCAAAGACGTTGACCAAAATAATGGACAACAAGCTTACGATAATCTGATTCCTTGAAAGGCTTTGATTCATATAACTTGATATGATTATAGCCCTTAAACCGCAAAAAGGTCAAGCCGTATTATACGAAGGCAATAAAAAAACCGCACTTTTTGAAAGCGCGGTGCAACGATCAAAGCTTGAACACGATGAATACCGGCAAATGATCGCTGATTTCTTTAGCCTCGGTGAAACCACCGAAGACTGGAAAAAAATCCAAAATACCCGCACGCACGACCGACACGCCTCGACTATAGATATTGTCATACTCATTCAACAGATACTCGCCTTTGGCGCCGAACTTGTTCTTGAGCGATGTCTTGCCCTCAATCTGGTGCTTCATGTTCATCTTTTCCTCAAACTCTTTACCAATCATTTTGTAGCCAAGATTAAAATCGCCGGCCAGAATAAAACACTGAGCTGAAAAAACCTGAGCCTTGCTACTTAAAAAAACTGTTTCGGCCTTAGGGTCTTTAGCGGTTGGGACCAGATGCAGAGTGGCGACGGACAAAGGCCGATCATCGATCGAAAATTCGACCAAGCCCGGCTCGCGTTCCATGCCCGAAGCAAATTCGGAAACCAACAACTTGATCCGAGAACTTGTTTTTATCTTGGAACTTTTCCAAAGGAAGGCATAGCACTCCTTGCTTTTGCTAGGATGGGTCGCGTCGCTGACGGCATAATCCCATTTAGCGCCGGTGCGATTCAACTCGTCGCTTAAAGAAGCGACTGTCTGAGCGCCGAATTGTGAAGTACTCACTTCCTGCAAAGCGACGATGTCGGCATTGCGCAAAAATTTAGCCATGCGAGCTATCACTTCCGGAGTTTTAGAGCGCCCGAAATTCTTGACATTCCAGGAAACGAATAGAACAGCCTCTTTCTCGCTCGCCGACTTTTCGATCTTGTCGACATAGGGCGTGGCCGAAAAAACAGACGAGAGGCACAACAGTACGAGAAAAAAAATCCGCCAAAATAATTTCATCAACCGACTCCTTCGAAAAAATGACTAAGCCCGTATCTTCTCGATCGACTTATTGAAGATATTATTATCGATCCAATAAGACCCGAGACTATTTTCCTGATCATGGATATGCGCGCCCTCCTCCGTATGCATCAATCCGCAGACAAGACAGGGATAGACTTCCGATAGGCCACGATGGTCTATCATCGGTACAGAATTATTTTCGGAAACCTCCACCACGCCGACACAAGTAGCGTCGCGACAGGGAAAATTACCGACAACTCCGACAATCTCTCGAATATTCTCCCGAAAAGCAATCATAAGCCTCCTTTTTTCATTGTTTAAAGAACAATTGCTTTAAAAGAAGAGTAAAACAAAAATATAATCTTGTCAAAAACAGTAACACGAAGACCTGACCACGAAAATAAAACAAATAACTAATATTTTCTTTACATTCGTATTTTTACCTGACAACCTTGCCAGTAACAAATTTTCATCCTCTCTCTTTCGCTAGAGGGAAAAGGACCCGCGCCACGAAATATCAGAGTGCGATCACCAGTGGCCCAGCTTCAATGTGAGAAACAAATCGAGTATGCCCGCCCGAGGCTAAACTCCACCGACGTAAACATTTTGATCATATCTTAATGGAACAATCGTCTATTCATCAGAAAAACTAAGCGCGAATGCGGGAGGAGAAAACAAAATATAAACCTACATGCTCCTATATAATTATACATTATAGGAAAGGGAAATCATTATTTAATTAAGTTCTATTTCCGATAAGAATCTTCCCATTTTTTTGAATCGGAATAATATGCTTTCATCTCATCAAAACCTATACTAAAAAATATTGCATATTCGGAATCACCTCTTTTCTCATAAAAAATTGGGCCTTGTTCGGATTCGTATACACCAATTTCCTTTAAGGAATCGGGCAAACGGCCACTTATCTTTCTAAAATCTTCAATTTTTTCAACAACCTCATTGCCTTGTTTTATTAATCCGCCTATTCCCGAATCATTTAAACTAGTAAGCCAAAAAGAAAATAGCACGAATATAACAAACAGTGTCACACCCAGCGCATATTTTAATTTATTTTTAATCAAAAAATTATTTTTCATTACTTTTTATTATAACTTTTAAATCAACTGGTTTTGTTGTGTAATTAGTTTTTGATGGGGCATTTCTACTATCTTTTTTTGGCATTGTCCAATAGTTTGGTGCCTTGGTAGGATTGGCAGATTTTAGAATTTTAGTAAAATAATTACTAATCTGCTCACTTAATGATATTGGGGTCAGGTCTTTACTTTTAGCGTTTTGATAATAAATCATTTTCTTTCTTAAATATCCTACTAATAGTAGTATAGTGAATACCTAAATAATTTGCCACTTCTGAGAGTAAATATCCATAGCCAACGTGCGCCACATATATTGCCCTATTTCTTGTCTCTCTTGTTATTATTTTGTCATCAAACAGCTCTTCCAGAGATGGCCTGGAAACCAATCTTTCTTTTACTGGTATTTCTAATTCTTTCTCTTTAATTCTTAAATAGCCTTTTATTTTATCTACAAATTCAACCGAGCCTAATATTATACCCCCTTTCAGACTACTTAGACTATTCTCATCTTCTATTTTATTTGTTAAATAATTTAAAAACACCTCCCTGGCTTTATTTTCGTCCTGATCAAAATTAGAGAGTATTTCCTTTATCTCCACACAGCCGGTCATGGCTATTTTATTCATCACCTCTAAACAACTATTCCATTTCCAGCCTTCTATCACCTGAACAATATTGGCTCTCAATGGATTCAAGGCTATATATCTTATTAATTGATATTTATAATTTTCTTCCTCTACCAATATTGATTTAAATCTTCCTTGAAAAAGATGACCAACTCTTTTGTGTCTAATATTATAGTTCTGGGTGTAAACACCATTCAACTGCCTCATGCCTAAAGATAAATTGGCATCATTAGTTCTGATTAACAAATGATAATGATTAGGCATTAAACAGTAGGCGTAGCAAGTCCAATTATATCTCTTTATGATATTAAAAAAGACTATCAAAAAATCTTGATAGTCTTCCGTGGAATCAAATATACTAGAGCGTCTATTGCCCCGAGTCATTATATGATAAAAAGCACCAGGATATTGTATCCTTATTGGTCTAGCCATTTTCCCCTCCTTTAATTTTTTATAATTCTATTTTATCACTAACTGCCTTGTTTTGAAACAAAAAAGTCTTAATTCCAGACCTGACCCCTAAAAGAGTTAAAAGAGTTATGGGAAAATAAAAAACACGAAAAGATTAATTTATTTTTTTCAAAAACTTTAATGCATCTATTGATATAACTAAATTTTCTTCATTGCCTGCATTAATACTTTTTACCAAAACTCCAATAACCTCATTGTTTTTATTTAAAACCGGAGCCCCACTTTGCCCTCCACGAATATTTCCGCCAACGACAAAATACTTCACCGAAGAAATACTTTTCATGCTATCTATTTGTGATTCTACAATAACTGGTAAGCACCCATTACTGTATCCACCAAAACCATAGCATTTAACAGCCTCTCCAATTTTAACGCTGTCAGTCTTTCCAATCTTCAAAAAATCATCTTTTTGCAATTTTAAGCCGTCTACCGACAAAACAACTAAATCAATACTCTCATGTTTTTCTGTTGTCTGTGTTAAAGTATTTTTCTTGGTAAAATTATCATATCTAAATGCCGTTGGCTTAATATTAGAATCCCAAACATGCCAACATGTCACAAATCCATAATCGACTAAAAAAATCCCGTTCCCTGCGTTGACTCCTTAATATCTTCTGGTTTTTTTAAATCATCCTCATTACTTAAAACTAAAATTACTTTCCCTAAATCAAAATATTTTAAAGCCTCTGAACCATAAATCGTGTTAAACTTCTTAGCTAATTTAACATAAAGCGGATCGGAAAAACCCTTAACCATTTTTATAAAATTTAATTTACCCTTAACAACTTCTAAAAAATTTCTATTTCTGGTAAATGGTCCGGTGTTTTTATTAAAAACGTATTTTTCATAATACTCCCTCTCAGCATCTTTCTTTCCAAATTTATAAAGAGCATGGAGCATTGCTCTAACTTGTCTAATAAAGCCTCGCTTAATATTAACTTTTTTATTAACGATCAACCCGGTCACCTCCTGTCTTTGTCTTTTGTTATTAAATTTAATCTTGTCAGAATTAATTTTAAACTTATTTTTATTTATAACATTAATCAACCCTAGACCAAGCCTAAACTTACCAGTATTATCATAATCTACAATTTCTTTAGAAATTAATCGCTGAGTAGTTGAAAAAGTTATATCATCTGCATATCTAGTATAATAACAACTATTCTCTCTAGCCAAAGACTGAAGTTCCCGATCCATTCTTGAAAGTATCATATTTGATATAATCGGTGAAGTTGGAGCACCCTGAGGCAGAACACCTTCATGTGTACATATCTGAGCCAAAACGACTGCGGCTTTTTCGGAAACATTATATGGCGGCTTTTTTAAAAGACCAAAAACCCTAGGAAAAGTAATAGTCCCAAAAAAATTTTCCAAATCCACATTTAAAATCAAATTCTTCCTTACATGCTCAGAGGCATTAGTAATAATACTTTTTTCAGATAAAAAACCATGGATAGATGGTCTTGGATTTGTATACACTAAACTTAAAATATAATACAATTTTTTCTGTATTATTTTTAAAGATGAAACCGGTGCCAAGATAATTCTCTCACCACCATTTTTTTTCTTAATTGAAAAACTCTTATAATTTTTCCTCTTGTTTATATAGAGAAAAAAATTCAAAGTTTTTAAACTAACTTCCAGCATATCAGCAACATCATCCCTACTACTAAGTTTTTTAAATTTTTCAATTAAAACATTATCCTCTGCAATCAATTTGAGATCCATAAAAAAGAAGATAAACAGCGATTTCACTCTCTGCATAAGCACACAGATGTACACTTGTGCCGTAAACAAAACAACCAAGACACAAGGAAAAGCACATTAACTAAACTTTATTAAGGTCGTCGCAGGATCAACAACGCCCAGACAAATTTTTTTCTATTTATCTTCTTTTTTATTTATTCAAAACAAAAAATACTAAAATAATAATTATTTCAATAAACCTTAGCATTATTTCAAATACATATCAAGTATTAATTTAGTTATTAGTATTGTGCCGTAGTTAACTCTTTACTTTCAGCGTTTTTAACTTTTTATTAATAATAAATCATTTTTTTCTTAAATATCCTACTAACAATCATAATAGCTGCCAAGATAATTTACCACTTCCGACAACAAACTCTCGTATGGATTTTCATAGCAAAACCCCGACCATTGAGGTCGGGGTTTTGTCTGAGATTATTACATCGATTCAAAGAATGTCCTGGACAACACTTCTTGTTGTTGTTCGCGAGACAGACGGACGAAGTTCACGGCATAGCCGGAGACGCGGATCGTCAATTGCGGATATTTCTCCGGATGTTCCATGGCATCCTTCAAAGTCTCTTTATTGAGCACGTTGACATTGAGGTGATGGGCGCCTTTGGCGAAGTATCCGGAAAGCAAAGCGACTAGGTTGCCGGTCCTCTCTTCGTCGGTCGCACCCAAGGTATTCGGGGTGATCGAGAAGGTGTTGGAGATACCGTCGCGCGCATCGTCATAAGAGAGCTTGGCGACGGAATTGAGCGAAGCGATAGCGCCGTTGGTGTCGCGTCCGTGCATCGGATTGGCTCCCGGGGCGAAAGGGACGCCGGCTTTACGACCATCCGGTGTCGCGCCGGTCTTTTTGCCATAGACCACATTGGAAGTGATGGTCAATATGGAAAGAGTCGGGAAGGCTTCGCGATATATCCAGTGCTTACGTAGTTCGGTGATGAACATCTTCACCAACATCTTGGCGATGTCGTCGACGCGCTTGTCGTTATTGCCGTATTTAGGGAAGTCGCCTTTCACTTCGAAATCGACGGCGATACCCTTTTCGTCGCGCTTCGGATAGACCTTGGCGTATTTGATGGCGGACAAGGAATCGGCGGCTACGGAAAGTCCGGCCAAGCCGAAGGCCACGATGCGTTTCACGTCGCTATCGACGAAAGCCATCTGAGCGCGTTCGTAGTAGTACTTATCGTGCATCCAATGGATGGCGTTCATCGTCTTGACGTATTCTCTGGCCAAGAAAGAGACGCTCTTCTTGAATTCGGCCATCACAGCCTCGTAAGAGAGGGTCTTGGTCTTGGACGGTTTTATCCCATCCATTATCTTCAAGCCGGTCATCTCGTCGACTCCGCCGTTGATCGCCAGGAGCAAAGCCTTCACTCCGTTGCAACGAGCGCCGAAATATTGCATCTCCTTGCCCAAGGACAAGCGAGAGACGCAACAGCTGATGCCGTAATCGTCGCAATCGCCGGCCTCGCGCATGATATCATCGTTCTCATATTGTATGGAAGATGTCTCGACGGAGACTTTGGCGCAGAATCTCTTGAAAGTCTCGGGCAAATCTTTCGACCACAGAACGGTGATATTCGGCTCCGGTGAAGGTCCCAAATTATACAAAGTCTGTAAGAAACGATAGGAAGTCTTGGTGACCTTATGACGTCCGTCGGACATCATACCGCCCAAAGACTCGGTAAGCCAAGTCGGGTCGCCGGCAAAAAGCTGATTGTACTCGTCGGCGCGCAAATGACGGATGAGGCGCAACTTCATGACGAATTGGTCGACCAATTCCTGAGCCTCCTCTTCGGTCAAAATGCCGGCCTTGATATCTCTTTCAATATATATATCAAAGAAACTACTGACACTGCCCAAGCTCATAGCGGCGCCATCCTGCTCTTTCAAAGCCGCCAAATAGGCGAAGTATGTCCATTGGATAGCTTCACGAGCGGTCAAAGCCGGACCAGAGATGTCGAAGCCATAGGACTGAGCCATGATCTTGATATCGTTCAAGGCCTTGATCTGTTCGCTGATATCCTCACGCAAGCGGATCAACTCCTCACTCCACTCCTCTTTATCCAATTTAGCCTTATCGTCCTCTTTGGTGCCGATGATGAAATCGATACCATACAAAGCGGCGCGACGATAATCGCCGATGATGCGACCGCGGGCGTAGGCATCAGGCAAACCGGTCAAAGTTCCGGTCTTGCGCAAGACGCGCATGGTCTCGGTGTAGGCATCGAAGACGCCGTCGTTATGGGTCTTGCGATATTTGGTGAAAATCTCCGAAACCTTCGGATCCAATTTGACGCCGTTCTCCTCGCAAGACTTTTCGACGACACGAACACCGCCAAAAGGCTTAATGCCTCTCTTGAGTGGCTCATCAGTCTGGAAACCGACGATCGTTTCTAACTCTTGGTCGATATAACCGGCCGAGTGGCTGGTTATGGAAGACACGGTGACATTGTCTATCTTCAAGACACCCTTATTCTTCATTTCCTGAGCCAAGAGACCTTTGGCTTTCTCCCAAAGATTCTTAGTCTTGTCGGAAGGTCCGCACAAGAAGTCGGCCTTACCATTGTACGGTTTGATGTTTTTCTTGATGTAACCGTTGACATCAAGCTTGTTCAAAAGGACGCCTTCCTTGGACATCGGGGAACAAGTGCAGCAAGTACAGTCGCATTTCTTAGCGACAGACTTCTTAACCTTTTTACTTTTTGTCATATTTTTATTTAAATTATTCAATCACGATACGAGCGTCCAAAACCTTGGCGCCCTTGCCATTCTCCATGGCCAAAAGCGGATTGATATCCATTTCTTTTATTTCCGGGAAGTCGGAAAGGAGTTGCGACAAACGCAAGAGACACTCGATGATTTTTCCTTTGTCGGCGGCTTTGGCTCCGCGAGCACCGTCCAGAATCTTCTTAGAGCGCAAATTCTCCAACATGGAAGCGGCGTCCTCTGGACCGATCGGATTCAAGCCGAAGGAAACATCCTTCAATATTTCGACATAGATACCACCCAAACCGACCATAATAGTCTGACCCAAAGAAGGTTCTTTGAATGAGCCCAAAATCATTTCCACGCCCGGATCGACGACCATCTCGCGAAGCATGACGCCCTCCAATTTGGCGGTCGGGCAATTCTTGGCCACGCGCTCCATCATCTCGTCGTATTTTTCTCCGACCTGCTCCGGCATGATGTTGAGCATGACTCCGCCGGCGTCACTCTTGTGCAAGATGTCAGGAGAGACGATCTTTAAAACCATAATCGTATTGATCTTGGCAGCCATCTCTTCGGCCTCGGCGCGACTATGGGCGATATTGGTCTTCAAAACCGGAAAACCATAGGCTTCCAAAACCGCAGTGGCGCGAGCCTCTGGGAAAGCCAATTGGCCTTGAGCGCGAGCCTCGGCGAAAATCTTGGCCACAGCCTCTTTATCGATATCGTCGAAACCTTTTCCGGCCTCGTATTTTCTCTGGGAATTATCATAGAAATCAGCTAAAGCCGCCAAGGACTTAACGGCCTGTTCCGGACTCGGATAAGAGGCCACACCGCCATCCTTTAGAATCTCTATGCCCGGCTTAACCAAATCCTCGCCCATAAACACGGCGGCCAAGGGTTTATTGAACTTATTCTTGGCCTCGACGACCATCTTGGCTGTCGCTTCGACCTCGGTGACGGATTGCGGGGTCAAGATGACGATGGCGGAATCGACATTCGGATCGCCCAAGACATTCTCCAAAGCGATCGAATAGCGATCGGCCTTGGCATCGCCCAAGACGTCGACAGGATTCTTGGCGCTAGCGGCCGGTGGTAACAAGGAAGCTAATTCGTTGACGTTCTGCTCTTCCATCTTGGCCAATTCCAAACCGCATTCGACGGCGGCGTCGACGGAAAGCACGCCAGGACCTCCGGCGTTAGTGACGATTCCCAAGCGGCGAGCCGGCTTCAAATCGTTGTTGGCGAATATATTCAAGAAGTCGAAAAGTTCTGTGACGTTCTCGGCGCGAATAGCCAAACTCTGACGGAACAAGGCGCTATAAGCGGCATCGTTGCCGGCCAAAGCTCCGGTATGGGAGGCGCTGGCGTTAGCACCGGCGCTCGTGCGTCCGGACTTTAGAAAAATTATCGGTTTCGGATTCGGCTCGACGCTGATGCGACGAATCTTCTCAATCAATTCGCCACCCTTAGTCAAGGATTCGGCATAGACGCCGATGGCGCTAGTCTCTTTATCTCTTTCCAAATATTCCAAGATAGTCTCCTCGTCGGAAGAAGCCTTATTGCCGACGCTTATGAATTTAGAAAAGCCGATTCCCATAGACTTGGCTCTATCCAAAACGGCGGTGCAAAGAGCGCCGGACTGCGAGATGAAAGCGATGCTTCCCTTGCCAGGCAAAGTAGCGGCGAAGGAAGCGTTCATGGATAAATCCGGATTGATTACGCCCAAGCAGTTCGGGCCGACCATGGCGATATCGTATTTAGCGCAAACCTCCTTGATCTTCTCTTCGAGTTCATGGTTTCCGGTCTCCTTGAAACCGGCGGAAATGATGACAGCACCGCCAATACCGAGTTTACCGCCCTCTTCCAAGACATCAGGCACAGCCACAGCCGGAACGACGACGACCATCAAATCGATCTTCTTTTCGACGGCGGTCAAAGACGGGTAGCATTTCACTCCATACAACTCTTCAGCTTTAGGATTAATCGGAAAAACCTCACCGACAAAACCCTGACGAACCAAATTCTTAACAATGTCGTTACCGACATTCCCCTCTTTGGTCGAAGCGCCCACGATAGCGATGCTCTTCGGCTTGAAAACGAAATCCAAATTAGACATAAATTATTGATTATTATCTTTTTTATAAATAAAGTGATACGGAACGAAAACCAACAGACCTCCTATAATATTTCCTATGGTCACCGGCAAAAGATTGCCGACGAGCATTTTCCAGAAAGGAAGAACGGCATTCGCATAACCGTCGCAGAAAATCTGCAAGAACTTCGCCGAAGAAAGGAGGTACATATTGGCGACGGAATGTTCGAATCCCCAAGCGACGAACAATGTTATGGGGAATATTATCGCCAGTATCTTCCCCTCGACGCTCTTAGCCGCCATCGACAGCCAGACACCGAGACAGACGAAGATATTGCAAAGTGTTCCCAGGACTACTGCTTGTAGGAATCCATAATGCAATTTAGACTCGGCCGTCTTAATCATCGCCGCTCCCAGTGCGCCATCTCCGAATCCGCAACGACCGGACAAGACTACCAGACTGGCGACGAACAAGGCTCCGACTAAATTTCCAGAATAGACCAAGAGCCAATTCTTGAGCACCGCACCCCAGGAGACCTTCTTCTCTATGGCCGACAAGGCGACGATCGTCGAACCGGTGAACAGTTCGGCCCCGCCGATGACCACCAAGACCAGACCGATGGAGAAGACTAAGCCCATCAACAGGCGCGTGACACCGAACGGCATCACGCCGGACGCTCCGACCGAAGCCATGACCATCAACATTCCACCGAAAGCGATATAGGCCCCTCCCAAAATCGCCAAGGAAAAAGTCTTGGCCGACGAGAAGGAAATCTTTTTATAAGCCGCAAGAGATGCCCCAGCGGACATTTCCGGCGGAGAAAAATAATTGAGTTCTGACATATTATTTTAGTGCCTTATTACGACAGGCACGGAAAGTTTGGCGAAAATCTTTTCAACAGCCTTCAGCTCGTCGCTACTCGGCGGCTTCTGGCCCTTGAGACGATATTTCTCGCCCAGTTCTTTATATTTATATTCTCCTAAATTATGGTAGGGTAAAATTTCTAAACGCTCCAAATGCTTAAATTTTTTCAAATACTGAGCCATTTTTTCAAGAGAGTCATTCTTCTCGCTCCACCCGGGAACCAACACATGTCTTATCCAGAAAGGCTTACCGGTCTTTTCGCGATATTCGATCATCTTAAAGACCTTCTCGTTGCTCTGTCCGACAAGCTCGCGATGCGTCTCGTCGTCGAAATGTTTCAGATCCATCATTACCAGATCGGAAAGGTCGAAAACTTCTTTAGCGTCCGCGGTGTCTACACTGGCGTTGGTATCCAAGGAGATGTCGAAACCTTTCTTTTTAACCTCCCTAAACAGAGAAATCAGGTCCTTCGCCCAAAGCAATGGCTCGCCTCCGGAAACCGTCAAACCGCCACCATTGGCGAAATAAGGTCTCTGCTCCTCCAACATGGAAATTATCTCTTTATTGGGAATCTCTCGACCGCCGGATATCTTTATCGTATCGGGATTATGACAATAGGCACAGCGAAAATTGCACCCTTGCGTAAAAATAACCAGCCTTATGCCGGGTCCTTCGTGCGTACCGAAAGTTTCCAAAGAATGTATCTTCAACATTTGATTCCGTGAAAAAGAAAAAAAGGCCCTCTTCGACGGTTTTCCAAAACCACCAATAGCCTTGACTCACAAACTAATTTTAGCATAAAAAAACAAAAATACAAGCCCCGACAAGGCCAATAAAAAAGCCCGCCAAATGCTGGCGAGCGAAATCGAACACGGCCTCTGCCATGTCGCCTACGTCACGGGAAAGCCATCCTGAAAAAAGGAAGAATCTTCGCCAAGAACATCAATGTTCAAGCCGTCTTCGTTTTTTCGAGAAGTTTGCTCGCTTTCTCCGACACCAATCAAGACCTGTTCTTGATTCTCCATCTTTGTCCTCCTTTTGTTTTACTTAAGGTACCAGACATAAGATATCATTTTAAACGACTTTGTCAATGGTGTTTTTCCACAAAAAAAATCGCGCCCGGCCATCGGCGGACGCGATCCTTAGAATATTATTCTTGTATTCCGTTGAGGTCGACATCGTAAAGGATTCTTTCTTGAATGCTCATATAGTTCTGCAATTCATCATCCTTGAACCAGATAGGTATCTCCTTAGCCGATTCCTCGGGATTACCGGAGGCATGAATCAGATTGCGGACGCTACGACGATCAATATCGGCCAACTGATAAGAGTCCAAGGTGAAGTCTCCACGGATAGTTCCGACATCGGAAGATAGTGGTTCGGTCGAGCCGGTGATCTTTCGAACCAAGGCGCAAGCCTGATTGCCTTCCCAAACCATGCAAACGACCGGTCCGGAAGAAAGATACTTGGCGTTCGATTTCAAAACCGCCCAGCCGTTGTCCTTGTTAGTCGGATACGGTGATTGCATTCCTTTCTGCTCATAGGCCGCACGCGCTTTGGCACCGACCGCTTCCAACCATTCATCGCCACCAACGTCATAATAATGTTTGACCGCAAAATCTTCAGTCGGAGTCATCATCTTCATCGCCACCAACTTCAAACCAGTCCTTTCGTAACGACCGATTATCTCGCCGACCAATGAACGTTGGATGCCATCCGGCTTAACGATGACTAAAGTCCTCTCTCTCTTGGTTATGCCCATATTTGTTGATATTAAAGCTTATTTTTTAATATTATAAATCTTTATAGGTAAAAATGAAAGTCTATTCGAAGAGAAGTTCTCCGGAGCGCAGACTCATCTCTATTGTGCCATTTTGATCGGTTCGATAGATCTGCGCGCCGACACGAAGCAAACGACGCTCCACCTCCGCCTTAGGCAAGCCGTACGAATTACCATCGCCGACTTGGATTATCGCCCACGAAGGAGAGACGGCTTCGATGAACTCCTCGCTGGAAGCGGAGATCGATCCATGATGTCCGACCTTCAATATCTCGGCCGAAACTTCTTCATTGTTGTCGAGCAACCACTTCTCGACGGCTTTGCCGGCATCGCCAAGAAACAGGGCCTTCGTGCCACAATCCAAGAAAGACACCAAGGAATACTCGTTAAGGTCCTTACCACCGTAAAAATAATACGGATTAATGATCCTCATCTTGCAACCCTGCCCGAAGGATATCTCTTCATGCAAAAGCGGTTTGATTATTTCGGCACCCTCATAATCTATCGCGGAAAACCAAGCTTCGGCCATCGCCTTAGTGCCGGACGCCGAACTGTAGACTATCTTGTCGACTTGATACTTCTCTAAGACCGGCAAAAGCCCGGCCAGATGGTCCTCGTGCTGATGCGTCAAAATGACGAGGTCCAAACGTCGCTCCATCCAAGGCAAGTGTTTCGCCAATTCCTCTAAAACCGAATCATCCGGCCCGCCATCGATCAAAATATTCTGGCCATAAGGCGTCTTTATCAGAATGGAATCTCCTTGGCCGACATCCAAAAAATCTATCTCCAAACCATCCGGAGCAGCAGAGACGAAAAGCATTATCCCTGAAACGGACAACCAGACTAAGAGGATGGCCAGCGGTAAAAAAAACTTCTTCATATAAAGAACCTGTGCAAAAAAAGACCGCCCCTTCTAAAAAGGCGGTCTTTTCTATAGCTTATTTCTTGGCTTTTAAGGAATTCAATCTGACCTGCAATCTGGACTTGCCACGAGAAGCAGTGTTCTTCTTGATGACGCCTTTCTGGGCGGCCTTGTCGAAAGCCTTCAATGTCTTGGCTACCAATTCGGTGGCCTTGGCATCTTTGGCTTCGATAGCCTTGCGGCTCTTCTTTAAAGAATCCTTCAAATTGCTGATTATATCAACATTGTAAACTCTTCTCTTTGAAGCCTTTCTAAGCTCTTTTTTCGCTGATTTTATATTTGGCATATTTTTTTATATCGATATCGGGGTGCGAACCGAAAATCGGTCCGCTATTCCCTCCATTGTCGGGGTACTGGGACTTGAACCCAGAACCTCCTGCTCCCAAAGCAGGCGCCATAGCCAATTAGGCCATACCCCGTTTCGCCCCTGCCTTATCGTCGCCAAGCAGCTTTTGGCAACTAACCCGCAAGAAACAATCTATTTTTTGCGGATATTTTTTTGCAGAAAGTTTTAAAAATGGTTTTTGATATGTCCGTTTTCGTTACGAGAGTTTCAAAATTGGAGATAGAATTTTTGCTGTTTTTTGAACCGTATTGACATACGGTGAAAAAAACTAAAAAATTCTAACCCAATTTTGGAATTCGCAGTAGAAAAAAGGTCATATCCAAAACCATAGTGTGCCGAGGGTGAGAATCGGACTCACGACACAGCGATTTTCAGTCGCTTGCTCTA